>PAZH01000065.1 GCA_002716125.1 Rhodospirillaceae bacterium
CGAATGGCGCGAAGTTCGTTTCCGTCAATCCGGTACGGACGGGCTATTCCGCGATCGCCGACGAGTGGGTGGGCATCGCGCCGGGTTCCGATGGTCTTTTCGCACTCGCCATCGTGCATGAGTTGCTGAAGGCCGGAAAAGTCGATCTGCCGTATCTTGTGCGCTACACCAATGCACCGTGGTTGGTGATCCAGAATCCGGGCGGTGCCGACGATGGTATGTTCGCGCGCGACGGTGACGGCAATCCGCTGTGTTGGGATCAGCAGTCGAACGCCGAGGCGAGCGCGCTGCGCGCCGATGTGTCGCCGGCGATGAAGGGCGAGCACACGCTCGCGGACGGTCGGGTCGCGAAACCTGTCTTCCATATTCTGGCCGAACGCTATCTCCGCGAAGAATACTCGCCCGCCAATGTTGCGGGCCGGACCGGCATTTCGGCGGAAACGATTCGTCGCCTTGCAGCCGAAATCGCGCATGTCGCGTTCGAGGAAGAGGTGGTGATCGAGCAGCCTTGGACGGATTGGGCCGGCCGCCGCCAGGAACGTATGGTCGGGCGTCCGGTCGCCTTCCACGCGATGCGGGGCATCTCTGCGCATTCGAATGGGTTCCATACCTGCCGCGCGTTGCACTTGGTGCAAATGCTGATCGGCAGCATCGATGTGCCGGGCGGCTTCCGCTACAAGCCGCCATTCCCGCGGCCCGCTCCCTTTGGACCGACGCCGGGCGGCAAGCCTGGCACGGTCGAGGCCGGCAAGCCGATGGGCGGCCCGCCGCTTGGTTTCCCGCGCGGCCCGGAGGACCTGGTCGTGGACGATGCCGGCAAACCGATCCGCATCGACAAGGCCTTTTCCTGGGAGGCGCCGCTCGCCTGCCATGGCATGATGCACACCGTCATCACCAACGCGCATAAAGGCGATCCATATCCGGTCGATGTGCTGTTTATGTTCATGGCGAACATGGGGTGGAACTCCGCCATGAACACCAAAGAGACCATCGATATGCTCACCGACAAACGGGAAGACGGGGAGTACAAGATTCCGAAGATCATTTACTCGGATGCGTATTTTTCGGAAACCGTGCCCTATGCGGACCTGATCCTGCCGGACACGACTTATCTTGAGCGGTGGGATGCGATCTCGATGCTGGACCGGCCGATCTCGGGTGCTGAAGGTGCGGCGGATTCGATCCGCCAACCGGTGGTGCGGCCCGACCGCGACGTGCGGCCTTTCCAGGAAGTTTTGCTGGAGATCGGTGTCGGCCTTGGCCTGCCGGGTATGACGAACGAGGACGGCAGTGCCAAGTTCCCGGGCGGATATTCCGACTATATCGTCAACCACGAGCGCACGCCGGGTGTCGGCACCTTGATGGGTTGGCGCGGCGAGTACGGCGATCAGTCCGGCAAAGGGGCACCCAATCCGAAGCAGCTGGAGAAGTATATCGAGAACGGTTGCTATTGGCGCCACGAGCTCAAGCCGAACGAGCTGTACTTCAAACATGCGAATAAGGATTACCTCGAACTTTCGGCGGAACTCGGTTTCAACGGCAATGCGGATCCGGTGATCCTGCAGCTCTATAGCGAACCGATGCAGAAGTTCCGACTGGCGGCACGCGGTCACGGCGATATCCAACCGCCGGAGAAAGACCGGGCACGGGTCGAGGCGTATTTCGACCCGCTGCCGATCTGGTATTCGCCCTTCGAGGATGAAGTCGTCGATGAGGCCGAATTCCCGTTGCATGCGGTGACGCAGCGTCCGGCGGCGATGTATCACTCTTGGGGGTCGATGAACGCTTGGTTGCGCCAGATTCACGGCTGGAACCCACTCTATATTCCGCGCGAGTTGGCGGAGTCGAAGGGGATTGAAACCGGCGATTGGGTGTATTTGTCGAGCCGTCACGGCAAGATCAAGGCGATCGCGCGCGTGATGGATGGCGTGAACAGCCGCACCGTCTGGACGTGGAACGCGATCGGCAAGCGGAAGGGCGCTTGGAACCTTTCGGAAGATGCCGAGGAATCAAACAAGGGGTTCTTGATGAACCACTTGATCGACGATCTGCTTCCCGCGCGGGAGAATGGATACCGCTACGCCTGCGCGGACCCGGTAACGGGGCAGGCAGCTTGGTACGATCTGCGTGTGCGCCTTGAGAAGGCGCCTGGCGGCAAGGCGGTTACAGAGCCTGAGTTCGAAGCGTTGACCAAAGTACCGGGAGTCGGTGAGCGTCCCGATAAGGTTCGCTACGGTGCACCCAAAGAAGCGGCTTTGGCGGGAGGAGACGACTGATGACCTCTCTTCCTGAAAAACGCTCGGATAAGCGACTCGGCCTCGTTATCGATCTCGATACCTGCGTCGGATGCCATGCTTGTGTCGTGAACTGTAAAGAGTGGAACACCGGCGGATATCCGGCGCCGCTATCCGATCTCAACGCATACGACGCCAATCCGGTGGGTGCCTGGTTGAACCGCGTTCACGGCTTTGAAGCCGGTGACGGTGAGGATGGCCGCACGGTCTATTTCCCGAAGTCCTGTCTTCACTGCGAAAATGCCCATTGCGTTACGGTTTGTCCGACGGGTGCTTCTTACAAGCGAGACGAAGACGGCATCGTTCTTGTCGAAGAAGATAAATGCATCGGGTGCGGTCTCTGTGCTTGGGCCTGTCCGTATGGCGCCCGCGAGCTCGACGGCTCGGAAGGTGTGATGAAGAAATGCACCCTCTGTGTCGATCGCATCTATAACGACAACATCCCGCAGGCCGAGCGGGTCCCGGCATGCGTCGCGACTTGTCCGGCGAATGCCCGCCACTTCGGTGATTTTGCGGATCCGCAGTCCGACGTCTCGAAACTTGTCGCCGCCCGCGGCGGTATCGATTTGATGCCGGAGATGGGCTACCACCCGACCAATAAGTACCTGCCGCCGCGGCCCGCCAAGAAACAGGCCGCTGACGTAGGGGCACCTGAACGCCTGCAAGAGGTGAAGCCGGAGGGCGGATTCCTCGGCTGGGTCGATCAAATGTTGTCGCGCTAGGGGAGAGGACAGATGCATCCAGCTTATTCAGTTATCCTCTTCACGACGTCCGCCGGGGCGGGATACGGTCTCTTGTTCTTGTTGGCCATCGCCATGCCACATGGGTCGGTGCCGCTCGATACGTGGTTCGCCGTCGTCTCGATGGGGCTCGCCTTGGCTTTGATCACCATCGGGTTGTTGAGCTCGACATTCCATCTCGGCCATCCAGAACGCGCGTGGCGGGCGTTGAGCCAGTGGCGCTCGTCTTGGCTCTCGCGGGAAGGCGTGGCCGCGGTCTTCACGTATATTCCGGCCGGGTTACTTGGGATCGCTTGGGTATTTCTTGGCGAAACCAGCGGCCAGTGGATTACGCTCATCGCAGCGCTCGCCTGGATTGGTGCGTTGGCGACCGTGTTCTGTACCGGTCAGATTTACGCCAGCTTGCCGACGATCCGACAGTGGAACCATCCGATGACGACGCCGGTCTACCTGCTCTTCGCGCTCGCCTCCGGCAGCTTATGTCTGAACGCGCTCATGCGGCTTTTCGTCAACCCGGCGCAATGGTGCGATATTCTCGTCATCGTTTCGGTTGTCTGCGCTTGGGTGGCTAAACGCAGTTATTGGCGCGGCATCGATACCGCACGCGAGCTCCATACCGTCGAATCGGCGACCGGGCTCGGTCATCTCGGCAAAGTGAAACTGCTCGATCCGCCGCATTCCTCGGAAAACTATTTGATGCGGGAAATGGGCTTTAAAGTGGCTCGCAAGCATGCCCGTCGGCTCCGCGCCATCGCCCAGACGCTGGGCCTCTTTGTGCCGTTGGTTGCGACTCTGGCGATGCTGAATATCGTCGGTCCGCTCGGTATTATCCTCGCTCTGGTCGCGTTGGTCTCCGGTATGACAGGCATCGCCGTGGAACGTTGGCTCTTCTTCGCCGAAGCGAAACATACGGTGCAGCTCTATTATGGAGAAGAAGCGGCGTGATAAGGCGTTGACGCGGCCTGCGTCGTGGGTATGTTGCATGCACCCATGACAGACCGCATTCTCATCGTCGATTTCGGCAGCCAGGTGACCCAACTCATCGCGCGCCGCGTGCGAGAGAGCGGCGTCTATTCCGAGATACATCCCTTCAACAAGGTGACCGAAGAGAGCATCCGCGACTTCGACCCGAAGGGCGTGATCCTCTCTGGCGGGCCGGCATCGGTTCATCACACCGATACGCCTCGGGCCCCCGACGGCCTCTTCGATATGGGGCTGCCGGTGCTCGGAATCTGCTATGGTGAGATGACGATGTGCGCGCAACTCGGCGGCGAGGTCGTGCCGACGACGGAGCGCGAATTCGGTCGCGCCTTTGTCGATGTCATGGAGGACTGCCCCCTATATGAGGACGTCTGGCAGCCGGGCGAGAAGTATCAGGTTTGGATGAGCCATGGCGATAAGATCGTGCAGGTGCCGCCCGGGTTCCGGGCCGTCGCCTCGTCCGATAGCTCGCCCTTCGCTGTCATCACGCATGAAAGCAAACCGTTCTACGGCGTGCAGTTCCATCCGGAGGTAGTCCATACGCTGGAAGGCGCTCAACTGCTGAAGAATTTCGTTCACAAAATCGCGGGCTGTGCCGGCGATTGGACGATGGCGAATTTCCGAGAAGAAGAGATTGCCAAAATCCGTAAACAGGTGGGCGACGGCAATGTCATCTGCGGTCTCTCTGGCGGTGTCGATTCGTCCGTCGCCGCCGTCTTGATTCATGAAGCCATCGGCGATCAGCTGACTTGCATCTTCGTCGACCACGGCCTGCTGCGTCAGGGCGAGGCAGAGCAGGTGGTCGAGACTTTCCGCGATCGCTTCAATATCAAGCTCGTCCACCGGGACGCGAGCGATCTCTTCATCGGCGAGCTCGAAGGCAAGGACGATCCGGAAGAGAAGCGCAAGATCATCGGCCGGCTTTTCATCGAAGTCTTCGAAGAAGAGGCCGCCAAGATCGGCGGGGCCGATTTTCTGGCTCAAGGCACGCTTTATCCTGATGTTATCGAGTCCGTGTCCTTCACGGGTGGACCGAGCGTCACCATCAAATCGCATCACAACGTCGGCGGATTGCCGGAACGTATGAATATGAGCTTGGTTGAGCCGCTCCGCGAACTCTTCAAGGACGAGGTCCGCGACCTCGGGCGTGAGCTCGGCATTCCGGAAGATATCGTCGGGCGGCATCCGTTTCCGGGCCCGGGCCTGGCGATCCGTTTGCCGGGAGGTATCACGCGCGAGAAACTGGATATCCTCCGCCAGGCCGATGCGATCTATATCGATGAAATACGGAAGGCGGACCTCTACGATACGATTTGGCAGGCTTTCGCTGTCCTCCTGCCGGTTCGCACGGTTGGCGTGATGGGCGATGACCGCACCTACGACTACGCCTGCGCGCTGCGCGCGGTGACGTCGACGGACGGCATGACGGCGGATTACTTTCCTTTCGATCACGACTTCCTGGGTCGCGCCGCGAACCGCATTATCAACGAAGTACGCGGCATAAACCGGGTCACCTACGACATCACCAGCAAGCCCCCCGGTACCATTGAGTGGGAATAATGTCGGTTTACATTGCGAGGTGATGTAAAACGCCGGAAGGGGAGACGAAATGCTGGAAATCACCAACGCCGATTGGTCTTTGGGTGGCCGGCCGGCCGTACGGTCCGTGCACGGTGTGGTCGCTGCGGCGCATCCGTTGGCGGCAAACGCGGGTGCGGAGATGCTGCGGCGTGGCGGGAACGCCTTCGATGCGGTCGCCGCAACGACGGCGGCGCTCAACGTCGTCGAACCATACATGTCCGGATTGGCCGGTGCTGGGGCTGCTACTTTCTTCAAGGCGGATACGGGCGAAGTTTCCTGTCTCGATTTCATTCCACCGGCGCCGGCCGGCCTCAATCCGTCCGCGATGGACGGCAAAATGGCCGAGACCGGCCCGCTTTCCCCTTGTACGCCGGGCAGCCTCGCCGGCTGGCACGGATTGCAGAGCCGATACGGCAAACTTTCGTTCTCCGATGTCCTGCAGCCGGCCATCAAGCTCGCGACGGACGGGTATCCGATATCGAAATTCTTTGTCGCCGAGACGATTGACCATGCCGAGCGCATCAAAGACCCGGAATGGCATCGCGTGTTCCGGCCTGACAGCGGTTGGAAGCCGGGCGACCTTCTGAAACTGCCCGACCTCGCGGGGACCTTGAGCAAGATTGCCGAGGAAGGGATCGGCTATCTCTACGGTGGTGAACTCGGCGAGAAGCTTGCAACACATATGGCGTCGGTGGGCGGCGTGATCGCGATGAGCGATCTGGAATCTGTCGAACCGACCTTGGAGGCGCCGGTAAAGACGACGTATCGTGATCGGTTGGTCCATGTGCCGCCGCCGCCCGCGGAATCGTTTCAAGTTTTACTCGCGCTGCGCATCCTCGATTCCTTCGATGTCGGTTCGCTCGGGTTGTTGAGCGCCCAGCATCTCGATTTGGTCTTTCGGGCGATCCGCATCGCGGCCGGATTGCGCATTCGACACAATCGCCGCAGTCCGGAAGAAATCGAAGCGCTTTTGTCGGATATGTCTGCCCATGTCACCCGGGCCGGTGACGGGAACCCGGTCGAAGGGCTGACCGAGAAGTGGTCGGGCGACGCCGATTTCGAAGCCGACGCACCCAAAGAGAATACGACATCGATGTCCATCGCCGACGCGCATGGAAATATGATCTGTCTGACGCAGAGTCTGGGTTCGGCCTACGGGTCCGGGGTGATGATCCCCGGCACGGGCGTGATCCTGAACAATTTCTTGAACTGGACGGACTTGAATCCGACGTCACCCAATGCGTTGCAGCCGGGACAGCGGCTTGCCATGTGTTTGGCGCCTTCGATATCGACGCGAGACGGCAAAGGTATTCTCGCGCTCGGCACGCCCGGCAGTTATGGCATCCTGCAGACGCAGGTCCAGGCCATGGTCGGGCACGTGGATTTCGGCTTGGACGTTCAAGCGGCGATCGAGATGCCTCGAGCCCGTTTGTGGGACGGCAAGCAGATCTATTTAGAGCGCCGCGTGCCGCATTCCGTCTGTGTCGAGCTTTCGGCCCGGGGACACGATGTCGTCTTGCTGCCGGACTACTCCTGGCGCACCGGCGGTATGCAAGCCGTTGCGCGAGATCCGGATAGCGGTGCGTTGGCGGGGGCCGCAGACAGCCGCCGCGACGGCGCCGCCGTACCGGCCTAGGACGACCTGTCATGGACACGTATTTCGCCGCTGATTACGCCGAGGCGCGCGCCAAGTTTCTCGAGTCCGCGAAGGCGGTGGATGTTCCGAAATGGAAATTTGATCATCCGTTGACCGGACCAAGTGGCGAGGCTCTCGGTACCGATATCGTTTGGCTTGGGGCCGAAAATGCCCGAAATGTCGTTGTCGCCGGCTCTGCAACCCACGGCATCGAGGGGTTCTGCGGCTCGGGCTGTCAGACTGGGTTTTTAACGGAAAACTGGATGTCCCGGCTTGCGGCGGATACTGCCCTCGTACTGGTTCACGCCAACAACCCTCATGGCTTTGCGCATCAACGCCGGGTGAACGAGGACAACATCGATCTCAACCGGAATTTCATCGATTTCGACGCCGAGATACCGGACAGTCCCGGCTATGCCGAACTACATCCGGCCTTGGTGCCGGACGCGTGGGACGGGACGGCACGAGAAGCGGCGGATGCGGCTATCGCCGACTATAAGGCGCGCGAGGGCCTTCCAGCCTTTCAGCAAGTCACGTCGCGCGGCCAGTATACGCATCCGGACGGTCTTTTCTTTGGCGGCACTGGTCCAAGCTGGTCCCGCCGCACGATCGAAGGGTTCGCCCGTACCCATATGTCGGCGGTGAAGCGGATAGCGGTGGTCGATTTCCATACCGGTCTCGGGCCGCGCGGATATGGTGAGATCATTGGCCGTGGCGCCCCGGGCGATCCGCAATATGAACGCACGGTCGCATGGTATGGACCGGACGTTAAGAGCGCCGCGGTAGGCAACTCCGCCTCCGTGCGGCTCAACGGCACAATCGATTTCGGATATCGCCGCGCGTGCCCACAAGCCGAACAGACAGCGATCACCTTGGAGTTCGGGACGTTGCCGCTCGAAGAGGTGCACGAAGCCATCCGGGCCGACAATTGGCTCTATGCAAAGGGTGGCGCCGCGGCCTCACCGCACTTTAAATCGATCAAGGCACAAATGCGCGCCGCCTTCTATGGTGAAGACAGCCAGTGGAAGAAAGACATTTGGGTGCGCGGCCAAGAGATCGTCGAACAGGCGTTGGCCGGGGTCGGGAGCTGACCTGTCGCGTTCAATTTAAGTGGCAATCTAATCGAGGCTTAAATGGCGAAAACAGCCGAGCAGGCATTGGAAGCGGCCGTTCCGGCCATCGGCGCGGATCGCAGCAAAAAGTATCGGGACATCATTCATTTACCCATGCATCAAATCGGGGCGAAGTTCGAGGGAACGTTTGCGCCATTTATCTCAACGGAAGCCGAAGTACCCGAATTCGTCGATGATCATTGGGATGAAACGCGGCCCGATTGGGTCGGCTCGAGCGTCACGCTGGATGCCTACAGGGAAGTGGTGCGGGACGAGAACAAGGCCGCTTTCCTCATCGAGGCCTCCCGATATGCGCCCGACGGTTCTTTGATGCAGACATTTGAAGCCATCTTCACGGTCGAAAAGAGGGACGGTGACTGGCGTTTGATCAGCCGGAATCCTTTTAACGTGAGAATGGCTAAGTAGACTATTTTCCCCGACCGTAACCCCATCTAGGAAACCCCGTAGGGAATCGTATGTGGACGCAAGAAATCATAAATGTTGTCGTCGAGAACAAGAACCGAGGGACATTTATTGAGAAGACCGCATGGTCGCATGACGGGATGAACGTCATCGTCCAATTCGCGGGGGCTTTTAACTGGGGTGCGCTCGATCTCACACCCGCACAATACGAAGCGATCGAAGAGACGAGTTACGATCCGGACACCTACGACAGCGTCTATAATTCGGGCTCTCGCTACGAGATCAAAGATTTCCAAGCGTCGCTGTTTCTGGATGGCCAAAATTCCTTGGACGTCGAATTTTGCGGACCGGCGGATTCGTCCGGGCAATCAACACCGCCGGACGACGAGACCTTGGCGGCGATGTCAAACAACAATTGGTTTGCGGAGACCTATGGTGTCCCCAAGGGTAACGTGACCGGATTATATGCGGCCCTGTCGGCGAACGGTTGGAGCCTTTTGGGGCGCATGTATGCGATCGAGGGCGATATCGAAGTCCTGCGTAAGAGCGAGTACGACTATCTCTGGATACCCGAGGATGAGTTGAATGCGGCAAGTGCCGCCGCCGAGGAAGAGCTCTATTCGGAAAGGGTCCGGTTTCTGAACAATCGGGACGAAGGATAAGCGTTACAAATCAAACGCTCATATCCATCACGCTGTAGTCGTGTAGCGCTTCGCGGGCGGTCTGATCCCACTTGATGTCCCGACCAGCGAAAGGTTCGTACACGAAGGGAGCTTCATCAGGGTACATTTGCCGGCGGGCGTCGATGGCATAGGCGATGGCGCGCGACCGCTTCTCGATATGCGCTTCGTCATAAGTCATTTCCGCCGAGACGATGCCGCCGCCACGCACGCCGAGCACCGCCTCCCTCGGCAGGCAGCCCATATTGACGGTGACCCGCCATTGGTCGCTCGTGTTGGCGAAAGAGCCGTGTAACAGCTGGCGGTTGCTGATCACCACGTCGCCTGGCGCGCAGACCATCGGCACCGCATCCGGCAGATAGATCGTTCCGGCCTCCGCGATCTTTGTCTTGATATCAACCTTGCCGAGCTTGTGGGAACCGGGGACGACCCAAACGCCGTTCTCGGGCGTACAGCCGTATATCTGGCCCATCAGGTTGAACCCGTGCGAGCCCTGGTGCCAATCGGGGCTGTCCCAATGCGTCGTGCCGTCCTGGTGCCACGCGACGGACGCGCCGAGGCCGGGGGCCTTGATGAACAGCCCGTCGGTATAGGGCACGAAATCGGGGCCGTTCACGGCGGCGGATACGGCTAGAAGATCGGGATGGCCGTAAGCGCGGAGGCAGGCGTCGGAGAACTGTAGCGAGCCGATTAGCAGGAAGACGATTTCCTTTGGCGCATCCTGACCGGGTGTCGGCTCATCCATCTTGACCGCATGACGGCCCTGCCCGAAGGAGGTGCCGCCCCAAGGATCACCGAGCGGCTTCGACCAGTAGAGATTTTCGCCTTTGCAATCGATGCCCAAAGCGGGCCGACCCTTCGAATCGATCTTCGATTCTCTATCGGTCGGCAGCCTTTCCAAAATACCTTTGAAATCGGTCTCGAGGTCGCGGAGTTCTTCTTCACGGAAGACGTTCTCGAAAACGTAAAAACCGTGATGCCAATAGGCGTCGATGATGGCGGGGTCGACTTCACCCGACGCCGACCGGTGGATCGGTCCCCGATTATCGAGGGCCAAGGCGCGGGATTTCCCTTCGGCCATATAGGCCGCTACATCGTCTTGTTCCGTGTTCCGTTCCGGCGCCGCACTGTTCATCGCATCTCTCCCCACGCGTTCCGCGATATAAATCTAGGGGATTAGCGGCGCCGTGTAAATTTTTGCTACTTCGGCCAAAGCGCTGTATCGGGATGGAACTGCGACCAGGCGAACCAGAAGGCTTGGTGACTGCCGAGATCGTTGCCGTTCTCATCGACGGCTTTGATGCCGCTTCCGTCGAGTGTCAGCCGCACATTCTCGAATTTGATATCGTTGCCGCGTTTGAGCGCCACGTACGCCTTGCTGCGCTGAAACGCTACAGGCTTACCGGAGGCCGTGACGATGCCGACGATGTCCTCGTGAACGGGAAGGCGGGGGTCGACGTCGCCGATCGGAAAGATGGGTCCGTCCGCATCTCGGTTGTTGCGGAAATCGAAATCGCGGCCGAGCGCCAATTCTTCGATCAGCACCATGGTCTCCGGATGCGCTTTCTTCCAAGCACCCCATTCGGTCGTCACCACACTCGCTTGTTTCAGCTGTACACCTTTCTTCGCGAGCGGCCCGGTGACCGCCTTGCCGAGAAATGTATCGAAGACTGAGTGCGTCGTGATGTCGTACATCACTTTATTGGAGCGGATGAGCAGGCCCGATGTCCGTAAAACCGGCCGCTCGACGCCATCCGGAAGTTGGTCGGTGAAATACGCCTGGGCGGCGCCGCAGAGCGTGCAATAGGGGATGCCGAGGTCACGCCCGCCGAGCGTGTCGTTCACCATCTCGCGAACTTCCATGATGCGGCGCGGATACGCACGGTACGCGCCGTTGATACTGATGCCGAAAACGATGTCGTCGTCCTTCAGCCACGTGGCGTCTTCGGCACTGCTGACCTTCGGATTGTCGGCTGCGGGTATGCAGTTGCAGGGAATGTCGGTCGTGTCGTAGGCGCGGTCGTCGATCGGCACGCCGCCCCAGGAGACGTGGCGCCAGTCGATGTCGCCTTCGACGAAAACCTTTTCCCAGCCCGGCACGATACCGGTAAAGATCGCCCGCTTGACCCGCAGATAGTCCGGCGGCGCAGGGATGTCCCATGCCATAAGTAGATCGGTGACGTCGCTCCAAGGGCGCGATGCGATGGGTTCTTTGCCGAGCAACGTAAAGGCGGCATAGGTCAGGGCTTGGCTGACCTCGGTCCCGGGGACGAAGCGCATCAGATCGCTGACGATCCAAGCGAGCCGCGGGTCTTTGGAATCGATGATCTTAACAAGCGCATCCGATTGTTCCTCAAGCCAGTCGGATTGCTGCACGCTTTTGATGAAGGCCGTGTCGATGGCGGCTTTAATTTCGGTGCTGAGAGGACCCGTCGGCACGGCCGGCGGTTTGCCGAATTGCTTGATCACGTGTTCGGGCAAGGCGGCGGCTTCCTTGGCGCGCACAGCTTCTGGAGAAAACAGAACGAACGCTGCCAACAGGCTTAAACAGAAAATGTAAAATCTAGTTTTGAATGCCGATGTCATAGAGGGGACCTTCGCCTTCCTAGTTCATTCCCGGAAATACACTACGTCACAGAACATAAGTCCTTTGCAGACATTGTTGCTAATCACGAGAACATCAAAAATTGGTGCGCGAGGCTGAGACAGGGAGACAACATGAAGTTTGGATTGCATTTCGGATCGCGAGGCGTCGCAGGGGAGCCTGACTCGCTAAAGGCTATCGCTCAGAAGGCGGAAGTGCTCGGTTATGAACATTTCGGAATGAGCGATCACGTTATCGTGGCGACGGAAGTGGATAGTGCCTATCCCTATTCGGAAACGGGAAAGTTCTTCGCCCAGGATACTGGTATTTCCCTGGAGCAAGTTACCGCGCTCAGCTTTGTGGCTTCGGCGACGGAACGAATTCGTCTTTTGACCTCCGTAATGGTATTGCCGCACCGCCATCCGGTCCTCGCTGCGAAGATGTTGTCGACGGTCGATGTCCTATCTAAGGGGCGCCTAACCGCCGGTGTGGGCGTCGGTTGGATGGCGGAAGAGATCGCATTGCTTGGCGGTCCACCCTTCAAGGACCGGGCCCGGGCGTCGGACGAGTATATTGCGGGCTTTCGTGAGTTGTGGACGGCGCAAGCGCCGGTGCAAACGGGCGAGTTCGCAGCTTTCGACAATCTCCTGTTCGCTCCGAAGCCCGCGCAACCGCGGGGACTGCCGGTTTGGGTTGGTGGAGAGAGCAAGGGCGCCCGTCGACGTGCGGCCCGGCTCGGTGATGGATGGTATCCTGTGAGCGCCAACCCGAGGCAGCCGTTCGATACGCCCGAACTTTATGGCGCTGGATTGGCGGAAGTGCGGGCAACGGCGGAAGCAGACGGTCGCGATCCGCAGAGCGTTAGTGGCGCGCTGCTCGCAATTTATTGCCGCGTCGGAGAAGAGCAAGAAGGCCGAGAGGGCGGCCGCCTCTGCTTTACGGGAAGCGCGAGCGCGATCGTTGACGATATAGGCCGTGCTCAAGACCGGGGACTACAACATTTTCTTATCGGCGGCGACGGCGGTGACCTGCAGGAGACGGAAGATCGCTTAGAAAAATTCGCAACGGACGTGATGTCGCAATTTTAAGGATCAGACAAATCAAGACATATGAACGCCCGGGGGTAAGCGATCTGAATAGATACCGCGGTGATGTCATTGGTCTGCGGCAATACTTCGAATTGGACGTTTACGTACCTTGGATTTTAGCGGCAAACTATCCTGTAGAATCCAACCGGACGTCTTGGCGGTGCCTCGCGTGATCTCGACATCACGTACAGGCCGTATCTTTAAAGCGCGGAAATCATGTCACAACCAACCGAACAGAGACAGGCGCTGACCGCGATCGTATTTTCGAATGCCGGTCACAGCTTCTCGCATATGTTCACCGTGCTGTACGCGACGGCCGTCCTGTATTTGCCGAAGGTGTTCGATCTGCCGTATGGGGAATTGCTAGGCCTCTCCAGCTTGGGCCTCGTTTTGTTCGGGCTGGCCGCGCTGCCGGCGGGCTGGCTTGGCGACCGATGGAGCCAGATCGGTATGATGGTGATCTTTTTCATCGGTGTCGGTGTCGGCTCGATCGTCGTTGGGATGGCCGGGGGCCCGGACGGGTTATTTATCGGCCTTACGCTGATCGGCTTGTTCGCCTCGATCTATCATCCGGTCGGTATCGCGTGGATCGTCGCCTGGGCCGATAAACAGGGAATGACGCTTGGCATCAACGGTGTCTTCGGGAACGCCGGCAGCGCCATCGCACCGGTCTTTGTTGGGTTAATGATTGATTTCGTGACCTGGCGTGCCGCGTTTATCGTGCCGGGCGCGTTGTCGATTCTTTGCGGCATTGGTTTGCTTGTGGTCTGGAAAGCGGGCTGGATTCGTGATGTGACGACGGACCGGACACCGACCGGGGCCCCGGATTCCAGCGCCTTCGTTCGTGTCTTCATCGTTTTGACTGTTACCATGGCCTGCACCGGTTTCGTCTATACGGGATTGACGAATACGATGCCGAAACTGATGGAGATGGGATTGAGCGCGGCGTTGGCCGCGAGCTATACCGAGATCGGTATCTTTGTCGGAGTCATTTCCGGACTGGCGTCCTTCAGCAGTATTTTCGGCGGCTGGATGGCGGATCGCTATTCCGCGCGCTCCATTTACATCGTTTTCTGGGCGCTTCAGATACCGATACTGTTTTTCGTCGTCTCGCTGTCCGATGTTCCGCTGCTGGTGGCACTCCTTTTGGTTTTGAGTTTCATGCTGGCCTTCGCGGCCGCCGAAAACATGCTGGTGGCCCAGTACACGCCGTTTCGCTGGCGGGCTTTGGCCTACGGTGCCAAGTTCGTTTTGGCTTTGAGCATCGGCGGATTGACGGTGCATCTGGCAGGATGGCTGTTCGACCGCAACGGCGATTTCGCGGCCTTGTTTACGATGTTCGGTGCGGCGGCGATCATCGCCGCTGCCGCGGCGTTCATGTTACCCGGCGGCCGCCCGAAACCGGTCGAAGCGGTGGGGGCGGACTAATGTCGCTCAAGGTCGGGAATTGGATATAGAGCATTGACGCATTTGCGTACCTATCGGATCGACAGCGCGTGGCGTGGCCCGGATATGGCAGGCCGTACGGATTGGATTCACGAATTTTCGAACACTGAAATCGGCGAGCTGGAAACAGCGGCCGACGCGGTCATTGCGCAAGATATTCTCGACCTTTCCGCTGACGATTTCGATCTGCCGCAGCTTGATCCGTTCCTCGCAAAGGTTCGTGCAGACGTGGTCGACGGTCGGGGCTTCGTGTTGTTGCGCGGATTGCCGGTCGACCAGTGGCCGTTGGAACGGGCGGCGCGGGTCTATTGGGCGATCGGATCGCGGGTCGGTGTGCCGATTAGCCAGAACCGGGTCGGTAATCTATTGGGTCACGTTACGGATGTGGGCGGGGCGGCCGATCACCCCAATCAGCGGGGCCATCAATCGTCTGATGCCTTGGCTTTTCACACGGATATCGGGGCGGAGATCGTCAGTCTCCTATGCTTGCAGGGCGCTCGGTCCGGCGGAGAGTCCGCCTTGGCGAGTGCCGCGGCTGTTTGGAATGCGTTGGTCGATGAACGCCCCGACCTTGCCGAAGCCTTGACCGATACCTTCGGTTTCGATCGCCGGAACGAAGTCGTGGACGGTCAGGACCCCTGGTACGAGATGCCGGTCTTCTTTCCGATGGAGGGGCATGTCATGGCGAGCTTTGTGCCCGAGTTCATTCGCAGCGCGCAACGATTTGACGGTGCCCCGCGTCTGACGGCATTGCACGAGGAAGCCTTCGATGCCGTGAAATCTTTGGCGAACGATCCGGACTTCAAGCTCGAAATGGATTTCCGGCCGGGCGATATCCAGTTCGTCAATAATCTGGCCGTCCTGCACAGCCGCACGGAATATGAAGATTGGCCGGAGTTGGCGCGGCGCCGTCATCTTTTGCGACTTTGGCTGGCGGTGCCGGACGGCTGGCCCATGCCGGCGCCCCTACAAGCGCGTCACGGAATGGATGCAGCGACCGGCCGTCCGCGCGGTGTGAACTTAGAACCGGGGGCGCGGCTTAGCGCGCCACTCTCGCCGCCTGTTCTGCGGACGTAGCGAATTTCGAGACATTCTTGAATCTAGAAGTTTTGCCCGCGCTGGATTAGGCGCGGAGAACGAGCTTCTTGAGGAGACTGTCGAGTAATTTCCGCTCTTCCGATGTCAGGTTATCGAGCATCTTCGCTTCCTGTTCTTCGAACAGCGGCAAAATTCGTTTGTGGAGACGTTCGCCTTTCGCAGTGATCCGCAGCAGCGCCTGGCGTCCGTCGGCGGGATCGGGCGAGCGCTTTAGATAGCCTTCGTCGAGCATGCGATGGACCGCGCGCGAGATTGAGTTGCGGGGACGGCCGGTCATCTCGGCAACATCCTGTGCGGTTAACTCCTCGATATAGGAAAGGCAAAAGAGGAGTAAGTATTCGCCGCGGCTGAGTCCGTATGCACGTTTGATGTCGTCATAAGCCGGCAAGACTAGGCGGTTCGCCAAATACGAAATTCGGAACGTGTCGCGAATCGTGGGCCGTTCGAATATGACGGAGAGGTTGCGACCGTCGCGCATAGGCATTCCTCAAACAGGTTCTGCGATGGAGATTGACATATTGTTCCATTTGGAACAAGTTTGGTGCCGGGGGAAATTATATTTGGGCGTGGGGAATGGCTGAGGAACGCAAGAAATTAACAATCCCGGACCTGGCGGCGAAGAAAGCGGCCGGCGAACGGCTCGTCATGGTCGCAATCGGCGAAGTGTTGAGCGCCGCGTGGGCGGAACGTGCCGGTGTCGATATCGTCGGTATTGGCGATAGTCTGGGCATGACGCTGTACGGCCATGAAAATACCCTCGCAGTGACCGTCGATCAGATGATCCACCACACGCGCGCGGTGCGTCGCGGCGCCCCCAATACATTTTCGCTCATGGCGATGCCGTATGGCTCTTACGCAACGAAGGACTTGGCTGTGCAGAACGCGGTCAAGATCATGAAGGAGAGCGGTGTCGATGCCGTGAAGCTTCAAGGCGGGCGCGAGATTTTCGATATCATCAAGGCGGTGGCGGACGCCGGTGTCCCGGTGATGAGCCATGTCGGGTTGGTGCCACATCACGTCCATAAGCACGGCGGCTTTAAGATGCAGGGGCGGACGGCCGAGGACGCGCTCAAGATTATCGACAATGCAAAGGCGATCGAGGAAGCCGGTGCGATCGGCCTGGAAATCGAAGCGGTGCCTTATGAGGTGGGCAAAGCGGTCGACGACGCGGTCTCGATCTTCACGTTCTCGATCGGTGCGGGAGCGGCGGGAACGTGCCAGATGCTAAACGGCTACGATCTGATCGGCGCCTTCGATACGTTCAAGCCGAAATTCGCGAAACGCTACGGCAATGTGGTCGATGTTGCGGTGAAGGCCTTCGAGGAGTTTGCCGCGGAGGTACGCTCCGGCGCGTTCCCGGACGCGGACCATTCCTATAAGATGAAAGCCGAGGAGGCCGAGAAACTGGCTGACGCCTTGGCCGCAAGTAAGGAGTAAGCGACATGACACCGGAAGAGATTCTTGCCTATCCCGCGCGCGTCCTCACGCAAGCGCAGCGCGAACAATATTTCGAGCAAGGCTATGTCGGCGTTGAAAGTCTCGTACCGCAAGATGTCCTTGCCGAGGTGCAGGCCGTGACGGACGCATTCATGGATGCGAGCCGGCAAGAAACGGAGTCGGGCAACACCTTCGATATCGGACCAGGGCATGGCCCTGAAAGCCCGGTGCTGCGGCGCCTGAAGCGGCCCGATGAACAGCACGAAACGTATTGGAAGTTCGCGCAGGGGATTATCGCCGATGTGGCGGCCGATCTTGTCGGCCCCAACGTCGTCTTCCACCATTCGAAGCTGAACTTCAAATGGTTCGATGAAAGCGACACGGTGAAATGGCACCAGGACATCCAGTTCTTTCCGCATACCAACTACAACGTGCTGACCATCGGGTGTTACTTGGCCGATACGGACATGCAGAACGGCCCACTGGCCGTGAAGCCGGGCTCGCACAATCAGCCGCTGTTCGATCAATACGATAAGGATGGCAATTGGACCGGTATGCTGAGCGATGAGGATGCGGCGACCATCGATATGAGTGACGTGCCGTATCTGATGGGACCGGCCGGCTCGATCACGATCCACAACGCGCGGACGCTGCATTTCTCGCCGTCGAGCAAGTCGCCCGTCCCGCGGCCGCTGCTGCTCAATTGCTATACGTCATCCGATGCAAAACCTTACACGCCGCATCCCGACCCTTCCTCGCACACCTACGAGATCGTGCGCGGTGAGCATGTCAAATGGGCGTCCCATGATCCGCGGCCTTGCCAGATCCCGCCGGATTGGTCGGGCGGCTATACGTCGATCTATGCCGCGCAATCGGGCGAGGATCAGGCGGAAGCCGGCGGCATGATGTGAAGCCGGCGTTCGCCTAGGCCATCGCTTCCGCCAGCAACTCGAAGGAGCGTACACGCGCCTTGTGATCCCAGACGGCGGCGGCGACCATGAGTTCGTCGGCACCGGTCTCCTCGATCATCGATGCCAGCTTGTCTTTGATGCTGTCCTTCGTTCCATGGAACGAGCACGCGAGCATCCCGGCGGCATGGTGCTTTTCCGCCGGCGACCAAAACGCTTCGATATCGTCGATGGGCGGCGGCAGCTGGCCGCGGGTGCCGCGCACCATGCGGGTGAAGTTCTGTTGGGGTGAGGTGAAGAGCCGCTTCGCTTCTTCTTCCGTGTCGGCAACAATAACGTTGCAGCCAACCATGACGTAAGGCTTGTCGAGTTGTTTCGACGGCTCGAAGCGTTCCCGATAGACGGAGATCGCCTGCATCAGCGCTTGCGGCGCAAAGTGCGAGGCAAAGGCATAAGGGAGGCCCAGCATTCCCGCGAGCTGGGCACCATAGAGGCTTGAGCCCAAAATCCAGAGCGGCACGTTGGTGTCCTCGCCCGGAATGGCATGGAGGAATTGGTTCTCTTGCGGCGGGCCGAGGAGCGCCTGTAATTCCAAAACATCTTGCGGGAAGTTTTCCGAAGATTCGGGACCGCGCCGCAGCGCCATAAGCGTGCGCTGGTCCGTGCCGGGCGCCCGCCCGAGACCGAGGTCGATGCGCTCCGGGAAGAGTGTCGCCAAGGTACCGAATTGCTCGGCGATCACCATCGGTGAATGGTTCGGCAACATGATGCCACCGGCACCGACCCGGATGGTCTTGGTGCCGCCCGCGACATGGCAGATGCAGACAGACGTGGCGGCGCTGGCGATGCCGGCGAGGTTGTGGTGTTCGGCGAGCCAGAAGCGCTCGTATCCGGCGGCTTCGGCGTGTCGGGCCAGGTCCAAGGCGTTGTGCAACGCGTCGGCCGGCGTAAACCCTTCACCGATATAGGCGAGGTCGAGGACGGAGAGATTTACCATAGAGGCACTCTACCCCGTGCTCCCGCGGTTACCAGTGGTTAGAATACGCGCGTCAAAAACATATCTCTTTTACGACGCGAACGCTGATACTTGAGGTCTCAAGCGATGATCGACGACCCGGTCCTGTTAAACGATTGGTATATCGTGGCTGCCGCCCGCGACCTTGCGGATGGAGCGATGCTGTCTGTGCGCCTTTGGGACGAGGAGCTCGTAATTTGGCGTGACGATGGGCAAGTGATGGCGTGGAAGGACTATTGTATTCATCGCGGCGCCAAGCTCTCGCTGGGACGGATCGCGGACGGGACTGTCGAATGCCCCTATCACGGCTGGCGCTACAACGCGGCCGGGGTCTGTACTTTGATTCCGGCACATCCCGATACGCAGCCGCCAGCCAAGGCTCGGGCGGTCGTCTATCGAGCTGTCGAGTGTGACGGCTATATCTGGGTCTCGCTCGGCGATCCTGAGAAGGAGCCGCCCCGCTTTCCTGAATGGTCGGACGACGGCTACCGCAAGGTGCTGGTCGGCCCCTATAATTACCACGGCAATCCATTCCGCACGGTTGAGAACTTCCTCGACGCCGCGCATTTCCCGTTCGTTCATGCAAATATCAACGGCGATCCGGACGACCCGGAGCCAATCGGCGACTACGAGGTGTTTTCGGACGAAGACGGTGTCCGCACCGGACCGATCGCGCGGTTTCAGCCCTTTGGCGACCACCGCGGCATTCCGGTGACGGCCTATTACCAATACAACTGTCCGCGACCGCTCTCCGCCTATTTCGAAAAGGACACCGGTGAGGGCAATCGCTTCTGCACCTTTATGGCGGTGACGCCGCTTGCGGAGGACGATTGCCTGCTTTGGGTGCAGATCGCGATCAACTACGGCTTCGACCTGCCGGAGCCGCAGATCCTCGAGCGGCAGGACACGGTCTACAATCAAGACAAGCCGATCATCGAAAGTCAGCGGCCGCACCCACTGCCGCTCGACCTCAAGGAAGAACTACACGTACGATCCGATAAATACTGCGTCGCCTATCGCCGATGGCTGAAAGAGCTTGGCGTCACGTGGGGCGTCTCGCAATAGGGGGGCGTCTCGCAATAAGAATGGAGAAACGAAATGGTTAGTCAGGTGGAACCGCAAGCCGTCAAAGAGATGTTGTCCGACGGCCAAGAGATTGCGTTCTTGGATGTGCGCGAGCATGGTCAATTCGGCGATGGTCATCCGTTCTTTGCCAACTCCGTGCCGTACA
The DNA here is from genome assembly GCA_002716125.1 of Rhodospirillaceae bacterium. GTDB lineage: Bacteria > Pseudomonadota > Alphaproteobacteria > UBA8366 > UBA8366 > UBA6544. The sequence continues at coordinate 20,255 of PAZH01000065.1, forward strand.
GCAAGTTTGAAGTTCGCTTGGTCGAGGTGGTGCCGGTGCCGTCGGTACGCATGGTCTTGTACGACAATGCGGATGGGATCGCTGAGTTGGCGGCGGCGCGGGCGGAAGCGCTTGGGTATACCAATGTTTCGATCATGGCGGGTGGTGCGGCCGGCTGGAAGGCGGCCGGGTTTACGCTTTACAAGGGCGAGAACGTGCCAACGAAAACCTTCGGCGAAATTTTGGAGCATGAATACGATACGCCGAATTTGACTTCGGAAGAGGTCGTGGCACTGACGAAGGAGAACCCGAACCACATCATCGTCGACAGCCGGCCTTACAACGAATATCACGCGTTCAATATTCCGGGCGGCATCTGCTGTCCAAACGGAGAATCGCCGCTTCGGATCGGCGAACTCGTGCCGGACCCGGAGACAACCATCATCGTGAACTGTGCGGGCCGAACCCGGTCAATCCTCGGCGCGGAAACCTTGCGGGCCTTTGGGGTGCCGAACCCGGTCTACGCGTTGCAGAATGGGACACAGGGATGGTTCCTTGCCGGTCTCAAGCGAGAAGAGGGCGCGACCCGTAGCTATCCGGATGCGCCGACCTCGGAAGAAAAACTTTCGGCTTTGCGCGCGCAGGCGAAGGCGCGTGCCGAAAAGACGGGCCTTAAATACGTCGAGCCGGCAGAAGCCGCCGGATGGCTCGCCGCGACCGATCGGTCGACCTTCCTGATCGATGTGCGCTCGGAAGAGGAGTACGCCGCTGACGGTCTGCCGAATACACGTCACGGACTCGGCGGGCAGTTGGTTCAGGCCATGGACCTATGGGTCGGCGTGCGTGGCGCCCGGGTCGTTTTAATGGACAATGAGATGGTCCGCGCGCCAATGATGGCGAATTGGCTCCACCAGATCGGTAATGATGTCTACATCTTGAACGGCGGTGTCGATGCGATGCGGGGCGTCAGCATTCCCGAGATCCCGTCCTATAACGCTGACAAAGTGGCGGCGGTCACGCCGGCTGAGATCGAGGACGACATGCAGCTGGTCGATATCCGTACCCCGCGGGCCTACCGCGATGGGCATATCGACGGTGCAGTGTGGTCGATCCGACCTCGGTTTGAACAGCTGGGACTCAGTGCCGACAAACCGGTTGTGTTGATCGCTCCGGACGACGGCACCGCTGCGCTCGCCGCTCAGCGTTTCGGCGAGTTAGGTTGCAGCGACGTCCGCCAATTGACGGGTGATGCGGCGGGTTTGTCGGCGGCGGGCCTGAAGGTCGTGCCGGTCACCACGGCGCCGGCCGAGGACGAGACGATCAATATCGTCTACCACTGGCAACATCGGAACAATCCAAATGGCGGCACCGCGGAAGCGGCGCATGCCTATCTCGATTGGGAAATCGGCCTCGTGGATCAACTCGACGAACAGGAACGCGCGTCGTTCCGGCTGGCGCCGCTTTAGGACGTTATCCCCCCAGGATCGGCACCGCCTGCTCGTAGGCGGATTCCGCGAGCACTTTGATCTCCGGGAGCGTTCGGCTGCCGATTGGGTGCTCGACCATCACGAAGGGGTAGTCGGGCAGGCCCATCATGCGGGCGATGTTCCGCGCCGTGACCTCGAAGGGTTCGGTGCAAAGGACGATGGCGCGTTTGCCGAGTTGCTCGAAGCTGATGCCGTCATGCAAACTGCACGTCGAACAGCTGCCTCAATCGCCGAGCCCTGTGATCAGGAAATCGACATTCTCGGCAGCGGCTTTCAGCGTTTCCGCCGGTGCTGGCGCGCTGGCGTTGCTTTTCGAATAGATCGGCTCGATGGTGCAGCCGTGCCGTTGCTCGAACAACAACGCCGTCTCCCGCAGCATGTTTACGGCGTTGAGCTTGCCGTTTTCGAGAATACCGATCTTTTTGCCTTCGATGGTTTGGATTGCCACGGCCCGGGCGTGATTGCGCTCGGGGCCGGTGACGGTCGGATCGTAAAGTTGCATCTCTTTTCTCCCTCAATCGCAGTCGATACAGACGCCGATGGGTTTTGATTGCATCAAGGAAGCGCGTGCCCGGCTCCATGATGGGATAAAGCACGAATGACCGCCCGCATCGCCGCCGCCGACGACAAGCAGAATGTCGTCCGGTGAGAAACCGCGATGGAGCTGTCCTTCGACGACGAGCGGGCTGGTGCCGCCGTCCGCATGTTGTTTGTCATATTCTCTTTGGCGGAATTTGCCGACGGACTTCAAGCCGTCCACCGTGCGGTAGGCCTGGGTGAAGAGATACTCTTTCACCTGCGCGCGGCTCCAGCCGGCACCGCTGATGATGCGCACGTGTTCCGGCGACAGGACGACAGCGGATTGGCCGAGCGTGATACAGCCGTAATTCGCCATGGCATCGGCGACGCTGCCAAGGACCTGTTCCGGTGTGTTGGCGCCGTGGTTTTCCACATTACAGAACCCACCGCCGGCAAAAACGGTGACGCTGCTGACTCCATCTGGATAGTCCTGTTCCTCGACAAGCAAGGGCCAAGGGTTGCCGCGGCTGCGTTCAGCGATGCAGAGACTGTATTTTCCAGGGTTGCCTTGTGTCGACTTGTCAGAGACACCGGGAATCATCCGGAACACGTTCATCAGGATCAGCCGGACCGCACGCCCGATGGTCGCGTTCGCCCGGTTGCCGGGGCCGAACAGGTTCACATCCGAATTCATCCCGAGGTCGTCGGCCATCGGGCCGCTGACGACAAGCAGCGGCGCCGAGCCGCCTGTGCTCGCAGTGGAACCATGGAAGTTGAAATCCGGTTCATTCATCGCTTCGAAGGCCGCCACGATCACGGGGAAGAACTCAGGTTTGCATCCTGCCATGACCGCATTGACGGCGGCCGCGTGCACGGTGCATTCGAATCCGGTCGCCGGATGAGATGCGATGACGGTCTCCGCGGGCCGGCCTTCGTACTCGAGCATGTGATCGACTCGTTCGACACTCGGCGGAACGACGGGCAGGCCGTCCGTCCAACCCTGTTCGTAGCAATAATCGATTGCTGCGAGCGGATCGTCCGGCACGTCATGGATACGGGCGCTATCGAGTGGCATAACAAACCTCTCAAATGATCAAAAACGGTCAGCGACTCCAAAACTATATCAGGTCGCGAATTGCGAACAGTCCTCTATCAGAGATGTCATTTGGAGCCCAAACCGAGGGATTTCAGCTCTATGATCGCGGGTTCCTAATTTCTATCTAATGGATCCAGCCAATCTCGAGCTGGTTCAAGACAAGCGTGAATGGCATTTCACTTTTGAGCCGGCCACCTCGGCCGATGAAGGTCTAGTGATCGTCTCGCGAGTGGCGGCAAAGGGATTTTCCGATGTTGCTCAGTTGAAATCCGCGCTCCGAGAGGGACGAATCAAGGGAAAACGATTGGTATTGAGAGAACGTTGATGCCCCACGTGGCGGCACCAATTTGTATACTCGTCGGAACACGAAACGAAACGTTAGTCGGAGTATTTTTCAATGACTGCCTATCTCATTGTCCGTGCGGAAGTCGAGGAAGCCAGCCGCGAGACATTCGACCATTGGTATGAGACCGAGCATTTGCCGGATGCGTTGCGGGACTTCAAGGCACTGAGTGCGATGCGGGGTTGGAGCGATGTCGAGCCGGGTGTCCATATGGCATTCTACGAGTTCCCTGACCTGGCAGCGGCGGACGCGGCTTCGAATTCGGAAGAAATAAAGGAATTAATTAAAGAATTTGACCGTCAATGGAATGGTAAAGTAACAAGAAAACGCGATGTTGTCGAAATAATGCAGAATCTATAGATATATTAATTTATAAAATAATGGTTAATATTGTTTTTCGCGATAATATTAGAAGTGTCTGGGACCGTATCGATGAATTTGTCGAGTAATTTTACTAAGCTAATTTCATCGATTTCTATATTTGTATTCTATGCGGCCTCATTTGTGGCACTGACTTTCGCCATCAAAAAGATCGAGATCAGCGTGGCCTTCGCCGTATGGTCCGGCGTTGGCACGGCACTCATCGCGTTGATTGGCATTCTTTATTTCAAGGAGGCTGCGACGATGCTAAAAATCGCCAGCATTTTTCTGATCATTGCTGGCGTAGTCGGCCTGAAGGTCAGCAGCAATACCTAAGAATGCTTCTCGGAAAAAACTGTCAGCGTCATTTAGGGGCCAGTCAGATAGTCTTCTGGCGGAAGGCGCCTGCTTACCGGCACTAGGTGCAGGAACCTAGTGACGCAGCGATTCCGCGCTAACTTACTCCTGAATTATGGGAATGAGGGAGGTTGAACGATGGCCGATGTTGTAATTCGCGGCGGGACGATTTTGGACGGCTTGGGCGGGGAACCATTCGAGGCGGACCTGGCTATCGACGGCAGTAAGATCTCGGAAATTGGTCAAAATGTGCCAAAGGGCAACGAGGAAATCGATGCCACAGGCAAGATCGTCACACCGGGATTTATCGATCCCCATACCCACTACGATGCGCAGGTCACCTGGTCGAATTCGATTTCGCCGTCCTCTTGGAACGGCGTGACGACGGCCATGGTTGGGAACTGCGGCGTCGGCTTTGCGCCGTGCAAGCCCGACGAGCGCGATCTCTTGGTCAAGCTGATGGAAGGTGTCGAAGACATTCCTGAAGTGGTGCTGACGGAAGGTTTACCTTGGAATTGGGAGAGCTTCGAAGATTACATGGACTCGCTTGACGGGCGCGAATACGACCTCGATGTCGTGACGCAGGTCCCGCACGCGGCGGTCCGCACCTATGTGATGGGCGAACGTGCGGTGCGTCACGAACAGGCGACACCGGCGGAACGCGAGGAGATGGGCCGGATTGCGGCGGCGGGCATCAAGGCGGGCGCCCTCGGTTTCTCGACGTCGCGCACTATCAATCACCGTACGCTGGCGGGCGAGCACACACCGACATTGCGGGCTGCAGAAGAGGAACTCGCGGTGATTGGCGAGCATGTGGGCCGCGTGGGCGCGGGCTGGATTCAAGTGATTTCGGACTTCGACGATCCGGACGCGGAATTCGCGATGCTGAAGCGGATCAACGCGCGGGCGAAACGCCCCATGGCGATTACGATCCTTCAGCGCGACAGTCGGCCCGAATTGTGGCGCGACTTGATGGCGGGGATCACTCAAGCCAATGAAGAGGGCGCGCAGATCGTCGGACAGGTTCTGACCCGCCCTACGGGAATTCTACTCGGTTTCGAGATTTCGATGAATCCGTTCTCTGGGCGTCCGAGTTGGGAGAAGATCGCGAAACTGTCACTGGACGAGAAACTCGTGCATCTGCGCGATCCGTCCTTCCGTAAACAGGTCATGTCCGAAACCTGTCCGTCGAAGAAGCTGGCAGGACGGGTCTCGACGTATGAGCGTATTTTTCCATGGGACGGGGAGTACCCGGACTACGAGCCGCCGGCGACACAAAGCGTGGCCGCGCGCGGCGAGCGCGAAGGCCGCGATCCGGAAGATCTCGTCTACGACATGCTGTTGGAGAAGGAGGGTAAGACCATTCTCTACCGGCCACTTAGCAATTATGCCTATGGCGATCTGAATACGGTCGGCGAGATGATGCAGCATCCGAACACGCTGGTTAGTCTTGGAGATGGAGGTGCGCATGTCGGAGTTCTCTGCGATGCGACCTCAATGGCCTACATGCTGACGCATTGGACGCGCGATCGGACGCGGGGCGAAAAGGTCGCGCTGCCGTGGGCGATCAAACGGATTACGAGCGACAATGCAAAAGCGATTGGGCTCAACGATCGCGGTCAACTCAAACCCGGTTTGAAGGCCGATATCAACGTGATCGATTACGATCGACTTGCCATCGGGTATCCGGAGGTCGCCTACGACCTGCCGAGCGGCGGGCGGCGATTGATCCAACGGTCCGAAGGGATCGACGCAACACTTGTCGCCGGAGAGACCGTCTATCGAGACGGTGAATCGACGGGTCAGTATCCCGGGCGTTTGGTTCGAGGGCCGCAAGGCTAATCTGCGACGGGAAGGGTTCTGAATAGAGGGGAGCGAGGTCATGGACGATTTAGTGATTAGAGGTGGCACGATCATCGATGGGACAGGCGGCGCACCGATCGAGTCCGATATCGCCGTTGTGGACGGTAAGATTTCCGAAGTGGGCAATGACTTGGCAAAAGGGGTCGAGGAAATCGACGCGAAAGGCAAGATCGTCACGCCGGGCTTTATAGATCCGCATACCCATTACGACGCGCAGATCACATGGTCTAAATCGCTCTCGCCGTCGTCGTGGAATGGTGTGACAACAGCGATGGTCGGTAACTGCGGCGTGGGCTTCGCGCCCTGTAAACCGGACGAGCGCGATCTTCTGGTAAAGCTGATGGAAGGTGTCGAAGACATCCCGGAAGTGGTTTTGACGGAAGGACTGCCGTGGAATTGGGAGAGCTTTGAGGATTACATAGAGTCGGTGGACGGCCGCGAGTACGACCTCGATGTCGCAACGCAGGTCCCGCACGCCGCTGTTCGTACCTTCGTTATGGGGGAGCGTGCGCTGAACCATGAACAGGCAACACCAGAAGAGCGCGAAGAAATGGGTCGTATCGCTGCCGCGGGCATCAAGTCGGGTGCGCTCGGATTTTCGACCTCACGCACGATCAACCATCGCACGAAGGCCGGCGAATACACGCCGACATTAAAAGCCGCCGAAGAAGAACTCGCGGTAATCGGCGAGCATCTCGGTCGTGCTGGATCGGGTTGGATTCAGGTGATCTCCGATTTCGATGATCCAAAGGCGGAATTTGCCATGTTCAAGCGCGTGAACGCGCGCGCGAAATGCCCGATGGCGGTCACCATCTTTCAACGGGACAACCAACCGGGTGTTTGGCGGTATGTGTTGTCCGGTATCAGTGAGGTGAACGCGTCAGGCGGACAGATGCTGGGGCAGGTCCTGAACCGACCGGTGGGAATCCTTCTCGGATTCGAGATATCGCAGAATCCGTTTGCGGGCCGGCCGAGCTGGGAGAAGATCGCAGATTTGAGTTTGGACGAAAAACTGGTGCATCTGCGCGATCCGTCGTTCCGCAAACAGATCATGTCCGAGACTTGTCCCGTGGAGCGGTTTGCGGCCCGTGTCACGACTTACGAGCGGATTTTCCCCTGGGACGGGGACTATCCGGATTACGAACCGGCGCCGGATCAGAGCGTTGCAGCCAGGGCAGCGCGGGTAGGCCGCGACCCGGAAGATCTTGTTTATGACATGCTCTTGGAGAAGGGCGGTAAAACGATTCTGTATCGGCCGCTAAGCAACTACGCCGATGGCAATCTAGATGCGATGGGCGAGATGATGCAGCATCCGGACACGCTGGTCAGCCTGGGCGATGGCGGCGCCCATGTCGGTGTCCTGTGCGATGCATCGACGATGACCTATATGCTGACGCACTGGACCCGCGACCGGACGCGGGGCGAGAAAGAGCCGTTGCCATGGGCCGTAAAACGGATCACCAGCGATAATGCGCGCGCCATTGGATTGAATGACCGCGGTCTGCTTCAGGCGGGTTACAAGGCGGATATCAACGTGATCGATTACGACCGCCTCGCCATCGGATATCCGGAGGTCGTTTATGACCTGCCAAGTGGCGGACGCCGTTTGATCCAGAAATCCGAAGGGATCGAAGCGACCATCGTTGCCGGGCAGACGGTTTACCGCAACGGCGAGTCGACTGGTAACTATCCCGGACGCTTAATACGCGGGCCTCAATCCCGCTGACGGGAAAATTTTGGATAGCGGATTGATCGCATTGGGTCGAGACATGTAGGCTTTGTGCGGACGGGTACGGCGGTTGTCGCCGCACTTTATTAGACAGGGAAAGCGCTTCATGGCTTTTAAGGAATACAAAGTTATTCTCGTCGCGGAGGGCGGCTGCGGCACTATTTTTCTTGGCGCCTCAGGCATGCCGCTAAAGAAACTCGAAGACATGTTGAACGAAGAAGCGGCGGACGGCTGGCAAGTCGTCTTCATGGTGATGGAGCAAAAGCGCTACATGCTGTTTTGGACCCGGGAAGCCGCGGTGGTGACGCTCGGCAGGGAATGATTGCGCGTATTCTCGTTGGGCTTATTTCGCTATATCAGCGCCGCGGCGGCGGACAGCGCCTTCTCGTCGAATGTAACTACACGCCGTCGTGCTCTGAATACGCAAAGACGGCGATCGAGCGATTTGGTGTGCGCGTAGGCGTAGGCTTGGCAATCGCCCGTATTCGGCGCTGCAACGACCGAAACAGAATCCATAAGCTTAACGATCCCGTTCCGGTATCCCTTCCCGAACATCAGCGCCATGCTCGATCCGCTTCTCATTGAACAAGAAGAGAATCGAATCCGTGATGCGGTGGGAGAACTGCCGTCCGAAACCCGGAAGCAATACTATCAGTTGCTTCGCGGTCGAACGCGGGACCCGGATACATATGCGGTTTTGAATTGGTTCATGGTTGCAGGCCTGCACCATTTCTATCTCGGTAAGATATTCCGGGGTATGGTGAATCTCGCGGTTTTTATTCTCGGGTTGGTCTTTTTGTTCATCTTACCGCCGCTCGGCATCGCATTGATTGCGGCCATCTTGATCGTGGAACTATGGGCGTTGTTCCGCTCCCAATACATTGTTCGGGATTTCAACAATCAAGTGTCGGCGGAGGTGCTGGCAGAAGTGCGAATGCCGTGAGCGTGGTCGTCGTAATCCATCTTGCGGTCGCGCTGAGCGCTCTTTTGATCGGCGGTATCGTCCTGCGATTGCGCGAGGGCACCGCGCGCCACAAGTTGATCGGGCGTGTCTGGGTGGCCCTGATGCTTGTCGTGGCGGTCGGAAGCTTTTGGCTTGTCGAGATCAACGACGGCGCATGGAGCTGGATTCATC
>PAZH01000066.1 GCA_002716125.1 Rhodospirillaceae bacterium
CCATAGGCGCCGCCCTCCGGCGTAAAGGGCGCCATCTTACGGTCGGTCTCTCCGCCCAACCCCTGCACCATTTCTTCGATCACATGGTCATAGCGGAAGCGGATGCCGCCGTCCTCCAAGATCTGAACCGGCAAATGCCGGTTGCCAAGGTGCCAAGCCAGTCGTGCCGTAGCCCGGTGCGTCGCGCCGTAGACGTCAATGACATCTTCGTCCGACGCTGCGACCGCGACCCAGGTACCGTCTTCCAATGCGAGGCCATCGCCCGCTTTCAGAAGCGCGGCCCGTTCAAGATCGAGTAGAAAGGCCGTCCCGTTGTCGGTCTTGAGACGCATGCGCCGGCGATGACGATCGTCGTAGTCGAGCGTAACCGTGCCCACTGCCGCATTGGCGGGCCAATGTCCCGCATGTTCGAATTTGGTGGCGCGCTGCATGATCAGAACAGGAAATAGCGTTGTGCCATCGGAAGTTCCTCCGCCGGCTCGCAGGTTAGCAATTCGCCATTAGCCCGAACTTCGTACGTCTCGGGATCAACTTCCATCTCCGGGGTCATGTCGTTCAATATCATCTGCTTTTTGCCGATCTCGCGGATACCTCTAACCGCCAAGACGCTGCTCTGCAGACCAAGTGCGCCGGCGACATCCCGCTCGCAGGCCAATTGCGAGACGAAGCTCAAGCGACTTGCCGCTAGCGACTTGCCGAAACCACCGAACATCGGGCGGTAATGTACCGGCTGCGGCGTTGGGATCGAAGCATTGGGATCACCCATCGCGGCGGCCGCGATCGTGCCGCACTTAAGCACAATGTCCGGTTTCACGCCGAAGAACATCGGCTTCCACAGCACGAGATCCGCGTACTTCCCGACCTCGACCGATCCCACGTAGTCGGCCACGCCGTGTGCGAGGGCCGGGTTGATTGTGTATTTCGCGATATACCGCTTGGCGCAGAAATTATCATTCTCGCCCGTCTCTTCCGGCAAGCGCCCCCGTTGCTTGCGCATCTTGTCCGCGGTCTGCCAGGTCCGGATGACCACTTCGCCGACGCGGCCCATCGCCTGACTGTCGGACGCGATAATGCTGAATGCGCCCATATCGTGCAGCACGTCCTCCGCGGCAATCGTTTCACGCCGAATGCGACTCTCGGCGAAGGCCACATCTTCCGAAATATTCGCGTCCAAATGATGACAGACCATCAGCATGTCGAGATGCTCGTCAACAGTATTGACGGTGAAAGGCCGCGTCGGATTGGTCGAGGACGGCAGGACATTTGTCTCTCCGCAAACCTTGATGATATCCGGCGCATGACCGCCGCCCGCACCCTCGGTATGAAACGCGTGGATGTTGCGGCCCTTGAGCGCTCTTATCGTGTTCTCGACAAACCCGGACTCATTCAATGTATCGGTGTGGATTGTAACCGCGACATCGGTTTCTTCGGCGACGGACAAGCAATTGTCGATGGCTGCCGGCGTCGTACCCCAATCCTCGTGCAGCTTAAGGCCACACGCCCCGCCTGCGATTTGCTCTTCGAGAGCGCCGGGCAATGTTGCGTTGCCTTTACCAAAGAAGCCAAGGTTCATCGGCAGACCTTCGGCAGCTTGTAGCATTCGGCCGATGTGCCACGGTCCGGGCGTGCAAGTGGTGGCATTGGTGCCTTCAGCGGGACCGGTGCCGCCGCCCATCATGGTCGTCACACCGCTCATCAAAGCATCTTCGATCTGCTGAGGGCAGATGAAGTGGATATGAACGTCGAGCCCGCCGGCGGTGAGGATGCGGCCTTCTCCCGCGATCGCTTCCGTACCGGGTCCCACAATAATATCGACGCCCGGTTGCACATCGGGATTTCCGGCTTTGCCGATACCCGAAATCTTTCCGTCCTTGATCCCGATATCGGCTTTGATAATTCCCCAGTGGTCGAGGATCAGCGCATTTGTGATAACCGTATCGACAGCGCCGTCTTGGCGGGTCACTTGCGACTGGCCCATCCCGTCGCGGATGACTTTCCCGCCACCAAATTTCACTTCCTCGCCGTAGGTCGTTCTGTCGTCCTCGACTTCGATAAAGAGGTTGGTGTCGGCAAGACGCACTTTGTCGCCCGTGGTCGGACCGAACATGGCCGCATAAGCGGCGCGATCAATTTCAAACGCCATATCTATCCCTCCACTTTGCCGTTCACGAGACCATTGAAGCCGTACACCGTTCCGGTTCCGGCATATTTTACTAAAGCGACTTCGCGGGATTGTCCGGGCTCGAAGCGCACGGCCGTGCCCGCCGGGATGTCGAGGCGGAACCCTTTCGCGGCGGCTCGATCGAATGCCAGCGCCGTATTGGTTTCGTGAAAATGGTAGTGGGATCCAACCTGGACAGGCCGGTCGCCGGTATTGGCGACCATCAAAGTCTTGGTCTCGCGCCCCTCGTTGAGAGTCAGAGAACCAGCCTTACAAATCACTTCGCCTGGAATCATGACGCACCCCCTAACGGATCGGTTCGTGGACGGTCACCAACTTGGTGCCGTCGGGAAAGGTCGCTTCGACCTGAATCTCATGCAGCATCTCCGCGATCCCCGGCATGACTTGCTCGCGCGTGATGACACCCGCACCGTCCCGCATCAAATCGGCAACCGAACATCCATCGCGGGCGCCTTCAACCACATAGTCGGTGATAAGGGCCACCGCTTCCGGATAGTTGAGTTTGACGCCTCTCTCCAACCGCTTTCGCGCGACCATGGCTGCCATAGCGACGAGCAGCTTGTCCTTCTCTCTTGGCGTGAGGTTCATGTCATCTTCTCCCCAGTCATCATACGTACCAAAGGCGCGACAAACTCTCTGTCAGACCGCCCGCTCGGTTTCGCATCTCCATCCAATAGCGTTCGAATTGTTTGCGGACAGCGAGCGGATTGTCGCTGAGCCAACGGGTGATCAGAACATCGCCCCGACAGGTGGCGCCACTTCGCACATCATCGCCAGCATCGGTTAGATCTTTCGCAAACGGTAAAGTCGCGGCCGTATCCGGACCAACATAGATGGCGGTCGCATAGGCACGCGCACCATCAAAACCGGATGGGCTATCCAGCACCCTTAGGATATCGTCTTCCATTAGAAGCGTATCCGCCCAATTCAACCGACCCGTCGGATCGCGCACTTCCCAGGCATCCCGGACTTTTCCGCGCGACATCGTTTCGCCGCTCGCCAATCGCCCGAACACGAGGCATTCGCCGGCCAGAAGCCGGCCGCCGGGCGAAACGGTCGCGACAGTTCGGCGATTGAGGCGCGCGCCGTCGAAAAGGATCGTCTCTTGCGGCAGCCACTCGAGCCAGGCGCCCTCCCCGACATTGAGTGCAATCTCTACCGTGCTGTCCGGCCCGTTGGAGCGATAGACTTTCTCCGCCGCTTGACCGATAGCGGTTGCAGCGGCCCGGTCACCGACCGACACCTCGATATCCTGCGTGTCGCCGCCGACCAAGCCGCCGGAGACGGTCGTGACCGCGGCAAGTGGCGGTGTCCCGGCAGGTACTTTTGGAAACAGGACGCGCATCGGTGTGCGCTGATCGAGTTCGGCCAAACGGGATTGGCCATCGCGATGGGTAAACGTCACCCGCGCTGCGCCTTGCATTCGCCGTAGCGAGCGACCCTCTGTATTAGACGGTAAGGTGTCGCCGTACATCGCTTTCCACCATTTCGTCCCGGCTTCCCGATAAGACGATCTCGCCTCGATCCATGACGGCGAACCGGTCGGCCAAATCGCGTGCGAACTCGAAATACTGTTCCACCAATAAGATCGCCATATCGCCCCGATCGCGCAATAAAGCGATAACGCGTTCAATGTCCTTAATGATGGACGGTTGAATACCTTCCGTCGGCTCATCAAGGATCAAAAGCTTCGGACGTGTGACCAAAGCGCGGGCGATCGCCAATTGTTGTTGTTGCCCACCGGACAAATCGCCGCCGCGTCGGCCCATCATTTCATACAGCACGGGAAACAGCTCGAAAATTTCACCGGGGATAGTGCGTTCGGATTTCTTTAACGGCGCAAATCCGGTGCGAAGATTTTCCGCGACCGTCAACAATGGGAAAATTTCGCGGCCTTGCGGGACATAAGCGATCCCGCGTCGGCTCCGCGCATGCGGCGGCAGATGCGATATGTCCTCATCCGCCAATAAAATTTGACCGCCCTTTGTTTGCTGTTGACCCGCGACGGCGCGCAGAAGGCTCGTCTTACCCACGCCATTCCGCCCGAGGATACAGGTGACGGCCCCTTGCGCCGCAGACAGGGAAACGTCCCAAAGTGCCTGACTGGCACCGTAGAACAAATCGATGTTCTTTACCGTCAGCATTCTCAACGCCCCAGATAGACTTCAACGACGGTTTGATCGTTCTGTACCATTTCAAGCGAGCCTTCCGCCAAAACCGACCCTTCGTGTAATACCGTTACTTTCGATTCGAGAGACTTCACAAATTCCATGTCATGTTCGACAACCACAACGGAGTGATCCTGCGCGATCTCCTTCAGCATGTCCGATGTCTGCGCGGTCTCCGCATCCGTCATCCCGGCGGCAGGTTCGTCGACCAGTAAGAGCTCCGGGTCCTGGATCAGCAGCATACCGATCTCTAGCCACTGCTTCTGCCCATGCGAGAGCGAACCCGCCTCTTCGTAGGCTAAATTTTTAAGCGCGATCGTATCGAGTACGGTATCGACACGGTCTCGCTGCTCGCTATCCAATCGGAAGAATAAGGACGCAAAGATGGAGCGGTCACCCGCCAAGGCCAGCTCTAGGTTTTCGAACACTGTGTGTTGTTCGAAGATTGTCGGTTTTTGAAACTTCCGACCGATCCCGAGATTCGCAATATCTGTTTCGTCGGATTTCGTGAGATCGACGGTTCCCTTGAAAAGGATGGTCCCGGCATCGGGGCGCGTCTTTCCGGTAATGACATCCATCATCGTTGTCTTTCCGGCACCGTTCGGGCCGATAACGGCGCGAAGTTCGCCGGGCTCGACGTAAAAGCTGAGCGCGTTTAAGGCCCGAAACCCGTCGAACGAAACGGTGACGCCATCGAGATAGAGGATGGGCTCAAAGCGAACGTCGCTCGCGCCAACGCGAACGTTGGTTTGAGGAAGGGACATCAGAGCACCCCTTTCGGAAAGATCTTCGCGAATATCATTTTCAACTTCGAAAAATCGGGCAGACTTCCGGGTGTGCGAGACAGCAATCCGGCGATCCCCTTCGGCAGGAATATCGTCACGATGATAAAGAGACCACCCAAGAAGAAGAGCCAAAATTCGGGCGCGGCACCGGTGAGATAGGTCTTCGCCCAGTTCACAAGAATGGCGCCAAGCGCAGCCCCGTGAAGGGTACCACGCCCACCGAGCGCGACCCACACAACGATCTCAATCGAGTTGGCAGGTGCGAATTCGCTTGGGTTAATGATGCCGACTTGCGGAACGTATAACGCGCCCGCCACGCCGGCCATCATGGCGGAGACGACGAAAACAAAAAGCTTATAGTGTTCGACCCGATAGCCGAGAAACCGTGTGCGGCTTTCAGCGTCCCGAATGGCCACAAGTACCCGGCCGAACTTTGAGCGGACGATGAACAAAGAAAGCAGATATCCCCCCGCCAAAGCGATGCAGGAAGCCACGAACAAGGCGGCTCGTGTGGAATCGGCCTGCAAGTTGAAGCCAAGCAGGTCCTTAAAGTCTGTAAGCCCGTTATTGCCGCCGAAGCCCATGTCGTTTCGGAAGAAAGCGAGCAACAACGCGAAGGTCATCGCCTGGGTGATGATCGAGAGATAGACGCCGGTAACACGCGAACGGAAAGCGAGAAACCCGAAGACGAGCGCCAAAAGGCCCGGCACGAAAACAACCATCAGCATGGCAAATGGGAACATATCGAAGCCATGCCAATACCACGGGAGTTCCTTCCAGTTCAGAAACACCATGAAGTCCGGTAGCAAAGGATTTTTATAGACACCGCGATCGCCGATTTCGCGCATCAAGTGCATGCCCATCGCATAGCCGCCAAGCGCGAAGAAAGCCCCGTGCCCAAGGCTCAGGATTCCGCAATATCCCCAGATCAGATCGACGCTGATGGCCAGCAAGGCAAAGCAGAGATATTTGCCAACCAACGCCACAATATAGGTCGGGACATGAAACGGCGATTCGACGGGCAGACCGAGGTTGAGCAACGGTACGCCAATGGCCGCAGCCGCAAGCAAACCAAGAAGAATACGCCCCCCCATCGGCGTCTTCAGAATAAACGGTAGGAGAATGCCGCGGTGTTCCATTTTAATTCTCCACCGCCCGCCCCTTCAGGGCGAAGAGCCCTCTGGGACGTTTTTGGATGAAAAGGATGACGGCGACGAGAACGAGAATCTTACCGAGAACCGCGCCTGTATATGGTTCCAGGAATTTGTTCACCACGCCAAGCGACATCGCACCGACCAGCGTGCCCCAAAGATTACCGACACCGCCGAAAACGACGACCAGGAAGGAGTCGATGATATAGGCTTGACCAAGGTTGGGACTGACGTTGTCGATCTGACTCAGCGCGACGCCGGCGATGCCGGCAATGCCTGAACCAAGACCGAAGGTCATCGCGTCGACCCAGCCAGTACGAATCCCCATCGCACTCGCCATTGGACGGTTTTGCGTCACGGCCCGCATCTGCAGACCAAACCAGGTCTTGCGCAACACCAGGAGCAGCATCGCGAGGACACCCAGCGAGAAAAAGATGATGGCGACCCGGTTATAAGTCAGGGTGATGCCGCTGGCTGTCTCGAAGGCGCCCTGCATCCAACTCGGCGTACCGACTTCTCGATTTGTCGGCCCGAAGATGCTGCGTACGAGCTGTTGCAGGATCAAACTGATGCCCCACGTTGCAAGCAGCGTTTCCAGAGGCCGGCCATAGAGAAACTGAATGACGCCCCGTTCGATCGCAACGCCGACTAAGCCGGCAACCAGGAAAGCCGCAGGGATTGCCGCGAACAGCGAGAAATCAAAAAGGTGGGGCGCATAGGCACGGAAGACTTCCTGCACGACGAATGTCGTATAAGCGCCGAGCATGACCATTTCGCCATGCGCCATGTTGATGACGCCCATCACCCCAAAGGTGATCGCAAGGCCAATGGCGGCAAGCAGGAGGACGGAGCCGAGACTGACGCCCTGGAACAGACTCTCGATGGTCTTCCAGAAGGCCGCCGTGCGTTCGATGTCTTCTAGGATCTTGGCTGCCGCAGCTCGAACAGCTTCATTCGTCTCGACATGCGTTCCGTCGTCGCGCTTTACCAACAAACTGTTCAGCAGGCTACCGACGTTCGGATCGCTGAATTGCGAGAGCGTTTCGATGGCGGCAACCCGAACAGCGTCGTCTTTCGCGTGAACCAATTCGATTGCGGCCAAGGCGCGGGCCAAACGGGGTTTAACGTCTTCATCGGGCTCCGTCTCAAGGGCGTTTCTCAGCGGGTCCATCATCGACAACGCACGGGATTTAAAGACGGCGTCGGCGGCCTCGGCGCGGCGCGTTGGATCTTTGTGCTGGAGACTCAATGACCCGATTGCACCTCTCAATTTCTTACGAAGACGATTGTTGATGCGAACGTTTTTGAGTGCCCGCTTCTCGACGGCACCGATCGCTTCTAGTGTCGCTGCATCTTGGAGTTCGAATTTCTTTCCAGCTTTCTTGCCGATGACGAGACGCTTGTCTGCTTTCGTCGTAAACAAGCGACGCTCAAGCATCGCTTCCAGTACCGTCGCGGCGCGGCTGTCGCCTGTTGCGGCGATCGCATCGATCGCTTTCGCTTTTTGTTTAAAGCTTTTGGCCGCTAGGCCGCCAACAAGGGCGTCGAATGTTTTCTCTTCGGCCGTTGCGGCGCCAGCCGCTAGGGAGAGACCCAAGCAAAGAACGAGGCATCGAAGGAAAGTCGGCATCGAAGTTCATCCACCAAGCTGCGAAATATTATTTTTTTATTGGTTGAGAGCGGGCGCCCGGGCCTTCCTATCGTGGAAGGTCCCGGGACCCGGTTAGAGAAATTAGTTCGACATATACTGCGGTTTTACGCAGTTGCCGCAGACCCAGGGATAGGTCCAATCGGCCGTAAGTTTCTTGCTTTCTGGAATGAAATCGCTCCAGGCGTCGCCTTTCACGAGACCGTCCGTGCTCCAAACCGTATCGAACTGACCGTCCGCCTGCACTTCACCGATCAAAACCGGCTTTGAGAGGTGATGGTTGGTGTTCATAACGGATGTACCGCCGGTAAGGTTCTTGACCTCTTGGCCATACATCGCCTGGCGCACCGCGTCCACATCGGTGGTGCCGGCTTGCTTAACGGCCTGAACCCACATGTTGAAGCCGATATAGTGCGCTTCCATCGGATCGTTGGTCACACGCTTCTCATCCTTGATGAACGCATGCCATTTTTTGATGAAGTCGCTGTTTTCAGGCGTGTCGACGCTCATGAAATAGTTCCATGCCGCGAGGTGACCCACGAGCGGAGCCGTATCGAGACCGGCGAGCTCCTCTTCACCAACAGAGAAAGCGACGACCGGAATGTCTTCCGCCTTAATGCCCTGGTTCGCGAGCTCCTTATAGAACGGAACGTTCGCATCGCCATTGATCGTGGAAACGACGGCCGTCTTTTTCCCGGCTGCCGCAAATTTCTTCACGTCGGCGACGATGGTCTGCCAATCGGAATGACCGAACGGCGTGTAGTTCTCCATGATGTCTTCTTCCTTAACGCCTTTCGACTTCAGGAAGGCCCGGAGGATCTTGTTCGTCGTCCGCGGATAGACGTAGTCGGTGCCGAGAAGGACCCAGCGTTTCGCTGCGCCGCCGTCTTCACTCATCAAATACTCGACCGCGGGAATGGCTTGCTGATTTGGTGCCGCGCCGGTGTAGAACACGTTACGCGAGGATTCTTCACCCTCGTACTGCACCGGATAGAACAGCATGCTGTTCAACTCCTCGAAAACCGGCAGGACCGATTTCCGCGAAACGGATGTCCAGCAGCCGAAAACGACGTCGACTTTTTTCGCTGTGATCAGCTCGCGGGCTTTTTCCGCAAACAGGGGCCAGTTCGACGCCGGGTCGACTACGACCGCTTCCACTTTCTTGCCGAGCAATCCGCCCTTCTTATTCAGGTCGTCGACCATCATCAAAATCGTGTCTTTCAGTGTCGTTTCACTGATTGCCATCGTTCCGGACAGCGAATGGAGGACACCGACCTTGATTGTTTCCGCTGCGTATGCGGCGCTGGCCGTCATTAATGCCGACGCGGTACCGGCGATGGCCAATCCCCGCATGGCGTTCTTAAAGAGACTCATTCGTAGCTCCCAACAAAGGATAATTTGTAAACAATGCCCTATAGCGCAACCGCCATGCCAAAACCGAATGCACTCTTTAATATATTGATTTTAAATAATTAATTAATTTTCCGCCGCGAAAATCATAGGATCGACCCATAATTATTGCTTATTTATTAACCTGTAAAACAAGTGTGGTCATAAATTCGGCATTTCTAAATCGCATCGTGGGAAAACAATTCCTGAGCCATTCGATACGATCACACTCGAATGAAGGTGAGCGCCCATAGGCCGTATTCCACAGCAGGATGATAATGCTGCCAGCGTATTCGTTTCTGCAGGACATCGGAGAGCACACGTCGACATCCAAATGCCGAAAGTGCTCCGAATTCCTGATTGAAAGTCAGCGAGTTTCGAGAATAAATTTGTTCAATCAATCAATAAGACCGATCGAATCGAGTTATGTCGTACCACCTTTTCAATCGACCGGGCTCCGGCGGATTTGTTGTCGAAGCAGCCCTCACGCTTGCGGAAGCGGATTTTGAACTCACAGAACTGGATTCGAAGGCCGGCACCCCATTGCCGGAAAGTTTCCGTGAAACCAATCCTTGGGGGCAACTGCCGACCCTTATCTTGCCGGACGGCAGTACCATGACGGAATCCTCGGCCATGCTTATCCATTTGGCCGCTTGTTTTCCGGAGAAGAACCTCGGCCCCGCCCCCGGCACGTCGGAACATGCCGCTTTTCTGCGTTGGATCGTTTTCGCAAGCGTCAATCTTTACGAGTCCGTGGTCCGACGGGGTTACCCCTTCCGGTTTACAGACGACGAGGACGGTTACAAAGCCATTCGCACGGCGGCGATCCGGCGGATGGGCGAAGCGCTGCTCGTTATCGAAGACAATATCAAAGGTCCATTCCTGCTTGGCGATACAATGAGTTTGGCCGATATTTACATCGCCATGTTCTTCATTTGGCATAGAGGGGAAATCGAGGCGCCGCGCCTCTTCGCCCTCACCCAGGCTATTCGCTCCCATCCAATCGTCGGCCCAATTTGGCGCCGTCATTTCGGCGAACGTTAAGGCAATTCCATGCAAATCGACCGTACAATCTTTCATCCGGACTATAAGCAAGAGCCGTATTGGTGGGAGGCCGCTCGCCCCGGCACCGAATACGCCGTCGATCTTCCGAAGGAAACGGAAATCTTCATCATCGGCAGCGGCTATTCCGGCCTCTCCGCCGCACTCGAGTTGGCGCGAGAAGGACGCGACGTGTCCGTGGTCGACGCGCTCGCATTCGGTGAAGCCGCCAGCAGCCGGAACGGCGGCGGCGTCAGCGCCGGGGTCAATATCGGTAAAGGAATATCGGGCGGGCCGGGCCAAGCGAACCGTTCGGAGAGTTTACTAAATGGTCTGCTTTCGGAGAGTGCGGCCGCGTTCGAATTCGTTCGCACATTAATTGATCGCGAAGGTATCGAGTGCCACTTCGAGAAAAGAGGCCGGTTTGTCGGCGCAGTGACGCCCGAGCATTTCGAAGGGATGAAAAAGAAGGCTGATTCATTGAATCAGGCCATCCAAGTCGACGCGAAGATCGTGCCGAAATCAGAACAGCGTCGCGAGATCGGCAGTGACTTCTACCACGGCGGCATGACCATCGAACGCGCCGGTAAACTTCATCCAGCGCTCTATCACAAGGGATTGCTCGACGCCTGCCATCGTGCCGGCGTCAAACTCACGGCACACGGTAAAGTCGAACGGATCGACGGCAGCGTCGGGAAGTTCCGGTTGCAGACCGAGAAAGGCGAATGCCGAGCAGAGCAGGTGATCGTCGCCACGAATGGCTATACCAGCAACCTGACCCCAAAACTACGACGGCGAATTGTGCCGATCTCAAGCCAAATCATCGCCACCGAGGAATTGCCGGAGGATGTCGCCCGCGAATTGATCCCGAACGGCAGAACGATTTCGGAAAGCCCCCGCGTAACCAGCTACTATCGGTTATTGCCGGGTGACCGGCGGGTCATGTATGGCGGACGTGCCCGCTTCGAGAATGTCCACCCGGATGTCAGCGCCGCGCTGCTCTATCAGATGATGACCGACCGTTGGCCGCAGCTCAAAGGTGTGCGCATCACGCATTCCTGGTCAGGGTTTGTCGCGATGACAGTCGACGCGCTTCCGCATATGGGCCAAGAAGACGGTCTGCACTACTGCACGGGGTGTAACGGCAGCGGGGTCGCAATGATGACCTACCTTGGTCGCCAAGTGGCCCGGCGGATTCTGCAGGACGGCCAGCCCGTGAGCGCGTACGAGAGTTTCGAACTGCCGAAGGTTCCTGTCCCGTTCTACACGGGAAACCCCTGGTTCTTGCCGATTATTGGGAATTACTATCGCTATCTCGACAGCCGAGAGCGCCGCCGCGCCGGTCTATAGAAGGCCGAGGTTCCGGAAACTTCGATAGTCCTCACGTCCGATGACAACGTGATCGTGGAGTACGATCCCTAGCTTCTCCAATGCTGCCTGTACGTCGCGCGTAATCTTGATATCGCCTTCGGACGGCGTCGGGTCACCCGACGGATGATTGTGAACAACGAGCAGAGCCGATGCCCCCAACTCGAGCGCCCGCTTCGCGACCTCTCTTACATAGAGCGGCGCGTGATCGACAGTGCCCCGCTGTTGAACTTCATCGGCAATCAGCATGTTTTTTCGATCGAGGAAGAGAAGCCGAAGCTGCTCAACCTGTTCATGCGCCATGGCTGCGCGACAATAGTCGACAAGCTGCTGCCAAGAGGAGACGGCATCGCGCTTGTACGCTCGGATCTGCAGCAGCCGAACTGCCGCGACTTTCGCGAGTTTGAGAGCCGTTACCGTCGTGTCGCCCATGCCCGGAAGACGCTGCAGCTTTTCCCGATCGGCGCTGATCACCGATGCAAAATCGCCGAATTGATCCAACAGTGATTTGGCCAGCGGTTTCACATCGCGTCGAGGTACAGCGAGCATTAACAAGAGTTCGAGCAGTTCGTAGTCCGGTATGCCCTCGCCGCCCGTCACAAGAAAGCGTTCGCGCAGCCTTTGTCGATGTCCGATGTGCCTCGGAGCATCCGTATCCGGCTTGCCGTTATCGAAGAGACGCTGCCCCATGCGGGGCTTATGGGCGAACTAGACGGAATTTTCGGTGGCGGCCGGCTTAGTCGTAAGGGGGGCAAGTCCAACCGTTCGGCGAAAGCGTGAATATCTCGAATCCATCCGCCGTAACACCGATGCTGTGCTCAAATTGCGCCGACAATGAACGGTCCTTCGTCACGGCGGTCCATCCATCTTGCAGAATCTTCGTAGGATATTTTCCGGCGTTGATCATCGGCTCGATGGTGAAAAACATACCTTCCACCAAACGCGGCCCGGTTCCGGGCTCTCCGAAATGCATGATGCTCGGCGGGGAATGGAAAATCTTCCCAAGCCCGTGACCGCAGAAATCCCGTACGACCGAAAACCCTTTATCCTCAGCGTAGGACTGGATCGCATGACCGATATCACCAAGCGTCGTGCCGGGCTTCACGATATCGATCGCCCGCATCATGCTGTCATAGGTAACCTGTACGAGATTCTTTGCGCGAATTTTGACTTTGTCACCGACCAGAAACATGCGGCTCGTATCGCCATGCCAACCGTCGACAATAACGGTGATATCAATATTGATGATGTCTCCGTTGCCGAGGCGTTTCTTCTCGTCCGGAATGCCGTGGCAAACGACATGATTCACCGATGTGCAAATCGACTTCGGGAAACCGCGGTAATTCAAAGGCGCCGGGATTGCGTCACGTTCGACGATGTACTCGTGGCAAAGTCGGTCCAGTTCCTCGGTGCTCACGCCGGGGACGACATGCGGCGTGATGAAATCCAGCACTTCGGCCGCCAATTGCCCGGACTTCCGCATTCCTTCAAAATCTTCCGGTCCATGCAGCTGCACGCCGGCCAATTCCGGGTCCAACATTGCTACCGCTTGCGATCGCGGATCGTTCATTACGCCTTGCCTCATACTTTAGCCGCCTTTAGCTGCAACGGCAGTCGACGTCCGACGGATATCTCATCAACGCTGATATCGCAATCATAACAAATCGCCTCGACGCCGCACGCCTGCGCCTCCATTAAGGTTTCCGCATATACCGGGTCGACATCTTCCGCCACCCTGAAATGGTCACAATCCCCTCTTTGCACAAGATATACCATCACAGCACGCGCACCTTCGCGCACCATATCGGACATTTCGACGAGATGTTTTGCGCCGCGCTTCGTTACCGCGTCGGGAAATTCGGCTGCGTTTTCGCGCCCCGGCAAATCTCGCTTCAAATGGACATTCTTGATTTCAACATAACAAGGTGGGCAACTGTCTTGTTCGAGCAAGATATCGATCCGACTATTCTGTCCATACTTCACTTCACGTCGAAGGGTATCGTAGCCGTGCAGTTCTTCGATTTGCCCCGCCTCGATCGCTTCCGCCACGATTCCATTCGGATGCGCCGTATTGATGCCAACGAGATGCTTGCCGACCCGGATGAGTTCCCAACGCCAATCGAGTTTCGCCTTCGGATTTCTATTCGCCGATAACCACACGTCCGAACCGGGCGCATTGAGACCTGTCATCGCACCAGGGTTGGCGCAATGCGCCACCACGGTCTCGCCGTTCAAGTCGATATCCGAGAGAAATCGCTTATAACGCCGTATTAACGTCCCTCGGACCAAAGGTTCCGGAAACTTCATCGTAATTGTTGCCGTAGCTGTCTTTAGAGCGATGGAACATACGCAGCCGACGCTCTCGAAGCAACGATACGGGATTAGGGATGCCTGCAATGCGGCAAACGGCAAACTATCTCGCGAGATACGAACGAAGCGGTACTGCGAGAGCCGGGTCTAAACTCTCCAGCGTCGTTAACGCTTGGCGTGCAAATTCTATATCGCCGCCACGTTTACCGGTCTGAACCGCAAGCCGTAAGACTTCTTTGTCGTGTGGGAGGAGTTCATACAGCCATTTGGCGTGCGGTAAGGCCTCTGTCGCACCGCCGCTGAGCAACAGGGTGACCACCAATCCAATCCGATTGTTCCGCGCATATGGATCCAATTCCAGCGCCTGCGAAAACACCGCCTTGCCTTCCTTCATATGTCCCGCACGGCCTAAGATTTGCCCCGCATCATCCAATAAATGCGTATTCCGCGTTTTCGTGCATACGCGCGTTAAATATTCCACCGCACGCTTTGCAAGGCGCGCGCGGCGAATCGGCATTCGCCGTAAGGTTTCCTGGCAGATCTTGTATTGACGACCGATCGCATCGTGAACGACACGGTGTTGCTCGCTGGAATGCGCCTCGAGCGCGCCTATGCGACCAACCGGTATCGCATCGCCGCGGCGCTCATCACCCGAAGTCGCTATGCCGACTAACTTGCCATCCGCCGTCACCAAGCCTGCCCCGCTGCTCCCTGTTGCCGCCTTTGCTATGTGCTGTATCCGGGACAACCTATTCGCCGCCGGCGGGAGAAGAACAACGCCAGCTGGAAAGACCTTTATGGCGTTTGTCGCCTGGTCGTAGCCGACGATATGAACCGATTCCCCCCGGCTCACGGCTTCGGGCCGCCAGGGCAACGGTCCTCTGTCCAGATTATCCGCCTCAAGCAAGACAAGGTCTTCGTGTTGGTCATTCGGAATGACGCGGGCTGTGTAAACCTGCCCGAACTTATCGGTCAGTTTTGCGACGCTGTCATCCAGCACAATGTGTCGGTTCGCAACGACGATGCGACGCCCGGCGTAAACCGCGCTCCCAACCCGTCCGCCGATTTCGACTTTAAAGACAAACTTTGAAAACGCGCAGACCTGTTCGCCTGCGGCACAGTTCTCCACCGCTTCGGCGACGGGGACAAATGTCAGACACCAATAAACAAAGGCGAACACCAACGCCCGCACCGTTTTGCGTTGCGGCAGAGCCGTTGAACGGCCGGCACCCAGAAATCGGAAGCGGTAGCGTGTGGCGGCGATCGTTTTTCCTCGGATTTTAGGGAATTTCAAACTCAGCAGCTAACTAGCACAGTCTCGGCCATGTTTGAAGAAGCGGCGCTCAATCCTCCATTTGACATAATCGTGCACGGCTATATGACCTTACGCTGGCTCCGAGTTAGCGCCCCAAGGATAAGGAACAGAAATGCCATACGAAAAACCGACCAATTCCACGCTTCCCCTTTCCGGAATTCGTGTCATCGACCTCGCAAACTTTCTTGCCGGTCCGATTACGTCAATGTTTCTCGCGGACTTTGGAGCCGATGTGATCAAAGTCGAACGCCCGGAAACCGGAGACGAAGTGCGATTTTGGGGGAACAACAAAGATGGTGTCGGCTTGATGTACAAGCTGATCAACCGCAACAAGCGGTCGATCACAGCGGATCTCAAATCGCCCGTCGGCGCCGAAATCGTCAAACGGTTGGTGAAAGATGCAGACGTCGTCATCGAGAATTTCCGAAAAGGCACATTGGAGAAATGGGGCCTCGGTTATGACGTCCTTAGCGAAATAAACCCATCGCTCGTCATGGTTCGCATCACCGGTTTTGGTCAGACCGGGCCGAATTCGCATCGTCCCGGGTTCGGGACGCTTGCCGAAGGTTATTCCGGCTTTGCTTATATCAATGGCTTTAAAGACCGACCGCCCTTGCTGCCAGGGTTTGGCATGGCCGACGACACAGCCGGTCTTATGGGGGCTTACCTAACACTCGTCGGAATTCAGGCGCGAGAACGCAACGGCGGCAAGGGCCAAGTCGTCGACTTCGGCATTTACGAGCCGCTCTTCACGCTTCTTGGACCGCAGGTCGTCGACTACGACCAACTCGGTATCGTTCAGGAACGCAACGGCAGTCGATTGTCGTTCACAGCACCGCGAAATACCTACCGAACGAAAGACGACAAGTGGCTATCGATTTCCGGATCGGCACAATCGACCTTCGAGCGAATGTGCGAAGCGTTGGAAATTCCGGACGTACCCAATCGACCGCAATTTCTCGACAATCGACTGCGCATTCAAAATGCAGAAGAGTTGGACGACGAGTTACAAGCGGCAATCGAACAATTCGATTATGAGGAAATCATGCGCCGTTTCGAGGCGATCGGCGCCACAGCCGCGCCCTGCTACAATGTCGCGGAGATTTTCGAAGACGAACATTATAAGGCGCGGGAAAACATCGTGCCGATCGAAGACGACGAATTGGGCGGCCCCATCCGTATGCAGAACGTTGTCGGTAAATTATCGCGCAATCCGGGCCATATTCGACATGCCGGACCGCCGCTCGGCGAGCATAATCGCGAAGTACTTCTCAACATGTTGGGATTTACCGAAGAAGAGCTCTTAGCCGCCGGATACACGTTCGACGAAAGCGCATAACTTGGGACTACACTTCGCGTAAATGCGTCGATGGCGGCTCGTCGTCCCCTTCTTCGTTTACGGCCTCCGTTTCTGACTCGTCGCCGTCGTTCTCTTCCGCTTCCGCTTCTGCCTTCAATCTCTTGAAAGAGCGATAGGAGAAGGGAAAACTCCCGAGATAAACAAGACTGAGAATCAACAACGTATGCCATGGCGCGCCGGCGAGACCGGCGCCCAACAAGCCGATAAGGACAAGCATCGGTAAGAAGAACCGTTGCGGAACGCGTAAGCGCTTCAACGAATAGGTTGGAATCTGACTCACCATCAACAAAGCGATCAGGACAATCCAAGGGCCTGTTACGGCGGGATGCCGGAAAAACCCATCGCCAAATTCTCGGCTCATTAGGAGCGGTAGGAGCGCCAGTAGCGCGCCACCCGGTGCCGGAACTCCCGTAAAGAAGTTGTTTGCATAACGCGGGCGCGTCTCCAAGGTGCTGTTGAAACGCGCCAAGCGCAGAGCGCAACACACCGCAAAGAACAAGCCGGCTGCCCAACCAATGCCGCCGATTTCCGAGAGGCTCCAAAAATAAATAATCAATCCGGGCGCGACACCGAACGCGATGACATCGGACAATGAATCGAGCTCTGCGCCAAAATCACTCGCGGCTTTCAACAACCTCGCGATGGTGCCATCGAGCGCATCCAAGATCGCGGCGACGACAACCGCGACCATAGCAAATTCCCACTGTTCAGCGATTGCGAAGCGAACAGCGGTTAGTCCGGCACACAAGGCGCCGACCGTAATGATGTTCGGGATCAACCGGTTAAAGGTCTGCGGCCTCGGCCTCGCTCTGCGTTGGCGTTTGTGACGGCCCTTCAGCATCAGCGGGCATTTCCTTTACGTTGTGCCTCATCCGACTTCATATCGGCAATGACGGTTTCGCCGGCGACAGCCTTCTGTCCGACAACAACCAAGGGCGACACACCCTTTGGCAAATAGACGTCGACGCGGCTGCCGAATCTTATCATACCAAATCTTTCGCCGACGCGAATCGGTTGTTCTCGCTCGACCCAACATAAAATTCGCCGAGCAACGAGACCTGCGATTTGCACCAAAGCAACTTCGGTTCCATCTGCGGTTCTTATCTTGACGGCTTGGCGCTCATTTTCTTCGCTCGCCATGTCCAAGGAAGCATTTAGAAATGCGCCTGGACGATACCCCAACCCGGAAATTTGGCCGTCGATCGGTGAACGATTTACATGAACGTCGAAAACATTCATGAAGACACTCACGCGCGTCAGCGCTTCGATCGGCATCTCCAACTCGCTTGGCGGTACGGCTTCCGTAATCATCTGTACAACGCCGTCAGCGGGACTAATGATCAAACCTTCCCGTGTGGGTGTGTGCCGTACGGGATCACGGAAAAAGTAAGTGCACCACGCCGTCAGTATTCCGCCAATGACAAAGAAAGGAGTCCACAACCAACCGAGCGCTAATGTGACCACCGCGAAGATTGCGATGAACGGCCAACCGGCTGAATGGATCGGCACCAATACTGGCTTTAAAAATTCTGGCATATTATCGACATTCTATGTTCTGTGCGCCGGATACTACCGACAGCAAGCGGAAAAGCATAGAACGAACACATTTCAATTATTGGTTAAAATTTTTTGTTTAATGTCCATACTTTTTCCACTAGATATAGGGTCCATAGGTTGTTTTAACGGCAACTTGTGGAAATTGGGATACGCAAAACGATGAGCGACACGAGCGTCATCGAAGCAGCCGGCACTATCGAGAAATTGGCTTCGTCCGAAGGCAGTGAACTCGTTGAAGTGGAAGACGAAAAATTCGAGCTCCATTTCGACTATTTGGGCTGGCCACTTATTGCGCGTATTACCCCGCACGAATCCGGAAGTCTGCATATGCAGCTCCTGGGCAAGGTCGGCAGGTTGCCGTTTTCGGCGGAAGGTCGCGCGCGGAGAATTGGCGCAATGATGCTGTTGCGTTCGACAGCAAAGCGCCGCCCCACCAGGTTCGCTTTGACCCGCAACGGCGACATCGCGCTGGCCGGAGACCTCGAAGTCGCGGCCCCGGTCACACCGACGAAGCTGATAACCGCGGTTACAACCCTATTGGCTAGTATCAAGCCCTACCTTGATCTATTTCCGCTATTCGTCGATTCCTATCGGCATCCGCCGAATTAATTCGTTTTCGGAACTGCAAATATCTGCCCGGGGTATATCAGATCTGCGTCTCTGATTTGATCCTTATTCGCCTCATATATGACCGTATACATGGTGCCCTCGCCGAGAATACGGCGTGAGATACGCCACAAGCTGTTTCCAGGCTGAACGATCACATACTCCTCGTTGGCTAATGCTTTTAGAGGCTCGGCCCGTGCGAAGGGCAATTCGATCCGAGCTACGACCTTCGTCTCCTTAACTTCATCAACACGCAGCGTATATATTCCAGGCGCAACCGGGTTTGCCGGAAGAAGCTCCCACGTCCCGTCTTTCGTCACGGTTGTCCGGCCAATCGAAGCGTTATTCATATAGACGAGGGCAGCGTTTCCGGGATTCGCATGACCGCTGAGGCGCATCCGTCCCGATTCGTCATAGTCGACCACCTCGAGCGATAATTTAATGGACCGCCCTTCAGCGGGAACCCTCGGTTTTTGCAGAACTTTCTTGGTCGCCAATCCTTTGCGCGGAACCAATACGGCGAGCGGTTTCTCTTCTGGTTTCTGCGTTTCCGGAACCGCCAATATGACGACATCCTTTGACTTTAACTCGTCGCCGTTTTCGTTCTTCGCCGAGACACTGAGGGCGCGATCACCTGCCGGCAAAGGCTTTGTGGGCACCAGAACCCACTCCCCTTTTTGATCGGCTTCAACTGTCCCGATGACAGTCTTGCCGTCAAATACCGTTACTGTAGCCCCCGGCTCGGCACGCCCTGCGATGACGGCATCGCCTTCTGGATTGACCCGCACAATATCAAAGCTTGGCGCAATTGGTTTCGCAGGCTTGATCGCTTCTTTTCGATACGGTGGGTCAGCTTGAGCGGTTTCGTCTTTAGCAGCAACGGTACTATCGGCCGCTGATTTCGGCGCCGCCTTGCGCTCGGGAACATTAGACGGTGCTTGTTCGGCCTGTTCGATGGCTTTTTCTTCGGACGCGTCCTGCCAAAACGTAAGACCGACCGCGAGCACAATAGCTACGACGCCCAAAAGTCCGATGGCGACTGTCCGATTCACGCTTTAAGCCCCAGAAATATTTTTCTCACGTTAATACGACGTGCCGATTCCCGCAACGTGACAATCCGGAATGCTTACTTACTTGAGCGCTTTTAAAAACACCGCAATCGACTTGCGATCCTCAGTCGTCAGTGTTGCCGTCGAATGATCGATAACTTCGGCCATTTCTCCACCGGCAAAATCTCCCTCCGGTGTCATGCCGCTGGAGAGGTATTCAACAATGTCATCCGCCGACCAGGTGACAATCCCGTTCTTGTTTCGCGGCGTTAGGTCCGGAATTTTACCTCCCGGCCCGACTGGATTTCCTGCGAGTTCCTGGCCCCAATCCATGGCGCCCATGACGTTGCGTGGCGTGTGACACTCCCCGCAATGCGCCATGACCCGAACCAAATAGGCCCCACGGTTCCACTCCGCAGATTGGGACTGATCACTCTCGCCCGTCGACTTCGCATCGAAAAATAAGAAACGCCAACCATGCATCAGTCCGCGCATATTGAACGGAAACTTCAGATCGTGTTTTTGGTTTTTGCGGGCATGCGAGGGTTGAGCCTGCATATACGCCCATAAATCCTGGAGATCTGTTTCTTTCATTCCCGTGTAGGACGCGTATGGAAACGCTGGATAATACGGCGCAGTGTTCGGAGCTTTTCCCTCGACGATTGCGCGGCGGAAATCCTCAAACGTCCAAGCACCCATCCCGGACTCTTTGTCCGGGGTAATATTGGGTGTGTAGAAAGTACCGAACGGCGTCTTTAGCGGCCGGCCACCCGCCAGTGGGTCGCCCATCGGCCGAGCGTCTTTGCCCTTCTTTCCCGGATCGGTATGACAGTTTCCACAGCCGGAGGCGTGGAAGACATACTCACCATTCTTAACATCAGCCGCGAAAACGAATGACGGCGGCGCGAAAAACGCCACCGTCAAAATACCAACCGACAAGGCCTTCAGAATGAGACGTGTCGGTATCGAACGATTAATCTGCACGTTCGCCAAAGTTACTTGGCCTTGGGGCCTCGGAACGGCTTATGGCAACCGCCGCAACCTTCCTTACCCATCATGCCGAAGCTTGCCTTAACGCCATCGGCATTGTTTGCGGCAGCGTGCTTAGCGATCGCGGCCGCATGCGTGGCCATCGCATTGTTTGCCTTCTCAAAAGTTGCCCAGTCTTCCCAAATCTTGGCCAAAGAACGGGTTTCCTTATCGCTGTAGTCCGGGCGACCTGTGCCTTTCGGGAAAAGCGGCAACAATTTTCCAGCAGCTGCTTCGACACCTTTCGCAGCCGCGGCCACATCTGCCATCGAACCTTTGCCGTCTTTCGCAAATGCCTTAATCACTTTGAAATTGCCGAGCACGCCTTTTCGCATCAACTCGATCCGCTGCTTGATAACAGCGTGATTGTCCGCATAAGCCGGAGACGTATCCATAACAACGCTCGCGAAAGTGCCGATCAGCACGCCTGCAATGGCACCTGTGATTAACCTTTTCATCGCTCTCTCACTTTTGATCCCCAAAATACGTTTAGATATTTACGTTACGCCGTACAAAAGTTTTTATCGGTGAGCATAAACAATCAACTAGAAATGCCAGACGGTCGGTCATCTGAATTATCACGCTTTTGTGATACTCCAGATGCAGAAACAGAGATATTAGAGAAGAATCAAAAAGCTAGGATCAAATGACGGAAATACGCTCAATCTGCGTTTATTGCGGCGCCTCGTCCGATACAAGAGAACGCCATCGCCAGGCCGCCACCGAATTCGGCACATTGCTGGCTGCCGAAGGCGTGTCTTTGGTGTTCGGCGGCGGCCGCGTCGGCCTTATGGGACTCGCGGCAGATGCTGCTTTGGAAGGCGGCGGTCGTGTTGTCGGCGTTATCCCGGAATTTCTCGTCGCCTGGGAAGTTGGACATGCGGAATGTACCGAATTGCACACCACAAAAACGATGCATGAACGCAAGCAGCGAATGGCTGAGTTGTCCGACGCTTTTGTCATCCTGCCCGGCGGTTTGGGCACACTCGACGAGATGTTCGAAATCGTCACCTGGCGACAACTACGTCTGCATGAAAAACCGATCATCGTTGCGAATATCGACGGATATTGGGATCCGTTGGAGAAACTCCTCCAAAACATGACGGCAGAGAATTACATTCCGGGTGGCCACGATAACCTCATCACATTCGTTACGCGTATAGACGAAATCCTACCGATTTTACGATCGATGCCACCCGCTTCGAGGAATCTCGAAGGCGATCGACTGTAAGGAATCGCCAGTGGGTTCTTGCTTGAACCGAATCCGATGATATTGTGCGCGCGACCAGGGCGCGACGCTTCTTCTTTCCTAATACCGCCCGCACCCTGACCGTAACTTTTGACGATGCAGCGACGGCGTTTTCGCCGCTCCGGTTGCTCGCAGGGAACAAAACAAAGCAGGAATATATCGATATGCTGGATCTGATGAATATTGCGCGGACGGAAGCCGATGGCGGCGACCTCCAAGGCCTCCTTGAGAGCCTTTTCGACGCGACTGAAATGCGCCCCAACGGTTATCCGGAAGCCATCGTTTGGCAGGGCGGCAACCATGACGGCCAAGTCAATCCGGTCGCCCACTCGTTAACGGACGCCTACGCACTTCTCGGTACGATCGCGGCAATCGATATACTCGGCCTGCCTTATTACGCAGTCCCGATGTGGTCGCAAATCCGCCACGACCTGAAGCTCGAGCCGCTCAGCTGGTTCGGCAATATGCCTGTTACCTCGATCAAGTGGTCGACGGCGGGTGATGCCTACGTCAATGACGGACAGGGCGGCAAAGTGGTTGTTATGGGTAAGTCCGGTAACGCACCGCTGCGGACACAAGCAGGTGTCTACTGTAACGTTCGTCCTTACGGCCCCATCACAGTGGTGCGCTGCATGCCTTGCCTGCCCTACTCGCAGGATCGGCCGAAGTTCGATGTCAATGCAGAGACCGGCATCATCCATTCGGAAATGAATACGCCGGGCGTTCAGATGGCCTACGCCGGCCGCCTGTTCCTTAAGATGGTCAATGATTCCGGTAAACTCGGACGCGTCGCCTTCAAGCCGACACAGGCCATGGAGGACGGTATCAATGCCGGCCTGCTGACTTGGATGCTCGAAGGCACCAAATTCAACATCGGCCGTAAATGGGCCGTCAATGCCTATGACGAGCATAAAGAACGGGTCGATCGCATCGTCGCGCTCTTGCCCGATGACTTCAAAGATGGGATGGAAAATTGGACCGGTCAGGTCGAACAACACATCTCCGACACCAACTACGGTTTGTTGCTGTGGGATCTGATCGAGCAACAAGATTGTGTCGTGCTCGCGACTGACCTCGATGGCGACCGCCTAACCGACCTTTTAGCCGACGTCTCCGATCCCTTGCGGGCCTTTGGCCAACGGGTTCTCGATCATGTCGGTAACGATAAGAAAATGCGCGATCTGTGGGGCGACATGGGTTACACCACCGGCAACGGCCGCGATATGACGTCCGTTATGCACCGGATGGACGGCCCTCCGATCCATGAGCAAACCCTCGGATCCGCCGATGCCATGTTGCTGCGGTTGCTCGATGGCGACGAATCGATGGGCGGCACGAAGCAGCCCTACGATCCGCGAATCCACTTCGTCCTGATCCGCGACGCTTATCTCGACGCCAATCCGGGCAATCAAGCTCTGGCCGATTGGTTGGACGCGGCTCTAGCGACGTTCGACGATGTGTATTCGCCGAATCGGCCCGGCTTTCTCGAAGGATATGCCCAGCTCAAAGAGGCAATTAAGCCTTGGGGCACCTAGTTTCGATTGCATAATGCTAAAAAGGCGTCCCGGATTTTGGGGCGCCTTTTTTTTATTTTTGTGGCGGAATACAAATAAAGCTGACCCGGGTCTTCGCCAAGATTGGGCACTCATTTAACAGTTTGTCGTGATGGAAAAACTCAAGTGACGCGCCTTCGGCATCACATTCCTTTGCCGCGACCTTGTAGATTTCCTCACGCGTCGTCGAATTCGCGTTGTAACAGACAGAAACAACCTGACGGTCGTCTCCGGAATTCTGTTTCGGTGTACTTGTTACAAATGGCGGCGGCCCGCACCCGCCCAAGACGCTTAAGACGGCGGCACTTATTACGAACTGTCGTAGCCTAATCATCCAAGCGTTATCGCACTCTCGACCGGGTTTTCAAAGAAGCTTCGAGACTAACGGCTTAACTCTCGTATACCGTTCTCAAGTCCTTCGATGGTCATCGGGAACATACGGTTTTCCATTAACTCGTTGATGACGCGGATGGACTCGTAATAATCCCAGACGTCCTTCGGCTGCGGATTTAGCCAAATCGCCCGAGGATAAGTCGCCAATACCCGGCGCATCCAATCGGCGCCCGCTTCTTCATTCCAATGTTCGACGCTACCGCCCGGATAAACGATTTCATAGGGGCTCATAGTCGCGTCGCCGACAAAGATGACCTTGTAGTCTTGCGGATAGGTGCGCAGCACTTCCCAAAGGTCGGTTTTTTCCGTGTGACGACGCCGATTGTCTTTCCACACACTCTCGTACATGCAGTTGTGGAAATAAAAATACTCGAGATGCTTGAACTCGGTTCGACACGCGGAAAACATCTCTTCGCAGACGCGAATATGGTCGTCCATCGATCCGCCGACATCGAAGAACAGCAGAACCTTCACCTGATTGTGCCGCTCGGGTACCAATTTGAGATCGAGGTAGCCGCCATTGTTCGCCGTCGATTTGATCGTATCCGGCAAATCAAGTTCGGTGGGAGCGCCTTCACGGGCAAATTTTCGAAGCCGTCTAAGCGCGACTTGAATGTTGCGGATACCGATCTCGATACTATCGTCGAAGTTTTTGAATTCCCGCTTATCCCAAACCTTTACCGCGCGGCGGTTGCGTGATTCGCTTTGCCCAATACGCACGCCTTCGGGATTGTAACCGTATGCGCCAAACGGGGACGTACCGGCGGTTCCGATCCATTTGCTCCCGCCCTGATGTCGGCCTTCCTGTTCTTTAAGACGCTCTTGCAGCGTTTCCATGAGCTTTTGCCAGCCGCCGAGCGACTCGATCTTCTGGCGTTCTTCTTCAGTCAAATAGAGCTCGGCCATCTTGCGCAGCCACTCTTCCGGAAGTTCAACTTCCTCTTCGCCTTCGACAGGCTCGAGGCCTTTGAACACATGACCGAAAACGCGATCGAACTTATCGATATGGCGCTCGTCTTTGACCATGGCCGAGCGCGACAAGTAGTAAAAGTCATCGATTGAAAACTCAATGACTTTCGCCTCCATCGCTTCGAGCAACGTCAGATATTCACGCAGAGACGTTGGAATCCCTGCCTTTTTCACTTCGAAAAAGAAATTCACGAACATCGGATCGCGATCCTTTCGACCGTCAGTTTCCGCGTTGCTCCCGGCGCGCCATAAACGCGAGTCGTTCGAACAGCTGAACATCCTGCTCGTTCTTGAGCAGCGCACCATGTAGCGGCGGGATCAGCTTGTTGGGGTCGTTACTGCGAAGAACCTCAAGCGGGATTTCCTCGATCATCAACAACTTGATCCAGTCTAACAGCTCGGATGTCGACGGACGTTTCTTCATCCCCGGCACGTCGCGAATGTCGTAGAACAGTTTCAATGCATCGCGAACCAAGGCCGTTTGGATCGACGGGAAGTGCACATCGACAATCCGCTTCATCGTCTCTTCATCGGGGAATTGGATATAGTGGAAGAAACAGCGGCGCAGAAACGCGTCAGGTAATTCCTTCTCGTTGTTCGACGTGATTACGACGATCGGCCGTACTTTCGCGACAACGGTTTCTTGCGTCTCGTAAACGAAGAACTCCATCCGATCGAGTTCGAGAAGCAGATCGTTCGGGAATTCGATATCCGCTTTATCGATTTCATCAATCAACAGGACGGGGCGCTTCTCGCTAACGAACGCATCCCACAGCTTTCCGCGCACGATGTAGTTCTTAATGTCGTGGACTCTGTCGTCCCCGAGCTGACTATCGCGCAGACGCTTCACCGCGTCGTATTCGTATAGGCCGTGTTGCGCTTTGGTCGTGGACTTAATGTGCCATTGAATCAACGGCGCATCGAGCGCTCCAGCAATTTCATGAGCCAGTACCGTTTTGCCGGTGCCGGGCTCACCCTTTACAAGGAGGGGCCGTTCGAGATTGATCGACGCATTGACCGCAACCATCAAATCATCGGTCGCGACATAGCTTTCGGTGCCTTCAAATCGCATCGTCGTTATGTTTCCTGTACTGCGGTGAAGTTGAGAGTGAACCTAGAGCGCTGCACTCGGACTATCAAGGGCTGCAGCACGCTCAGCCCGACGCCGCAACAGCCTCTTCGATCGCCTTAATCGCCGCCGCCGCCGCCGCGCCGTCCGGCCCGCCTGCCTGAGCCATATCCGGACGGCCGCCACCGCCCTTACCACCGACGGCCGCCGATCCAGCCCGCACCAAGTCCACGGCGTTCACACGCTCGGTCAGGTCCTCCGTGACGCCGACGACCAGCGACGCCTTTCCATCGGTAACGGACACCACTGCGACCACGCCGGATCCCACTTGCCCCTTCAAGGAGTCGACGAGCGGCTTCAATTCTTTTGCGGGGACGTCATTGAGCACGCGCGTCGCAACGGACACGCCGTTTATGTCCAACAACTCCGGTGTCGCAGCACCGCCGCCGCCCTCCGCCAACTTTCGTCGAAGGTCCGCCATCTCGCGTTCCATCGTACGGCGTTCTTGCAAGAGCGACGCAACCCGGGCCGGCACCTCCGCGGGTGCGGTATTCAAGGCTTGTGCGGCCTCCGAGACGATCGCATCGCGCGCCTCAACATGGCGCAACGCAGCCTCTCCCGTCACCGCCTCAATCCGGCGAACACCGGCCGCCACAGCCGATTCGGAAACGATCTTGAAGAACCCGATATCACCGGTGCGGCCGACATGGGTGCCGCCGCAAAGTTCCATCGAATAGGGCAAATCAGCGCCGGACGAAGCATTGTCCTGCCCCATCGAGACAACTCTAACTTCCTCACCATATTTCTCGCCGAACAACGCAACAGCGCCCGCGTCTTGCGCTTCATCCGGCGTCATCTGCCGGGTTATGACCGACGCATTTTCGCGTACTCTGCTGTTGACGTCGGTTTCGATTTTAGACATCTCGTCGGCGGACACCGGCTTTGGATTGCTGAAATCGAAGCGGAGATAATCCGGCGCGACGAGGGAGCCCTTCTGCGCCACATGCTCGCCGAGGTTCTGTCGCAGCGCCGCATGCAGCAAGTGTGTCACAGAGTGATTTGCACGTAACTTTCCGCGCCGCCCTCCATCGACCCGCATCTCGACCGCGTCGCCGACCGATAACGCGCCTTTGCGCAGCGTACCGATATGAACGTGCAGATCTTCCAGCCGTTTCACCGTATCCTCAACGACAAACTCGGCCCCCTCGGCGGAGAACAGAATACCTTGATCTCCCATTTGCCCGCCGGATTCCGCGTAAAACGGCGTCTGGTTGGCCACCAACATCGCTTTCGCGCCACTATCAAGCGTCTCGGACGGCTTCCCGTCGACGACAATAGCCGCCAGGACGCCTTCAGCGCTCTCTGTGTCGTAACCAAGGAACTCCGAAGCACCGGTTTCTTCGCGAATATCGAACCACACCTCTTCCGTGGCCGCTTCGCCTGAACCCGCCCAGGCTTTGCGCGCCGCGTCGCGTTGGCGCTGCATCGCGCTGTCAAAGCCTGCTTCGTCAACGGTCCGACCTTGGCCGCGAAGGATGTCCTGCGTCAGATCGAGCGGGAATCCGAACGTATCGTAAAGACGAAAGGCGACCTCGCCCGCCAACGTCTCGCCGTCCCCGAGTTTTTGGGTCTCGTCCTCGAGCAATCGCAGCCCGCGTCCAAGCATTTCCTTAAAACGCGTCTCTTCGAGTTTGAACGTTTCCTCGATGAGTGCCTTAGCCCGAACCAGCTCAGGAAATGCTTGGCCCATCTCGGCGACCAATGCCGGCACCAATTGCCACATAAGCGGTTCTTGGCAGCCCAAGAGATGCGCATGGCGCATTCCGCGGCGCATGATACGGCGGAGAACATAACCGCGTCCTTCGTTCGATGGCAGTACGCCGTCGGCGACCAGGAAACTACAGGCCCGCAGGTGGTCCGCGATGACGCGATGCGAGACCGCCCTGTCGCCATCCGGTTCGGTATTCGACGCATTCGCCGACGCCTCGATGAGCGCGCGGATAAGATCGGTGTCGTAATTGTCGTGCTTACCCTGCAGAAGTGCCGCAATCCGCTCCAAGCCCATCCCCGTATCGATAGACGGTTTCGGAAGATCGACACGCTCGTCGGCAGAGACCTGCTCGAACTGCATGAAGACCAAGTTCCAAATCTCGATAAATCGATCGCCGTCTTCATCCGGACTGCCTGGCGGGCCGCCCGGTATCGACGGTCCGTGATCGTAAAAAATCTCTGAGCAAGGCCCGCACGGCCCGGTATCCCCCATCGCCCAAAAATTGTCCGATGTTGGAATACGGATTATTTTGTCGTCGCTCAGCCCGGCGATCTTGCGCCACAAACCTGCCGCGTCTTCATCTTCGGAGTAAACCGTGACCAAAAGTTTTGCCGGATCGAGACCGTACTCCTTGGTCACGAGGTTCCAGGCCAATTCGATGGCCACATCTTTAAAATAGTCGCCGAACGAAAAGTTCCCGAGCATTTCGAAAAACGTATGATGACGGGCCGTGTAGCCGACATTTTCGAGATCGTTGTGCTTACCGCCGGCACGCACGCATTTCTGCGATGTTGTCGCCCGGTTGTAAGGCCGATGTTCGGCGCCGATGAAGACGTTCTTGAACTGCACCATGCCCGCGTTGGTAAACATGAGCGTGGGGTCGTTCCGCGGCACCAACGGCGACGACGAGACAATCTCATGGCCATGTTTCCCGAAGTAATTCAGGAATCCACTTCGGATTTCGCTTGCGCTACTCATCACATCCGTCTTTGAAATTTATCAATCGTTACGTCAACACACGAACGCGCCCAAAGGCACGTTCGGCGTTCTACCTTGCCGCCCTTTTGAAGTCTAGCCAATGGCCAATCCAGTTTCGGTCGACGGCGTTTCGTGCGCGCAAAGAAAACGGCGCCCTGTGGGCGCCGTTCCACAACGCGTTTTTTAGGTGAGCCTCTAGTCGGATTCGCCCTCAGCCGCCGCGATTTCCAATGGTGCGTCCTCGTCGCTCTCTTCGTTTTGAGCGCCTTCCAGCATTTGCTCAGAAATCAATCCGGCGTTCTCACGGATCTTCCGCTCGATCTCCTCCGCGACTTCCGTGTTTTCTTTCAGGAAAATCTTGGCGTTTTGACGGCCTTGGCCGATCCGCTGTCCGTCATATGAGAACCAAGCACCCGACTTCTCAACGATTCCCGCCGACACACCCAAGTCGAGCAACTCACCCATCTTCGATATGCCTTCGCCGTACATGATATCGAATTCGATCATCTTGAACGGCGGCGCCATCTTGTTCTTGACGACTTTGACCCGTGTTTGGTTTCCGACGACATCATCGCGATCCTTGATCGCACCGATCCGCCGGATGTCGAGGCGGACGCTCGAATAAAACTTCAACGCATTGCCGCCCGTCGTCGTTTCCGGGTTGCCGAACATAACACCGATCTTCATGCGGATCTGATTGATAAAAATCACCATGCAGCGCGACCGGTTGATCGAGCCGGTCAATTTCCGCAAGGCTTGGCTCATCAGGCGCGCTTGCAGCCCGACATGCGTGTCACCCATTTCACCCTCGAGTTCCGCGCGTGGAACCAAGGCGGCAACGGAATCGACGACCAAAACATCAACGGCGCCGGATCGAACCAAGGTGTCGGAGATTTCCAAGGCCTGCTCGCCCGCATCCGGCTGCGAGATCAATAGATCGTCAATATTGACCCCAAGTTTCTTCGCATATCCCGGATCCAACGCATGTTCTGCATCGACAAACGCGCACGTACCACCGGTTTTCTGCGCTTCCGCAATAACATGCAGCGCCAGTGTGGTCTTACCGGAGCTTTCAGGCCCGTAAATCTCAATAATACGGCCCCGGGGCAATCCGCCGATACCAAGTCCGATATCCAGGCCTAGGGAGCCGGTCGAAACAGCCTCAATATCGACGGCCTGTTCGCGTTGGCCGAGTTTCATAATCGATCCCTTGCCGAAAGACCGCTCGATCTGCCCGAGCGCTGCTTCGAGGGCTTTTTCCTTATCCATGGTGTCCTTTTCGACGAGGTGTAGTGGGCTGACCGACATTTTGCTTTTCCCTTTACCTTTGCTCAAGGCCCCCCTTGGGACCCAAAGTTCGTTAATCTGGAAAAGCCATTTGTACGCATTTTGTTCTCATGTGCAAGTTCTTTTTTTGTTCTATTTTTTATCAAATAATAACAAAGCATTAGGAAAGTTCACTCGGCGTTTTTCGAGCTGATGTCGATCGCGTTCTTCACGGTACCGGCCAATTGCTTCAAACTGAACGGCTTCGCCAAGAACGTAAGATTCTCTATCGACTCGACTTCTTGGGCCACCGATTCCTGGGTATAACCCGAGATGCAAACGACCGGTATATTTGGGTCTTCCGCCCGTGCAGCTTTGATCACTTCCGCCCCGCCCACTTTCGGCATGACCATATCGGTGATCAGCAGATCGAAACGCGCATTACCGAGTATCTCAAGCGCCGCTTCACCGGTCCGCGCTTCGACGACTTTATACCCCTTGCTTCGAAGCGCGCGCGCGCCGAACAAGCGGACCGGATCTTCATCTTCGACCAGTAGAACCGTACCGCCGCCCGTCACGTCACCGAGCTGGCCGTCGCCGTCCGCCGTTTCGTCCCGGTCATCGTCCGCAAGCGCCGCATCACGGCGAAAATAGATCGTAAAGCGGGCCCCTTTTCCTGGACCGGCGCTTTCCACAAAAATATGGCCGCCGGTTTGCGTCACAATTCCATAGACCGTTGAGAGTCCCAATCCCGTCCCCGAGCCGACCTCTTTTGTCGTGAAGAAGGGCTCGAAGATATGCGGTAAATCGTCCGCACTAATACCCATCCCAGTGTCGGATACACTCAGCACGACATATTCGCCGGCTTCGACCGATTCACCTTGAACCTCCATCGGTCGGTGGACAGTACGATTTGAGGTTTCAATCACCAGGCTGCCGCCGTTCAGCATCGCTTCCCGAGCATTTACGGCGAGGTTGATGATCACCTGTTCCAATTGCCCCTGGTCGACTTTCACGTACCCCAAATCTCGGCCGTGAACCATCTTAAGCTCGACCGCTTCGCCAAGGAGCCGCCGCAAGAGGTTCGACAACTCCGCCAGAACTTCCGTCATATTCAGCCGAAGCGGTTTCAGCGTCTGTTGGCGAGAGAATGCAAGGAGTTGGCGAACCAAAGACGCGCCGCGGTTGGCGTTCTGCTTGATCTGCATGACGTCCGCGAATGGCTGTTCGCCCGGGCGATACCGCTGTAACAATAGATCGCAAAACCCGATCATCGCCGTTAGCAGGTTGTTGAAATCGTGCGCGATCCCGCCGGCCAGTTGACCGACTGCCTGCATTTTCTGCGATTGCGCAAATCGCGCTTCCAAGCGTTTTTGTTCTGTCGTCTCGACGAGGTGCAACAGCAAGCCCGAAGGCCGCTCCGCATCGCCATCGAGGATCGCCGCATATATCGAGACCGACCGGTCTGCGCCGGACGCGAGCATGGCCTCTACCTGTGGGATTTCCTGACCGCTTCGCCGAACCGCATTAAAATAGGCGTCGACCGCCTCACGGGCGTCGGGCACGAGAAATCGCGTAAATAGTTCATCTATCGGATGGTCAAAATCGATTAACGTACGGAATGCGGCGTTATTCGCCTTTATCTTATTGGACGCATCCAACAGCGCGACGCCAATCGAAGCTTGACCGAAAATTTTTTGAAAATCGGAATCCAGCTTCATATTACTGCTTCAAGCCGCAGGCAAAATTTTTGGCGACTCATTCGGCCGCTGCGGCAGGTTGGGCCATCTCTTCAGCTGGCATTACACGGCCCTTCAGGTTCCAGACATAGCTGATGATCTCAGCAACCGCTTTGTAGTGTTCTTCCGGAACTTCTTCATCTATGTCGACACCAAAATAAAGCGCCTGCGCCAACGGTTTATTCTCAACGATGGTGATGTCGTTTTCTTCCGCTATTTCGCGAATCTTGAAGGCAATCAAATCCTGGCCTTTCGCAACAACGACCGGCGCACTCATCTCCTCGGGATTATATTTCATCGCGACGGCAAAGTGGGTTGGGTTCGTCACTACAACATCCGCATCGGGCACGGCTTGCATCATGCGCCGCTGCGCGCGTTCGACCCTGACTTTCCGCAGTCTTTGTTTCGCGGTCGGATCACCTTCGGTCGACTTATGCTCGTCCTTCACCTCTTGCTTGGTCATTCGGAGCGAACGCGAGTGTTCCCATCGTTGATAAAGTAAATCGATGATGTCGATCACGGCGAGGACGGCCAACACACCGGTAAATAAGATAAAGACCAATTCATGCAATTGGCCAGGCAAGGTCACGACATCGTAGGTCGGCAGCGTATCTATTCGTTTAAACGTGGGGATAAGCGGAATTGCCGCGACAGTTCCAACGATCGCGATCTTGAGAATTCCCTTCACGAATTCGATAACTTGCCGGCCAGAGAAAATGCGCTTGGCACCCGTCTTCGGGCTAAACTTTGAAAGCTTCGGCGCGAGCGCTTTAGGCGAAAAATTTACACCGTTCTGTAATATTCCCGCCCCAATTGCGACAACCACAAACAAGATGAATGGGATTGATAGAATCCGAAGGAAATCCATCAATATTTTCGACATCACCACGTGCATATTTTCCGCATCGAACGGAATAGTGTGTGGCTGCTCGATAAATTTCAGCAGCATGAACCTGAAGTCCTTGGCGATGTCCGGCAAAAACATAACGAGCGCGATTCCGCCTGCCATCAACAGCATCCAAGTGTTGACTTCGCGGCTAACAGCAACGGTTCCCTGTTCCCGCGCATCCGCCAATTTCTTAGCGGTCGGTTCTTCTGTTTTTGATGACTTATCTGCGTCTTCCGACATGCGACCTAATTTGACACAAAAAAGAAGTTAAGCGAAGCCTCGAAGCGGTCGATAAACCATAGGAGTATAGCGGGTAATACCAACGACATGATCACCAACGATATCATGATTTGCATCGGTAGTGCGACGAAGAATACCGGCATCTGAGGCTGAAGCCGCGCGAGGAGTCCCATCCCCGTATAGAAGACGATGGCGAACACGATAAAGGGTGTCGCAAATTGAATCGCCATCACAAAGCTCTTTGCAAGCAACCTTGCGAAAGACTCGGCCGTTTCGCCAAACGATGGCATCGCACCCGGGACGAAGAGGTTATAGCTATCGGCGATCGCGAAAAACATCAGATGATGGGTATCTGTCGCATATATCAATAAAACGCCGCCCAGCGTCAAAATCACCGCCGGGAGCGTTCCCTGCTCCGCCAACAGTGGATTAAATACTTGGGCCGCAGAAAGGCCGCTCAAGAACGAAATTACAGTGCCGCCCCAGGCAAGCGCGGTCACGAGGAACCGCACCATCAGACCAATCACGAGACCATAAAATATTTCACCCGAGATCAGTAAGAAGAGATCACTGGTGGTCTCCGGCATTGCCGGCAATCGATCAAGCAGAACAGGTGTTAAAACGACGGTAAAAGCGAGCGCAAACAGGAGCCGGACGCGCGTGGAAATATACTGCTCCCCGACACCCGGCAGAACCAATAAAGCACCGCCGAGCCGACTGAAAACAAAGAGATATGCAAAGACTTCCGCCGCGACAGGTTGATAAAACATTTTCGTCCCGTCAGCCGGTACCAAGCCCGATTATTTTATCAGCGACCCCCTCCATAAACAGACGCATCGTCTCCAGCATAAAGGGCAGAAATATGACCAATGACATGAAGACCAAAAGGATCTTCGGCACGAAAGTCAGGGTCATTTCCTGAATAGAGGTCAGGGCTTGGAACAGCGAAATAATAAGGCCGACGACCAAGCCGACCAACATGACTGGCGCGACCACGATAATCAGCGTCCAAATCGCATCGCGCATAAAATCTAGCGCTTGGGCTTCGTTCATACCTTAGCCTAAATCGGCATTCGCAGAATTTCCTGGTAGGCCGCGACGACGCGGTCCCGGACTGTGACAACCGTTTGAAGCGCTATTTCCGCGTTCGAAACCGCCGTTACAACATCGGTCAAGTCCGCTTCGCCGGCCACTGCGGACGCTGTCGCCAATTCAGCCGTCTTGCCGGCCTCTACCGAGTTCTCTGCCACTTCTTTGACGAGGTCCACAAAACTGCTCTTCGGGGCTGGGGTCGACCTTGCGTCTAGACCCGCACTGCTTCCCAGCTGAGCCGCTTTGTTAAAGGCCTGAGCGGCGTCGATCGGATTAATAGCCATCGATCTGCTCTCCGTCTCGTTTACTAGCGCAGCAGGCCGATCGTTTTCGACATCATGTTCTTTGAGGCTTCAATCATATTCAAGTTTGCTTCATAGCTTCGCTGCGCTTCTCGCATATCCATCATCTCAACAAGCGAATTAACGTTGGGCATCTCAACAAACCCTTCTTCATTCGCAGCCGGATGATTCGGATCATATTGCAGTCTGAACTGAGATTTGTCTTCATTCAACTTTTTGATTTCAACAAGATGCGTTCCGAGCTGCTTGTCCAGAACGTTCGCGAACGTGACGATTTTGCGGCGATAAGGGTCGCCGCCGGTTTTGTCGGCAGTCGACGATGCGTTGGCGATATTTTGCGCGACGACCTTCAAACGGAAACCTTGAGCCCTCATTCCCGATGCTGAAATTGCGAGTGCGCTGGCAAGATCATTTGGCATGGTAAATCCCCCTACTGTCCCTTGCCGCCGCCAAGCGCCATCTTAAACATCGATATGTGCTTGCGGTACAAGTTTGTCATGAGTTGGTAGTCAGCGACCGTTTCTGCGTTCTTGATCAACTGTTGTTCCAAAATAACAGCGTTTCCAGACGGCGCCGTTTCATAGATGTCTCTGGAATTCTTGATCTCAAACTTAAAACGCTCACTGCCAAGCGACATGTGGGATTTATGTGTCCGATCGAGGGAAACGCCGCGGCTGCTTCGTTTTACCAGGTTGCGGAAGTCTACCTCTTTCATATCCCGAGGTTTGTACTCGGGCGTATCGGAGTTCGCTATGTTTTGCGAGAGAACGTGTTGCCGTTCCGCTAACCAGCTCATCTTGCCGGTCGTCATACGGAATACGGCTACCTTGCTCATATCCATTTTAATCCATCCTTCGGCCTAAAAGACCGTTCCTCATCCATCCGCAAAACATTGATGCATGTCGCGTGCCATTTCTTGATCACGCTTTCGGAAAGTTGTAACCAAGACAATACACAAATTTAGAAAGTGAAAGCAAACATATTATGAAATATATTCAAATGACTATTAATTGATAACCAAATAATACTTTGATATTATGTTATGAAATATTACAAATGCTTCGATTTTGAGACAGTGCTGCGATCGAGTCAGTTAACACACGGGAT
This sequence comes from Rhodospirillaceae bacterium, assembly GCA_002716125.1. Lineage (GTDB taxonomy): Bacteria > Pseudomonadota > Alphaproteobacteria > UBA8366 > UBA8366 > UBA6544. Next base: position 35,576 of record PAZH01000066.1, read on the forward strand.
TATCGCTTTGAATTCGCAAACAATGCGGCATCGCTTTTGCGTATGTTAGAATAAGAATGAAGATGGCGGCAGAACTTACAGCAACTCACTGAATTAAATGCATAAAATTGACGCAAAGCGAATCGTGACAGGACCTCAAAATCCCAACTTTGCGCGAGTCACATGCGTATTTGGCGATTTGCACCCTGTTTCAACAAGCGCGCAACGCATTGGAACCAAACATTGAGGAAAATTACTCGTTCCAGGACAGATGATCGCCAAGAGCCGCAAAATGCCGGCAAACCGGCAAATTCTACCATTGCCGTCGCGATCGAGCACCGTCCAACCGGCCCTGATTCACTTCCAAAAATCGTCGCTTCAGGAAAGGGCAGTGTCGCTGAGAAAATCTTGGACATTGCCTTTGCGGAAGGTGTTCGCGTCCGGGAAGATGCAGATCTGGCCGAAATGCTCGCTGCGGCGGATATCGATACGGAAATCCCCGTGGAGGCCTTCATCGCGGTCGCTGAAATTCTAAGGTACGTATACGCTGCGAACGACATCACAACGCAAGAGGTCAGCAAACCATGACAAAAGACGAAATTCTTGAGGCCCTCGAAGCCCTGCGAGGCGTCGTTGCAATGGGCAAGGATAAGCTCGAAGAAGGCCAATACATCGATATGGAAATGATGCAGGCAAAGATTGACGAAACTTGCCAAGAAATCGCCGAATTAGAGCCGGAAGAGGCGGGAGAAGTCCGCGAACCTTTGAATGATTTGCTGGAAGACCTTCAAGCGTACTCGGCTTATATTGGCGAAATATCGGATGCTGGTGAGTCCAATCCGACACCCGCGGCCAACAGCGAATAGTCGGCAAACAATTCCAGGGCCACTTCGAAACTCAATAGAGCTGTTTATATTCGAATGGACTTAGACTACTCGAATTACCTGCAATTCTTTCTGGCGCTGATATTTGTCCTGGGCCTTATTGGCGCTGTCGCGATCGTGCTTCGCCATTTTGGGCTTGGCGGTGCCATTCGTTTGCAACGCCGTCTTAAGGGGGAACGCCGACGTTTGGAGGTCACGGACGTCATACCCATCGACGCGCGCCGACGGCTCATTCTCGTTCGAAGAGACGATACGGAACATCTAATATTACTCGGCATGAACGAAGATACTTTGATTGAAAGAGGCATTCCCGCGCGGGACATGCCCACACAAACTGATGAACAAGATCAAAGCGACAATTCAACCGGCGTCAGCCTGAGCTCGATCGTGACGACTATTCAGGGCAAGAAAAAATGACTGTTAACAAAAAGGCCCTAATCGGATCGATCTTCGTATCGCTTGGCGCAGCGATTGTGCTGTTCGCGACTAACCCCGCGATCGCCCAAAGCGTTAACCTGGATTTCGGCGAAGGTGGCAGCTCCACCGCGCGTATCGTTCAACTCGTCGTTCTTCTGACCGTCATCTCGCTCGCACCGTCGATTTTGGTCATGGTGACGTCGTTCGCTCGGATCGTCATTGTTCTATCTCTCTTGCGCACAGCATTGGGAACGCAAGGTGCACCGCCGAATTCCGTCATGGTGAGTTTAGCGCTCTTTATGACGTTCTTTATCATGCAGCCAACTTTGGAGACGGCATATGACCAAGGCGTCGCACCGCTGATTGAGGAACAGATTACGGAAGAACAATCCTTCGACCGCACGATGGCACCCGTCAAAGGCTTTATGCTGCGGCATGTCCGAGAGAAAGATATCGATCTATTCCGTCAAATGGCGAACGTCGGCAATATCGAGAACCGAGCGGATACCCCCCTGCGTGTATTGGTACCCGCATTTATGATTTCCGAACTCAAACGCGCGTTCGAGATCGGGTTTTTGATTTTCATACCATTTCTAATTATCGATATGGTGGTCGCATCTGTCCTCATGTCGATGGGTATGATGATGTTACCCCCCGTAATGATATCTTTGCCGTTCAAGCTCATATTTTTTGTTTTGGTCGACGGCTGGTATTTGGTTGTTGGAAGCTTGGTTCAAAGCTTCGGCGAATTATAGCGACGCTCTTCTATATATTAGCCGCTTGTTGTCTGTGCAGATTGCTCGCCGGTCTGTTGCCCTGATGAGCCGTCTGACTGCAATAAACGTTCACGATAGTTTTTCATAAACGCTTGAAACTGGTCGACATCCGCGATTTGCTTTTGGATTGAACCTAAATCGAACCCTGCCCCTTCGGACGGCTTCGCAATGTAATCGAAAGTCGCCGCAAGCGGACTAGCCCGCATCCCCGGACCATACATTTCAAAAAGCTGCCGAAGGCCGTCTTCATCCCTATTGAGTTTTAACGCGACGGCCCAAAGCAACACCGTCCGCCCGAGTTCGCTATCGATCGACGCCCCGTCGACGGGCGGATCACCGACCAGCCGCTGGTATACTTTCCCGGCTTCTCCCCAATTCTGCTCGCGGAAGTAAATCGCGCTTCTGAGCAAATCGGCTTCTCGGCTGATATCGCCAGCCAAGAGCGCAATTGCATCGTTCGCCTTGCCAAGCTCGAACTCTGCCTTCGCGCGAATACGCCGCCGGTCATTCTCGATCTCAAGCGAAACATTGGGGTAAAAACTATCGCGTAGCGCGCCAAGGGCGCCTTGAGGGTCACGCGCAATCAAGCGAATGAGAGCTAATTTCGTACCGACGCCAGCTTTTTCCTCGCCCTTCAACCTAAACTTAACTTGGTGACTGAGCACATCCGACGCCTTGTCCAGCAAATCGACATTGACCAATCGCTCAGCCAACTTCTGAATCATGATATTGCCTTCGGGCCCGGCCGGCGTCAGCTCCCGAAATTCGTCATAGAGCGCCAAAGCCTTCAAAGGCGATATATTGTCCGCCTCGCCCTCAAAATAGAGGCGACGGAAGACGCCCCTCATTCGTTCCGCCGCTTCCCTCGCGTCTGTATGTTTTGGGAAATAGGTGACGATGACCTTCAATGTATTTAGCGCGTTACGATAATCGCTTTTCGCCAGATAAAGCTCGCCGAGCCGGTTCAAAACCTTCCGCTCGAATGCGTCTCCCCGCCAGGCGTACCGCAACCTCTCAAGGCGCTGAATAGCTTCCTCTAACTCGATGGTCTCCTGTTGAAGATTGAGATCGGTCAACTCGTACTCTGCGCGCACAGAGCTATAGAGGTCGCCGCTGTCTTTCGCGGTTTGAAATGACGCAACAGCATTATCGAGGTCCAACTCCATCCGATACAGTCGACCGAACAAATAGTCCAAACGCGCCTTATAGGTTGGCCCATAGGTATCGATCTCATCAGTGATCCGATCTCGCCATTGTTTGGCAAGTTCGAGCTGCTCCGCCTCCAATGCAGTATTCAAGCGCCGGACAAGAAGCTTCGGCTTTAAGGGAACAGGGTAAGCTTGCAGCGATGGATCGCCTGTATCAAAATTCTTAATTGCGGCTTCTTGGTCGCCAACGAGATCAGCAGCGGCACCGCGCCAAAGTGCCATGTCTTGGAAATCGTCCAAACGCGGATCTTTGAGGGTTTTCTGCGCTTCCGCTCCGCGTTCCGCCAAGACCAAAGCCGCGCCTTTAAGCGCGATGAAATCCTCGGCAGTCGCCGCCTTTAGATCAGTCAATTCGACCACTGACAATATGCCGAGCGCTTCCTGCGCAAATCCATGTGAAAAATTATAACGCGCCAGTTCTGTCCGAGATTCGGCGCGCCGAGTTGGCCGTTGTGTCGCGATGCCGGACATAAATTCGCGACGTGTCTCCATCAGTTTGCTGAGCGAACCGCGCTGCCATTTTACTGGTTTCAGGATTTGTGGGCCAATCGCACCTAGCGTGACCGCTGTTTTTCCCGCACCTGCCTCTCCCATCTTCGATGGCACGGTAGCGATTTCGGAGACATACAACCCTTTCGGACCGCTGAAGACAATGGCCTTTTCTAGCTTGTTCAAGACCAAGTCGTCGTTAAACGTCTCAATCGCGACGCCTTGGGCGGAGGCAAGTATTTGGAATTCGGGGTATGCCCGCTCGCTATCAATACCGAGCCCCGGTTTCGTTATCGCGACAACCTGAACAGTGTCACCCACATCCGGATCTTGAAAGCGGAATAGTTGTCCAGGCGCTTCCATCGGCATTAATAACTGGGGACC
>PAZH01000067.1 GCA_002716125.1 Rhodospirillaceae bacterium
AAAAATACTCATAGATTATTTCTAATAATATCCTTTCATTATTTGATATTTGATAGATTTTTTTACGACTTTCATAGAAAAATACTATTTTGCGGGCGAATAATTTGTCGGCATTAGTAACACATTATTCATCTCGACCAGGTAGGGGCCGCCGACTTTCAAGAATGCGCGCCAACCCTCGTCCTGGCTCGAACCTGCGCGGGCTTCAGCTCGTGCGTTGAGGTCGGGATATGTCCAGAGATGGGAGACTTCGTTCGGCTGTCCGGCTTCCGTATGCCAAAGACCGGCGAGTTTGGAGTATTTCTCGCGATGCGGTAGCGCTTCCTTAAACGCCGCAAGCCAGGGTCCGACCCCGCCGACGACAAGGCGGTAGTAACGATACTCGTAAATGTTCCCTTCTCCCTCCGGCGGGGAAAATTCCATATGCGGGTTCAAGATGCGAATATCCTGGCGTTTCACCCAGTCCTTGATCACCGCAACGTATTTCCCGGTCCAATCCTCGTTCTGAGAGAGCTTGGCGCGCAGTTCCTCGCGTTGCGCATAACTGTCGTAGCGCCAAAGGTGCCAAACCTGATTGAGGCGACCGAACTCGCTCGTCCAATACCCGAGATTGACGCCGTAGTCGTTGCCGCGGACAGGGCGGCCGACTTCCTCCGCGTGCTTCAGGTATTTCGGCAAGTCGGTCGGCAGAAAAGAATAGGTCCTCATTTCGTAGAGCATGGTCTCGCCCCTCCAGTCAATTTTCAGATATCGGTCAATCGTCGGTCAGCGCTGTTAGATCGAAATCGGCAACCTCGCCAATCAGTTCGATGAGATTGCCCACTGCTAAATCGAGAATCTGGTCGCCGGCTTCCGCCGTCGCAGCGGCGGCATCGCCGACAGCGCCGCCCGCGTTCAGGTCCTGCGCCATCCAGCCGAATTGTATGTTGCCCGTGGCCGAGAGGTGCTTGTGCCGTTTCGCCATTTCGGCCGCAAACGAGGGAAAAGCTTCGGCTTTGCTCATATCGACACTGTCGGAATCGAGGTGAAGCATCAGCGACGTCTCGACAAGGCCGCCGTGAATGCCGTGCTCCAGTTCGGCCGCGTCGGCAAACCCCGCCAAGTCGACCATACGATACCAGCTGGCGGCCACGGCGAGGGCCTCGAAGTGAACCCGAATTTCGCGCGCCGTCACCCGCATCAGATCGGAATTACCGCCATGCGAATTGAACAGCAGGAAACGGCGAAACCCGAGTGCGGCCGCCTGCCCCACGATCGACGTCCAACTTTCGATCAATGCCGCCGGCCCGTGCGAGAGGCTGCCCGGGAACGCTTCGTGTTCCGCGCTATAGCCGACCTCTTGTGACGGCAGAATCAGGAACGGCAGCGAATCCGGCGCCCGTTCGACCAAAGCCGCCAAGATCCCCTCGTTGATCCGCAGATCGACATCCAACGGCAAATGCGGTCCATGCTGTTCGATCGCGGCAAGCGGAAGGACAACCACGGTGTTCGTCCGGTCAATCGTGGAAAAGTCACCGGTTTTTAGTTTTCGCCATAAGCGCGTAACTGTCATACTGCTGTTGCCCGTTGGCCGTTTAATAATGCGAAAGCTCTGTTAGATACTATCTAACCCTACTGAGAGCGATCCGTCATGCTGATCATTCAAATTTCGGACATGCACGTTAAGGCGCCGGGCGAACTTTACAAAGATAAGGTCGACACCCACGCGTTCATGGAGCGCGCAGTCGAGCACATTCTCGCCTTCGAGCCGAGCCCGGATATCGTCTTGGCATCGGGCGACCTGGCGGACCTTGGCGGTCAACGCGAATACGAAGCGCTGAAGGCGCTGCTCGCGCGGCTGGACATGCCGGTCTATATGATCCCGGGCAATCACGACAATCGCGAGCGCATGGTCGAAATTTTCGGCGACTCCCATGCCTATCTGCCGCGCAATGGCGGCCTCTTGAACTACACCATAGAGGACCATCCGCTGCGCATCATCGCATTGGACTCGCTGATCGACGGCGAAGTCTGCGGCATTGTAGACGCCGATCAGCGCGAATGGCTGGATGCCGAACTTTCGAAAGCGCCCGACCGACCAACGATCGTTATGCTGCATCACCCGCCGGTCCACACGGGTGTGCCTTGGCTCGACACGTTCGGCTTGCGCGAGGCGAACGAGCTCGGCGAAGTGATCGGACGGCACCCGCAAATTCTCCGGGTTTTGAGCGGACACGACCACCGGCCTATCCAATCGCTTTGGCACGGAACGCTCGCGATCACCGCACCGTCAACGGCGCATCAGTTCTTTTTGACGTTCGACCCGAAGTCGCCTGGCCATTGGGGCATGGAGCCGCCTGCCTGTCTCGTGCACAAATGGTTCGGTGCCGACAACGGCGGTCTGATCACGCATACGAGCTACATTGGCGACTACGGTCCGCACGAAGATTTCTGACGTCTTCGCGAAAAGGTCCCCTAGGACCTATCGTCCGTGTCCCTTATTTTATCGGCAACGAATTTGCGGAGGCGTGCGGGGTTGCGGCGGCTGAGTTCGCGTTGGTCCTGCAATTCGCCGATCAACTGTTCCGGCAACTCGACCTTTAAGTTTGGCGCCTCCGCGGATACCGGCACATCCTCGCGAATACGGTCGAAAAAGACGACGGCGAAGAATCCGGCACCGCAAACAAGCAACATAATCTTATAAGTGAACGGATCCGGCGCCATCCAAAGCGCAAGCGGCGTGAAAACCATCACCAGGCCCGCAACCGTCATCCCGATGTCGCTTATCCGGTTTCGGAGGTTTTGGCTGACAGCGAGCATTCGAAACCTACCGTTCGCGAAGCGCGTTTTGCCGCGCCTTCAAGATTGGTTTCATCAGATAGTCGAGCACCGTCTTCTGGCCGGTCAGAATATCGACCGTCGCGGTCATACCGGGAATGATCGGTTTGTCCGGCCCGAGATTATTCTTATCCGTGCGCAAACGAATACGGTAGAAGCTCTCCCCTTGTTCGTCGACGATCGTATCCGCGCTGATGTCGAAGAGGGTCGCCGGCAATCCACCGTGAATGGAAAAATCGTAGGCGGTGACCTTCACCGTCGCCTCCAAGCCGGGGCGCGGCGCGGTCGGACGGCCGGATCTTTGCTTCGACAATCAGTTTGTCGTCCAAAGGCACGATTTCCATCAAATCCTGACCCGGCTGAATCACGCCGCCAATCGTCGTGACCAGGACCTTATTGATCGTACCCTTCACGGGCGAACGGACTTCGGTCCGGGTGACTTTATCGGCTTCGGCGGTCAGGGTTTGCGCGACGGCATTCACTTCGACTTTCTTGCGGTTCAGTTCTTGTTGCGCCTCCGCCCGAAAGGCCGTGATCTTCTCTTCGACCCGGCGGCGCGCTTCGCGAAGCGCTACCTTCGTGCGCGGGATCGACATCTTCGTCGCTTGCAGTTCCATTCGAAGGTCCTGCATCTGCTGCTGGACCCGGATCAAATCCAATCGAGGCGTCACGCCTTTCTTGACGAGCGGCTCCAGTAGATCGTGTTCGTCTTTCTTCAGCTTATGCGCTTGGTCGAGTTCGCCCTGCCGGCCTTCCTGCTCCGCGAGTTCTTGCTCCTTCTGGAGCGCTTGATCGCGCAGAAGCGCTGCCTGTTCCGACAACGAGGACTTACGTGCCGAGAACAGGCGCTGTTCATCTTGTGCACTTTCCGGGTCTTCGGTGATGACCTCTTGCGGGAACTTCGGATCTGGAAGCCCGTCGGCTTCCGCTTCCAAGCGCGCGATCGTCGCAAGTAAACTCAGGTACTTCCCGCGACTCTCCCGCATCCGTGTTCTCAATCCGCAGCAAAAGCTGATCCCGTTCGACGATATCGCCTTCCCGGACGTTGATCGCAGCGACGATCCCGCCTTCGAGGTTTTGAACTTTCTGGATTTAGCTCGATGGGATGATCTTCGCTTCCCCCCGAGTGACCTCGTCGAGACCCGCCACATAAGCCCAGGAAACGAACAAGATAAAGAAGATGAGGATCGCACTGAGCAGGATATGAGGAATGTACCGCCCAAAGCCGGTCTCGGCTTCCGCGCCCACTTCACCTCTATAGAGATCGTCGTCCCATCCACCGGAAGGCATCGTCTGCGTTTCTCCTTTCGCTTATGCCAATTCGCGTGCCGTCTGAATGCGGCCGCTCGTCAAGGCGTCAATCACTTGCTCTTTCGGACCGTCAGCAACGATTTTGCCGCCATCCATCACAATCAATCGGTCAACTAACGACAACATGGAGCCGCGATGCGTGATCAACAAGAGGGTCTTCTCGTTTTCCAAAATCTTCGTCATTCGCGCCTTGAAATGGGCTTCCGTCGTGTTGTCCATGGAACTCGTTGGCTCATCCATGATCAAGATCGGCGGGTCGAGCAGTAGCGCGCGTGCAACGGCGATCGATTGGCTTTGCCCGCCGGAAAGTGCCTGCCCCCGTTCCCCGACCTCCATGTCATATCCAGCGGGGTTCTTGCTGACGAACTCCTCGACACCGGAAAGCTGAGACGCCCGAAGAATCATCGCATCATCGGCATAGGGCGCGCTGAAAGCGATATTATCCTTCACCGAACCGAAGAAGAGATAGACGTCCTGCGGCACGCATCCGACGCTTCGGCGTAGATCGGCCGGATCGATCTGACGGACGTCCGTACCATCCACCATCACAGCGCCATCTTCCGGCTCGTAGAGACCCATGATCAACTTCCATAGGGTACTCTTGCCGCAACCGATACGCCAATGATACCGACCCGCTCTCCGGATTCGATATTGAAGGAAATATCGTTCAGCGCCGGCGTCTTCTGATTCGGATACGTAAACGTCACGTTCTTAAACTCGATGTGACCTTGGAAATTCGGCCGATGTACGAAGACCTACCCTTCCGGGCGCTCGACGGGGGTCTTCATCAAACTATCGAGGCCTTGGAGCGACGCGCGCGCCTGGTTCAAACGCATCAAGATTCCGGCGATGCTCGCAAGCGGGCCCATAACGAGGCCCGACAACATCGTCGCCGCCACGAGACCACCAACCGACAGCTCACCCGCTTGAATGAGATAGACACCGAAGACAACGACAAGGATATTCACAACCTGGCTCGCCGTTGCCGAGAAATTCATCGCGAGAGCCGACCATCGTTGCGCACTGGCTCCGGATTGTGCGGTCAAACTGCTGAAGTTCTCCCAATTGCGCTGCAGCCGGCCTTCGGCGGCTGTCGCCTTGATCGTCTCAATCCCGGTAATCGCTTCGACCAAGATCGCGTGCTTTTGCGACGCTTCCTTCGATGTTTTCTGCATGATCCGACGCATCGGAATCTGCATCAACATGCCGACGATAATGACGATCGGGATCGCCGCGAGCGGTACAATCGCCACCTTGCCGCCAACCAGCGAAATAATGAAACAGAACATAAAGATGAACGGCAGATCGACGAGGATCGTCAATGTCGAGGACGTAAAGAAATCCCGTAACGAATCGAATTCTCGAAGGTTACTCGCAAGCGCGCCTGCAGAGAGCGGGCGATCCGCCATCTTCATACCGAGAACCTGTTCGAATAGACGTGCCGCGATCCGTGTGTCCGCGATCTTGCCGGCCTTATCGACAAGCATGGCGCGAAGCCATTTCAGCAGAAAATCAAACAGAAAGACCACGCCCGCGCCCGTCGCCAAGACCCAGAGCGTTTCCTCGGCAAAGTTCGGAACGACACGGTCGTAGACATTCATCGTGAACAGGGGTGTCGCAATCGCGAAGCAATTGACCATGATCGCCGCAATGACGACTTCGCCGTATATTTTCCAATTGCGGAACAAGGTGCCCCAGAACCAGCCCTTTGGATCGCTGACCTGTGTTTCGGTTGCACGTGAGTCGAACTGGAAGTCAGGCCGCGCGAAAAGCGTATACCCCGCGTAATCCTTCGCGAGCTCGCTGAGCGGCACACGCTGCGAGCCTGAACCCATCTCCGGCATGATGACTTCCGCCACCCCACCGCGATGAATATCGGTCAGCACACAGGAACGCCGGCCGTTTAGCAGCAACACGCATGGCAATGAAATGCGGCTTAGGCTGCCGATACGGCGACGAATAAGTCGTGCCGAAATACCCGCACGTTCCGCCGCCCGGACGAATAGTTCCGGCGTCATTTGGCCATCGACCATCGGCAATCCGGCGGTCAAAGCATCGGATGAAAACGGACACTCTAGGAGCGTGCAAAGAATTGTCAGGCAACCGAGCAGCGGATCGTCCATGCTGCGGGCCGTCAGATGTACAGCCCAGCCTTCTTCGTCATCGATATCGCCGTCTTCATTCGTCGCGACAGGTTCAGCCTCCGCCGGCATACCGGCGCCGATCATCTTTGGATCGATTCTCGGCTCTTTATCGTCTTCCGGCTCAGCCGCTGGCGGAGAAGGCTTTGTTATTTCTGGGGTTGAGATATGTGTTGCATCCTGCCCCTTATCCAAGGCGATGTTCTCTCCCGCAAGAAGGCCCCCATCTGGAGTATCGCTGGTGTTTGCATTGCCTAGATTTGCAGGATTCAGAAGATCGCGTTCCCCAACACCCGCATTCGGGTCCAAATCCGCATCCAGGGGTCGAAGAAGGCCAGAACCAGCGGCCGGCACTTCGGCTTCGGCCGCTGCCGCATCATTCGACGTTTCCGGATCGGATGGTTTCCCGATATCGTTCATTGGCGATCAGCCTCGTTATCCGCGATAACGGCGCCCGCACGGGACGGCTATGTTTGCAATTCTATTCAACCCAACGACCGAAGTATACAACAAACAAACCCTTAGACTTCAATCCGATCATAACAGTTATTTAAATAATTAATTTTCATATTTAATTAATACTGGATTAATCAAAACCCCAATTACCTGGTTTTGATTTTGTTTTTTTGAATTATTCGTATTTTTTCTATCTTTTTTTTTCACCTGAAGAGTTATTTACTGGACCGAACCACCAAACATCTTTTTGGAATTTTGTGGTGGCGGTCTGGTGATCGATCTGTTCTGACCCCGCGATTGACTGCGTCCGTTTCTCACCCAAGCGGTGCGGCAGCGGTTGCATCTGCGGTTTATCTTCAAATGCAGGCGGTGTTCGCATCGCCGTTTGGCCATTGCGCGCGGAATGGCGCAACAGCGGCGGAAGTTCGCCTTGCGGTACCCCGGGAATGGGGGCGGTCGGATTAACGATCGGGGCATTCGGATCCAAAATCGGCGGCAGATTGGGCGTACCAACACCCGCTGGAGGCGCATTCGGATTCAACGGCTGTGTCAGATCGGCATTTGGATTGAGCGGTTGCGTTAAATCGGCATTGGGATCGAGCGGTTGCGTTAAATCCGCCGGATTCAAAGGCTGCGTCAAATCGACGTTCGAATTGAGTGGCGCCTACGGGTTCAGAGGCTGCGTCAAATCAACATTCGGATTGAGTGGGAGCCCCGGTTGGCCCGGTCCGGTCCCCGGCACGCCGGTGTTCGTATTCTGGAAATTCAAGACGGGCGTCGCTTCCACGAATTTTTGCAGGCTGTTCTGGAACTCCGAGCTTTCGGCTTCACTGAGAAATGCCTCGCTGGATTGTTCGACATCAAGCGCCGTTAGCAATAGACCCGTGGACGCGAGAAGACGGTATTTCCCCAACATTTCAACAAATTCGTTGGATACACGATTGCCCTTTGCCTGAAAGTAATCGTTCTCCGCATTTAATAGATCGAGCAAATCTCTTCGGCCCACGTCGAATTCCGATTGTGCGGCGTCACGAATAGCTTCGTTCGCTTTTTCAATTGCCCGTAGCTGAATGAGGCGTTCGGTCGCATTATCTTTCGCGTTCCATGCCACACGGGTGTTCTCATCTGTCGCGCGTTGCGTTTGAGCCAACCTTTGCCGTGCTTCGGCCAATCGTGCCACAAATTCCGACCGCCGCGCGGTATCCGCTCCGCCGCGATATAGGTTGTAGTTCATTACCAGGAGGGCCGCGACTGTCGTGCTTTGCCCACGGGTACCACCTGAGTTCCGAGTGGTATTGCCGTTCACTTCAAAACTAAGCGTCGGCCAATAGCCAGCGGTGGTTTGCTTTAACTCCGCCTCGGCAACTTGCAGGTCGGACTGCGACACGCGGATGGTCGGATTGAAAGCGATCGCCAATTCGATCGCGATGTCGATATTAGCCGGCAGTGCTTCGTCCGGCTGGTTCGACCGAACCATGGGTTCGACCGGCTCTTCACCCATCACCCGCCGGTATCGAGCGTCCGCGTCGCGACGCAATCCGTCCGCCTGCGACACCGCGTCACGAGACGCCGCGAGCCTCTGCCGCGCCTGTTCTTCTTCCGCCCGACCGGCCGCTCCGCCCTTAACCCGTCCCTGCACCAAAGCCAAAAAGCGCTCATGCGCCTTAACGTTCTCTTCCGCAATGGCGATGAGTTCGCGTTGCCGCAAACTTTCCAGATAGGCTTCCGTCGCATCCAAGCCGATAAATTCCGATGTCTCCCGAACACGCCGCGCCGCGGAACGCACACGCGCTTCTTGGCGCTCGACTTGGCTCAACGTATCGAAACCGTCGAACAGCAATTGGCGGATCGTAAACCCGAAAGTCGTCAGCGACAGGCTCGTCGTTCTGGAATCGTCGCCATCCAGCTCCCGGGCACGCGTCGTCGTATTGCTCGCATACTCGTGCCCGGAACTGCCGTTGATATCAACGGTCGGCAAAAACCCCGCCCTTGCTTGGGATAATTCCTGATTGACGGCACGTCGGTTTTCCACGACCACACCGATATCCGGATTGGTTTTGAGAGCGGCCCGCACGGCTTCTTCGAGTGTGACAGCGCGGCCATCCGGCGCCAAAACGAGGCCAAGCGTCAGCGCGAGCGCCATCGCGCCCGCACGCCGCAAAATCGACTTATCGTCGGCTGCCATCGGTTTGACCATCCAAATATCGCCCGAACCGTGTCGGGCATTTACGTGGATTCTAAGGAATCAAGCCTTAACAAATAATAAATTTTGCACAATCAAGTAAAAATAAATAATCAACTAATATTTACTTACGAAGCGGCTTTAATTTTTATTTGCTGGTACAAATGCACTGCTTCCTTCAGCCGGCTTCAATTCTATTGAAAACTGTTCTTTAAAGATTTTGTCTAATTGATCGAAGCAAACGCCATAGCGAACAACTGTGAAATCCCGAAAATCAATGATGCTGCTCGAGACCCCTTCCGGGTTGGCGTATTTCGAGGTGCCATGATCGATCACGATGTCGGCAACTTCGTGTAATTCCGGCTCAATATCCGCGGCTGTAAATTTACTTCCGGTTAGCGATATGTTCGCGGACGACCCAAAGGCTGGCTTACCCCGATCGAAGCAAAGCTGCGCCAAGGTGGTGTGGAACGCCCCGGCGTTCAGCAACATGTCCAAGGTGCCGGCTTTCGACGATGTCTCGATAACGTATGGATCAACACCGGCAAGGCCGGGGTTCGAAGGGTCAAAAGGCGCCACCACGGAGAAAGGTAAATCGTGCTCATAAAACAGCGCATGCTGAATCTCGCGCTCGCGCTCGCCCAAATCATGCAACGCGAGTGAATGGTCCATACACGCGAACATACCGCTTGGTTTTTCGAAACTGCGCTTCTTAACGGCGAAGATCTTTTTGATGGCTTCTTCTTTGTGTCCGATGATCGCATAAGCGACATCCAACGGTACGAGCGCAATCCCGCCATCCATAATGACGTCGTAGACCGCTTCGGCATCTTTTCGGACTTGTTCCGGGCTGATTTCCATTTTTCGCACTGCTCTAATTGCTGACGTTGAAGGTAAACATGGCCCTCTGGCCAATCTCGTCCAGGACGGTAGAGTTGGGTATTGGATTCGACTCTCTTTTAGTTAGGGTAAAAAACTATGCCGTCAGAACGTTATGACTTGATCATTAGAAACGGCGAAGTCATCGACGGCTCCGGTGCGCCGCGCCGGAAAGCGGATGTCGGCGTCCAAGGCGACCAGATCGCCGATATCGGCGATCTATCGCAGAGCAAGGCCGATATCGAATTCGATGCCGCCAACCGCGTCGTTGCGCCAGGCTTCATCGACGTTCACACCCACGACGACCACGCCCTTCTGTCCAAACCGGACATGACATACAAGACAAGCCAAGGCGTCACGACGATCGTTGCCGGCAATTGCGGTGTGAGTTTGGCCCCGCTGCGCTTTACGGGGGACCGTCCTCCGCCGCCGCTCGACCTCTTGGGCGATGGCTATAAATTCCCGCGAATGTCGGATTTTTTCAATGCCGTCGCCGCCGAACCCGCTGCAACAAATGCAGCCCTTCTCTGTGGGCATACGACACTTCGGGTCGGCGCCATGGATGACTTGCAGCGTCCCGCCACCGATGACGAAATTTCGGAGATGCGCGATCATCTGGCGGAAGCGCTCGATGCGGGGGCCGTCGGTCTTTCGACCGGACTGGCCTATGAGCCCGCGAACCCGGCGCCCACCAGCGAGGTTCTCAAGCTCGCTGAGTTGCTCGGTCCGGCCGGCGCGCTCTACACAACGCACCTGCGGAACGAAGGCAACGACATCGTGGAATCGCTGGAGGAAGCTTTCCATATCGGCCGCGAGTCCGACGCGGCCGTCGTCCTGTCGCATCACAAGGTGACGGGTAAGGAGAATATCGGCCGCAGCGAAGAGACATTGGAGCTCATCGAACGTATTCGAAAAGATCAACGTGTCGACCTCGACGTCTATCCCTATGTGGCGGGTTCGACCGTCCTGCAGCCTTGGCGTCTGGGCGAAGCGCGCCGGGTGATCATCACTTGGTCGGTCCCCGAACCCGAGGCGGGCGGACGCGACTTGGCGGATATCGCCGAAGAATGGGGTTTAACCCAAGAGGAGGCCTGCGAACGCCTTCAGCCTGCCGGCGCAATTTACTTTATGATGGACGAAAGCGATGTCCAACGGATTATCAAATATCCTCACTCGATGATTGCGTCCGACGGACTACCGCATGACCACCACCCGCATCCCCGGCTCTGGGGCACGTTCCCGCGCGTTCTCGGCAAATACTCGCGAGAGGAAAATCTAATATCTCTCGAAGACGCAGTGTACCGGATGTCCGGCAAACCGGCCGAGGTCTTCGGTCTATCGGGACGCGGTGAAGTCGCCGTCGGCAATTTCGCGGACATGGTCGTCTTCAACCCGGACACGGTCATCGACAAAGCCGACTTCGAAAACCCGATGGAGCCGGCCGCCGGTATCGACGCGGTCTTCGTGAACGGCCAGGCCGTCTACCGAGACGGGGCGTCGACAGGCGCGCGCCCCGGCAAGGCATTGAAACGCCAAAGTAGTGCTGCGAATTAGTTAGCCGTAGCTTTTCCCCATCCCTTCCGACGGGTCCGCGTGCGCTCCATAGGGCGGGATCGGATAGCGCAGCCCATTCTTACTCAGCGCTTCCAGCCCCTCGATACCGCGCGCAAACTCATCTGGCGGCATTGCAATCAACAGTTCGTCGTCCGCGACCCCGCCGTAGCGGCGCTCCGCATAGCAGGGGATCGAAATAGACGTCTCTTTGGTGCGCAGCGCTTTTCCCCAAGAGTCGGAGCAAGCGCTCTCGCCCGTGATCGACATGTCGTAGCGCTTGTAGCGTTTCCATTGTAATCCGTTGACGAACAGAATGATTTGGCCCGGCGTGCCGTAGAAGAGCACGATGTCCGGTGGATCAAGACGACCGGAGCGAAGCGGCGAGCAGACCGTCCCGACGAATTTGCCGTAAACCTGCCGCGTCATGCCGTCTTGATGCGCCTTGGCTGCTTCCTGGTTTTCGAACCAAACGCCCGTCATATGTTCGCCGGACAACGTTCCTTCATCGGGCATATCAATGCCCATCACGCCGCTGCAATTCGACTGACCCCGGACATTCACCGCGGTGACGCCGAGTGTGAAACCCGCCATCCGGCTTTGCGTCACCAATTGACACGTCGTGTGTTTGCGCCCCTCGGCCGGCATCCGCAGACCGGGAACCTGCTGCATTTCCTCGAGAGTCTCGAATTGCTTCATACCGATCGGCAGGGTTCGAATTCTCAACAGGTCGTTCAGTTTACCGGCAAGCTCTTTCAATTCCGCTGCACCGACATCGTAGTTGTCGCTCATCGCTCTCCTCCATCCGCAGGTTTATTGTTTGCGGAAATATATAGAGCGAATTTCGATACGGCTTTGACCGGCATCAAATATCAGCACCGGGCGGCTCTCTTTTACGACAGGCAGCGGTGGACCGCCCGTTCGGCCAAATTGACCAGTAAATCGGCTTTATAGCGGTTGTCTGAAAGGGGCAGCGCCCCGCGGACCGCCTTCTCGGCGGCGGTGCGAATTCGCGCGTCGGAAAGATTCCCACCCAATAATGCCTGCTCTGTCGCGGCGGCGCGGATCGGCAAGGGTGCAACCGCGCCCAGCGAGATGCGCGCGGCCGTCACACGAGTGCCGTCGAACTCAAGATGGGCCGCGACCGAGGCGTCGGCGAAATCGCCCTCCCACCCAGCCGACTTCTCAAATCGCTGAGTATTGCGAAACGGGCGGCGCGGCACCTCGACTTCCATGATGATTTCGCCTGGCCCGACCACGGTCTCGCCCGACCAGACGTAAAATTCTTCCATTGGGACGCTGCGGCGACCCGAAGAGCCGGCAATCACCACGCTTGCGCCAAGCGCCGTGAGGATCGGCGCCGCATCGGCTACACACGGGGCCGCACACCGACCGGCACCCATGATGGAATGATGCCGGTTATCGCCGAGTACCGCATAGCACGGACAGGTCATACCGCCCGCCTTGTAACACTGCGCACCGCTGCGGAAGAACCAGCAGCGCTTCTCCTGGCTAAGGTCACCCGCAAGCGTCGCCACGTTCCTGATTTGCAAGGTCGCGATTTTGGCGAGGCCGTCGACCAACATCGGATGGATCGCCCGAAGATCGTCGCGTTCGGTAATCTCGGAGATCGTCGTCGAGGCCCCGATAACCACTTTATCTTCGGTGATCGCAATACCGCGGAGCTCTTCCAAACCTGCGATATCGACGATGGCGTCGGGCGTATAGATGCCCTGGCGAATGCCGACTTGCAGATCCGTGCCGCCCGCCAACAGTTTGCTCGCGCGGTCCGGCCGCGCCATCTCTTGCAGCGCTTCGCTTAGATCTTTGGGCTGGAGGTATTCGACCGCCGGCTTAACGATTCGCTTCCGCCCAACGGCGGCGCCGAGTTTCCGTAAGCCGGGGAAAAAGACCGACGGATAGAGCGCTCGTGCCGTCGCCACTTCCATATTGTAGGGCCGGCGCCAAGGTTCGAGCGGCACGGCTTTATCTTTATGCAGAGCCTCCAAAATGTCGGCCGATTTAATCGGCAGCTTTCGGAACCGGGTGCCGGTCGCCTGTGCCACGGCGTTCGCAATAGCCGCGGGCGTCGGATTGATGGAGTGCTCCCCGCCTGCCTTCGCTCCGAAGGGTCCGGTCGGATCGTTGGTTTCGATATAGTCGGTTTCGATCTCCGGCGTGTCCTTGATACGCGGCGCCTTATAGGTAATAAGCGAGGCGTTGACCGGCGCGCCGTCCTGGAAGACTAACTCCTCACGGAGTGCCATACCGATGCCCTGCACGATACCGCCATGCATTTGCCCATCGAGTGCCAGAGGGTTCATGACCCGGCCGATATCCTGCACGACAACGACCTTTAGTACGGAGACGTGCCCCGTGGCTGGATCAATCTCAACCTCGACGGCCTGTGCCCCGAAGCCATAAGTCGCCGCGTAGTGTCCGTAGCCCGTCTTCGGATCGGGCCGGGGAATATCAATGTCGTGTCGATCTTCGACCCGGAAGGGGCCTTCGAGCGCAGCCACCTCTTCCAATGTCAGGCGGCGGGCATTGTCGCCTCTATGGCTGACAATGCCGTCGTCGAAATCGATCTCATCCGCCGGCACGTCCCAGCGGGCGGCAAGACGCTCGGCGAGAGTCGCGCGAAACGTCTTCGCCGCCTTTATCGCCGCGTTGCCCGTCACAAAGGTGACACGCGACGCGGCACTTCCCAAATCAGGCGGCGTCTCTTCCGTGTCCATGTGCAGCACATCAATCCGATCGGCGTCGAGGCCCAACTCTTCAGCGACGATCTGCCCCATCACGGTATTCTGCGACGTGCCGCAATCGGCCGACTGCGCCCCGACCCGTAAACGGCCATCCGCCAACAGATCGATCGAGACACAGGCGAAGTTGCCTTCCGCATAAAGCACCCCGACGCTCGGATTGATCATCGACGCGAAACCGATGCCGCGGTTCGCCGGCATATTGTCTTTCTTCTCCGCCCAGCCGATCCGCTTTCCGGCTTCGGCCAAACACTCCGCCAGCGCGCAGGTTCCGATTTCCCAGCCCATCGGTGTCGTATCGCCCGGACGGTTGGCGATCTCGATCCGGTATTCGAGCTTGTCCTTACCGAGCTTTTCCGCGATTTCGTCGATCTGCGTCTCGATTGCCCAAATTATCTGCGGCGAGCCCATGCCGCGATAGGAACCGCCGGAAACCTTATTCGTGTGCACGAGTTTACCGTCAAAACCGGCAGCTCCGACGCGATAAAGATTGCAGGTTCTTTGCCGGACAGCGGAGATATACGCGGGCCCCATATGCGTATACGCGCCATTATCGACCCAGAAGTCGGTATAGCGCCCCAAGATCGTGCCGTCCGCCGCGACCGCCGACTTCACCCGCATCTTCTTTGCGTGATCGGACTTGCCGCTTAGGAACTCTTCTTGCCGGTTCAGCAAAATTTTGACCGGCTTCCCCGCTTTCATCGACAACATGGCCGCAATCGCAATCGGTTCGGGGGATTGCGATTTGCCGCCGAACCCACCGCCGATCACCACAGCGCGAACGTGTACATCCTCGATCGGCAGGTCCAAGACATGAGCGATCTCCTTTCGCACGAAGAACGGCGCCTGGGTCGGCGCCCACAGTTGAAGACTGCCACGCGCGCTATCGAAAGCGGCGAGGACGCCGTTCGTCTCCAAACATATGGGCGCGACGATACCGTGCTCGAACGTCGCTTCGAAAACGTGGTCCGCTTTCTCAAAGGCCGCCTCGATCCCGCCGAAATCCGCGACGCTCTGCTGCGCTATATTTCGAGGAAGATCCGGCTTGTCGTGAATGACAGGTGCACCGGGTGCCATCGCAGTCTCCGCATCGAAAGCCGCGGGCAAGGCTTCATACGTTACATCGATGGCCGCGAGCGCCGCCTGTGCCGCCGCAATCGATGTCGCCGCGACGGCCGCGACCTCTTCGCCGGTAAACCGCACCTTGTCTCGCGCCATCGGATAGCGGTCGGCAAAAATCGGCCCCGCATTTACGTACTTCTTTTCCGGAAAATCTTGCCCTGAGATCGCCGCGACAACGTCCGGCATTGCCAAGGCATTCGACACGTCGACCGAGCGAATGATCGCGTGCGGATGCGGACTTCTCAGAATGGCACCGTAGAGCATCCCCGGCACATCCAAATCATGGGTATAGACGGCCTCTCCCGTGACCTTCGCCGGACCTTCGAGCTGCGGCCGCGGCTGTCCGATAATCCGGAACTCAGCGCTCACGGGCCGTCTCTCGTATGACTTCGTTCACGGCTTCAAGGAGCTTTACGTAGCCGGAACAACGGCAAAGGTTCCCTTGCAGAGCGGTCTTTATATCGTCGTCGCTCGGCTGCGGGTTCCGCTGCAGCAGGGCAACCAGCGACATCACCACACCCGGCGTACAAAAACCGCATTGAAATGCCCCACGCGCCACCAGTTCCCGCTGAAGCGGATGCATCTCGTCCGGACTGCCGAGGCTTTCCACCGTCGCGATGTGACGTCCATTGGCGCGACCGGCCGGCACCAGACAGGAACAGACGGCACGGCCCTCCATCAGCACTGTGCAAGCGCCGCACTCGCCATTGCCGCATCCGATCTTGGTACCCCGTAACCCCAAGCCCTCGCGCAGTAACATCGCAAGCGAAGTCGACGGATCCGCTTCGACTTCGCGGGTAAACCCGTTTACTTCGAGGGTCAATTTGGCCACGATTCAGGTCCCTATCAGCGGCACAACGTCATGGATCAGTCGACGCAGATTCGTTTCAAAATCATACGTCTGTGTGAGCGCAACCGGCATCCGGAAGCCCATTGTATCGACACCGACATCGCGCAAATCACGAATGCGTTCCGCGCAATAGTCCGGCGGCCCCGCAATCGCAAACCGGTCGACCATATCGTTCGGTATCGCCCCTTCCGGCAATGCCAATGACGCATCGAACTTCGCCGCACGAATTTGCGGGAAATGTTCCGGCGAGACGCCCATCAAGCCACGTGTCGCTTTATGCATGCCATTGATCGCGGATCCAATAACAGGACGTCGGAGATGCTCGATCACCGCAGCCCGATCCTCTGCAACAATCGTCGCACACCAGGCCAAGACGGAGATATCTTTCATATCCCGACCCTGACTGTCAGCCCCTTCACGGATCCACTCGACAATCTGTTGCATGACGGCCGGATCGGCGACATCTCCGACGATTACCCCATCCGCGTAGGCGCCGGCGGCGCGAAAAGCGTCCGGGTGCGTTGTCGCCAGAAAGATAGGGACCTTCGGCGGATTCGAGATTTCGAGCCCCACGTCGTCCAACTCAAACACGCTGTTCGAAACACTAACCTTCTTGCCGTCGAACAGGTCCCGAAGTACCTGCATGGTGACCGAAATCGTGTCGATGAAAGGTCCGGTCGGCGCGCCGACACGATCCCGTATCCGCCGTTTCTCGCCAGCGCCGAGCCCCAGCACGAACCCGCCGGGGCGCATATCCGCTAATGTAACGGCGGCACGCGCAATTTGGATGGGGTGACGTTGGTAAGGATTGGTAATGCCCACACCAAGCGCGATCTTCTCGGTCCGCGTCATCAGATAGGAGAGCGCCACGAACGGGTCGTGCATGAAACCCTGGTCCGGCGTCCACGCCAAGTCGTATCCCCAGCTCTCTGCTTCGGCGATGACATCTCCGAATTTCGCGATCGGCGAAGACGGTACGAGGGAGAAGCTGAACTTCATCCGGCTTAGCCGTCTTTCTTTTTCTGCTGCCATCCCCGCATGGCGCCGAAGTTCTCCACCATCCCTTCAAAATCGCCGGGATAATAGAATTCGCAAGCGCCGTTGCCGAAGCTCGTCGCCACTTCGATGCAAAACCTTGCCGCGGACTCTAGCACCATGATTTGCTGCGTCCCCGTCGCCGACGGATGGGTTTGAATTTCCGTCACCAGCGGCACACCGACCACCGGCGCGTCCGAAAAGATGCTCGGCAAGACCATCCCGCAGATATGGTGCACGCCTAATTCATACGGGGTGACGTCCTGCATCGTGATCGGAAAAACCGCCGGCTCCTTGCCAGTCACCATTTCCATAATGTGCAAGATCGACGCGTGTGGCCGCATGATGAAACCTTCTCGGACGGGCGGTGTCACAGCAAACCCGAGATGCGAGATCATCTTGTTCCCTTTGCAGGTCTCCGGCGTCAGGATCGCATCCATCCGCTCATCGACGAGCCGCGGATGTTTTTCGCTGCTGGGCAGCGGAGACATGACGAAAGGGAACGGGTCGTGGGGTGCCGGGTGCGCTTGCTGACAAATATGCGTCGAGATCAAGACATCGCCCGCCAGCTGCTGACCGCGCGTTCGCATCCGCGCCAACCGCAAAGCCGCGGACAGGCCGACGATGCAACCATCGGCATCGGAGGCGAGCCCGGGATACTCGCCCGGGAGGCGCAGGCCGCCGTTCGAGCCGATTATGCCGGTCGTCGGCGCATCACCGCCGCCGGTTTTACCCGATGTGCCCGGAAACAAAATTTTGATGAAATCGGTTTTACCGATATCGCTCTCGAACGGCGTGATCTCGACCGACTGCGGACCGTCGGACAGAAGCGCGGCGAAAGGTTCGGCCCCATTCCGCGCATCGTCCAGGAATTCCAGGACATCCATTACTTCGCGAAGCATTCTTTATCCCCCTTATGCTTCTCTCCATGCGCGCGCAACCGAACGCGTTCGGAGCGCATGGTCCCAAAAGTTTTCGTGAAAGAACGCCGCCTAGGTCGCCCGGCGCCGTTCCGGAATTTGCATCAACTCGAACGAGGTCGACTGATAGAGGTCATTAATCCAATTCACGAAAAGCAGACTGCCGTGTGCTCGCCATGTATTTATCGGTTTCTTCGTCGGATCGTCATCCGGAAAATAATACGCCGGTACATCGATTTCTTCACCGGAGGCGACATCACGTTGATACTCGTTTGCGAGCGTATCCGTATCGTATTCCAGATGATTGAACATATAGGTCTGGCGCCGTGCTTCGTCGCGGATCAGACTTAGGCCTGACTCATCCGAGTCCAACAAGACCTCCAAACCTGCGCTTTTCGGCAAATCCTCGCCTCGTACTTCCGTATGGCGGCTAACCGGAACGGGAATGATATCGTTAAAGCCTCTCAACAAGCCGTCCGTCCCGCCAAGCACACGGTGCGGGTAAACACCAAACTGCTTTTGGGGCAGTTCGTATTTCGGCACACCGTGGAAATGCTGAAGGGCGGCCTGGGCACCCCAACAGATATTGTAGGTCTCTTGGACGTTTGTCTGCGACCAATCGAAGATGCGCGTCAGTTCCCGCCAATAGACGACATCTTGGAAAGGCAGCGTTTCGATCGGCGCACCGGTAATGATCAACCCGTCGAACTTCCGGCCCTTGACCTCTTCCCACGGCTGATAAAACGCAAGCATGTGCTCCGCCGAGGTATTCTTCGGCGCGTAGCTCGACGTCGTCACCAACGACAATTCGATCTGCAATGGCGTCGCGCCGAGCAAGCGCGAGATCTGCATCTCCGTCTTGATTTTATCGGGCATTAAATTGAGAAGCGCGATTTCCAACGGGCGCACATCCTGACGCAAGGCAGCGCCTTCGTTAATCAGAAGAACGCCCTCGTCTTCCAACACGGCCTGCGCCGGCAAATTGTCCGGTACCTTAATCGGCATCTAATTTAATTCCTTCCATGTCGCTGGCAGTACAATAACCGACTGGTATGCATTCGAAAACAGCAAGTCTTCGCTGCATCCAAGCAACGATACTTCGATGTCCATCTAATCATTCGTTTTTCCAGGTGCAATGCCCGCCGGTATTCGGGAAACTGTCCCCCTAACCACCGAAGCGAGAGCACTATGATCGCCGTGATATTTGAAGTTTGGCCGGCTGACGGTCAAAAGGAGACCTATCTCGATCTTGCCGCCGGCTTGCGCGAGGAATTGACGAAAATCGACGGATTCATTTCGATCGAGAGATTCCAGAGTCTGACGGATGAAGGCAAAGTTCTATCCCTCTCGTTCTGGCGCGATGAGGAAGCAATTCAAGCGTGGCGCAACCTCGAGAAACACAGAAGCGCGCAATCTCAGGGGCGTGCCGGGGTGTTCGCGGATTATCGACTTCGGGTCGCGTCCGTAATGCGCGATTACGGTATGAACGAACGAAGCGAGGCACCCGCCGACAGTCGCGAACGACACGACGACAACGTGTAAAGTTCGCTCGCTTCGGACGAACGTCCCGGCGGCATTGACTCCCCACAGTCCCAGGTCTTTTATGGCTTCAGATACGAACTGAGCCCGGCACCTCGAATTTCGCACCGGCGCTTTAAGTTCGTAACACATAAAATATTCTGCACAGGAGGGAGCATGTCAGCGCCGCATTTTGTCGTTCATAACGACAGCGATACCGTGGGCGTTGTGGTCGTCGAAGACGTAAAGACAGGGATGGACCTGACCGGCTGGAAGATGGAGTCGGATGAGACGATCAACGTCAAAGCACTGAACGATATTCCGCTCGGCCACAAGGTCGCGCTCACCGATTTCAAGGATGGGGATGCCGTCCTGAAATATGGCCACGATATCGGAAAAATCGTCGAAGACGTCGCCATCGGTGGCCACGTCCACACCCACAATCTCAAAACAAAGAAGTGGTAAGTGCCATGGTACCGCAGAATTTCATGGGATATCGCCGCGAGAACGGCCGCGTCGGTATCCGTAACCACGTCATCATCCTCCCTCTCGACGATCTCTCCAATTCAGCTTGCGAGAAAGTCGAGCACAACGTTAAAGGCACGCTTGCGCTCCCCCATCACTATGGACGGCTGCAGTTCGGCGAGGACTTGGAACTTCATTTCCGCACATTGATCGGCACCGGAGCCAATCCGAATGTGGCCGGCGTTGTCGTCATTGGGATTGAACCCGGCTGGACCGGCCGCGTCGTTGATGGAATCGCGAAGACCGGCAAGCGGGTCGAGGGTTTCGCTTTGGAGCGGAACGGCGAGATCAAGACGGTGGCCGATGCCAGCCGTGTTGCACAAGAAATGATCCAGGATGCGTCGGAGAAACAGCGCGAACAATGTGAAATCAACGAGCTTTGGGTCTCCGTAAAGTGCGGCGAATCCGACACGACGTCGGGGATCGGCTCAAACCCAACCGTCGGCAATTTCATCGACAAGGTCGATCCGATCGGTGTGACCACCTGTTTCGGCGAGACATCGGAAATAACGGGTGCCGAGCTCGTTTGTAAGGAACGCGGCGCCACGCCGGAAGCCGGCGAGAAGTTCTACGAAACCTGGACACAATATAATGACATGATCGAACGTCATAAGACGGACGATCTGTCGGAAATCCAGCCGACCAAAGGCAATATCGAAGGCGGGCTCACGACGATTGAAGAGAAGGCCTTCGGCAATCTCGAGAAAATCGGCAAAAAGACGAGCTACATTGACGTCCTCAAGCCAGCTGAAGCGCCTGCACAAGGCCCGGGACTTTACTTCATGGACACGTCCTCTGCCGCCGCCGAATGCGTCACGCTGCAAGCCGCCGCCGGGTTCGTCGTCCACTTGTTCCCCACCGGGCAAGGCAACGTCATCGGAAACCCGATCGAACCGGTGATCAAACTCACGGCCAACCCGCGGACCGCGCGCGAAATGGGCGAACATGTCGACCTTGACGTGTCGGGCATTCTCCGTCGCGAGATGAATTATGACGAAGCGGGCGATCGGCTTATCGACATCACCATGCGGACCTGCAACGGTCGGATGACGTGTGCGGAGGCTTTGGGTCATCGGGAATTCGTGATGACCAAACTCTATCAGAGCGCCTAGCCCAACAAGTGAGGGTACCGCCGCCGGGCACAAGGATAATGGCGAGATACGGAAGATCACTTTTGGGTCGAATATCGACGACACTCGCCGCGTTGACATTGTTCGTCAGCGCGGCGAGCGCCGACTATCCCGAGCGGCCCATCGACTACGTTATTCCTTTCGGGGCCGGCGGTGAGTCCGGAATTACCGCTCGCCTACAACAGCCGGTATTCAAAACCATTACCGGCCAAGACCTCGTTGTGAAGTATCGCCCTGGCGGCGGCGGTGCGGTTGCTTGGAGCCAGCTCAATGCGATGACGGGCGACGGGTACACGATTGTGGGCGTGAATCTCCCGCACATCCTGCTCCAGCCGTTACGAGGCGCCAAGTACAAAACGGAAGACATCACGACCGTCCACATATTTCACTACACACCGCACGCGATTTTGGTACGCAAAGAGAGTCACTACGAGGACCTCGAAGATTTGATCGAAATCATGAATGCCAAACCCGGTAAGGTTTCGTTTTCGGGATCCGGACGCGGGACGGCCAATCATCTGGCCAAGACATGGTTCGACGAACGACTGCAGGCACGATCCGCGTACCAAGCCCATAAAGGCACGGCCGCGGCGATTACCGCCATGCTCCAGGAGAAGGTCGACGCCAGCTGGGCCTATACGACCGCAGCCGTGAAATATAACGACCAGATCCGGGTGCTTGCCGTCGCAATGGAGGAAAGACATCCGAAGTTTCCCGACGTCCCGACATTTCGGGAACTTGGCTACGACTTTGTCGGCGGTGCCTACCGCGGCATTGCAGTACCGAAGTCGACATCGGAGGCATTGCGCGTGAAGATTTCAAACCTTTTCGGCGAAATCGGGTTCGATCCCGAATACAAGAAAACAAAATCGGAAATGGGCTTCGTTCCGGTCGATGTTGGATACGAGAAAATTCCCGAGTTCTTTAAATCGCGGCGAGTCGAATACCTGCCACTCGCACGAGAAGCCGGAATCATCGAATAGACGAATCGGGATCGTAACAGAGAGACGATGAGATCCCATCGCTTCGGCGCGCCGTCACGTTGCTTCAAGTGTTCCCATAATGTTCTTCAGGCCGAATTCAGCGTTCGTTTGCCGTCGGGCCGGATTCGACGGCGCCGACGTAACGCAGCCGAATCGGTTCAGCCGGCATCGACGAGCGCGAATGTTCTCCGGGCACTGCACTGAATCACGATCGAAAGGCCGACTTTAGAACGTATCCTATTCAGCGACGGTGAGCGGCCTCTGGAGGGTATCGATCCGGTTGGTGCATCTCTGCTTCCGTGTCCGCCAGACCTACAGGATGTTGTGTAATTTTCGCCGAACGGCAAATATATGTAGCGTTCTTTTTTATTTCTATATCGATATAAATGCTGCAAAATAACGGATTTTCCAAGATTACAGCAATTGCACCAAAATTCGGTTCTCTAAGGCGCAAAATTGCGAAATCCTTTCTCCGCGTTTCGCGTATTCCAATGCCCAGCAGCCGCGTTCCAATGTCACAATCTGTTTCCGATATCGATTCAAATGAATCGCTATTGAAATTTCAAAGCCAGCGCATTGTGAAATGCACATTAATTAACCTCCCAATTTATCGATTAATTAATATGCAAAATCGAACGAAGCTCCTCGTTTTGGAATTACGGATCACAACGAATCGGATTTGCAAGAATCCCAAGCGGTGCGAATTTGGCTCAGCCGAGAATCCGCATGACATGAAATTCACCGATGAATTTGACCCTGCCTATCGCCCTCGAAAAGCGACCTTTATATTTCCCCGGCCCCCCAATTGCCGCGACTCGGCAGAATCTGGTGATTTTAACTGCAAATGCAGCGAGTCTGTTTCAGTATCGGAATCGACTCGGCCAAATTCGCCCAATTCTCACCTTAAAACATAGAGAAAGGGCGCCGTACTGGTCGGCGCCCTTCAACATAACCCTTTGAATTAAAGCGTTTTTCTATGCAGCTTCAATGGAGTTGCGCAGAACGCCGATGCCTTCGATATCAATTTCGCAGACATCGCCCGGCTTCATCCAAACCGGAGGTTTCCGCGCAAACCCGACACCGTCCGGTGTTCCCGACACAATGACGTCGCCTGGATGCAACGTCATCACCTCGGTAATGATTTCGATCAAGGTCGGAATATCGAAGATCATGTTCTCCGTATTCGCATCCTGCATGGTCTCGCCGTTGAGGCGCGTTTGAATGCGAAGCCCTTTACCTCCTGCCGGCACTTCGTCGGCTGTGACGAAATCCGGGCCGAAACCGCCGGTAGCATCGAAGTTCTTGCCGCTGGTCCACTGCGAGGATTTGAACTGGTAGTCGCGCACCGATCCTTCGTTAAAGACCGAATATCCTGCGATATGATCCAGCGCGTTGGCCTTGGAAACGCCGAGACCGGATTTCCCGACGACCGCCACCATCTCGGCTTCATAGTCGAGGTCGCTGGAGGCCTTCGGCACTAAGATCGACTGTTCGTGGCCCACAAGGGTCGTCGCGACCCGCAGGAACAAGGACGGGTACTCCTGAACATTGCTGGTGTCGCTGACGGCTTCGGCCGCATGGGCGGCATAATTGAGCCCGACACAGATAATTTTGCCGGGGTTCCAGATGGTCGGATGATAGACCAATCCCTCTGCGGAAATAACAGCATCGCCGGAAACGCCTTCGGCCGCTGCCTTCGCCCGCGACATGGCGTCATCGCCACCGGCGATCAGCGCGGGCATATCGCCCGGCAGGTCCGGCGCGGCCACCGATAAGTCAACGACATCGTCGCCGCGGCGGACACCCAAAGTAGGCTGGCCCGATTTATCAAAGGCAAGGATACGCATTTATCTCACTCCCGATTTATTGTTTCCGTTCAGCGGCGCTTCGACTACCGCTTGTTTGGCAAAGGATGTAAAGAATTAGTGCGCGAATGGAAAGCATCATTGGAGTTGGAGATGAGCGGCTCTTCTGGCGAAATCGACGGCTACCAGTACGCCTTGGTCGAACAAACCGGGCTGATCGCCGTGCGGCGCCCGGACGGTTCCTTTCGAATGTTGCCGGGTGCCGACGATATCGATTCCGCCGTCCGTCAATTTATCGCGTTGGATTTGAGGTCTTCCGACGACTAACCCGGCATTCCCAAGATTGTGCGCCGCGCGTGCCGTCGCGTAGGCTAGATGCCGACGAACGCGGCGAACTCAGGGACCTCACAGGCGGATACGACATGAACAAAATGCTTCGATTATCTGTTTTCGCCGTTCTTGTGCATTGTGTTCTGCCAGGCGCCGCCGCTGCCGAGACGAAGGACGACGATGCCTACACGGCCCTACGCATCGAACTCGTTGAAGATGTCGCGCATTCGATCCGGCGGACGCACGCAGAGACCGGTGTTGAAAAACTCAGCGAACGGCTGCTGCAAGCCATGCGAGACGTTCCGCGACATGCATTCGTCCCGCCCTAATTGCGGCCCTATGCCTATTTCGACGTCCCGCTCCCGGTCGGCCACGATCAAAACATCTCTCAACCGTTCCTCATCGCCTTGATGATCGAGCTCGTCGATATCAAAGCAACGGATGTTGTCTTCGAAACCGGGACAGGCGCCGGTTATCAGGCGGCGATTCTGTCAAAACTGGCCAAACAGGTCTTCAGCGTTGAAGTCGTCGCGCCGCTCGCCAGACGCGCGCAGTCGCTGATTGCCGAAATGGGCTACGAAAATGTGGAAATCCGGCATGCCGACGGTTTCTACGGCTGGCGCGACCGCGGCCCTTATGACGCGATGATCATCAAGGAAGCGATCAACTTCTTGCCGGGTCCGCTGCTCAACCAATTAAAGCCGGGCGGCCGACTGATCGCGCACATCGGTCCGCTTGACCGTGGTCAAATGCTGACACTTGTCGAGAAAAGCGCCACGGGCGCCATTAAAGAGACGCCCTTGATCCCTGTTCGGTTTTCGCCCCTGCAGGGCGGCGAACGGATTTAGGACCTGGCTTCGCTCTCGAAATACCGCATCGCGGCATCGACCCCACCTTTTTGATGCGGCACCCCGGAAAGACCCAGCCCCATTTCGACGCCCGCGAGGGTTCCCATCAACATGAGCTCGTTGAAATCGCCGAGATGGCCAATTCGGAACACCTCATCGGCGACCTTATT
Organism: Rhodospirillaceae bacterium; assembly: GCA_002716125.1. GTDB lineage: Bacteria > Pseudomonadota > Alphaproteobacteria > UBA8366 > UBA8366 > UBA6544. Next base: position 25,336 of record PAZH01000067.1, read on the forward strand.
CAAGCCGTTGCCGAGCGACATGTTGAAATTTTCGAGCACAACCTTGCGGAACGCGTCGGCGCTGTGGCCTTCCGGCATCAACACCGCCGTTAGCGCACTCGAATACTCCTTCGGCTCCAGGCACAGAACCTCAAGGCCCCAGGCTTGCACCGCGCGCCGCGTGGCTTCCGCCATCCGGTCGTGTCGCGCAAATACGTTGTCCAAGCCTTCTTCGAGCAGCATGTCGATGGCCTCACGGAGCCCGTAGAGAAGATTTGTCGCCGGCGTGTAAGGGAAATATCCCGTCGCGTTGGTCGTCAACATCTCATCCCACGCCCAAAACGACTTCAGCAGTTTCGAGGATTTCGACGCTTCGAGCGCCTTGTCGCTGATCGCGTTGAAGCTCAAGCCCGGCGGCAACATCAGTCCCTTCTGGGAACCGGCGACGGTCACATCGACTTTCCACTCGTCATGGCGATAGTCGATGGAGGCGAGTGAAGAGATCGTGTCGACCATTAACAGAGCCGGGTGGCCGCTGCGATCGATCGCCTGACGCACTTCGGCGACCCGGGACGTCACACCCGTCGAGGTTTCGTTGTGGACCATGCAAACCGCTTTGATCGTGTGATCCTTATCCGCCGTGAGGCGCTCTTCGACCGCTTGCGGATCGACTCCATGGCGCCAATCGCCCTCGACAAACTCCGGAACGAGGTCGAGACGACGGGCCAGGTTTTGCCACAAGGTCGCGAACTGGCCCGTCTCGTACATTAAAACGTGGTCACCCGGCGACAGCGTATTTACCAATGCCGCCTCCCAAGCGCCCGTCCCGGACGCCGGGTAGATGATCACAGGGTTCTCGGTCTTAAAGATTTTCTTGAGATCTTCGAGAAGCGCCTTTGACATTTCACCGAACGCCGGGCCGCGGTGGTCCATGGTCGGGTTGTCAATCGCACGCAACACACGGTCCGGCACGTTTGTCGGGCCAGGTATCTGTAAAAAGTGACGTCCGCTGTTATTGGTCATACCACTCTCCCAATCGATCGTTGGGTAAATTTCATTGCACCCTTCCGGGGCGGGACGCGCATTATGCATACACAATTACGATCCATCAAGTTCAATGATGAATTTTTTAATTCAATAAAATCAAACTTTTAATTTATTTTTGATAAATTTCGCTTGAGGCAATTTTATTTTTGTATACAATTTTCGCGCATCACAGAATGAGCGAAAGGACGCCTCATGGGCGCTCAAAGACACTCGATCATCGGCACCGGCATCACCAAAGGCGATCCAGCCCTCGCAACACGGCTCAAACGTGAAATCGAAGGCGAAGCCCTCTTCGACTCGTTCAGTCGCGGGCGGTACTCGACGGATGCATCCCACTACCAGATCGAGCCGATTGGCGTCGTCGTCGCGAAAACCGAACAAGATGTGCGCACCGCGATGGAGATCGCCGCCGAAGAAGGCATTCCGCTTTTGCCGAGAGGCGGCGGCACATCGCAGTGCGGTCAAACCGTCGGCGAAGCGTTGGTCGTCGACGTCAGCAAGCATCTTAATCGCGTTATCGATTTTGACGCCGACGCGGGTACGGCGACAGTGGAGCCCGGTATCGCCCTCGATCAGTTGAACGGATTCCTAAACCCGCACGGCTATATGTTTACTGTCGACGTCTCCACTTCGAGCCGTGCGACCATCGGCGGCATGACCGGCAACAACAGCTGCGGTGCGCGCTCGATCCGCTACGGGACGATGCGCGACAACGTGCGCGCCATCGATGCGATTATGACCGACGGTTCGGAATTCCGCTTTGGCGAGTTGCCGAACGACCTCGGCGACAACAGTCTCCCGTCCGGCTACCGCGATCTCGCGCAAACGCTGCTGACGCTCGGCGAACGCGAGGCCGAAGAGATCTTCAAACGGTTCCCGCGCCTCATGCGGCGCGTGGGCGGTTACAACATAGACGCGCTCGTTCCAGGTGCCTCCAATCATCCGGGTGGCGGCCGTCCGAATCTGGCGCATTTGCTTGTTGGCTCCGAAGGCACCCTCGCCTTCTCGACACGCGTCCATCTTGGTCTCCATCGCGTCCCCAAGCACAAAGTCCTCGGTATCTGTCATTTCCCGACCTTCTACAGCGCAATGGAATCGACGCAACACATCGTGAAGCTCGGTCCCGCCGCCGTCGAATTGGTCGATCGCAACATGATGGACCTTGCGCGCGACATACCGATGTTCCGCCCGACCATCGAAAAATTCGTGCAGGGTGAGCCGGATTCGCTTCTGCTTGTCGAATTCGCCGGCGACGAACTCGAGCCGCAGCTGGCGAAACTCAAGGAACTCGGCGCGCTGATGAGCGATCTCGGTTATCCGAATGCCGTCGTCGAAGCGACGACAGGAGCGGATCAATCGGAGTTTTGGAATGTCCGGAAATCCGGCCTCAACATCATGATGTCGATGAAAGGCGACGGAAAACCCATCTCCTTCATTGAGGATTGCGCCGTACCGCTCGAAGATCTGGCGGAATACACGGACCGTCTCACCAATGTCTTCACCAAATACGGAACGAAAGGAACCTGGTACGCCCACGCCTCGGTCGGCTGTCTCCATGTGCGGCCCATTGTCAATCTCAAGGTAGAAGACGGTGCCAAGACAATGCGTGCCATCGCCGAAGAAGCCTTCGAGATGGTCCGGGAGTACAAAGGTTCACATTCGGGCGAGCATGGTGACGGCATCGTCCGCTCGGAATTCCATCGCCCCATGTTCGGCGACCGCATGGTGGCAAATTTCGAAGAAGTGAAAGATATCTTCGATCCGGACGGAATTTTAAATCCCGGCAAAATCGTCCATCCGCCGAAATTTGATGACCGTTCGTTGTTGCGCTTTAAACCCGACTACGCACCGATGAAACTCGACACCGCCCTCGATTGGTCGGAATGGGGCGGGCTCAGCGGCGCTGTCGAGATGTGCAACAACAATGGTGCGTGCCGGAAGTTTGATGCCGGCGTGATGTGCCCCTCCTTCCGCGCAACGCAAGACGAGCAACACCTTGTGCGCGGCCGCGCGAACACGCTCCGCCTCGCCCTGTCCGGACAACTCGGAGAAGACGCCTTCACATCTGACGAGATGCGCGAAACCATGGCTCTTTGCGTGGGCTGTAAAGGTTGCAAACGGGAATGCCCGACCGGCGTCGACATGGCGCGAATGAAAACGGAGTTCCTTTATCACTATACGCGCCGTCACGGATTGAAATTGCGAGACCGGCTGATTGCCTATCTGCCGCGCTATGCCGCAACGGCTCGAGGCTTCGCACTCCTTCTCAATCTGCGGGATACTATTCCGGGTGTCGCCAAACTTTCGGAATGGATCACCGGCCTCAGCGCGAGCCGGAAACTGCCAAAATGGCGCCGCGATGCCTTCGATAAGCATGGCGAAGCGTTCGGTCCTCGCGACGGACATCCGGTGGTTCTCCTCGCGGACACGTTCAATACGAACTTCGAGCCAGAGAACTTGAACGCCGCCATCAGCGTCCTCACCCACGCTGGATACCGCGTCAACGTGGCGGGCGCACCGGCGGGCGAACGGCCGCTCTGTTGCGGGCGCACCTTCCTCGCGGCCGGCCTGGTCGATGAAGCACGCGCCGAAGCCACGCGGACGCGTGACGCCTTGGCACCGCATATCGAAGCCGGCACACCAATCGTTGGGTTGGAGCCATCATGCCTTCTAACCTTACGCGACGAATTTACCGCAATGTTGCCGGGCGCCGAGACCGAAGCGCTTGCAGAAAAAGCCATGCTGTTCGAAGAGTTCATCGCGACGGAAATGGAGGCAGGCCGTTTCGAACTCGACTTCACAGAGATCGACCGAAAACGCGCTTTGCTCCACGGTCATTGTCATCAGAAAGCTTTTGCCGTCATGGGCAGTGTCGAGAAGGTCCTCCGACAGGTCCCGGGCCTCGAAGTCGATACCGTCACATCAAGCTGCTGCGGTATGGCGGGCGCCTTCGGTTATCAGGCCGAAACCTATGACGTCTCGATGAAAATGGCGGAGGCGTCCCTACTCCCTGCCGTTCGAGAAGCGGATTCTGAGACAATTGTCGTCGCGGATGGCACAAGTTGCCGTCATCAAATTCAAGACGGCACAGCAAGGAACGCCATTCATGTCGCCCGAGTTCTAGAGGCGGCGCTTCCCACTATGCGCCGGAGGGCATCGTCATGAGCGATACGGTACTCCCTTTCGCACAACCGGATTCAGAATCCAGATCGTCCGACGGCTCAACGCTGCACGGCGATCTCGTGGCGAACATCCGGGAACTCATCGTCGAAGGCGACTTGGAGCCCGGCGCGAAAGTCCCAGAGCGTATTCTTAGCGAGAGATACGGCGTCTCGCGCACACCGCTTCGCGAAGCCTTAAAGACGCTGGCGTCCGAGGGCTTGCTGGAATTGCTGCCGCATCGGGGCGCTCGGGTCGCCCGGCTTACGGCAGAGGACGTCGACCAAATGTTCCCAATCATGGGGGCGTTGGAAGCACTGTCCGGCGAGCTCGCCTGCCAAAACTTGACGGAAGAACAGTTCGCCGAAATTCAGGCGCTGCATTATCAGATGGTCCTTCACTACACGCGGCGCGAATTGAAACCGTATTTTCAGGTAAACCAGGAGATCCACGAGAAAATACTGGCTGCCTCCGCCAACCCGTTGCTTCTGCAGATGTACCAGACCCTATCGGGCCGCATTCGCCGCGCACGCTACGTCGCGAACATGTCGAGCGAGCGCTGGTCGCAGGCCGTCAAAGAGCATGAAGAAATGTTGAATGCGCTTGCCGCACGCGACGGCACGGCCTTGGCGGACGTCTTAAAGCGCCACCTCAGCAACAAATGCGAGACGGTGAAATCACATCTTGAAAGTGAAAATGCCGAAAGCTAGGTCGAACTAGGCTTTCACGCGGTTCCGATAGGTGACGTTCACGCGCGCGGAGTTCATCAGATAGAGCAGAATCCCCAGCGTAACGACGCTCACCAAGACGGACATCGGTATGGCTCTCGGCGTGATCATGCCGAATGTAAACCAAATCGCCCAATTCACCGAAAACAGCGACAGAGCCACGCTTGGCATCGTCGGGTGCAGTTTTGGCGCGAGATAGAGGAACGGCAACGCCAGGATGAACTGAATAAAACAGGTAAAATCAGCCATCGTGAGGTTTTCGTACCCATAGGAAAGCGTCAGCTTATAGCCCGTATCCAAGAATACGATATAGAGGCTGTGAAGGCTCCAGAGGATAACAATCGCATAGACGACATATAGGCCGCCGCCGAATCCATATGCAGGATGCTTTTCAGCTTCTTCGGCTGAGATTTCCTTCCAATCCATTAAGACCTTCCCCCAGGTATGACTTCAATCGCCTCTGAATTACAAATTTGCGGCACTGACACCGCAAATCAAGCGCCCTAAAGGTTTTTTCCAACGGGCGGGCGGATGATGACAGGGCATATCGCCATTTTCAACGATCAAATTGCCGTAATCGATACTTACCGAGCATCCTCTTTCATCATATCCGCCGCTTTCTCGGCGATCATAATAACAGGTGCATTGGTGTTCCCGGAGACAAGCCGCGGCATAATCGACGCATCCACCACGCGCAGCCCGCCGATACCGCTGACACGCAGGCGATCGTCAACCACGGCCATCGGATCGTTGCCCATCTTGCAGGTCCCAACCGGATGGAACACCGTCCCGCCGACACGACGTGCATGGTCCAACAATTCGTCGTCGGTCTTACAATCAGGTCCCGGTACAATCTCAACATCGCGGTAGGGATCGAGGGCGGGACTATCCAGGATCGTCCGCGCGATCTTCAATCCCGCGACATGCGTTTCGCGATCCAACTCTTCTTTCAGAAAATTCGGCTTGATCCGCGGCGCATCGCGATGATGGTCGGATGTGATGTGAACGGTCCCCCGGCTTTCCGGGCGTAACTGACAGGGCCCCAGCGACATTCCCGGGAAGTCATGGAGAATGCGTTTGTGCGGGTCGGAGAAACTCGCATGCGCACAGTGATACTGTACGTCTGGCGTCTCCAATTCCGGCCGGGTCTTAACGAATCCATGGGCGATACCAGCCGGCATGGTTAGCGCGCCTTTGCCCTGGAACAGCAATTTCATTCCTTCGACAAGGAGCGGGATACCTCGCGTTCGTTCGTTGAGCGTGACGGGCTGTTTTACCTTCCATGCCATCCGGCTGATGTAATGATCCTGGTGATTTTCGCCGACGCCGGGCAATTCATGCGTCACTTCAATCCCGTGTTCACGCAACAATTCCGGCTGCCCAATGCCGGAGAGTTCTAAAATTTGCGGCGATTGAATGGCGCCTGCACACAAGACGACTTCTTTACGGGCCCGGGCTTCGCGCGGGAAACCGTGGACATCGTACTCGATCCCGACGGCTTTCTTGCCTTCCAGAATGACCTTGCGGGCGAACGCATCGGTTTCGACCTTCAAGTTGTCGCGCCCGCGAACGGGGTCCAAGAACGCCCGGCTCACGCTATAGCGCCGCCCCCCTTTTTGGGTCACTTGATAGTAACCAAAACCTTCCTGACTGGCGCCGTTGTAGTCATTATTTTTCGGATACCCCTGCTCTTCCGCCGCGTCGATAAATGCATCGAGGATCGGATAGGTCTCGCTCATATCTTCGACCTGAAGCGGCCCGCCGACACCATGGTACTCGGTACCCATGCTGGTGTTGTTCTCGGATTTCTTGAAGTAAGGCAGCACATCCTCGAACGACCAACCGCGGTTGCCGAGTTGCGCCCAGTCGTCATAGTCTCGCGCCTGGCCCCGAACATAGAGCATCCCGTTGATCGAGCTGGATCCGCCAATCACTTTACCCCGGGGCACGGGAATTTCCCGGTTGTAGGTATATTCCTCGGGTTCGGTCTTGAATAACCAGTTTACGCCAGGATCGGACATCGTCTTGATGTAGCCGACCGGAATGTGAATCCAGATATTGTCGTCTTTACCGCCTGCCTCCAACAATAAGACGCTGGTATTCGGATCTTCCGAAAGGCGGTTCGCCATAACGCACCCAGCCGACCCGGCTCCCACCACGATATAATCGTATTCTGCCATTATCCTGCCGCCTCACCCCGGTTAAAATTCGCTTTATCAATTACCGCCTGCCCCAATGCGGTCAAGGGTTTCCGACGCCTTTATTCCGCATAATCCAACGGTAGTTCAGTGGTGTATTTGATCCGTTCCATCGCGAAGCTCGAACTTACATCCGAGAGGCCGCCGACGGCGATCAATCGCTTATAAACCTCGTCATAAGCGGCAATGTCCGGGACCACGACCCGTAACATATAGTCGACATCGCCGCTCATCCGATAGAACTCGACCACTTCGTCAATTGAATCGACATGACCGGCAAACGTCTCGAGCCATTCCTGCGAATGTTCGCTCGTTTTCAACGCAACGAACACCGTCACCCCCACATTCAGCTTGGCCGGGTCGAGCAGAGCGACGCGGCCATCGATGACGCCCGCTTTTTCCAAATTCTGTATACGCCGCCAGCACGGAGTGGAAGAAAGGCCGACCCGCTCGGCGATCTCCGCCAGCGGCAAACTAGCATCCTTCTGGAGGCAGGCTAAAATTCTCTTATCGAAATCATCCATGCGATAATTTTCCAATATTTTATAAACATAAAAAATATATTCTAAAAATATTCGAATTAGTAGAGAAATACGCAAACCAATTCCCGTGTGTTTACGATACAGTTTCTTTACTCAAATCGAAAAAAGCCGGAGCGAAGCGATGATCACTAAACTCTTCACCGAACACCCCGCCAGCGTGAACGAGACCTATTTCGAACACCTTTGCTCCGCAATGTCTTTCACGGCCACGATGTTCGTGGCCACGCTGGCTTGCCTCGTCCACGCCTTTCTCCCATTCCTTTGTGTGACGACAGGCAGCCGGAAAATCACCGAGCTGCACGACCGTATGGTCTCGAACCGTGTAAAACATCCGGCACCCAGCACCGGAGACGAAGTCCGGGCCTAACGCCGCCCCGCTGCAACGCGCGTTGCCATCCATAGGGTTATCGCCATAGGGTAGCGCCCCATGGCAAAAATCGACCAAATCGACGCACGGCTCTTTCGCATTCCGCTGAAAGAAGTCCTCTCCGACGCCAAACACGGCGACCATACGCATTTCGAACTGATTACCGCCACGGTCCGACTGACCGACGGCCGGGACGGCACCGGCTATTCGTACACAGGCGGGCGCGGCGGCTCCTCGATATTGGCGATGATCCGGGACGACCTGAAACCGTTTCTCGTGGGACATGACGCGGAAGATGTCGAGGCGCTCTATGACGCCATGCAATGGCACGTCCATTACGTCGGCCGCGGCGGCGTCGCTTCGTTTGCCATCTCGGCGGTCGATACCGCCCTTTGGGATCTGAGAGGTAAAGCCAACAATCGGTCGCTCCGGCAGATGGCGGGCGGGGCATCCGACGGCACCAAAGCCTATTGTGGCGGGATCGACCTCAATTTCTCCACCGAGAAATTACTCGCGAACGTGCAAAGCTATCTCGATCGCGGCTTCAACGCCGTCAAGATCAAGGTCGGACGCGAAGACCTTGCCGAAGATGTCGAACGTGTCCGCGCCGTTCGTGAGATGATCGGCGCCGACATTGCCTTCATGATCGACGCGAATTACGCCCTCAGCGTGTCGCAATCGATCGAGGCCGCAAATGCGTTCAAACCATATGACATTCTATGGTTCGAAGAGCCGACTATTCCCGACGACTATACCGGTTATGCGGAGATTGCCGCTGCAACTGGGATGCCGTTGGCGATGGGTGAGAACCTTCATACCATTCACGAGTTCGAATTCGCCTTCGCGCAATCCTCGCTTTCGTTTATTCAACCGGATGCCTCGAACTGCGGCGGCGTGACTGGCTGGCTACAGGTCGCTGAACTTTCCCGCCGATACGGCATTCCCGTATGCAGCCACGGCATGCAGGAGCTGCATGTCAGCCTGATGGCCGGACAAGCAAACGCCGGCTGGCTCGAGGTCCACAGCTTTCCGATCGATGAATATACGGCGCGTCCGCTTGTGGTCGAAGACCATCTCGCGATTGCACCGGACGTTCCAGGTACGGGCGTCGTTTTCGATTGGGATCGGCTGGTTCCTCATGAGGTTACCTAGAGGCGTTGGCCGCCCCTTCTGCGTTTGGTAGGATTCCACTCGAAAACAATAGGTTGCCTCATCGCGAAAGAACCAACCGGTGACGAAATCCCAACAAAACAGGCCCGATGGAATTGGCGCGCCGCTGCCACGCAGAGAAGATTTGCGTCTGGTTGCGGGCGAAGGGAACTATGCCGGCGACAATTTCCCGGACGATCTTTGCCATGCGGCCATTCTGCGCTCACCGCATGCCCATGCTCGCATTCGCGGCATTGACGTTTCGGCAGCGAAGTCGCTGCCGGGCGTTCTCGCCGTCCTGACTGGCAAGGATGCGGCTGCGGACGGTATCGGCGCCATTCCGCACAGCCCGGACTGGCAAGGCCCGCCGGATGCGGAACTCCGACTGCCCGACGGGTTCGACGTATTCCTGACCGACAACACGCCCTTGCCGGCCGAGATCGTCCGCTACGTCGGCGAAGGGGTCGCAATGGTCGTGGCCGAAACCGCAGCCTGTGCGGCGGATGCGGCAGAGCTGATCGAAGTCGATTACGAGCCCTTACCCGCGGTGACGGATTCCAGAACGTCAATGGAAATCGGCGCACCGCAAATTTGGACCGGTTGCGCGTCGAACATTGCCCTCACTTGTGAGGTCGGCGACGCAAATGCGACATCGGCTGCCTTCGAACGTGCGGCCCACATCGTGCGATTCGACAGCCGTATTCACCGGGTAACGGGAAGTCCGATGGAGCCACGGGCCGTCGTCGGGGAATACGACGAAGACAAGGATTTCTATACACTGCACGCCGCCTCCGGCCGGGGTGCGGTACAAACCCGCGAACGCCTTGCCGTCACCCTTGGCGTCGCGAAAGAACAGTGCCGCGCCGTCTTCGGCGATATGGGGGGAAATTTCGGAACGCGCAATGCCTTCTCCCCCGAGTTTGCCTTAATGCCTTGGGCCGCGCGCAAGGTCGGGCGTCCCGTGAAGTGGACGGCCAATCGGACGGAATGTTTCCTCAGCGATTATCAGGCGCGGGACCTGTACTCGAACTCGGAACTGGCGCTCGACGCGGACGGAAAATTCCTGGCACTGCGGGGCGAGAACACGCTCAACCTCGGCGCTTACACGGTGTACTTCTGGCCCCTGCGAAAAGGCCTGTCGATGATGCAGGGGACCTACAATATTCCGGCCATTCACTACAAAGGGCACGCGGTCCTCACAAACACGGCCCCGACCGCCGTTTACCGAAGCGCCGGTCGGCCGGAAGCGATCTATATGATCGAACGGTTGATCGATCTTGCCGCGGAACAGCATGGCTTCGATAAAGTCGACCTTCGCCGCCGCAATCTTATTCAAAGCGACGACATGCCGTATACCAACGGTGTCGGTGTCACCTATGACAGCGGCGACTACACGGCGGCGATGGATGCGGCGCTGCACGAAGGTGATTGGAACGGCTTTGAAGCCCGGAAAGCGGAATCGGCTGCGCGCGGTCTTTGCCGCGGGCGCGGTATCGCCAACTACATCGAAGTGACGAGCGGCATTCCGCGCGAGCGCGCCGAAATTACCGTCGCCGACGACGGTTATATCGATCTGGTCGTCGGAACGATGAGCAGTGGGCAAGGTCACGAGACGAGCTTTCCGCAACTGCTGTGCGAATGGCTGGAAGTTCCCTTCGAGAAAATTCGCTTCGTCGTCAACGATACCAACCGCGTTTCGGTCGGCGGCGGGTCGCATTCCGGACGGTCCATGCGGCTGGTTAGCATCGCCGCCGGCGAAGCGGTGGAAGCATTGCTCGAAAAGGGAAAAGAGATCGCAGCCCATGCAATGCAGGCGCCCATCGACGAGATTGAATACGCCGAAGGTGCGTTCCATGCACCCGGCGGCGGCAGCCTCGATTTATGGGCAGCCGCGAAAGCTGGCGAGAGTGAACCCGAGCTCCCCAAGCTCGAAGGCATTGGGGATATCGTCAATCGGGTCGGCGGCTATCCATACGGCGCCCATGCCTGCGAAGTGGAAGTGGACCCCGAGACCGGTCATGTCGACATTCTCGAATGGACGGCAGTCGATGATGTCGGCGTCGCGGTCAATCCGCTGATCTTGCATGGTCAAGCCCATGGCGCCGCGGTGCAGGGAATCGGACAAGCGATGCTTGAAGCCATCGAATACGATCCGGAATCCGCGCAGCTCCTGACGGGTTCCTTTATGGATTACGCAATGCCCCGTGCCGACAACATGCCACCCTTCAAGACAGTGGTGACGGAAGTTCCAGCGAGTTCCCACCCACACGGCATCCGGCCCGGCGGCGAAGGCGGAACGACACCGGCGCTCGGCCTACTCGTTAACGCGATTGTGGATGCACTGTCGGATTATGGCGTCACACATGTCGAGATGCCGGCGACACCGGAGCGCGTCTGGCGTGCTATTCAGGCGGCAAAACAGGCCTAGCTATCGAAATCGACAGCGGTCGTGTTCGCACCGCTGAGGACGACGGCGACGTTTTCATCCGTCGCCGGTTGATAGGCATCCGACGTCAAAGCGGCAAAAGCGTTCGCGGCGCCCGGCTCTGCGACCACACGGGCCTTCTCCCAGAGCGTGTCTTGTGCCGCGCGAATGGCATCATCTTCCACTAAGACCACTTCGTCGACGAATTGTTCGGCAATGGTATAGACATTCTCGCCGACCTGTTCCGGCGCCAAGGAATCGGCGGCGATGCTGCCGGCTTCCGCATCAACCGGACCGCCCGCCTCTCGAGCAGCTGTCATGGTCGGCGCACCGACGGGCTCGACGCCCACCACTTTTACGCGGTCGCCGAACCATGCCGCTATGCCGCTAATCAATCCGCCACCGCCGATCGAAACCAAAACGGTATCAAGGTTCGGGATGGCTTGCTCCAACTCCACCCCCACGGTGCCTTGCCCGATGATCGTTTCCGGTTGATCGAAAGCGTGCACAGACATGGCACCGGACTGCGCTTCCCATGTCTCGCTCGCGGCCAGCGCGTCCGCGTAACGGTCGCCACCGACCACGAGATCGGCACCATATTGTTTGATTCGCGCGATTTTTGCCGGCGATGAGACGCTCGGAACGAAAATCTTCGCCGGAACGCCGAGCGTCTTTGCGGCATACGCAACCGCCGCCCCATGATTGCCGCCGGAAGCCGCGACCACGCCGGCTTTCGGTACGTCGCGCGACAGCAAGTTCATGAACGCACCCCGGCACTTAAAGCTGCCCGAATGCTGCATGAATTCCAGTTTTAAGCTCAGCGGAAATTCGCCGAGACCGAAGTCCGCGCCCGTAACGCTCAGGACCGGCGTGCGCCGGATATATGGTCTTATGAGGCCCTCCGCCGCCTCAATTGCCGATCGGTCGATCAGTCCCATTCCCCATCCAACGGCCAGATGGGCCTTCTAACGTTTTGATAGGGGAACTTGTTGGGGTCTGGCGACGTAATTCCAGCCGCATCCACCAGCATGATTTCGCGTGCCATCGGCCCGTACGCCGCACGGAAGTGATGGGCCGACTTGACGGCAACGAGCGATTTTTCCTCGGGAATAATTCCGAAGTGAACGAAAAACATCCGGTCGTAAGCTTGGAAGCGATTGGTGATGACCACGGTTTCGACACCGCCGATCTTGATGACGGCCGACGGGCCCAAAACCGCCTCAACGCCTTTCATCATCGGACCTTCAAATATGAACCGGGCATCTGCATCGGCCTTCGTCACCGTGCCCGTCATCTCGAAAGGCGGCGTTACACTTGGATCGAATTTTCCGCCAAGCGGCATCGAAATCTCAGCTCCTTCGCCCGCCTGAACCGCGACGGCGGCAACAGCTGGATCGCTGATCACAGCGAAAGCGGCGTTCTCAATCCCGGACTCGACCATGGTCTTCAACAGCAACGGGCTGTCGCCATAGCTACCGCCGCCGGGGTTGTCGCTGAAATCGCCAAAGACAAAGGGTTTATCAGAAGCTTCAGCGGCACTCACATGCGCCATCGCTTCTTCGGGCGAGAAATGCTTTACGGTGGATTGCTCTTTCGTCTCCCAACCGAACGCGACGAGATCGGCGATGATGGAACGTGCATGTTCGCGGTCATCGGAAAAAGTCACGGTTACAGATGGCCCCGTATCGTGAATGTCCGCGAAAGAGAATCCGGCGTTCACCGAAACCACTTCGATGCCGTCGTCTTCTTCATACGCCCGCGCTTTCCGAAGCGCTTCCGTCATCGGACCTTCCTGGGTCGTACGGCCATGATCGAAGCCGTCCAATTGATCGAGCCGCCCGATCAGCGTTTCGTACCCATCGACTTCCCCGGCAAACTGACGCGCAAGCAGTTCCGCCATCTGACGTCCCCGCTCCGCCATATCAATGTGCGGGTAGGTCCGATATGTGATGAGCGCATTGGCGCTTTCCGCCATCTTAACCGTGACATTCGCATGGAGGTCGAGGGTTGCCATAACCGGTACGTCGGGCCCGACCATCGCTCTGACCTGAGAAAGCAACGCGCCTTCGGCGTCATCGTGTCCTTCGGCGACCATCGCACCGTGCAGCGAGATCAAGACGCCGTCGAAAGGGCCGTCATTTTTCAAAGCATTGAACACTGCGCTGGCCAGATACTCCCAAGCCTCCGACGACACTTTCCCCAATGGCGTCGCATCCCCCGCTATCGGCGTCACCAATTCCCACCCCTTCTCCGCGGCGACATCCATCACACCGGCAAGTTCGTTATTGGTGCCTTTCAGCCGCTCTTTTACTTCGTCCCCTTCATAGAGATTGCGCGCGCGATAGGAATCGAGCGTCGTCGGCAGAATGCTGAAGGTATTGGTCTCATGCTTAATCTGAGCGGTCAGTACCCGTTTCGTCATTTGGATAATTTCTCCAGATCGGGGATCGGACGGCGCGTGTCCGCCATACCTTGCAGAACCCGTTCAATCGCAGAAGCCACGCCGATCGTAAACCGGTCCGCGTGGCGACGCGGGCCGACAACCTGCATACCGAGCGGCGTGCCGGTATGATCGAGGCCGGTCGGAATTAAGGTCACCGGATGTCCCGTCAGCGTAATCGCGGAAGCGATACCAAGCCATTCCACATAATTCGCCGTCTTCTTACCGTTGATTTCGTCGCAATAAAGTTGCTCTACCGGGAACGGCGGCACGGAATTCCCGGGACAGAGCAGAACATCGACATCGTCGAAGAAGCTTTGGAAGCGGCGATAGATCGCCGTCTGCTCCGCACTTGCCCAGCCGATCTCTTCGGCCATCATCTTCAAGGCCGCTTCGACGTTGCTGGTCACGTTCGGACCTAACAGCTCCGGCGTATTGCGATAGGCATCCATCCGCCCAGCCAGGAAACCGACACCTCGAATGATCCAAAAAACATCGAGCGCCCGCGCCATATCCGGATCGCGGCGTTCGCAGCTTTTGAAGGATGATGCGATCTTGCCGACCCTTTCTTCGAAGATCCGCGCAATGTCATTGTCGACCGGCACGCAACCAAGATCCGTCGACCATGCGACCCGTAATTGACTGAGATCGACGTCTTCGACCTCGACAAAGGAATTCGTATCTACCGGACCGGAAAGCGGATCGCACGGGTCGTTCCCTGCCATCGCGGCAAGCATCAACGACGTATCCGCTACATTTCGCGCCATCGGCCCCTGAACGTTGTAGGTGGTAAGGCCGATCCCGCGTTTGTCCGACGGGACAAGGCCAGGTGTGCCACGATGCGAGACGACACCACAGAAAGAAGCAGGCGTCCGCAGACTACCGCCCGTATCCGAACCGGTACAAATCGGTGCCATGCCGGTCGCAAGCGCCACCGCCGAGCCGCCCGAGGAACCGCCGCAAATACGCGTGGGATCAAAGGGATTTCCAGTCGCGCCAAAGACCGCGTTTTTGGTATTGGCCCCGGCACCGAACTCCGGCGTATTGGTCTTCCCGATTACAATGGCGCCGGCCCGGCGTAACGCGGCGATGATCCGCTCGTCTTCCGCCGGGACGTTCTCAGCGTGGATCGGGGAACCGTATGTCGTAAGCACGCCTTCTGTGACGTTCAAATCCTTCACGCCCATCGGCAATCCGTGCAGGACGCCAAGTTCGTCACCACGCGAGACGGCCTCTTCGGCGGTCTTCGCCTCTTCACGAGCCCGCTCGAAGCACCGTGTGACCATGGCGTTTACCGCGCCATCCACTGCCTCGATCCGGGCAATGCAGGAGTCCGTTAATTCAACCGGTGACAAAGCTTTCCGGCCGATCAGGCGACGCGCCTCGACGGCGCTCAAATCGCAAGGTTCTGTCATGTCCTCAATTCCTATTCAGTCGCCCGGATACTCTCTAAATCGGGCAGCGGGCGCGCCAACTCCCAATCATTCTCGAAAACGCGCTCCAAAGAGCGAGCCACCCCGAGCGTAAAGGCGTCGGCGTGCATCGGCCCACAAATCTGCAGTCCGAACGGCATGCCGGTGTGATCAACGCCGCAAGGCGTCGAGACACATGGGTTACCCATAAGCGTCAACGAAGACGTCAAAGCCGAAGCATTCATATAATTCTTCATCGGTACGCCGTTGACTTCCGTCACGTTCCGTTGCTCGACAGCGGTCGGTGTGATTGGTTGGCCCGGTGTGATCAACACATCGTAATCATTAAACATCTGTTGAAATTGTCTGTAGAGGCGCGTGTGTTCCGCATTCGCCCAACCGATGTCTTCCGGCTTCATCTCCAAGCCGGCCTCGACATTGGCGACGATGTTCTGGCCGACCTGGTCGCGGTGATTGCGGTAACGCTCAAGATGCGACGCAAGGAACTGCACGCCCCGTAAAATCCAGAAAACGTCCAGTGCAGTGTCCAATGAAGGATCGAAACGCTCACATGATTTGAAGACGGACTGGAACCGCTTGAGGCGTGCCTCGAAGGTATCGCGGATTCCATGCTCGACAGGCGCCCAACCGAAATCGACCGAGATCGCGACGCGCAGCGTGGAGAGATCCACTTCCGGCAACTGCCGATAATCCTCCCGTCGCACATTGAACGAGAGTGGGTCCTCAACATCATCACCCGCCATAACGGACAACATTAAAGCGCAATCGTCCGCCGTTCGCGCCATCGGGCCCTGGACACTGAAATTCGTGAAGCCGACACCGCGCTTATCCGACGGCACGAGACCGGTCGTCGGACGGATAGCGGAAACGCCGCTGAAGGTTGCCGGCTTACGCAAACTGCCGCCGCTATCCGAACCGGTGCACAGCGGCATCATTCCGCAGGCAAGCGCTACACCCGAGCCGCCCGACGAGCCGCCGCATGCGCGTGAGGGATCGAACGCATTTCGCGTATAGCCATGCACTTCATTGACCGTCGTATTCCCACCAGCCCCGAACTCCGGCGTCGCTGTTTTTCCGAGCACGATCCCGCCCGCTTGCCGCAGCTTTGCGACCAGCAATTCGTCCTTCTCCGGAACGTTGTCGCGATAGAGCGGCGAGCCATACGTGGTCACCAAACCCTCGGTATCGTTCAGATCCTTTACACCGAATGGAAGGCCATGCAGTGGCGGCAATTCCGCGCCGCCGACCAAGGCTTCCGTCGCGGCACGCGCTTCCGCTCTGGCCCGATCGTAACATTCCGCCACAACAGCGTTTACAGTCGGGTTCACCATTTCAATCCGCGCAATGCAAGACTCGACGAGTTCAATAGGGGACAATCGTTTACGGCCGATCAGCCGCCGCGCTTCGACCGCGGATAAGTCACAAGGTTCCGTCATGCCCTTTTCTTTCTCTCCGAAACAGCACGAGTTCTATTTAGAGCGTAACTTCGCAAGGTCAGGGACCGGTCGTCCCATATCCGGCAATGTCGCAAACAATTCTTCAAGCGCTGCCGCCACCGACAAGGTAAACCGGTCCCCGTACTTCGGCCCAACCACTTGAATTCCAAATGGCATACCGGTCGGCTCAACGCCCATGGGGATCGCGGTTACGGGATGTCCTGTCGGCGAAAGCGATGACGTCAGCCCAACCCATCCGAGGTAATTTTCCATCGGGGCACCGTCGACTTCCGTCGGATAATTTTGCGTGTGCGGAAATGGTGGGACTCCAACACCGGGGCAAATCATCACATCGAAGTCTTCAAAATAACTGTCGAACGCCTGGCAAATACGCATTTGCTCGGCACATGCCCAACCGACTTGTTCCATCGTCATCTTCACCGCTGCTTCATAGTTCGCGCGGACAATGTCGCCAAGGTCGTCGTAGTGCTCTTCATAGTGTTTCTTATGAGCTGCTGCGAAATAGACGCCGCGCAGAATCCAAAACACGTCCGCGCTGGTCGCAAGGTCGGGATCGCGTTCGTCAAGATGCGCGACATAAGACGCCAGTGTCTTCATCCGCGCCTCGAAGACCTCCCGAAGCGAATTGGCGATCGGCGCACAACCGAGATCGGATGAGATACCTATCCGAATTCTGGAGAGATCAATCTGCTCAACCACTTTCAGGCCTGCCGCGTCATGGGGAAACGCCATTGGATCACGTCCGCCCGGCGTCGACATAGCAGACAAGAGAAGCGCCACATCATGGACATTGCGCGCAAGCGGCCCTTGCAGATCGAGCGGCGACATCGCAACGGCGCGGCGGTCGTATGGCACAAGTCCCGGTGTCGGTCGGTGCCCGACGACCCCACAGAATGTTGCCGGCAGCCGCACACTACCGCCGATATCGGAGCCCATCGACAACGGCAGCATGCCTGTCGCGAGGGCCACTGCCGTGCCGCCGGACGAGCCACCGCAGGTCAATTCCGTATCGAAGGGGTTGCATGTCGCACCGTAGACGAGATTGACCGTATTGGCGCCCGCCGTGAATTCCGGCGTGTTGGTCTTGCCCATGACAATCGTACCATTGGACCGTACAGCCTTAACCAACCCTTCGTCTTCATCGGGCACATTGTCTTTGTATATGAGCGAGCCGTAAGTCGAGCGCAGACCGGCGACTTCGTTCGCGTCCTTCACACCGATCGGCAAACCGTGAAGGGCCCCTAGCGGCTCTCCCTTCGACCCCGCCGCTTCCGCGGCTTGCGCCTCGAGCCGCGCCGCCTCGAAACGCTCCGCGACAACTGCGTTTACAGCCGGATTTATTTCTTCGATACGCTTTTGACACGCGTCGAACAATTCGACCGGGGAGAGCGCTCCCTCCCCGATAAGACGGCGGGCTTCAACCGCCGACAACTCACATGGATTGGTCATCCGCCGCTCCCCGGTTTCGGCATCGGCGTGGCCGGATCTCCCATATCCCAATAGACGCCCGCCATGATTGCGATGCCTTCGCGCGTCACGCTTTTGAGGATGTGCTCATTCGGCGCATGCTGCGAGCAACCGACATAGGAATGCGGAATCCAACAGAGCGGCAGGCCCAATGTATCTTGGAAAATATAATTACAGATCGAGCCGCCCGAATTCGGCAGTTTCACCGTTTTCTCGCCGGTCGTCCTTGTGACGGACTCCGCAACATAACTCGGCCAAGGATGATCCGGATCGCTCCGCGACGCTTTAAAGCCGCCCGCATTCGCTTCGGGCGCATCTTGGACGGTCACCATGTCGAAGCCGTTCTCGTTGAGGTGCTTCTGGATAATGTCCTGAAACTCTTCCCACTTCGAATCAACCACGAACCTAATCTGGCAATGCGCCCAGGCGCGCGGCGGTACCGCATTCACGGGATTTTCCGGATTGCCGACTTTGAACGCTAAAACCTCGAATGTGTTCCATCCGTAAACTTTTTCCGAGGAGCTCAAGACCGGTTCGCCCCACCATTCCTGCACCTCGGGTGCGTCGGGCCCGCCTTCGCGTGCGACATCGCGCAAGGCGACACGGACCGAGTTCGGAATAGGTGGCGGCAACAGGTCCTTTACCAGTATCTGGCCTTTCTCCGACACGATACTCGCAATGGCATGCGAAAGAATGATACCCGGATTGGCCAGCAGCCCACCCCAGTTGCCGGAATGATGTCCGCCTTCACGCAGCTCGCAAACAAGATCGAAATTGACCGCCCCTCGGTTGCCACAGTTCACGTTGGCCTTCGAGGCATCAATCCGCGGCCCATCGGAGGCTAGGTAAAAATCTGCCGCAAAGTCCGCTTTGTTCGCATCCACGATATCGTTGACGCCGGCGGAACCGTTCTCTTCCCCAGTTTCAATCATGAACTTATGGTTAAAGCCCAGTTCTCCGCGCTCTTCCAGGACACATGCCAAAGCCGCCATATGCAAGCAATGCTGCCCCTTATTGTCCGCCGTACCGCGACCGTAGACCTTGTCTCCACGCTCTTCGATGCGCCACGGCGAGAGCCCCTCATACCATTGCTCTTCATATCCGCGGATGACGTCGCCGTGACCATAACCCAAGACTGTCGGCAGGCCGTCGCCCTCGTGACGTGTCGCCAGTAGGACCGGGCCCTGCCCCTTGAGCGGGTTATCGTAAATCCGGCACGAATACCCCATGGCCTCAAAAGCGGTCTGCATCTCATCCGTCAAATATCGATAAAGATCGGGCAGACGTTCCGGGTTCTGACTTTCCGTGGGAATCGCGACCCGGCGTGCGAGGTCGTCCATGTACCGACCATCATCGAAATATTCCAGGGCCCGTTCAACGGCCGCATCTCTTGTCATAGCTGACCTCGATTAAATTTGATTGGGTTGCGACGATGCATCCCCCAAGACGGAGAACCGCTTCAGCGCGCACCCTACTTCCAGCGTGTGTTATAGAACCTTGGGACGTCATCCAGGGCCGGCGTAAATTCCAGGCGTTTGGAAAAGGCATAGAATGTCGTGTAGCTGAACAGCGGCAGCACGCATGCGATATCCTGCAATCTTACCAAAATATTTCTAAAGGCGCGATTTCGGACCTTGCGATCGTTGGTATTCGCCGCAACGTCCAGCCAACGATTGATTTCCGCATCGCTGCAGTAATCCAAGGAACCGTTCCGGAAAAGCGGGTTCAACAAATCGGCCAAATCAAACGATCCATGCGAAGCCCACGTCATATGCGCCAAATCGACCCGGCCCGCCTTGAGATTGGCCAACGCCGTCTCGTAGCCCGCATATTCTTCGACACGGGAATCGATACCCACCGCTTTTAGATAAAGCGTCATATCCAGTGACGCCGCATGATTACGATAACTTAGAATATCCGCGACAATGGAACGGAGTCTTTCCATTTTCTCCGGCGGCTTTCCGGGTAAGCGCGTCGCTAAGGTATTGAGCTTATCGATGATCCGATACTTTCCGGCGGGACCATAGCCGGCCGACCTTAGGAGCTTTCTTGCCGTGTCGGGCGAGTACTCGTAACTGCGAACATCCCGGATACAGCCGATTTGCGCCGGATGACACAATGCCTGAACGACATTGGATCTCGACCCGAAGACTTTCCGTGCGATCTCCGCACGATTGATCGAATGCGCAATCGCCCGTCGAACGCGCACATCGCGCAATGGCGACTTCTCATCGTTGCGTCCAGCCCGATCCATGACAAGAAACGCAATGCGAAGACTTGGTGATCTCAACAGCTGTATAGGGACGCCTTCGCTACCCAACCGCTCATAGGCGCTTTTCGAAATTCGCCAGATAAAGTCCAAACGCCCATTCAAGAGCTGCGACAAACGTTCGCCAGAGTCTTCTACGGTCTCGAACTTAATTCTGCGAATAAGCGATCTACTTTTCGGTCCCTTAAAATAGCGACGGAATATCTCCACTTCGACGCTGCTATCCGGTTCTATTCTTGTTACGCGATATGGCCCACTCCCCTCGGGATCCATTCGCCTGTAGTCCGGTCGGCCATTATCGTCGAGAGGTGCATTCGCCCAAGTTGCCTTGGGAACGACCACAAAGGGCCCAGAGAGAAGCTCCATCAAATTCGGTGTCGGACGTTTCAAGTTGAAACGAACTTTATGGGAACCAAGCTTCTCGACATCGCCAATCCAACGAATGGCTCGATGGCGTGGTAAACCGGCATTGGGATCTTTTAAACGCCGGACCGTCTCGAGAATATCGTCGGCTGTAAACCGATCGCCATTGTGAAACACGACGCCCTGGCGCAATTCGATCTCGACTGTCGTCGTACCGATCCATTTGAGCTTCGTTGCAAGTAGCGGCTTAAATTCCGGTTTGTTCGGTTCGCGGTAGAATAACGAGTCCCAGACAAGGTGTTTGAAGGCGAGACCTTCCGGACGAAAATCGTAGTACGGGCTCAAATTCTCGAACGTCGCAGCGGAAGACCAATATAACGTATCGTCTCGCGGGCCGGCCTGCGCAGTTGTCAAAATGCCGAATATCGACAACAGGAGCACGCCAAACCGGACAAGCAATCTGTGAATTCCGGTCCTGCCTTTATGGAAATTCGGCATTTGAATCAGATACCTCCACACCAGATTTAACGCTACGCGGGCGCACGCGCTCGATCAAGACGTCAATCGCAATAAGCCTTTCCTATCCGATGCGGCAAAGGCATATTCCCGTAAGTCCAGCGGAGCTTCGATTATGACGGATTCACCACTCTATTCCCTCTCCTGCGAACAGTTGGAGGCCGCATATCGCGTAAAGCGCCTGTCTCCCGTCGAGGTTACGGAAGCGGTTTTAGCCCGAATAGAAGCGTGCAATGACGCGGTGAATGCGTTCGTGGTCCTGGATCCCGACGAAGCCATCCTTTCCGCAAAAGCGTCAGAGGCACGGTGGGCGCGAGACGAACCTTTAGGTCCGATCGACGGCGTCCCGACCACCCTCAAAGACACCATGCTGGCAAAGGGATGGCCGACACTTCGCGGCAGTAAAACGACGGACCCGGATGGGGATTGGGATATCGACGCGCCTCCGGTCGCACGGCTAAGGGAGGCCGGAGCGGTTTTTCTCGGTAAAACAACGACCCCGGAGTTTGGCTGGAAAGGCGTGACAGATAGCGCACTCAGCGGCGTCACCCGGAACCCTTGGAATACGTCGCGGACCACAGGCGGCAGCAGCGGCGGCGCGGTGGCGGCGGCGGCGCTCGGAATGGGTGTCTTACATACGGGCACAGATGCAGGCGGCTCCGTTCGAATTCCGGCGAGCTTTACCGGCGTCTTCAGCATCAAACCGACATACGGCCGGGTTCCCGCGTGGCCGGCCAGCCCCTTCGGTACGCTCTCGCATACCGGCCCGATTACGCGCACCGTTCGCGACGCGGCCGCGATGCTGACCATCATGGCGCAAACGGACATCCGTGATTGGACGGCATTACCGCCAACGAACCTGGATTATTTGGATAATATCGAATCAGGCGTGAAAGGGTTAAAGATCGCCTTTAGCCCGACACTCGGTCATGTCGATTTCGTACATCCGGAGATCGCGTCTTCAGTCGCCGAAGCGGCGAAGGCGTTCGAGGACCTCGGGGCGACTGTCGTCGAAACGGACCCACAACTCGCTGACGCGGAAGCCGTATTTCAGACGCACTGGTTCGCGTCCGCCGCCGCCGCCGGCAGCGCCATTCCGATGGAAAAGCACTATCTCCTGGATCGGGGATTGAAAGAGATTATCAGCCGCGGGCGTAATGTTGCGGCTTCCGATTATATCGACGCCGCCTCTCGGCGAGCTGCGATCGGAGAGCGTATGGAAGCGTTCTTTCAAGAATACGATCTCCTGATTACGCCTGGGCAACCGCTACCTGCATTCGAAGCAGGTGCTGAGTTTCCCGAAGGATATGGATTTGAACGATGGCACCAATGGACCCCGTTCACCTATCCCTTCAATTTGACCCAACAGCCGGCCGCATCGGTTCCGTGTGGCTTTACCGCCGACGGTCTCCCCGTGGGGCTGCAAATCGTCGGCCCGCGATTTTCGGATCAGCTGGTGCTGAGGGCGGCCCGCAGCTACGAGGCCGTATACCCTTTCAAAATGCCGGACAACCCGGTTACCGGCTAGAGAAACGCTTTTATTGCGCTTTTCTTCGCTCAAATCCCCCCGCACTGCCGCGTTCGGCATTCCGATAACGAAGGTCGGAGCTAGGGAGTTGCGGCGTGCACGGAGGGGATGCGGCCCAACATTCGCCCATGCGGTCAGCGACGAGAATATCTGAAAATCCACGCGCCCTGTGGCGCGCTTCGGGCATCTGCATCCGGCTCGGATCTTCGATATCATAGGGCACGATGCGCTTCGGCCGGAGTACACCGCCGCCTGGATCAGGAAACACACCCGACCGAACGCCCTCTGCAACCAGACGACGGGCCTCCGCAGGTGGACCCGAGTTGTGGGACAAAAGCAGCCCGATGACGACGAATAAGACAAATAGAGTACCCGAAATTTCTCGGGTCGCGTGATATCGCTTAATCCAAACGCACCATACCAATAAGCCGATAGCCGCCGCCGTATAACCGCCGATGAACCGTGCCGTCGGTGCCGTCGCACTGACATACAAGATGCCAAACCCAACGGCAAAGAATGCCAGGTAGGGAAAACGCAAACTGTACTGAGGTCGAACGTACGAAGCGACCGCAAGTGCCGATAAAATCAAAAGACAGAGCAATCCGGTGGAAACGACCAAAATTCCGCTGGTGTCACGTTCGCCCCATCGCAAAATGCGTTCTGCAAATGTCAATTGAACCTGCACTTCTTTGCCCCCGCTCTGAGCGGCAGACATAATCAGGTCCATGTACCAACGAATTTTGTCGGCATCGGGTGTCCAAGGTAACTCAAAACAAGTCGCGACGACGGGATACACTAGACAGCCGCTCGACATAACGCTGAGCAGCCATGCCGGTATGACAAGAACGGCTGCAATGACGACAAGCCGAACCAAGTGAGAGAATGGCGTGAAGAGCCCAACAAGCGCCGCAAGACCCGTCACGATCAATAAGGGCGCGGAAGAAATTTTAATTCCGAGGGCGAACGCAGCACTGACAAGCGCTACGACAATCCCAAACCTCGAGGCAGCGACCGTCGTGACGGTAAGCGACAACGCCCAGACGACGACCACACTGAGTAACATTATTGCGAAATCGGGCGACAGTGACGAAATCATTCCCCAACGCGCACCGAGTATTAGAACGATTGGATACCCTAGAGCGGCTACACAATCCGCCGCGCATACCCCGTCGCGTCCCGCAAATCTCACGGCTAAACTAAAGTGAAGAGCCGCGACGCCCGCGACAAATCCATTCAGGATCGAAGCGCCCCATCCAAATTCTCCACCGGCTGTACCGGCCGCCGCCAGCGCGAACCAGGAAGAGGATTGACCAAAATTCGTATGCAATAGCACGAGCCCGGGAAGAGCCCCGAATTCATTCAAAATTCGCGCAAGCGGCAGATGGTAGAATGCGGTATCGAAAAGCGTGAACTGATCGCTCGCAATATAGGCCACAGCCGCAAACACAAAGGCGTATGCTAGAGACGACACGGTCCAAGGCAGCCCCACGCAAAAAGCCTCTTTCAAATAATGGGCGGTCTGCGCTCTCATTTCTTTTTGCGCCAGAAGCGCAAACGGAACCAAAACCAGGACGATCGAGAGAAGCAAGCTTGCGGGAACGAATAGCGCGGCCAATGTGAAAAGCGCACCCTGGACGGCCAATCCGGACCAGACCGCGCCCAATAGGATATGATCCGCCCTCAGCCCGACGCGCTCGTCTCGAAAATGTTCCGTTCCCGTAAATCGCAACAATTGCAAGCCAAGCAACAGACAAGACAACCCGAGCACAGGCCATGTCGCGAGGATGAAGATCACCTCACACAAACTCCAACAATGGAACCGATTATTTGAGTAGAAGAAATTCGTGGAGCTGGCAAGCGAGCCCCAACTCTATGCGCGGATATAGCTCTTCAACACATCGTCGATGATGCGTTCCAAATCCTGAACGGTCCGACACAATTTCGCGACGTGACAGAATGGAAGGTAACGCAGCATCTCGGAGTCGCCGGTCCCCCAAAACGTCTCGGGTTCGGGATTCAGCCAAATGACGGACTTCGCTCTGTCGTGCATCCAACGCATCAGGTCCACGCGGGGATCGTTATGATTCGACCGGCCATCGCCCAGGATGATGACAGTCGTCTTGCGATCGATCACATCGCCGTAATCTTCCTCGAAGTCAGCGAAGGATTGTCCGTAATCGGTCGGCCGGAACCCGATCTTGTCCAGGATTTCAGGAATCGCGACCTCGACCTCTTTTTCCTCGATGATATCGCTGATTTCCGTCAGATGATCCGAAAACGCGTAGGCCCGCAATGTCGCAATCACCTCGTTCAGCGAGTACAGAAACAGGAGTAGGAAACGGGCAGCCGCCGCGACCGAGCGCGAGACGTCACAGATGACGACGATGCGCGGCCGCTCGATCTTGGTCTGCTTCCAGACCGTGTCAAACGGGATGCCGTCATGGGCCATGTTCTTACGCAGCGTTCGGCGCACATCAAGCACACCGCGCCGGGTGCGCTTGCGGCGCCGGTTGTATCGAGTTGCGAGTTTCTTTGCCATCTTTCGGACGAGTTTCTGCATCCGGTCAAAATCGCGTTGCTCGACCGCCGAAAGTGCGGTTTCCGCCAGGAACTCTTCACGAAGCTGTTCGCCGTACGGCCGTGCGTAAAGTTCGTAAAGGCGATCCAGATACTGCCGTGCCTCTTGGAAAAGATTCTGACGCATTTCCGCGAGTTCTTCCGCCGCACCGCCGCCGCCCGGATTCTCCTCATTTTGGTTCAGTGCGCGGATCGCCGCTTCCAATTCACGCAATCCCATCCGGTCCAAAATTCGCCGGACCATCAAACCGCGTTGCGTGACGTAGCGAATATTCATCGCCCCGGACTCGCGCGCCGCCTGCTCCATGCTCTGCGCCAATGCCTCGCGGTCGCCATCGGCCAGCATTTGCAGCAGTTCGGAATTTTGGAGGTT
Source organism: Rhodospirillaceae bacterium (assembly GCA_002716125.1). Classification (GTDB taxonomy): domain Bacteria; phylum Pseudomonadota; class Alphaproteobacteria; order UBA8366; family UBA8366; genus UBA6544. Next base: position 51,353 of record PAZH01000067.1, read on the forward strand.
CTCCGGCAAACCCTCCGGCAAAGGTGCCGGGCCGTCCCGCTCTCCGGATTCCTCGCCGTCGGCTTCTTGGTCCTGCGACTTAAACTCTTCCCGCGCAAAGAACATGTCGAAGCAGTCGTCGAAACGCCGGCTCTCGTCGGACGATTTCGCAAGCGCGACGCATAAAGTGTCTTTCAATAGGATGCGATCACTGTACCCGACCGTATCGACGGCGCGATGCGCGTCGATCGCTTCCGCCGGAGAGACGGGAATATCGGCGGCACGCAGCGCGCGGAAGAAGTCCTCAAGAGTTTCTTGCACGACGGACTCTTACTCGGCCGACTTTCGAACCATTGTCGGAATGCGGCGCTCCACCGACGCGATATCTTGCTCAAACTTCAACAGCACGTTGAGCGTATCGCGCACCAATTCGCTATCCAACGAGTCCGCGTGCATCAACAGGATGACACGCGCCCAATCGATCGTCTCGGAAATCGAAGGGAGCTTTTTGAGATCTTCCTCGCGCAGACTCTGGACAAACCTCACCAACTGCTTCGTCAGGCTTTCCTCGATACCGGGCACTCGCGATGCAACGATCTCGCGCTCAAGCTTCTCGTCCGGCAGCGGAATATAAAGATGCAGGCAACGTCGCTTCAGCGCGTCCCCCATCTCGCGCATGTTGTTCGAAGTGAGAAATACCAACGGCGGTGTCTTGGCGACCACCGTCCCTATTTCAGGTATCGAGACTTGAAACGCCGACAAAACTTCCAGGAGGAAGGCTTCGAATTCCTCGTCCGACTTATCGATCTCGTCGATTAGCAAGACGGCACCGTGGTCTTCCCGCAGGGCTTTCAACAAGGGTCGCGGTTCCAAGAACTCTTCGGAAAAGAACAGGTCGCCGAAGCCACGCAGCCTCTCCATAGCCTGATCCATGCCTTCGGTGCCTTCCAGCACGTCACCGACCTTGTCTTTCAAAATTTGTGTGTAGAGCAGTTGTTTTCCGTACTTCCACTCATAGAGCGCCTTCGCTTCGTCCAACCCTTCGTAGCACTGCATCCGGATCAGCGGCAGACCCAACCAATTCGCCGTCGACAGCGCCAGCTCGGTCTTGCCGACACCGGCGGACCCTTCCACCAAGATCGGCTTGTTTAGATTTTGAGCCACGAAGATCGCCGTCGCGATCCGCCGTGAAGCGATATATCCGACCGTCGAAAGCCCTTCGATAATGGCATCGACCGAGGACAATTTCTCGCCAACAGCGGCAAGAGTGGCGGAATCGTTCATATCAATTGGTCCATCTCTTATTTCATTAAATCTCGCGCCCGGCGTTCCGCGCGTATGGCGTGAGCGCCGCCCGCAATGCTCGTTGTCTTGACGATATCGCGGGTGACGGCGGCAAGCTTCGGTGACGGCGTTATGCCCGACCGTTCGATAAACGCCTCGACCCGCTGCTGCAAGCCCTTGATCCAATCGCGCGCGGCCGCTGTCGCCGCTTCAACCGTTTCGGCATTGCCCACAGGGTCCAGATCGAGCAATTCGACAGCCCGATAAGAGAGCGCAGACAATCCGTCGCGAGCAGCGGCCAAACTGCCGAGTTCGGCGAGCGCCTCTTTATCCAGATCGCAGGCCGCAACCTCCCGACCCAATTGGTTGATCTGAAATCGATAGGCCCCCGCCTTATTGGCCGCCGAAATCGCATCTTCGACCTTGCGCATCGGCAGGGAGAACGTGGCAAACGCATCGCCTTCCGGGCCCAGCAGCGCGTCTGCCGGCACGCGGACATCTGTAAAGCGCATTCCGCAATGACAAGACGGTTTTAGAAAATCGATCTTTACGCCCTCGGTTTCCTCGATGCCCGGGGTCTCGCGCGGCACGAGGAAGATCGAGTATTGTTTGCGACCTTCTACGACACCGGTGATGGCCATCAGCAGAATCAGATCCGAGATTGGGCCATTGGTCAGATAGGCTTTCTCACCATTGACGATGTAGTGGTCACCGTCGCGGACGGCTTCCGTTTTCAGATGCTTTGGATGTGCGCCTGCACCGGGCTCCGAAACAGCGAAACAGGGCGTCGAAAGACCAGCCGCCAACCGTGGCAAATACCGTTCTTTCTGCTCATCCGTCCCATACTCATAGATATGCAGACGCGAACACAACTGACGCGCCATCCACGCACCGGCAAGGCCGAGGTTACCGCCTTCCGCAGCAATCGCCTCTCCCACTTGCGCCATGGCCCTTAGATCACCGCCGTCACCACCGTATTCCGGCGCGAGCCCGATCGATGTCATGCCGGTAACACCGAAGGCGCGCCACAAATCTTCAGGCGGCTTTTCTTGTTCTTGGAGGCCGGAGAGCGTTGCGATTTCGCTTTGTGCGAAGGCCTTCGCACGCTCGCGCAGGCGAAACCTCAACGTCTCGATATTTGCTGTCGGCTGCTCGTCCGTCATGCAATGAGACATAGGTCATAGATCGGGATTGTCTCGTATTTGTCATGAGAGGAAGGAACCGCCGATGGCTATCCGAAAAATTGCCCGCATGGGTCACGACGTCCTAAGGCGCGTTTCGGAACCGATTGCCGATCCAACCGCGCCCGAAATCGCGCGCCTGGCGCAAGATTTAATTGATACCTGCGAAGATATCGGCGGCAACGGCATTGCCGCGCCACAGGTTTACGAGCCGGTCCGCATGTTCGCCTATCGCGTCCGAAAAGAGGTCATGCCCGCCGGTGCAAACATGTCGGAGATCCCCTGGAGCGTCGTCATTAATCCGACGATCACACCGTTAACAGAAGAGAAGAAAGCTTATTGGGAGCGTTGCCTGTCACTACCGGGACTCTATGGACAAGTACGGCGATACACCAAAATCCACTTTGCGGCCGTCGGACTCGACGGAGAACCTATCGAATTCACCGCGCATCGGTTCCATGCCCGGCTGCTTCAGCATGAGTATGACCACCTCGACGGAGTGCTTTACCCGATGAGAATGGAAGACATGTCGACTCTCGGATATGTCACGGAACTCGGCCCAGCCGCTTATCCGCCCCTGCCGAGAGACGCCGCCGATTTCATCGATCCAACCGCTAGCGATTGAGCAAGACCAAACGTCTTACCGTCAAAAGACAACGGCCACCGGCGCAATGCCGATGACCGTTCGATTTGATGGCCCGATCCGCAGCCGGCGCCTTGCGGCTTGCCTTAGTCTTGGGCCCGTTTACGCGTCTCGTTCCGAAAAATCGCGCCAAAGATCGCGTCCATGCGTCGGTTACGCGAGCGCCGCGCTGCCATTTCGATGGCGGCCAAGTCGACCGTGTTGGGGTGATGGTTATGGCTAAATGTCATGTCGTGTCCTTCCGCTAAAATTGATTGATTTCGAATTTCGTTGAAATGAATGTAATTCATTCAAATTAATTTTTTAATATGCCTATTATTCAACTCATTCATGAATCTATTTCATTAATGAGTTTGGATTGGAATCGAGAAATGACATGTCTGTCTTCGCCGCCGTCATGCGCGAAGGCAGTTTTGTCAGCGCGGCGAAAGCCCTGCAGATGACGCCGTCCGGCGTCAGTCATCGCATCAGTAACCTCGAAGAACGATTAGGTGTCCGACTTCTCAATTGAACCACGCGGACGCTTAGTCTGACGGAGCCTGGCGAAATCTATCATGCGCGCGCCGTCCAAATCGTCGCCGACATCGAAGAGGCCGAACGCGATACCGCGCAACTTTATGCGGCTCCCCGAGGTCGATTGCGGGTGACGTCCGCTATCGCGTTCGGCAACCAGGAACTGATTGGCGTGCTGCCCGAGTTCCTTCATGCCTATCCGGAGATCGCCGTCGAACTCACGTTAACGGACGGAATCGTTGATCTCGTCGCGGAAGGCTTCGACGTCGGGATCCGTTCAGGCAATCTCGAAGACCCCTCCATGATCGCAAGACGCCTCGTCTCCACCCACCGGATCGTCACAGCCGCGCCAAGCTATCTCGCAGAGCATGGAACGCCCAAACATCCACGCGATCTAGAACGCCATAACTGCTTGTTGCGGCACGGCCAACGACAACCTCACAACGAATGGCCGTTTGAGGCTGAAGACGAAAAACTGAACGTGAAAGTGTCAGGCAGCTTTTCCGCAAACACGAATGAAGGAATCTACCTCGCTGCGTTGGCTGGCGTGGGCATCCTACGTCTCGCGTCATTCGTCGTCGAAGATGCGCTCGCAGACGGACGCCTCGTACCGGTCCTCGAATCTTATACCTCAAGAGATGACGTGCCGATATTCGCTGTCTATCCGAGCAGCCGCCATCTTTCGCCAAAAATTCGTACCTTCGTGGATTTCTTGAGCGAGCGCCTGCCGCATCTCAACTAATCGTTTCGCATTTATCGCATTCAGTCCGGAAAAAGGTTATAATGTGTTGTTCGCCGATCACCGGGAGATCCGAAGATGGAACGCGACGCACCGAAACCGGACATTGTCGACCTTTCCTTTGCAAGAGGTGATGAAGGTCTTCGCCGGCTCGCCAAAGCGCTACGGCTAATCGACGGCGGGGTCTGGGTCACACCCAAAGAATTCAAATGGGATTTCAGCATTATCTCCGATGCGCCGGATTGCGGCTCGGCAGGCTGCGCCCTCGGTTTAGCGGACAATATGTGGCCGGACACCCGCTTCATGTGTCCCGGCAACCTCGCAACACGGCTCTTCCCGGACGACAAGCGCAACCGGACATACGATTTCGAAGACATCTTCGCACCCCGCACCGCGGTCTTCGAGCGCGTAACACCGACAATGGTCGCCAATGTGATCGAGGATTATATCGAGACCGGTAAGTCCGTTGGCGCCAGTTACATCCGGAAGTTTTCGCTTAGAGACCGTAGTACCACGGCGCAAACAAACTGAACGTAATCCATAAAACTGCGATGAGCGGTATGCCCACTTTCGCAAAGTCAGCAAAGCGATAGTGACCCGGCCCCATCACAAGCAAATTCGTCTGATAGCCAATCGGCGAAGCGAAGGAACTGTTTGCGGCAAAGATTACGGCGACGGCAAAAATCTGCGGCGCGACACCGAGCTGGAGTGCAATATCGACCGCTATCGGTGTAAATAAGACCGCCGTTGTTTTGGTACTGATGACATTCGACAAAATCGCCAGAAGCAAAAAGAATCCGGAAAGGACAACGGTCGGACTCGAACCTTCCATCGCTTGGAGGAATTGCCCCGCGATAAACGCAGCGCCGCCGGTTTCCGTCAGAGCTACGCCCAGTGCCAAGGCGACTCCGATCGTCGCCACGACATTGGGATCGACGGCGCGAACGGCATGACGGATATTCAACACGCCAAGCGCCACCATCATAACCGCGCCTGTCAGCGTCGCCGCGACGATCGGCAGAATTTCGAACGCCGCCAAAGCCAGTGATCCGACAAAAACCAGACTGGCTCGGCGCGCGTGATCGAGGGCGGGGAGTTCTTCGCGCGACCACTCGATGAGCAAAACGTCATTGACGCTGCGCAAGCCCCGAACGGCGTCGGGCGGCCCTTGAATTAAGAGAACGTCACCCGCTTCGAGGCGGATGTCCGTCAGGCGCGAGCGAAACATGCGGGCGCGGCGTTGAATACCGAGAACAATGCATCCCGTTCGGTAGCGGAATTGAATACGCGTCAGGGGATGCCCGATTAAACGTGATGACGGGGTGACCATCGCTTCCGCGAGGACCTGCTCGCCTTCGAGCCAGGGTTGGCTCTCGTCGGGATCGTGATCGTCGAGCGGCGATTCAGCGCCTTCTTCAAAATGCAGATGCGGAAACAAAAGACCGGGATCGCGCGCGAGTGCATCGGTTAAAGTTTTACGGGTTGCGGCCACGACGATGATGTCCCCAGCCTGAACGGAAAGCCTCTCGAAAGGCGGTAAGATTGCATCCTCGCCTCGCTGCACCATCCGGACCGTCATGTCGGGCAGGCCGATGAACAACCCACCAGGTGCCTGTTCGCCGATCAAATCGGAATCGGATGATACCGTAAGCTGCGCGATAAATTGTGTGCCGGCACGGTCGATCACTTCATCGGTAAAGGCGACCCGTTCCGGCAATAGCTTCGGTGCCGCAACGATCAAATACAAGAGACCTACTGCCGCTAACACACAGCCGGTTACCGTAAAATCGAAAAACCCGAAAGGCGCTTCACCGCGCTCGAACAACGCACCGTTGACCAGCAAGTTCGTACTCGAGCCGACCAGCGTCGTCATGCCGCCGAGGACGGCGGCGTAGCTCAACGGAATCATAACCTTGCCGACATGCATTCCGAACCGGCTCGCCAACGCGCGCATGATGGGAATGAAGATCACGACGACGGGAATGTTGTTCATAAACCCGCTGACGATCAGCACCGCGGCCAGCGCAATTAGAATCGCCAGCCAAGGGCGGCCACCGCCAAGCCGAAGGACCAGCCGTGCCGCGCGGTCAAGAATACCTGTGCGCGATATCGCCTCTCCCATCACCAGCAAGGCCAAAACCGTGATCAAGGCCGGATTGGCAAAGCCTTGCAAGATTCGAGCGGGGCCGAGACGTTCGACATCGCCTTCGACCGGAGAGAATTGGAAAAACAGCATCAACGCAGAGATGACGCCGATGGAGGTTACTTCCATCGGCACTTTCTCGCTCGCATATCCCGCCAGCGCCACGAGAATAATACCGAAAACGACCCACATTTGAACTTGCGGGCTCAGCTGCATTACGGCGTCGGCCATTGGCCGTATCTCCCGGTCCGGTTACGTGCCGCCCATTATCCCGGCTTTGTTAGCCTGAAGGCAATTCCTCCGAGAGGATACCGAAAGATCAGAACCGCCTATATATTAAGTGGATATTCATAAAATTCACGGATCGCACCCGATATGTCCGACCCCATTCATTGTACAATCTTACGCGGCGGCACCAGCAAAGGCGTCTATCTAAAAGAAGGCGATCTACCGGCCGACCCAGATGAGCGGGAAAAGATAATTCTAGCGATCTTCGGCTCACCCGACCGACGTCAGATTGACGGCCTCGGTGGCGCAGACCCTTTGACGAGCAAGGTCTGCATCGTCGGACCGCCGCCAGAAGATGATCCCCGCGCCGAGGGTGCACATCTCAGTTACACATTCGGTCAGGTCGAAATCGACGAACCCGTCGTCGATTTTCGTTCGCTTTGCGGGAATCTCACGTCCGGCGTCGGCGCCTTCGCGATATGGGAAAACATGTTGCAGCCGACATCGCCGATCACCAAAGTACGGATCTGGAATACCAACCTGAACAGTATGCTTTATTGCGAAGTGCCGGTCGAAGGTGGACGGCCGTTGGAGAAAGGCGACTACAATATTCCGGGCGTGCCGGGAACAGGCGCCAAAATCCAGGTCGATTTCGCCGAGACAGCGGGGCAAGGTGCCGGCGCGCTCCTGCCGACGGGAAATCCGATGGACCGGCTCGACGTCGCCGGATTCAGGCCAATCGACGCTTCCATGATCGATATCGGCAATCCGCATGTGTTTATCCGGGCAAAAGATGTCGGCATGACCGGAACCGAGACGGCAGACGAAATCGACGCGGACAAAACCCTTTGCGACCTGTTGGAAAAAATCCGGTCCCATGCGGCATACTCCATGGGCATGATTTCGACACCGGACCGCGGCAAACAGGAGAGCCCAGCGGCCCCGATCATCGGCATGATTTCACCGTCGCAAGACTATGACGCCCCCCTTAGCGACCGCACCGTTTCGGCATCGGAATGCGATTTCCTATCGCGTCTGATGTTCATGCAGCAGACCCACAAAACCTATGCAGGCACGAGTACCGTCTGCACCGGCATCGCCAGCAAGCTTCCGGGAACCATTGTGCACGAGGCCTGCCGCGATGACGCGCAAGATCGCATGGAAGTCCGTATCGGTCATCCGTCGGGCGTCATTGAGACCGAGAGCGTTGTCGAGCTGAACGGGAACGATTACGAAGTGAAGCGCGCAACCTTGGGCCGGACGGCCCGCCGGATCATGGCGGGAACGGTCTACATTTAGGCCTCACCAAGCCTAAATCGCCGGCGCCTTATCCGTACATCCCGTTTCGCGCTCGAACGCCCGACCCGCGCGGAAAAGCGTCGCTTCATCGAAGCTGCGGCCGACAATCTGGAAACCAGTCGGCAGACCGTTCCCCGTAAACCCACACGGCACGCCGAGCGCCGGCAAGCCCAAGAAATTGAACGGTCGCGTACAAGAACCGAAACGCGCGATCATATCGAGAAAGCCTTGATTGGCACTCATATCCGTCTCTGCGATTGTCGGGACGGCCATCGGCACCGACGGCGCGATCAACATATCCGCAACGCTGAAGACGGCATCCGTGAAACCGGACAGCAACTGTCCCCGCATATTCAACGCTTCGATATAACGCGTTCCCGGATAGTAAAAGCCCTGCATCAGACGATTGCGCGTCTGCGTGCCGTAATCCTCCGGCCGTTCGCGCAACCATGTCGAATGATACGTCGCGGCCTCAACGCGTCCCAGCACTTCACCCAAGGCGAAGCCGTGTTTGATTCCAGGGACTTCAACTTCGACGATCTCAGCGCCAAGTTTCCGAAACACCTCGATACTCGCCTCGATCGCTTGGCGCACATCGTCGTCGACATCGTCGAAGAAATGATTGCTCGGCACGCCGAGGCGCAGTCCCTTCACGCCGCCTTCGATATCGGCCAAGTAGTCGCCCACCGGCTCGCGGCTGGTCGTCGGATCGTCCGGATCGTGACCGGCAATGGCCTGTGTGAAGACGGCGCAGTCCGTCACGGTGCGGCACAGCGGCCCGACATGATCGAGACTGAACGAGAGCGGCATCGCGCCATAGCGGCTGACGCGGCCATAGGTCGCTTTCATACCGACAAGGCCGTTGCAGTACGCCGGAATCCGGATGGAACCGCCGGTATCGGAACCGAGTGCGCCATAAACCATACGCCCGGCCACGGCAGAGCCCGAGCCGCTCGACGAGCCGCCCGTGATGTGGTCCGTATTCCAAGGATTACGCGGCGTGCCCGCCATCTCGTTGTGGCCGGTCGGCCCGGTTGCGAATTCCACCATCTGCAGCCGCGCGACTTCTAAGGCGCCCGCCGCATCGAGCTTCTTGAGTGCCGTCGATGTGATGTCGGGCACGTAGTCGGTGCGAATCTTCGAGCCGCAAGCGCTCACGCGGCCCGCTCGATAGTACATGTCCTTATGGGCCAACGGCACGCCATGAAGCGGTCCCTGCGGCCCGTCCTTTGCTAAAACGTCATCGGACCGGCGCGCCTGGGCCAATGCATCATCCGGGTCGACATGAGCGACGCAGTTCAGCGCCTCATTGTGACGTGCGATCCGGTCGAGCGAAGCTTCCGTCGCCTCGACAGCGGAGAGTTCCTTTACAGCAATCTTCGCGGCGACATCGGTCAGACTGAGAGCCGCTATTTCATCGGCGCTCATTTGCCGTCTCCTTTGGCTTTACCATCGATATGCGCCCGGAAATTTGCCGGCTCGGATTCAAACGGAAGTTCGGCCGCAGCTTCGCGGACCTGCGCTTCGTGTAACTTGACGCGTCGAAACACGGTGCTGGCGGACCCTGCATCAGGCTCAACCAGTTGTACCTTCTTCGCCCATTCGTGGAGGATTTCATCGTCGCTCATCATGCCCTCCTAGAGTTCCGGTGCCTTGTCGCACCATAAGGTCTCACGCTCATAGGCATGGCCTGCGCAGAACAGTGTTTTCTCGTCGAACGGCCGCCCGATCAGCTGGAAGCCCGTCGGCAAGCCATTGGGTGTGAACCCGCAGGGAACCGACAAAGTCGGCAGGCCGAGGAAATTGATCGCACGCGTGTTGTGTGTGATCGAGGCAATCGATTTCATATATCCCGGCTTGGCACCGACATCCGTCTCGTCAATGCGCGGAATTTCAATCGGTATTACCGGTGCGTGCAACATATCGACCTTGTCGAAGACACTGTCGCAGAAGTCCGCCAAAATCTTCGAGCGCAGGTTCAGCCCTTCGATATAGCGGGTCGCCGAGTAGTAGAATCCCGGTAACAGGCGGCTCAGCGTTTGCGCACCGTAGTCGTCCGGACGTTCGCGCACCCATTTGCTGTGATAGGTCGTCGCTTCCGTCGCCATCACGACATTGGCGAACCGATTGGCCGCCTCAATGCTTTCGGCATGCAACGGTACAATCTCCGCACCAAGCTCTCGATAGACTTCGAGGCTGGCTTCAAGCGGTTCACGAACGGCATCCTCGACCGGATCGTAGCAATGATTCTCCGGCACGCCGATCCGCATGCCTTTTACACCGTCGCCGATGCCGTCCAAGTAATCCGGTACTTCGCGATAGCTGGTCGTCGGATCGTTCGGATCGTGACCCGCGATGGCCTGCAAAATCAGCGCGCTGTCCTTCACGGTCCGCGTCAGCGGGCCGACATGGTCCAACGAATAGGAGAGCGGCATTGCACCGTATCGGCTGACGAGCCCGTAGGTCCCTTTAATTCCCGCAAGGCCGCAACACTGTGCCGGTAAGCGGATCGATCCACCTGTGTCGGATCCAAGCGCGCCATAGACCAACCGTCCGGCAACAGATGCGCCCGACCCGCTCGACGAACCGCCGGTAATGTAGTCCGTATTCCAGGGGTTCCGGGGTGTACCCACAACTTCGTTATGGCCAGTCGGGCCGAATGCGAACTCCACCATATGGAGGCGCGCGATATCCAGCGCCCCCGCCGCATCCAAACGTTGGATTGCCGTCGACGTCACATCCGGCACAAAGCCATCCAAAATGTTGGACCCGCACGCCGCCGTCCAACCGGCGCGGTAGTACATGTCCTTATGCGCCAAGGGCACGCCGTGCATTGGGCCCCGGACGTTGCCTGAAGCCAAGTCCTCATCGGCTTTTCGGGCACTCGCGCGGGCGGAGTCCTGGTCACAATGCACCACTGCGTGGAGTTTCTCGCCGTAACGTTCGATGCGGTCGAGCGCCGCCTCTGTCGCCTCGAGCGACGAAATCTCCTTCTTCGCGATCTTCTCTCCAACATCCGCCAGAGACAGTGCCGCAATCTCATCACCACTCATTTCGGCGTCACCTTATCGGCGATTTTCTCGAGCATGCGAGTATAAGACGCCGGCTCGGTTTCGAACGGCAGCGCCATTGCCGCTTCGCGTGCCCGCGCATCCTGGCGTAGCACAGCTCTCAGAATGCCATCCTCGGACCCTGCGTCGGGCGCGATGCCTTGGGCAACGGCCGCCCACTCCTTAAGATGCGAAATATCGTCGCCCAAGTCCCTCTCCTATCGCGGTAAATTGCTACCAGGTCGTGGCGTTTTCGATGAGATCGATATTGTTTGATATAGGACTGGGACGGGCCATGAAAAAGCCCTGCCCATAATGACAACCGAATCCCGCCAAGGTATCGAACTCATGTTGTTCTTCGATGCCCTCGGCCACAATATCCAGCTCCAGGTCGATGGCCATACCCGCGATCGCATGCACGAGCTTCTTACTGGCTTCGTCTTTCGCCATATTCACCACGAAGGCTCGGTCAATTTTGAGCGCGTCGAACGGGAAGCGATGCAGATAGCTCAAACTGGAGTATCCCGTTCCGAAATCGTCGATCGCCAATAGGATTCCAAGTTCCTTCAATTTATCGAGGGCGACAGCCGCGTGATCGGCATCGTGCACCATCAAGCTTTCCGTGATCTCCAGCTTTATCTGCTGCGGATCGACGCCGCTATTTTCAATGATGCTGCGCATGACATCGATCTCGGACAGCTCGAACAATTGGCGTCCGGAGACGTTCACACTCACGAAAGGCGGCTTTTTGTCCGGAAACGCTTTCTTAAAAGCATCGAGCATAACGAGGTGGTCGCGAAGGCCGGTCTCAAGCGCCCAGCGTCCCATCTCCACGATCATCCCGGTCTCTTCCGCCAGCGGAATAAATTCGCCGGGCGAAACAAACCCGCGCTCCGGATGCGTCCAACGCATTAAGGCCTCATAACCCGCCAAGATACCCGACTTGAGGTCGATGATGGGCTGGTAATGTAATTCCAATTCGGGCGCTTCGATGGCTTGGCGCATCTCGCCTTCGATCTGAATGCGCCGTAAGGCCAAATCGCGCACTTCGTCGAAAGCCTTCTGTCGCGCCTTACTCATCTCGGGCGAGGTCGTATCGCCTTCTCGCATCCAGCGCGGCGCATCGCGCAGCCGATCGACGATCATCTGGATCATCAACCGCATGATCGGGTCGGCCGCTTCGATCGGTTTGAGAAGCCGGTCCCGTTTTAAGACGAGAAGTTCGGATTCGACCGAAGCGATCGCCGTCGCCGAACGCGGTGCGTCCGCAATCAACGACATCTCGCCAATGATTTCACCTTTGCCGAGTTCCGCGATCACCTTCTTACCGGTGGGCAGATCGATCGAAATCTCGATCTCGCCTTTTTCCACGATATACGCATCATCGCCGGCTTCCCCCTCGCGAAAGAGGACTTCCCCCGGCTTCAAATAACGCGCGTAAATCTGCTCCGGCATTCAAACTTCCTTTCCGCAAATATTATAACGCGGAATCTGCGCATCGCACGGCACTTTGTCTGTGCTATCGCTCACAGTCGAGCCGTTACGCAACCCACTCGCTTACGGGCGCCTTTGCTTCTTGAAGCGGCTGCGAGATCACGTCGACCAAGGTCGGCTCGTCCGCTTCAACGGCTTCTTTGAGAGCCTGTTCCAAATCACCGGGCTCCCGGACGGTCCAGGTCTTGATCCCATAGGCCGCGGCGACCGCGGCGTGGTCGGTGCGCGTGAAATCAACCGAAAAATAGCGACCGTCATAACCGCTTTTCTGCCCTGCCTTGATCCAGCCGAAAACGCTGTTCGAGATGACAACCATTGTGACGGGGATGCCAAGCCGCCGAATCGTCTCCAACTCGCCAACTGCCATGCCGAAACTCCCGTCGCCCATGACGGCGACGCATTTCGAACCCGATCGCCCATAATAGGCGCCCACCACGGCCGGCAAGGCAAAACCAAGCGCGCCGTGCGCCCGATTGCTAATAAAACTTCGGCCCGTCTCGCGGCTTTGGTAATAGGCTGAGAAATACGGGCACGGTGTACCCGGGTCTGCAACAACGACCGTGTCGGCGGGAAGCACGCGCTGCATGGTATCGACGATCCGCTCAGGCCGGATCGGCACTGCAGTGGACTTCGCGAGCTCTCTAAACTCGCCGTATTTGTCTTTTCGCGCGCGTGTGACCAATTCCTTCGCACCACCGGCCTCACGTTCTTCGACCGCATTCAACAAACTCGCGAGCGATAAACGAGCATCACCCACGATAGCCGCATCAGGCCGGTAGTTCGCCCCTATGACACCCGGGTCGACATCTATGTGGATGATCTTGACCTTGCCTGGGGCCGGATGTTGCCACCGCTCCGTGGTTACCGAGCCGGCGCGGCAACCCACGAAGATGATAAGATCGGCGGCATCGACGACTCGCCTTGTCGGCATGGTACCGCCGTTGCTGCCGACGACACCTACGGACAACAGATGATCGTCGGCGATACTGCCTTGCCCGCTAATGGTCGTTGCGATTGGCGTATCGATCTTCTTGGCAAGCGCTTCCAATTCCTGCTCGGCACCGGAAATCACGACACCGCCACCGCAAATAAACAGAGGCTGTTTCGCCTTGGCGATCAACTCCGCCGCCGCTTTAACGGCGTCTGGTTCAGGCCCCGTGCGTCGGGCCGGATACCGCCCATATTCCGGTTCCGCCCAGATGTCCGCCTCGTCCACGGGCTGACGCTGTACGTCGAACGGCAATCCAATGTGTGCGGACCCGGGCCGTCCGGTGGTCATTTCCTTAAAGGCCCGGCGCATGACGCGCGGTATGTCCACCGCATTGTCGATGACCTGCGTGAATTTCGTGAGCGGGCCGAACATCGCTTCTTGATCCAGCTCCGTCAGCGTATAACGACCGCGACCGGAAACCGAAATATCCGTGGTAATGGCAAGAATCGGGATCGAAGATTCGTTCGCCTCCACCAGACCCGGCGCGATGTATGTCGCCCCGCCGCCGGATGGGCCTTCGCAGACACCGACTCGACCGGTCACGCGCGCATAAGCATCCGCCATATACCCGGCATGCCGCTCGTCCCGGGTCAAAACGTGGGTCATGTCGCCCGCGGTCCGATAAAGCGCATCATAGAAGGGCAAGCTGGTATCGCCGCAAAGTCCGAAGATCACGTTCACGCCGTGTAATTTCAACATGCGGACCATCGCTTCGCCGCCGGTAATTTGATTTGTGGCCACTTTCCGCCCTCCTCGTTTACTGCGTCCGTGATGCCATTGTTCACTGGGATTCGCAAATCTCGGAAAGAACCCCGCTGCGAACTTATTCTCGCGAAAGTTCGCAGCGGGACGAATTGTCACCCCCGACGCTTTCTTGTTGCGGCGCAGCAAAATACTGCTTATGTGCATCGCTATGGAATATCGACATGGCCAAGGCTTCCCGCTTAGACCGATGATTTCGGGTTTCCGAAAACGGTGCCCGAATTGCGGGAAAACGCACATCTTTCAAAGCTACCTGAAACCCGTTTCGATTTGCAGTTCGTGCAATATGAAAATTGGCGAATTCAGGACGGACGATATCGCCCCATACTTTACGATTCTTATCGTCGGCCACATTGTCGTGCCGCTCCTCCTCGTACTGGAGAAGGCGTATCATCCGCCGATGTGGATTCATTACGCCATTTGGCCGGCGCTTACCGTTATTTTGACGCTCTGGTGCCTGCCGCGCATCAAGGGGGCCGCTATCGCAGTTATGTGGCATCTCGGCCTGAGAGGCGACGAAACCCAATAAATATCGCTCTGACTTGAAAGAGTTAGGAGCCTCTTTGCGTTTTCCACGCGCGAGCCATTGCTTGCGCCTTCGCAATTTGATCCGCCGTCATGCCGGCCGCCAAAGATTGACGCTTATTGGATGCAGCGGCCCGTAAATCCTGTGCCGGCTGATCGGTCATCAGAACCGTATACCAACGGTAAGCTTGGATCGAATCGGCGCGAACGCCTTCGCCCTTTTCATACATCCGGGCGAGTTCGAGCATGCACACGAAACCCGCTCTTTCCCGCGCCAACTGAGCGCCGAGAAAGAACGCATCCCGGGCGTTGACCATATTTCCACGCTTTTTCTGAAGCCCGCCATAAAAGTAGCATGCGATATCGTCGGACCGATTGACGCACATTTCGAAAAGGTCTGCGGGAACCGCCCTAATGTAACGCTGGAATTTTCCCTGGGCACTCGCTTGGCCGACCGCGCCGAGGACGGCACAGAAGCCAATGACCCACAGGAAGTTTGATATTCTTCCCGACATTTCCGTTTTGTACCAAACAAGCATCTGCAGAACGCAGGTCTAATTCCGTTAACTTAATTGCAGCAATAATACCACAAATTGCTGCCGATTTCATCGGTGCTCGCGCAATTGTGAGCGTTGCGGGCATCAATGATCTACAGTTTTAAGGATACATCCAGCGACTGACATCTTCGTGACGTGCCTCGAATATTTTGATGTCTTCCTCGTATTCGAGCGTCAAACTGATGTCATCCAGGCCTTTCAGCAAGCGATGCTTATCGAACGGGTCGATATCGAACGAATGCGTCGCGCCGTCCGGCCCGATCACACTCTGGCTCTCCAGGTCGACCGATATTTCCGTACCGGGGGCGGCATGCAATTGTTGTCGCATCTCGTTGCAAACCGCTTCGTCCAGAACGACCGGAACAACACCGTTTTTCTTGCAGTTATTGTAATGAATATCCGCAATCGAAGGTGCGATGACCGAGCGAATGCCGTTCGCCGCCATCGTATAGACCGCATTCTCACGCGAAGAACCGCAACCCCAATTCACATCCGTCACAAGAATCTTCGCCTCGTTAAACGGCGGTGTATTGAAAATGAAGTCCTTTTCCGAACCGTCTTCGTTAAAGCGCAAATCATGGAGAAAGAATTTTGGATAGTCCGGATCGTCCTGTGCCATTCGGACGAAGCGGACGGGAATGATTTGGTCGGTATCGCAGTTCGGAATATCGATCGGCACCGCAATGGCTTTGAAGGAAGTGAACGGCTCCATGATTATTCTCCTTCCATCAATTTGCGTACATCGGTGATCTGTCCCGTGACGGACGCCGCGACGGCCATCGCCGGGCTCACCAAATGCGTGCGGCTTCCGGGGCCCTGTCGCCCTCGAAAGTTCCGGTTGTTGGTAGCCGCGACGCGTTCGCCAGACCCCACGATATCGCCGTTCAAGGCGCAACACATGGAACAGCCGGGTTGACGCCACTGCATCCCCGCATCGATGAAGACTTGGTCGAGTCCCTCTTCTTCGGCTTGTTTCTTTACCAAACCGGAACCCGGCACGATCAATGTCTCAACTTGGGCCTTACGGCCCTTGGCGATCGCCGCCGCGGCCCGTAAATCTTCGATCCGTGCATTGGTACACGCACCGACGAATACCTTATCGACCTTGATATCCGTCATCGGCATACCGGGTGTCAGGTCCATATAATCAAGTGAACTCTCGATATCGGCTTTGCGGTCACTATCCGACTCGCGCGCCGGATCCGGGACATTACCCGTCACTTGGATGACATCCTGCGGGCTGGTCCCCCAACTCACCATCGGTGCGATTTCCGCAGCATCCAGCGTCACTTCTCGATCGAAATGCGCATCCGCATCCGAGTTCATATCGCGCCATGCCGCCAGCGCCAGGTCCCATTTCTCGCCGGACGGCGTGTAGGGCCGTCCCTTAACGTATTCGATGGTCGCCTCGTCAATCGGCATCAGACCAAATCGGGCGCCGGCTTCGATGGTCATATTGCTCATCGTCATCCGGCCCTCCATCGACATGGCGGAAATCGCCGAGCCCGCATACTCGATGGCATATCCGGTCCCGCCAGCCGTTCCGATCTCGCCGATGACCGCCAGAATAACGTCCTTCGCGGTCACCCCATATCCGAGTTCACCTTCGATATTGATCCGCATCTGTTTGGGTTTTTCTTGCCAGATGGTCTGCGTCGCCAGGACATGTTCGACTTCGGACGTACCGATCCCGAATGCGATACAGCCGAGCGCGCCATTCGTCGAAGTATGAGAATCGCCGCAAACCACGATAAGACCCGGCAAGGTGATGCCTTGCTCCGGTCCCACGACGTGCACAATGCCGTGGCGATCGTCGGTGAGGTCGAAATGCACGACACCGAAGTTCTTCGAATGTCGTTCCAACTCCTCCACCGGAATTCGCATCACATCTTCGGTAATCTCCTCCACCTTCGTGACGGTCGTCGGCACGCTGTGATCCGGCATCGCGAAATTTTGTTTCGGTTTTCGAACCGAGCGGCCTTGCGCCACAAGCGCGTCATACGCGCGGTGTTGCCAGTCGGGCAACAGTTGGCGATCGACATACAACAATGTCTTGCCGTCATCCCGCGCAACGACAACGTGGTTGTCCCAAATTTTCTCGAACAGCGTCTTACCGGCCATACTTATTCACTCCTTATCGCGGCGTTTAAGCGTCGCCGTGCAGCCAATCGTATTCGGCCTTATGTTTTGCTTCAAAAGCATCGAATTGGTCGTCGTATTCTCGCGTCACACCGTAATCGTCAAGACCGTTGAGCATGCGATACTTGTCGAACGGATCGATTTCGAACGCATAGGACGTGCCGTCCGGTCCGCTGACGGTTTGCGCCTCTAAATCGAACGCGACTTCGGCGCCCGGCTTTTCATGTAATTGCTGACGCAAGGTGTCGCAATCGTCACGTGACAATCGCACCGGTAAAACACCCCACTTTAGACAATTATTGTAGTGAATGTCGCCAAAACTGGGCGCAACAACGGCGCGGATACCGTTCGCATTCAAAGCATAAACAGCCCCTTCGCGCGACGACCCGCAGCCCCAGTTAACGTCCGCGACGACAACCTTGCCCTCGTTATAAGGCGCTTTGTTAAAAATGAATGCCGGGTCCCTTCGCAGGTCATGCCAAAGAAAGGTATGCATCTCCGGATCCTTGCGATCCTTCCGCAGAAATCGAGCCGGAATGATCTGATCCGTGTCGCAATTGATGATATCGATCGGAATACCGATCCCTTTGAATGTCGTGAAGGCATCCATCGTCTAACCCTCCATCAATTTTCGAACGTCGGTAAAGGTGCCCGTCACTGCGGCGGCCGCTGCCATGGCCGGGCTGACGAGATGCGTGCGGCTGCCGACTCCCTGACGGCCACGGAAATTCCGATTGCTTGTGGAAGCCGAGCGCTCTCCCGGTTCCAGCAAATCGCCATTCATCCCGACGCACATGGAACAACCGGGTAAGCGCCATTCCATACCGGCATCGGTAAAAATCTTATCGAGACCTTCCGCTTCCGCCTGCTTCTTGACGAGGCCGGAGCCCGGCGAAATCAACGTCGAGACCACCGCGCGGCGCCCTTTCGCGACCGCAGCCGCGGACCGCAAGTCTTCGATACGGGCGTTCGTGCAAGAGCCTATGAAAACCTTATCGACCTTGATCTCATCGATCCGCGTACCTGGTTTGAGGTCCATGTAATCAAGCGTCGCCTCCATCTCCGCACGTTTCTCGGTGTCCGCCTCAGAGGATGGTTCCGGAATGGCTTCGGTCACTGGGGCCGCCCATTGCGGCGAATTTCCCCAGGTCACCATTGGTGCAATGGCATTACCGTCGACCGTGTGTTCGGTGTCGAACGTGGCGTCGTCATCGGACGGCAGCTCACGCCAAAAGTCGACAGCCTTATCCCATGCAGCGCCCTTCGGTGCGTACGGACGACCTTCGATATATTCTAGCGTCGTCGTATCCGGGGCCACCATGCCAATCCGCGAGCCGGCTTCGATGGTCATATTGCACAGCGTCAGTCGGCCTTCCATCGAGAGGTCGCGAATGGCCGATCCCGCATACTCAATGGCATGCCCGGTACCACCGGCCGCACTGATCTGGCGGATGATCGCAATGATGACGTCCTTGCCTGAAACGCCGAAGCCAAGCTTACCGTCGACCGTAATTCGCATGGTCTTCGGACGCCGCTGCCAAATGGCTTGCGTGGCCAGAACATGTGCGACCTCGGATGCGCCGATACCAAAGGAAATGCAGCCGAGGGCACCGTGCGTTGAGGTATGGCTGTCACCGCAGCAGAGGACGATCCCCGGAAGCGTAATCCCTTGCTCCGGACCGACGACATGCGCGATCCCTTGCCGCTCGTCGAGCCAGGGGAACAATGTGACGCCGAACTCTTCGCAGTTCTCGTCGATCGCCATCGAGATTTCCGTCGCACGAGGATCCGGCACATCGCGTAAGTCCGCGGACTTTGTCGGCGTATAGTGATCAGGTGTTGCAAAGGTTTGCTTCGGTCGGCGCACCGTTCGCCCGTGTTCGCGCAGTTGACCGAACGCGTTAAACGAACCGTCATGGCAAAGGTGCCGGTCGATATAGATCAACGACTGCCCGCCTTCTCGCTCGGCAATGACATGCCGATCCCAAATTTTTTCGAAAAGAGTCTTGCCGGCCATGGCCGTGCACTCCCTGATTTTATTGAAATTTCACAAGAGTGAAATCTAGCGTTCGCCCTCCGGATAGCAAATATTAGACGCACGAGAGAAATACGGCGACGATCAACAAACGGACTCCATGATGCCGGCTGGAAAAGAGCCAGAATTCACGAAATTGGCGGAACGCGCGCTCACGCGCCGGGAAGCGCTAATGAGCACCGCAGCGTTCGTCATCGGGACGGCGACGTTCTTGCCGTCCCAAGCTTTCGCCGCAGGCCGGCATGACTTTACCGCGGTGGCCGCGAATACTCTGGACACCGTGACCGTACCCAAGGGTTTCAGCTGGCACGTCGTCGCCAGTTGGGGCGACCCGCTGTGGTCCGACGGCGAGGCATTCGATCACGAGAGCCGAGGTACGGGCGCCAGTCAGGAACGAGCCTTCGGTGACAACAATGACGGGATGGAACTGTTCCGGAGCGGCGACCGCAATATCCTCGCCGTCAATAACGAGTTCGTAAATCTCGGAGTCCTTTACGGAAACCGGTCCTTGAGCCGCCCCGTAGGTGCCGACGACATCCTTAAGGGTAAAGCGGCTCACGGCATCAGCGTGATAGAAATTGCCGAGCGCGACGGCAAATGGGGTGTGGTTTTGGATTCCCCGTTCAACCGCCGTATTACCGCCGATACGCCTATGGAGATCACCGGCCCCGCCCGGGGTCATGCCTTGCTAAAAACGGCAGCGGATCCCGCCGGCACACGTGTTCTCGGCACCTTCAACAATTGCGGTAGCGGGCGCACCCCTTGGGGTACGTATTTGACTTGTGAGGAAAACTTCAACGGTTACTTTTCCGCCAGCGACCCCAACGAACAACTCAACCCCGTCTTCAAGCGATATGGCGTAAAGCATGCGGACAGAGGATTCAGGTGGGCGGCGACCGACGAACGCTTCGACATCTCGAAACATCCCAACGAGCCGAATAGGCACGGCTATATCGTGGAAATCGATCCTCTCGACCCGAGTTCTTCGCCCAAAAAGCGTACGGCGCTCGGCCGTTTCAAACATGAGAATGCGGAGGTCGTTCTCGCTGACGACGGACGCGTCGTCGTCTACATGGGAGACGATGAGCGCGGCGAGTTTCTCTACAAATATGTTAGCGACGACCGTTATTCCGCCGGTGGCGAAACGGAAAAGCTCCTCGTCTCCGGAACGCTCTACACCGCCCAGTTCGACGACCACGGCAAGGGAAAGTGGGTGGAGCTAAGCCCGGCAGCGACGGGCATGGCCGACCGAGCGGAAATCTGCATCCACACAAGGCTCGCCGCGTCCGCCGTCAAGGCCACAACTATGGACCGCCCGGAATGGGTCGCCGCAAATCCTCTGAGCCCGGAAGTCTATTGCTGCCTTACGAACAACAAACACCGCGGCCGGCGGAAAAATAAGGGCGGCGACGCGATGCCGGTCGGAGGGCCCAACCCGCGCGAAGCCAACAACTACGGACAGATCGTACGTTGGCGTCCTGAAAACGGCGACCATGGCGCATTAAATTTCACATGGGACCTGTTTGTCGTTGCCGGCAACCCGGTCGTTCACACTGACGCCCGCGCCGGCTCCGCAAACATGACACCCCATAATATGTTCAATGCACCGGACGGCCTTGCCTTCGATTCGACCGGCATGCTGTGGATTCAGACCGACGGCAAATACACCGACGAGGGAGATTTTGCCGGGCACGGTCACAATCAAATGCTGGTCGGCGACCCGGTCACGGGCGAGATCAAGCGGTTCATGGTGGGGCCGAAACAATGCGAAGTCACTGGCATCGCGTGGAGCTTCGACCGCAGAACGCTGTTTGTCGGCATTCAACACCCCGGCGGCAAAGGTGACGGTCATTTCCCAGGCGGCGGCAATACGGTGCCCCGCTCTTCGGTCATCGCAATTACCAAGGATGACGGCGGCACGTTCAGCTAGCGACCGCCCTCTCCCGCGAACAGTGCTATCGTCTCCGCTTACGATGCCGTGAATGCAGGGCCCCGCAACGGCAACCGCCGGACGGCCCCATCATTTGCTGGCTTCGTCAATCTTCGCGATATCGTCCGCGTCCAAGGTCACATTCGCTGCTGCCGTCAGTTCCGCCAGCTGATCCATATTTGTGGCGCTGGCGATCGGCGACGTCACGCTCGAGCGCGCCATCAACCATGCGAGTGCCACCTGGCCCATCTTGGCATTATGTTTCTGCGCCACCTCGTCCAAGGCATCGAGGACCCGGAACCCGTCTTCGGTCACGTATTTCTCGACACGCGGCGCCCGGATCCGCCCCTCCATATCGGCTTTCGATCGGTACTTGCCGGTCAGGAAACCGCTCGCCAGCGAATAGAAACCAATGACACCGACATTCTCAGCTTCGCACAGGTTTTCGAGATCGCCTTCGAACGTATCCCGCTCGACGAGGCTGTAGAGCGGCTGCAGGCTTTGGTAGCGCGGCAGACCTTTCGTCTTGCTCGCGTCCAAGGCTTCCTTCAACCGCGATGCACTGAAATTCGAGGCCCCAATCTCTCGAACCTTACCTTGCTCAATGAGTTTCGCATAAGCTTCCAGCGTCGCATCGACCGGCGTGTCTTCATCGTCCTTATGCGACTGATAGAGATCGATGTAGTCGGTTTTGAGTCGCCGCAGGGAATCTTCGACCGCTCGCATCATATAGTCCGGCGAGAGCCCGACCTTGCCGTCGCCCATGTCCATACCGAACTTGGTCGCCAATACGATCTTGTCACGACATCCGCGGCTTTCGAGCCATTTGCCCATGATGGTTTCGGACTCACCACCCTCGTTGCCATCGTGCCAACGCGAGTAAACGTCTGCCGTATCGTAAAAGTTAAACCCGGCATCGAGCCAACCGTCGAGCAGACGGAAAGACATTTCTTCATCCGCCGTCCATCCGAAGACATTGCAGCCGAAACAAATCGGTGAGACCTTGAGTGAAGACGATCCTAGTTGACGATATTCCATGTGACGTGCCCCTGTTCGGCGATTGACTGATTACCGTCGATGTAGCGCAAAGCCGCGCGGAAGTCATCCCGGCAAGACAATTAGACTACGGTTCCACCGCTGGTTACTCTCGTTCGCTAGGATTTTCAGGAGCACATTCATGCCAAATTTCGACGGTCGTATCTCTTTCGTCACAGGTGCCGGTTCAGGCATCGGGCAAGCCATGGCGCTAACCCTCGCCGCAGACGGGTCCACCGTCGTGTGTTCGGACATCAACGAGCAGACCGCTCAAGCGACCGCCGCTCGGGTCGAGGAAATAGGCGCCAAGGGCGTTGCAAACGCGCTCGATACGGCAGACGAAGAAGCAGTGAAAGAAGCGCTCATCAAAACACAGCGCGATCTCGGACGCCTAGACGTCCTCATGAACAACGCCGGGGTGGCCGGCAAGGATTGGGACACGACGACCGCGATCAATTTTTCCGGAGTCTACTACGGCCTTATGCATGCCTGCCCGCTCATGGCCGAACAAGGCGGCGGCGCCGTCGTCAATACGGCTTCCGTCGCAGGGTTAGGCGCCCTGATGCGCCAGCAGGTCGCGTATCACAAGGATCCGGCCGCTGTCACCGGCGTCGCTTCCTACGTCGCGGCGAAACATGGCGTCGTCGGCCTCACAAAACAATTCGCGGTCGCATATGGCGAGACCGGCGTCCGTGTAAATGCGGTCTGCCCCGGCTACATCGAAACACCGATCATCACCGAGCGCCTAGCGCATGACCGAGGACGCGAGTATCTCGAAGACCTGCACCCGATCGGCCGTCTCGGCAGACCGGAAGAAGTCGCCAAGGTCGCGGCTTTCCTCGCGAGCGATGACGCCTCCTTCGTGACCGGCGTCGCCATGCCTGTCGACGGCGGATACTCGGCCCGATAGATGCCGTCATTCGACCGCTCGGACAATCTCCGGCTCAGCTACGAGTTCGACGATTTCACCGACCCCTGGGACGAACGGCCGTTTCTTTTGCTCCAGCACGGCAACGGCCGCTCGGCCGCATTCTGGTATCGCTGGATTCCCTATCTGTCTGGCCGGTATCGGGTCATCCGGCCCGACATGCGGGGTTTGGGAAAGTCGCTCGGAGACCTCGACCTAGAGCGCGATATAACATTGGACGCGCTCATCGGGGACCTGCTCGCAATCTTGGACCACGCAGAGGCCGGACCTATTCACTATTGCGGCGAATCCATGGGCGGAATTCTTGGGATCGCGCTCGCCGCACGCCATCCCACGCGCGTGAAATCGCTCGCCCTGGTTTCGACGCCGGTCTTTATCGAAAAGCAGATGAAGGAACGATACGCCCTTGGCCACGGATCGCGTATCGAAGCGATGCGGGAGATGGGCATTAAGGCATGGGTTGCCGAGACCACCCGGAAAACCCGCTTGCCTGCCGACGAAGAACCCGAATTGTTCAACTGGTATGTCGACGAATTCGCTAAAGGCGACCCGGATATCCAAGTCGCCATGTCGCAATTGGTGAACAGCGCGAGTGCCGCCGACTTTCTGCCAAAGGTGGAAGTCCCGGTCCTCGGGCTTTACCCAAGCGGCGGACAAATCACCAGCGATGCACAGGTCAGCCTGCTCAAAGAAGGCCTCCCGTCATTCGAACTGCATCATCTACCGACCGCCTATCACATGGTGCAGCTGCTCTATCCCGAGGAATGTACGCGATTCCTTGATGCCTTCTGTTCCCGTATCGATGCGGAAACCTAAATTGGTAACGAACCTCTCTTAAGCGCGAAGGAACCCGACGATGGCCCGTATCGCAATCGCAGGATTTATGCATGAGACCAATTGTTTCGTGCCGGACACCACAGATTTCGAGAACTTCGCGAACCCGCCCGACCGCTCCGGCATCCTACGCGGCGAGGAAATTTTGGAAACGTTCGCGGAGAAAGGCGCCTCGACAGCTGGATTTCTGAACGGCAGCGAGAACAATCATGAAATCGCCCCGCTACTGTGGACCAGCACGACGCCCGGCGGCTATGTCACGAAGAACGCCTACGAGCGAATCGCCGGCGAGATTATAGCGAGGCTCTCGGAGGAACTACCGGTCGACGCCGTCTATCTCGACTTGCACGGCGCTATGGTCTCCGAAGAATTTGAAGACGGTGAGGGCGAATTGCTGCGCCGCGTCCGTGCCGTCGTCGGCGAGGATGCGCCGATCGTCATCAGCCTCGACTACCACGCGAATGTCAGCGCCCAAATGGTTCAGCACGCCGACGCCATTCTACCGTACTGGACTTATCCTCATGTGGATCAGTTCGACACCGGCAAGCGGGCGGCAGTCGCGATGCAAAGACTGCTTGTGGACGGACGGCCCAAAGGACGGGCTCTTCGGCACCTCCCTTTCCTGCTGCCGCTGAACTTCCAATGCACTTTGGTAGAACCCTCGAAAGGGATCGTGGAAGCGGCCGCGGCACGTCTATCAGACGATATGCTGTCGCTCGCGTATCTCGCGGGATTTCCGCCAGGCGACCTGCGCGAATGCGGACCGACCGTAAGCGCCCATGCCTATAGCCAAGAAGAAGCCGACGCCGCGGTCGACGAGATCGCGCAATTGATCGCGCTTAAGGAAGCCGAATTCGCCGAGCCGCTTTTGCCGCCCGACGATGCTGTCAAAGAAGCCATAAGGATTGCCGCGGGTGCCGCAAAGCCCGTTG
This sequence comes from Rhodospirillaceae bacterium, assembly GCA_002716125.1. GTDB lineage: Bacteria > Pseudomonadota > Alphaproteobacteria > UBA8366 > UBA8366 > UBA6544. The sequence continues at coordinate 76,574 of PAZH01000067.1, forward strand.
TCATTGCGGACACACAGGACAATCCGGGTTGCGGTGGCACCGCGGACACGGTCGGGATGTTGGAGGCCTTGGTTCAGAACAATGCCCAGAATGCGATTTTCGGCGTCGTCAAAGACTCCGACGTCGCGGCTATGGCGCACGAAGCCGGCGTCGGAGCCGAATTCGAAACCGACCTTGGCGGGCAAGCGGATCTTCCCGGCGTGATCCCTTTCCATGGACGTTTCAAAGTGGAGGTCGTCAACGACGGCGTCTATCAAACGACAGGTCCGGTGGCCCAGGGCAAGATGCACAATGTCGGCAAGTCCGCCTTGCTCTCCATCGGGGGTGTGAAAGTTGCGGTCGCGAGTGAGCGCGTCCAAGCGCACGATCGCTCTGTCTTCGAGCACTTCGGCGTCGTCTTACAAGACCTCGATATCATCGTGGTGAAAAGCACTGCTCACTATCGCGCCCATTTCGACCCGATTGCGGAGACGACCTTCGCCGCCATCGCCCCCGGCGGGCACGGTGCCAACCCGGTCGACTTCGCCTATCAAAAACTCCGCGACGGCGTACGGTACTATCCGTTGGGACCGGTTCGCGGGGATTAAATCCGCTAACGCTTGCGCTGCACGCCCTCACGCAGAGCCCAACGATCAGGAATTTGCCTGGATCGCGCGCCAGACGCTTTCGCTCGTGATTGGCATATCGATCTCGTCGATTCCATAACCGGACAGCGCATCTAAGACCGCGTGGACGACCGTTTGCGGTGCACCGATGCAGCCAGCTTGGCCTGAGCCTTTCACACCAAGCGGGTTGGCTTTCGTGGGCACACCTTCAAGATGGATTTCCAAATCGGGCAACTGACTCGCACGTGGCATCCAGTAATCCATCATCGACCCCGCCAGGAGCTGACCGGAATCCGCGTCGTATGTGCAGTCCTCACCAAGCGCCTGCCCAATCCCCTGCACCAAACCGCCTTGTACTTGCCCGACCGTCAGCATCGGATTGACCAGGTTGCCGTAGTCATCAACGGCGATATAGCGCAACAGTTCGACGGCACCGGTCTCAGGATCGATCTCGACCTCCGCCGCCTGGCAGCCGTTCGGGAAGGTAAACGGTACGTCCTCGTTAAAGACAAAAGTGTCGAGGCCACCATCGCCGGCCTCCGCAGCCACGTCGGCCAAGCTGACGGACTGTCCTGTCGATGGCACGCTGAAGGCGCCATCCGCAAATGCGAGATCCGTCGCCTCGGCTTGGAGTAGCCGTGCCGCAACCGACTTCGCCTTCTCCAGCACTTCGTCAATGGCCCGTACCATCGCTCCGCCACCCATATGCATGGAACGCGCGCCGCCGTGACCGAACCCGATCCGGGTCTCGCGCGTGTCCGCTTGGATATAACGAAAAGCATCCATCGGCAGGCCGAATCTATCTGCCGCGATCTGTTTGTAAGAGGTCTCGTGACCTTGGCCGTTCGATTCGGTACCGACCCGGAGCTCGATTTGACCGTCCGCCGCAAAGGTAACTTCCGCCCCTTCCTGTGGCGCGCCGCGTGACGTCTCGAGAAAGGAGGAAATACCGAGCCCGCGGAGTTTGCCGGCGGCTTCCGAAGAAGCCCGACGAGCGGGAAACCCGTCCCGGTCAACAAGACGCACGACATCGTCGATATTCGGACCGAAACGGCCACAGTCGAAAGTCAGTCCTTGGGCCGTATCGTAGGGAAAGTCGACGACAGCGTTCTTGCGGCGCAACTCGACGGGGTCAAACCCGAACCGCCGCGCGGCGGCCTCGATCAATCGCTCGGTAATGAAATTCGCCTCGGGCTTGCCGGCGCCACGATACGCATCGACCGGAGCCGTGTTCGTAAAGGCCCCCCGCGATTCCGTGTAGATCGCCGGCACGGCATAGCCGCCGCCGATCGCCGTCAACGCGGCACGCGTGGACGCACCCGGAGACGCGCCCGAGAGATAGGCGCCTAAGTCCGCGACCATCGCCGCATCCAAAGCAAGGAACTTGCCGTCCGCATCAAGCGCGAGCCGCGCTTGTGCGCGAATACCGCGGCCTTGCGTCGCCTCCGCAAACTCTTCGCCGCGATCGCCCGTCCATTTGATCGGCCGGCCGAGTTTTCGCGCCGCCCACAGCAACAACACCCATTCCGGATAAATGAAGTTCTTCAGCCCAAAGCCGCCGCCGACGTCGGGGCCACGATCTCGAGATTCTCTTCCGGTATTTTCAGAATCGTTTTGGCTAGAGGCCCGCGAATACCGTGTAAACCTTGCGCGGAGCAGGTCAGTTTGTAGGTGTCGCGCGCCGCGTCATATTCGGCGATTCCGGAACGCGGCTCCATTGGTGCCGCGGATATCTTGTTGTTGACGACATCGAGTTCGACAACGTGCGCAGCACTTGCGAACGCCGCGTCGGTCACAGCCTTATCCCCTTTCGGGAAACGGAAGATTAGATTGCCAGGTGCGCCGTCCCATACCTGCGGGGCGCCGTCTTCCAGCGCCGCATAACCATCCACAACGGCAGGCAGCGCATCGTAGTCGATCATGACTTGTTCTGCCGCCTCTTCCGCATTCGCCTGACTGTCCGCGACGACGAATGCAACCTGGTCGCCGACATACCGAACTCGCCCCGTCGCCAAAGCGGGACGCGGCGGCACGTAGAGACCCGCTTCAGGCGGTAGCTCCGCGCCACACGGCAAGTGCCCAACGCCATCGGCGGCAAGGTCCGCCTCCACATAAACTGCGACAACGCCCGGCATCTCGAGTGCCGCACTCACGTCGATGCCCTTAATCTCCGCATGCGCATGCGTGGAACGAACAACCACGCCATATAGCTGACCCTCGACATTTAAATCGTCCGCGTAGACAGCAGAGCCTGTCAGGAACCTTTGGTCTTCGAGACGGGGGACGGATTGCCCCGTTTTGGCATCAGACACGCGCTTATCCTTTTTGTTATCGCGACTTTTGTCCGGAGCGGACGTCTAGTCGTATGACTTGAAATGCTTGCTCAGGGCCAAACCTTGGCGCTGGTACGACGACCCAATGCGGGTACCGTAAATTTTATCCGGCACGTCCGTCAACTTATCGTACAAGAGCGATCCGACGACCTGATCTTCCTCGACAAGAAATGGCACTTCGTGCGAACGCACCTCAAGCACGGCCCGCGAACCGGCACCTCCGCTCTCGGCGAAACCAAACCCCGGATCGAAGAAGCCGGCATAGTGCACCCGGAATTCGCCAATCAACGTGTCGTAGGCGACCATTTCGGCCGCGTACTGCGGCGGCACGTTGACGGCTTCCTTCGACGCCAAGATGTAAAAGTCGCCGGGATTGAGAATGAGGTGTTTGTGCTCCCGCGCAAAGATCGGCTCCCAATAGTCAATCGGGTCGTAGTATCCGATATTCTCGACATCGATAAGGTCCGCATGCTGACGCGCGCGGAATCCGAGAAGTCCGTCGGTCTGCTCACCTTGCATATCAACGGTCAGCGGAATGCCTTTGAAAGGCCCTTTCTTGTCGAGATCACGGTCGACGAGGCGGTATTCCTCATGCAGACGGTGATGCATCGCCGCGCTCAATGTTTCGGTACCGCGGCGCAAGCGAAGCTGGCTCAGCCGCGAACCTTTGCGGACGACGACGCTGAAGGTCCGCGGCGCGATCTCCGCATAGAGGCGCCCGTGATATCCCTCCTTCACCTTATCGAAAACTTCGGCGTAGTCCGTGATAAGGCGGGTCAATACATCGATCCGGCCCGTGGAACTCTTCGGATTGGCGAGCCCCCACACGCGCGGCGGCAAAGCCAAATACTCGAGCAACGGCACGATATAAACACAGCCGACCTCAAGGACGGCCCCGTCCGTGATGTCGATTGCATGCATTCCGAATTGACGAATTCGGTCTTCAACGGTCGCCTTACTGCCCGGCAAAAAACTCGCACGCAGGCGGTACGCCGTTGCGCCTAAGCGAAGGTCGATACTTGCCGGTTGAATCTGGTCGGAGGGAATGTCCTCCACACCTTGGATCGCCTTCGAGCGGACGAGTTCCCGAATGGCGTGCGACGGCAATATACCCGTGCCGGAAGGCTTCACAGCCCCGCCATCGGACGGCTCTTGTTCCGGAACCAATACGCTTGCTTGTTCGCTCATGCGATCGCCTTGAATGGGAATCGATTTACTCGTCGACAGGGTATGCTGCCGCGCTGCAAAGGTTCAACCAAGGAAGGCGCCGGTCAACACCGCGCAATTCGAAGCCGCACGGGCTGACCACATCGATCTTTATCATACTGTAACAAATGGCTTTTCTGAGATCACAGGGAAACACGCAACTTGGATCGTAAAATCGATGATTGCGGATCAACAACCTAGATTGACACTTTGATTCTCGAAATCGCGAATCGCATCAGTTTTCCATCGACGATCTTTGCTTATACGTTACTGCTGAAACACATCGGATTGCGAAAGGAATAAGTATGTCCGCATGGATCCAAATGATCTCGGACGACGATGCTTCGGAAGAACTTTTGGACGTCTTGAAGCTCGCGCGCACGCCGCACGGGACCGTCGATAACGTCATGCGGGTCCATTCGCTCAGGCCGAGCACGATGCGGGGTCATGTCTATCTCTATCGCTCCGCCCTGCATGACGACGCCAATACATTGCCAATGTGGCTGCAAGAGACCGTCGCCTCCTACGTCTCACATCTAAACGATTGCCCATACTCGTTTGCCAATCATTGGAAGAATGCCCGTCATTTAATGGCAGACCCGGCGAAAGCCGATGCGATCGGCGAGGCAATTCAAGCGCGTGATCCATCGGCAGCGCTTAGCGGTCGGGAACTGGCACTTATGCAATATGCCGAAAAGCTTACTCTCCGGCCTGGCGAGATGGCGGAGGGGGATATCCACGCGCTCCGTGAGGCCGGCCTCGACGATGGCGAAATCCTCGAAGCCAATCAGATCATCGGCTACTTCAATTATGTGAATCGCTGTCTAAACGGGTTGGGCGTGACAACCGAAGGCGACGTCGTCGGCTATTACGCAGAAGAGGACTGAACGTGTTCTTACGCAATGCCTGGTACGTGGCCGCGTGGAGCAACAACATCGGCCGAGAACTGACGGCAGAGACCATCCTTGGCCAGAAGATCGTTTTCTACCGCCGGGAAGACGGCTCACCGGTTGCCCTCGAGAACGCGTGCCCGCACCGAAAACTGCCACTGTCGAAAGGAACGTTAAAGGGCGACACCATCGAGTGCGGGTATCACGGCCTGACATTCGACGGCACCGGTAGCTGTGTCGCCGCACCAACGCAGCCGGGCCAGATCCCGAGACGCGCTGTGGTGCACTCGTATCCAGTTGTCGACCGATACAGGCTGCTATGGGTATGGATGGGCGACCCCGACCTCGCCGACCCGAATACGATCTACGAGATTGAAAATTACGATGATCCGACCTGGGGTTATACGGAGGGCGGCGTTTTGGATGTCGACTGCCATTATCTATGGATAGCGGACAATTTGCTCGACCCGAGCCATGTGGCTTGGGTCCACAAATCCTCCTTCGGCGGCTCCGGGACCGATAACGTCCCGCTCGAAATCGATCAAAGCGACCATGGGGTGACGGTATCGCGTTGGATTATGGACGCGGCGCCGAGCCCTTATTACGCCAAGTTGGTGAAGTTTTCCGGCTCCTGCGACCGTCTCCAACACTACGAAATGGTCTATCCGGCCATCGGCGTAAATCGGTCCATCTTCACCCCATCCGGGACAGGCGGCCGGAACACGACACCGGTCAACGAGACCTATATCAATGTCTCGTATAACTTCCTGACTCCAATCGACGAGGACCGAACCCGCTATTTCTGGTTCCAGCACCGCAACACCGACGGCGACGACGCTGGGATTTCGAAGCAGATGAACGATGGCGCCCGCGACGCCTTTTTGGAAGACAAGGCTATCCTCGAAGACGTCCACAAAGGCATGAAGAATAAGACAACGCCCAACTTCAATCTGACATTGGATGCCGGCGCGCAACTCTTCCGACGCGGACTCGACGCTCTTGTCGAAGCAGAAAGGAACGACGCTTAACTAGCGCTCATTCGACTGCAAGAATTCTTCTAGAGCATTGGCGACCGCTTCCAACTCATCCATCCGTCCGATGGTGATACGCAGATAATCCTGGAATGAGACGGATGGGAACCGACGGACGGCAATGCCCTTTTGCCGCAAATGACGATCGGCATCCGGCGCAGACCGCTCGGGGTTTGGAAACCCGACAAGGACGAAATTCGCCTGGCTTGGGATAACATCGAGACCCAAACCGGTCAGGCGTTCCGTAAGCCAGCGCCGCCCATTCACCGTCGCCTCGAAGACATGATCGAAATGCCCCCTATCCTTGAGCGCTGCCAAAGCCGCGGCAACAGATGCGTCGGCCACCGGAAAGGTCGTCGAGACTTTGCGTAAATTTTCAACGATATCGAGTGGAGCATACATCCAACCGACCCGCGCACCGGCCATGCCGAAGATTTTCGAGAACGTCCGGCTGATGACGATATTGTCGGCGCTTTCGACGAGGTCCGTGATGCCGTCGTGATCCGGGCTATCGACATATTCTTCATAGGCACAATCCAGCACAAGAAGTGCGTCGCTCGGCATTTCTTTATGAAGCCTCCGAATCTCCGCGTCGCCGACATGCGTACCAGCCGGGTTTTCGGGATTGGCGAGATAGACCATCTTGGTTCGCCAACTGATCGCTTCGAGGAGTGCATCGACGGATGTGATAAAACCTTGATCCGGCACGGATCGCACGCTGGCGTCGTTTGCGACGGCATAGTTCGGCGCCTTCGCGTAGCCGTTCTCGCTCCGCAGCATTTCGGTCCCGGGGCCAAGGTATATCCGTGCAAGGCGGGCGAGCAAATCGTCGGAACCGTTTCCGACCGTAATGCGCGCCTCGTCCAAATCAAAGAAATCACCGATCGCGGGCGCCAATATCGCATCGGCACCTTCTAGATATCGCTCCATGCGGCCTGCCGCGTCACGCGCTGCTTCAATCGCCAGCGGACTCGCACCAAAGACGCTTTCATTGGAATTCAATCGAATTCGGGGCTCCGGATAATCACCGGGGTCTTCATCGATCATGTAGGCGCCAATATCTCGGACGCCCAATTTTGCCGGTTCGACAACCATGATTCTTACCCGAAAACGCCCTCCTTCAGCATCGTGTCGATCTCAGCCGCCGTGTAGCCGGCATCTTCGAGAACTTCTTTATTGTGCTCGCCCGGCAGGGCCGGTGCCCGAGACACTTCCCCGCCGCCATGCGCGAGCTTGAACCCGGGCCCCACGAGCCGCATATCGCCATGCGATGTCTCGATCGTTTGCATGACGTCCCGATGCGCGAGCTGCGGGTGGTCGACGACTTCATCAATACGCCAGATCTTTGCGGCCGGCGCACTCACCGCATCCAGTCGCTTTTGCCACGTGTCGACGTCTTCTTCCAAAAGCTTCTCCTGTACGATCTCGCGCAGTCCCTCGGCATTCTCCCTTCGCGTATTCCAATCGAGGAACCGCGGATCATCCAGGATATCTTCGCGTCCGATCTCCTTGATCAAGGCACGGAATTGTCCTTCGGAATTCACCGCGAGCAGCATATAGCCGCCTTTGACCCGAAAGAGGTCCGCCGTCGCTTTCCGGCTGACCGCCTGATTGCCCATCTGGGCCTGTTCGATGCCGCCAACCGTGTATTCGCAAACAGCAGGCGACAAGAACGTCAACGCCGCGTCGAGCATGGAGACGTCAATAAACTGTGGTTTACCCGTCCGCGTTCTCTGAAACAGCGCGCTTGAAATCGCGAAGGCCCCGGTCATCCCGCCGATCGCGTCGCAGACGGCGAAACCCGCGCGCGTGGGGCCGGTCTCGGCGTGCCCGGTGATCGACATGATGCCGGAAGTTGCCTGTATCCGCCCATCGTAGGCCGGGGTGTTTTTCTCCGGCCCTTCTTGCCCGAAACCTGAAATCGCACAGTAGATCAGCGTCGGGTTAACTTCCGTCAGCGCGTCATAGCCGATCCCAAGCCGGTCCATCACCCCCGGCCGGTAATTCTCCATAACGATATCGGCATCCTTCACGAGACGCTTTACGATCTCAACGGCTTCCGGCTTTTTCAGATCGAGGGCGATATTTCGCTTATTGGCGTTAACGGCCAGCCACATCGGCCCCATCGATCTTTCGGACCACTCAGGTGCGTGCGCCGAGAAGCGGAATTCTTCGCCGCCTGGCCGTTCGACTTTTACGACGTCGGCGCCATGCAGCGCCAATTGATAGCTTGCGAAGGGGCCCGCGTAGACTTGCGTGAAATCGATCACGCGGACCCCTTCGAATGGCTTCGTCATACCGCCCTACTCTGCGGCCGCCGCTTTGATATCCCGCTCGCGGCGCTCTTTCGCAATTTGCTTATTGCGGTCGAACTCCGCCCGGCGGCGTGCGATTTCTTCATCGGACATCTGCTCGATATTGCTGAAATCCAACTTCCAGCTCGCGTCGTCGCTCCAACGTAGCGGCGACTGCACGGTCGTCCGTGGACCAATCGCAGATTCGAGAACCTTTAACGCGAGTTCCATTGTAAAGGCTTGCGATTCGACATCGTTGGGTTTTCCGGCCGCGTTCCCCAGCGGGAAATCGCTAAAGAGAAAGCGCGGGGCACCCACATGTTCGACGATGTCCTTGCCGCAGCCCATGATCACGGTCGGGATGCCGTTTTCTTCGAGGTAGCGTGCAATCAGACTCACGGTCTGATGACACACCGGTCAATTGGCGACGATGACGGCGACGTCGCCGCCGTCTTCACGTATTCGCTCGTATATCTCGGGACAATCGACTTCCATCGTCCGCTTTTGACTGCGGTTCGTCGGCGCGCCGTAGAAGCGATCCGTGATGCCACCGATCACGCCTTCGCCTTCCAGCCGCTTGAGCTGCTGCAGCGGGAACCAGGTCCGCATGTCTTCCGCCGTCGTATGATTGCGGTCGATGCCTATATGTGAGACGCGGAGATCGGGATCGGTCTCGGTCGTGTCGGTATAGACCGTGTAGAACTTAGCCGCCGAGTTGTAGGGCGCACCCGGCCCCTGATCACCCTTGTCCGGCTGGTACGGCGCTGCCGTCGTCACCAATGCGACTCGGCTTTCCGACAAAGGTTTCTTCAACGGCGTAAACGGAACGTCGTTATATTGCGCCCAACGATACGGCGCCCCATACCCAAGAGTTTGATAATACGTAGTAATTCGGTGCAGATATGGTATTGGCAGATCATACTTTTCTGCGAACCCGAATTCGTTTCCGGCTTCCGACATACTTGTCTCCCATACAGGTCGAAGGGGTTTCTACGACAAATATAAGCCTTCGGCACTGAATCGTCCAAACCGGCAATACTTTGTTAACACCTTTCCCCACAGAATAAGTCTGACGCTGACGGCGGCGAATAAAGATTGCCCAGTGTGACATCCGTGACAGACGCATCCTCTCTCCGCTCATATAAAAGGGTCATTGGGTAGGTAAATTAAGGGTGGTCGGGAAGATGAACACAAAACTTCGCAGTATCGGTCTCGCGGCATTCGGTGCAGCAGCCTTAACAATCGTTGGCGTCCAAGACACGCGGCATGCGGATATTTGTGCAACGGGGCACATCGCAACCACGCACGAGTGCAACTTCGAGACCCTCGTCTGGCAACTCGTCGAGCGGAGCGCCGACGAAAGCGATGTCGAAGCGTATATCGATATGTTTCCGAACGGCCGCTATTTGAAGCCCGCCAAAGAGCGCCTAACAGAACTACTGCCGACCTACGGGGTCGTACGCGGCCGCGATAATCCGCATTCCTGAATCGCCGGCCCCCTCTCACGCCGTCTCGATTACCCTTTCTTCGGATAACCAAACGGGCGAGTTCTTCATATCGATGAAGCGTTTCTCGTCTTCGATCAACTTCCGGCCGGCGCGGCGCCCCGCCTCACTCGCCAAAGCGCTTTCGAGCGCCTCCATACTGTCGTACCAAACTTCCGCCGTGCCGTCGTAGGGCTCAGGACCACCCCGGCTTCCTTCAATCCGAGCTGCCGTCTCGCCACCGATCGTATGCGCTTGCACATAACGTCGATATCCTAGCGCTTGCTTGTTTCGAATCATGATATCCCGGTGCTGTCCAATCCAATGCGCTTGGAATTCCTCACGGGTGAGATGCGGCAACCGCCGCAGGCAAAAGGTCAGCTTTATCATTCAATTTTCACCCTCGGTTTCGCCCGTTTCTTCGTCCTCCGCCGAATCCCAATCGGGGATGCCGGCGCCAATATCGATATAGGACCGCCGTAAAGCACGGGATTTTCGGTCCTCATCCGATCGCGCATCCAAAAATGCCTCCGGCCGGGGCGCGTTGTCCTGGTAGATGACCTGGTTCACTTGCCCTTTATCATCGCGAAACGGAAACCCGACCGCCTCGCTAATCATTTCCAAACCGGAACTGCGAACCGAGCGAATGAAGACAATCATTCCACACGGGCGTTCGACAATATTCGATAGGGCCCGCCAGACTTTTTCACGGCGTTTCGGATGAACGATATCGAGATAATTTCGACCCGTGACTTCGAATCCGTAACGATCCGTGACGGACGTCCCCGAAAGCCTAACCTTGATATAGCCGGGACGGACCATCTCATGGATTTCGAAGTTGGAAAGAATGTCTTTGACGTCCGTCGGATCGAAACTCGAGCGCATCGGAATGAGATCGACCTTGGGAAGACTGGCCCAATAGTCGGCAAAGACTTTCGCGTTTTCGTGCTGAAACTCGAGATTTGGAAACGCGGCGGAGTGAAACATCGTGGCGGATGATGAAATATTTTCGAACCGAATGAAAACACTTATTCTACATTCCGGTACCCGAATATGCCCCTTGTCATCTTCGATTGTGACGGCGGTCTCGTCGACAGCGAACCTATCTCGAACCGAATACTCGCCGCCGATATCACGGCGGCCGGATGGCCGATGACAACCGCGGAATGTATCGAGCGATTCAAGGGCGCGCGCCTCACCGTTGTCCAGGCAACTGTCGAAAAGAGGATTGGAGATCGTCTCGGCGACGCGTGGCTGAATGACCACTACGAACGCATTTTCGAAGCGTTCCGCGCCGAAATCAAACCAATCCCCGGGGCACGCGAGGTTTTGGAAAATCTGTCAGATTCGGAAATTCCGTTCTGTGTGGCCAGCCAAGGGCCAGTCCGCAAAATGCAGATTACCCTGGGCGCGACAGGTATGTGGCCGCTCGTCGACGGCCACGTCTATTCCGCCACAATGGTCGAACGGCCGAAGCCCGCGCCCGACCTGTTCCTATATGCCGCGGCAGCGGAAGGATATTTGACCGATGATTGCATCGTCGTCGAAGACAGCGCGACTGGCGTCAAAGCCGCGGTCGCCGCACAGATGAGGGTCATCGGCTTTGCGGCCGACGACACAGACGCCCCCGCCCTTGCCGACGCAGGCGCTCAGTCGATTATCTCTGATATGAATATGCTGATGCCGCTGCTTTGACAGGACGCTTCAATGAATGCGCACGATTTCACCCAGGAACGTTTTACGCTTCAGCCGCTTTCGGATCTCATGGGGGCCGAAGTCATTGGCCTCGATCTCCGGCAGCCGTTTGATCCCGACATCAAGGCCGCGGTCCACAAAGCGTTTCTCGACTATCAATTGCTTGTCTTTAGAGACCAGAACTTAACGAAAGACGAACAGGTCGTATTCACGGAACAGTTTGGCACTTTGGAGCGACACGCGGTTCGCAACCGAGGCACGTCCGATCATCCGCTCGTACATATTGTCAGCAATCTCGACGAAAGCGGCAAACCGATGGGCAAGGTCCGCTCCGACAAATGGCACACCGACAAATCGTTTCGACCTGAACCGTCCATGGCGACCATCCTTCATGCACAAACCCTACCGCCCGACGGCGGTGATACCGTCTTCGTGAATATGTACGCCGCCTTTGACGGATTGAATCAAGCGACGAAAGACAAGATCCGCAGCCTCAACGTCGTGCATTCCTGGGCGACATCACGCGAACACGAAGGGCGCCCGGTAACGGCGGAGGAAAAACGGGACGCACCGGACAACGTCCACCCCCTCGCTCGTATTCATCCGGAAACCGGCCGCACCGCTATTTTTATTGGGATGCACGCGAGCCATATCGACGGATGGTCTTTCGAAGAAGGTCGGGCGTTTGTCGTCGAACTTGAAGAAAGCGTCACCCGCGCGCCGTATCTATTCCGTCACAAATGGCAAGCGGGTGATCTCCTGATGTGGGACAACCGCTGTCTTCTCCATCGCGCGGAAGCCAATTTCGACGCACGTAAGTTTCCGCGAATCTTGCATCGAACCTGTTTACGAGGGACGGCTACGCAGTAGTCCATCGTCTACGATAGAACCAGTTTCTCTCTGTCTAAACCTTCGAACTTCGCAATAATCCAATCGCGAAAGGCGCACACCGGTTTATGGTCCGCGCTCGTTCGCGTATATACCAAATAGAATGCGGAATTTGACGCGACCGCATGCGGTATCGGGGCGACAAGACGTCCGTTCGAAAGGTCGTCATAGGCCAGGATATTCGACGCGAGCAACAATCCCGCCCCTTGAACGGCTGCGTTAATCGCCGGGTCGGCGGAGTTAAACCGAATCCCACTTTCCAGGTTTGGCGTGTCCACACCTTGCTCACGATACCATTGCGCCCAAAATGGGATTTTGATCTCGTTCGTATGCGCCTCGTCATGAATGATCGGCAATCCAATCAAATCGGCAGCGTTTTCAACGGCACCGTGTCTTTCCAGTAATGTCGGACTGCAGACCGGGATATAGGCAAACTCGATCAGTTTGTGCACCTGCAGGGCGTCGTCGGCCACGTAATCTCGGGGCAGAATTCGAATGGCAACGTCAACGCCGTCACTGACAAAATTAGCCAAATGGAACGATGAAGATACGCGCGCGTCCAATTCGGGATGGCTGCTGGCAAAGTCGTATAAGCGGCTGGCAAGCCAGCGCGCCGTGAACCCATGGGTACTGCTGATAACGAGAACGTTGTCCGCGCTGAGCGACCGCAGTCCGCCGACCGCCTCTCGAATCTGTCCAAATCCGGATTGCAGGCCCGGAAAGAGATATTCACCCTCGCGCGTTAACGTAAGGGAGCGCACGCCTCGTTCAAACAGCTTTACGCCAAGAAAGTCCTCGAGCGCTCTGATCTGATGGCTCAACGCGCCGGGCGTCACGTGCAACTCTTTGGCTGCTTCCGTCATACTGAGATAACGGGCTGTCGCTTCGAAGGCACGTAATCCATTCAACGCTGGAAGGGGCGTATTCATGAGATTTTCTCACTCATAATATGAGAAATTATCCTTTGTAAGCATTCGTTATTCGCAGCGTATACATCGACAACGAACACAAATACACGAGGATAACTCATATGTCATATAAAGACCTCAACAACCTACCAATCATTACGGGCGCGATGATCGAACAAGGGTATCGCAACGCCCGCCGGGAACGCGCCAAAGCCTTTTCAAACCTCATCGCCGCGACCAGCCAAGGTCTTGGAACGATCTACGCGACATTCACGGGAAACCGCGGCGAGGCCCGGCAGAAAGACTAACTGACCATCGCCCGCTCAATTGACCGGAGTCTGCCGGTCCCGGCCCAAATAACGAAAGGCGGTCCCAAGGGACCGCCTTTCCGAATGGGCCGTGCGATATGGCCCGAAACTATAATCGCGGCGTCAGCGCGAAACAGAGAGGTTGCTCTTCCGTCCTCGCTGGGCACCTAAACCTATCGCACGGGCACTCATTCTAGACATCAGATCACCTCCTTTCGTTTGTTTCACCACTGCTGTCAGTCTGCATGAGATTCGCACACAAAGATACCTCCGAATGTCAAAGCGGGAATTTTACCGAGAGCGGAATAAATAAGTCAGCAAATGATCATTGCGGACCATCGCCGACGCGCGCCGCAAATCCAAGGAACCAAGAAACGGAGACAGAACATGGTGACCAGTCCCGCCCTCGAACAGATTCTCACTGCAAAGCGCGCCGACCCCTATTCCGACGAAAAGACGATCGAAGAATTGCGCGCCAACCATAAGGCGGGTGGTGCGGCGATACCGCTGCCGGACGGTACCACGTTCGAAACCGTCGATGCGGGCGGCGTGCCGTCGGAATGGATCCAGGTGCCCGGCGTCGATACGGACCGCGTCTTCTTGTTCATCCATGGCGGCGGTTATTATCGCGGTTCGGCGGCGGCGACGCGTTCGGCGGCTTCCGGTATTTCGAAAGCAAGCGGAATGCGCTGCCTGTCTATTGATTACCGGCTCGCACCGGAAGACCCCTTTCCAGCCGCGATAGACGATACCTACGCCGCATACAAATGGCTGCTCGACCAAGGCATCGCAGCGTCGAACATCGTGGTCGGCGGCATCTCGGCCGGCGGCGGTTTAACGTGTGCGCTTCTGCTCAAGCTGAAGGACCAAGGCGACCCTCTGCCGGCGGGTGCCGTTCCAATGAGTGCCTGGACCGACTTAACGCAGTCAGGCGACACCATGCAGACGAATGCCGAAAGCGATCCTGTGATCTGCAAGGCGTACCTCGACCGGATGGCCGGCCTCTATCTCAACGGCGCCGATTCTAAGACTCCATTAGCCTCGCCGCTCTACGGCGACTTCAAAGGTTTGCCGCCCATGCTCGTGCAGGTCGGCACGACCGAATCGATGTACGACGACAGCCGTCGCTATGCCGAGGCGGCACAAGCCGCTGGCGTAGACGCAACGTTCGAGCCCTGGGATGACATGTTCCACGGTTGGCACAGCAGCGCACATGTGCTCGACGAGGCGCAACAAGCGATCGACAGTATCGGGCGATTTTGCAGGAAGTTGTTCTAACGGCGGAACTTAAGCAGCATCTGCGCCGTCGGCATCGCTACCATAGATTTCGGCATTGTGGACACTGAGTTCGGCGTGGCTCAAGAGTTCCTCCGCCGTTGAGCCGTGTTCCGGATAGATTGCCATCCCGATTTGCGTTCCGACGGGAACAGTTTCTCCATCGAACTCATAGGGTGCAGCCAAACTCGCTTGAAGACGCTTCGCGACGGTCACAACGGTATCGCGATCGTCAATCCCAGCGACGACAAGTCCGAAGCGGTCACTCCGCAATCTTGATGCCGTATCCATATCGCGCACGCATTTTTGCAAGCGGCTTGCGATTTCACGCAAGATGGCGTCACCACCGGGCCGGCCAACTTTCGTGTTTATCGTCTTAAAATTATCGAAGTCGACGTGAATGAAGGCCACCTCCGCATCGCTGCGTCGCGCCGTTGCAATCGCGACCTTCAAGCGATCCTTGCAAAGCCGCGAATTCGGCAATCCGGTCAGCTCATCATGATTAGCGAAGGCGGTCAGCCGTTCATTCGCCACCGTCAATTCTTCCGCCAATGACGCCAATTCCCGCGCCTGATGCTCGTAACGTTCCGCCGTATCCAATTGCGTCAGGAATTGCTGTTTAGATTGCTCTTGCGATTCCTTCAGCGCCTCTGCCGATTTCCGCATGATGGATTCGATCTCCAAGCGGCGTTCCAGATGCAAGATCACGGACGGCAAAAGGTCGACATAGGATTCCTGGGAATCCTTCACAATGTAATTCGAGACGCCAAGACGCAGCGCTTCGGCCGCAATTCCTTCATTACCGCGCCCAGTAATCATCAGCACGGGCAAATTAGGATCGGTTTCTAAAATCTCTTTCGCAATATCCAACCCCGTCACATCCGGCAATTGGTAGTCGAGGGCAACGATATCGTATGGATTCGACTTATGCTTCGAGAGACCTTCGGCGCCGGTGGTCGCAACATCCACGGCATATCCGCGCGGTGCCATGACCACCTCGAAGAGCTGGCAAAGCGTCGTATCGTCTTCAACGTAGAGAATTCTGATCATGTCCAAGTCCGCCTTCGCGCCATCGCTGCCCAGCCAATCTCCCGCGAACGCATCTTAGTTTCACAATCGTTAAGCGAGCGTTAACGTTAACGCGGCTTTCAATTCAAAGTCGAATCAAAACTCTTAATTCATCTTTAAATAACAAACATGCGAACTCACGCTGCATATACCTATTTGGTATGTCGATTGTAAATTCGCCCCATAATCCATGCAGGAATGATGCCGATCGCATAGGACACGGCGAGCACCCAGAAACCGTCTTGAAACGCAAATGCATTTGCCTGCGCTTCAATCATTTGGCCGAGGTAATGAAGGCCGCCAGCCTGGTGTACGGCTTCCGGCACACCGGCCTCACGGTAGATTTGCTCAACCCCGCGTAGCAATTCGGTACTGGTCGTGTTCGACCCGCTCTGCGTCGCCGTTAAGTTCACCGCGTGATATTCGATCCGCCAGTCCACGAAAACGACCCAGATATTGGTGCCGAGCGAGCCCACCAATTGGCGCGCGAAATTCAAAGTGCCGCCACCCGCATTCAGCTTGTCCTGCGGAAGCGACTTCAAAGCCGTATTCATAATGAACGGCTGAACGAAGGCCGTTGCCCAGCGGCCGATCAAACCGTACAGCATAATCAGCAGGAAGGATGTATTCGCATCCGCATAGGCGAAGGGAACGATTCCGGCGGCTAAGAACACGAACCCGGTAATGATCGCCGCGTGCGGTGCGATCTTGTCCGACAGTCGCCCGCTGATCGGCATGATGAACATGGCCAGCAGCATCGATGGCATCAGCGCCATGCCGGCTTCGAATGGCGTCATGTTTTGAACGATCTGCGCGGCGACCGGCACGGCATAGACGGAGGCAAAATTGCCGACCGCCGAAAAACACGTAACGATCACCGCCATCGTGAACATCTTGTTGCGGAAGAGCGATAGATCGAGCATCGACGCTGCGGCGCGGCGCTGCGACTGAATGAAGGCGATCATCGCGGCCACCCCCACGATCAACAGCGTCACGATATAATCCGAAGACCAGCCTTCGCGCGGACCGTTCGACACACCCGTCATCAGACAATACAGCGCTAGGCAGATCAGCGCATATCCAAGCCAGTCGAATTTTGGCGGTTTCTCTTCCCGCACGTTCGGCATGAAAAGCATCCCCAACGGGAAAGAAATCGCGACCAGAATTAGCGGGGCGTAGTAAATATAGCGCCAATTGAAAATCTCGATCGCGAGACCGCCCAGCGGCGGTCCCACGGAAGCGGCGCCGACCAGCCCCATGACGTAAACCCCAAGCGCCGCACCGCGTCTGCCTTCCGGGAAAGCCTGGAACACCGTCACCATCACAAGCGGTTGGATGACGCCTGCGGCAGATCCTTGCAAGACGCGGCCAAGAACCACCATATCGAACGTCTCAGCCGCGCCGGCAACAAAACTGCCGAGAGTAAAAAGCGCCAACGTCGAGACGAAACCCCAGCGCTGTCCAATGACTGCGACAACCCAAGCATTCAAGAGCTGGCCGGTCGTCATGGCGATCATGAAGGCCGTCGACATGAGTTGCACTTCGCTTTGACCGACGCCGAACGCTCCCATGACGTCCGGTACGGCGACATTCACGATGGTTCCGGACAAAACCATGGTGAATGCGGCGAGCATTCCTGTTCCTGTAACGAATACTCTATATTTATCGCCGTATATTTTAAATAATTCGTCTATTTTTTTATCTCCTTCCTTATATTTATGTAATTCAAATATTATTATTCAAATATACTTCTAAAATGCGAATTATTACTAAATTGATGTTGGCCCATGGAACATAAATGGATGAATAACGGCGGATTGCGAGTGTACTCGATTTTTCGCCAATGGGCCCTGTCTATTCCCCAGCGCGCAGCCTATTTTTCTCTCCGAATTCTCAAAGGAGCAGATACGTTATGAGCGAACATCCCGATATGAATGGCGCTGAAAGCCTCGTCCGAACCCTCTTGGCTGGCGGCGTGGACATCTGCTTCACCAACCCCGGCACCTCCGAGATGCACTTTGTCGCCGCGCTCGACAAAGTACCGGGCATGCGTTGCGTTCTTGGTCTCTTTGAAGGGGTGCTGACAGGCGCCGCCGACGGCTATTACCGAATGGCCGGCAAACCTGCATCCACATTACTGCACCTTGGCCCGGGCCTCGCCAACGGGCTTGCCAATCTGCACAACGCAAAGAAGGCAAACTCCGGCGTCGTTAATGTGGTCGGCGAACACACCACGTACCACATCAAACACGATGCGCCGCTGACCTCGGATATCGAAGGAGTTGCCCGGCCAATGTCCCACTGGGTGCGCACATCGCTCAGCTCCCTTGATGTCGCCGCGGACGGTGCCGCTGCGATCGAGGCGGCGACGCAAGCTCCTGGGCAGATCGCCACCTTGATCCTGCCCGCCGACACCGCTTGGGGTCCCGCCGAAAAAGTCGTCACTGCACGTCCGGCACCACCGCGCGCCACGGTCAACGAAAGCGCCGTTAAAGGCGCGGCCGAGATGCTGAGTAACGGCAAGAAAGCGACATTGCTTCTCGCCGGACCGGCCTTGACGGAAGAGGGCCTGCAAATTGCGGGACGGATTGCCGGAAAGACCGGTTGCGGCCTTTTAAGCGAAGGTGCGAATGCCCGCCTGGCACGCGGTGCCGGCCTGCCACAAGTCCTCCGCATCCCTTTCGTCGTCGATATGGCGGTCGAAATGCTGAAGGACGCCGGACAGCTTGTCCTGGTCGGCGCAAAACCGCCGGTCGCCTTCTTCGGTTACCCGGGCAAGCCAAGCCTCCTTTACCAGGAAGGCACGCCGATGACCCGACTGGCGAATGTCGAGTACGATATCATCGCCGCCCTCGAAGCGTTGGAAGCGGAACTCGGCGCGCAAAATTCTGAAATGGCACATGTCGCGGAAGCCGGCCGGCCCGATAAGCCGTCCGGCGAGCCGACGCTCGACAACCTCGCCGCAGTGATGGGCAACATGCTGCCGGAAGGCGCCATCGTCGTCGATGAATCGGTCACCACCGGGCGCGGGTTCTTCCCGGCAACCGCCGGTGCCGCCCGCCACGATTGGCTGAACAACAGGGGCGGATCCATCGGCTTCGGAATGCCGGTCGCCATCGGTGCGGCGGTTGCGGCCCCCGACCGTAAGGTCGTGTTGCTCGAAGGCGACGGCAGCGGCATGTACACCGTTCAATCGCTTTGGACGATGGCTCGCGAGAACCTCGACGTAACCACCATTGTTTTCTCGAACCGCAGTTACAAAATCTTGCGTGGCGAGCTCACCAATGTCGGGGTCCAGAACCCGGGTCCTCGCGCCATCGATATGCTGTCGCTGGAGCGCCCTGACCTCGGCTGGGTGGACATGGCAAAGGGCATGGGTGTCGACGGCGAACAGGTCAGCGACTGCGAAGGGTTGATGCGCGCGATGGAAGCCGGCCTGCAGACGGACGGGCCGTATCTCATTGACCTGGTAATGTAGGCGGCATATCCCGTCGCGGGGCAATCCTGCACCATACGGCGTTTGTGCCCGAACCTGGCGGCCCGATATTTCCGCGCCAATTTATATCGTAAGCTCGACTTGCTCGCGGATCGGGAGACCAGCTCATGGCACACCAGAATATCGAAGTTCGGCCCGTCACGCCGACCATCGGCGCTGAAATACATGGCGTCGATTTGGGACAGGAAATGGGCAACCAGACGTTCCAGGAAATCCACGACGCCCTGATGACGCATCAGGTGCTGTTCTTCCGGGATCAGGAAATGGACCTCGACCAGCACAAGACTTTCGGCCAGAAATTCGGCCCGCTGGCGATCCATCCGGCTTCGCCCGGTCCCGACGGACATCCCGAGATCGTCGTCGTCCACGCGGACAAAGAGACGAACCGGGATGCCGGCCGCATCTGGCAATCGACGCATTGGCACACCGACGTCTCCTGCGTCGATGAGCCGCCGATGGGCAGCGTCCTGCATCTCAACACCATCCCCTCGGTCGGCGGCGATACCCTCTTCGCCAGCATGTCGGCGGCATATGACGCCCTCTCAGACCGGATGAAGACCTATCTCGAGGGCCTGACCGCGACGCATGACGGCGAGCGCGTTTGGCGCGGCCGTTACAGCAACCAAGGCATCGACGATACCGGAAAGACGTACCCTAAAGCCGTCCATCCGGTCGTCCGTACGCATCCGGTGACCGGCCGGAAGGGCCTCTTCGTCAATGGCGTCTTCACGACGCAAATCAATGAGATTCCGCGCGACGAGAGCGATGACATCCTCGCCTTCCTTTACAAGCACTGCGCCAAGTCGATCTTCCAGGTTCGCTTCCGCTGGGAGAAGAACAGCGTCGCCTTTTGGGACAACCGCTGCGTCCAACACCAGGCGCTCTGGGATTATTTCCCGGAAACAAGGTCGGGATACCGAGTGACGATCGAAGTGGATCGACCGGTTTAAGAAGCATTCGGCCCATGGCCGATCGGGAGTAGGATCATCGCCCTTCACTTCACCCGCGAAGAATTTGACCAACGCATCGCCAACGCGAGGCAAGCACTGCAAGAGCGGGGTTTGTCTGCGATCCTGCTCTTCGCGCAGGAAAGCCATTATTACCTGACCGGCTACGACACCAGCGGTTACGTCTTCTTTCAATGCACTGTCCTGGCAGCGGACGCGCAAGACATCACATTGCTGACGCGGAAACCCGACCTGGAACAAGCAAGGCGGACGTCCGTTATTGAGGATATCCGCATCTGGTACGACCAAGAGGGCGCCGCGCCGACGGATGACCTGCGGGAGATTCTTCTCGAGAAGGGGCTCGAAGGCGAGCGGGTTGGTGTGGAACTCGATAGCTATGGTTTACGCGCACATCATTACGAGCAACTCAAGCGGAGTATGGACGGGTATGTCACCTTAGAGGATGCATCTTCACTCGTTCGTACGCTCCGGATCGTTAAGTCAGAGGCGGAAATTAGATATGTCCGACAATCCGCCGTCTTGGCTGACGATTCTTTGGCCGCCATGTTGGATACGGCGGGGCCAGGCGTCTTCGAAGGCGAGATTGCAGCGGCCGGGGTTGCCGCGATCTTGGCCGGTGGCGGCGATCCGGCGCCGTCGGGGCCGGTGCTGGGTTCGGGCGAACGCGCCTTGCTGATCCGGTCCGCGACGGGTTTCCGGAATCTCGACATGCGCGATCAGCTCACCATGGAGTTTGCGGCAAGTTATCGGCACTACTGTGCGTGTCTCATGAAAACAGCGGCGATCGGCGACGGCAGTGCAAAACACCGCGAGATGTTCGATGTGACCCGGGATGCGCTTGCCGCCATGACGGATGCGGCGAGACCGGGCCGTCCACTCGGTGAGATCGATGACGCGCACCGCCGGGTTTACGATGAAAGCGGCTACGGGGACTTTCGGATGGCGGCCTGCGGATATTCCCTTGGCGCCAGTTTCCGGCCGACATGGATGGATGTACCGCCGATGCTATACAGCGGAAACCCGATGTTGGCCGAGGCAGGCATGGTGTTGTTCCTTCACGCTATCTTGATCGATGCATCGTCCGAACTGGCGATGAGTTTGGGGCACACGATCGCGATTACGCCTTCCGGCGCGGAGGTGTTGAATGGTCTTGCCCCGGAATACGTGATCTGTCCGTAGCGATTGGTCGAAACTTACTCCGCCGCGTCCGCCTTACCGCGCCAGGCGCCGATCTCCGGGCGTTGAAGGCCCAGGTGATCGCGCAGGGTCGGGCCGGAATATTCCTTACGATAGATGCCACGTTTCTGTAGTTCCGGGATGACATACTTCACGAAGTCCTCGAAACCGCCGGGCTGATGTGTCGGGCCGATGACGAAACCGTCACAAGCGCGCCCTTCCCACCATTCTTCGATGCGATCGGCGATCTCTTTCGGGCCGCCGACCCAGGCATTGCGAAGCAAGCCGCGCCCGGTCACCTGCATGAAATCGCGCGGCGTGGGATTCTTGATACCTTCTTCGACGACGACGCGGTCGCGCATGGCCTGCATGCCCTGAATTCCGGCGATCTCTTCGTCTGTGAATGGCTCGTCGATCCCCTTTGCGGCAAAATCGAAATTGAGCGCTTCCGATAAAAGGAGCAGTTGGTCCATTTCGTTCGGCAGCTTTTCGTATTCCGCGGCTTTATCCTCCGCCTCGTCTTTGGTCTCGGCGCTGATTGGGTAGAACAGGCTGCAGATCTTGATGCCTTCCGGGTCGCGTCCGGCGGCAGCGGTCATTTCTTTTTGTTTCTTGTAGCGGTCTTGTGCCTGCTCGAGGCTGTGATAAACGACGAACAGTAATTCGCCCCAACGCGCGGCAAACTCTTGGCCGCGTCCGCTCATGCCAGCTTGGATCACAACAGGATGCCCTTGCGGGGTGCGCGGAACCGTGAAAGGCCCGCGCGACGACATGAACTCGCCTTCGAAGTCGATCCGGCGAACCTTATCGGGATGTGCGTATAGATTGTTCTGTTTGTCGACGACGATCGCATCATCGTCCCAGCTATCCCAATGGCCGAGAACGACTTCCATGAACTCGTCGGCTTCGTCATAGCGGCGATCGTGCGCCGTATGGATCTCTCGGCCCATATTTTTGGCTTCGTTGTCGTTCACCGACGTCACGACATTCCAAGCCGCACGCCCTTTTGTCATTAGGTCGAGTGTCTGGAACAAGCGGGCCACGTGGAACGGTTCGTAATAGGTCGTCGAGTAAGTCGCGCCGAGACCAAGATATTTCGTCACCGCCGCCATCGACATTAAACAAGTCACTGCGTCCAGCTTCACGCAGCGGATGCCGTTCTTCACCGTTTCCGCGTGATCGCCGCCGTACATATCCGGCATCGCGAGACGGTCGTCGAAAAACCCGACATCGAATTTTCCCTCTTCGAGGACGCGTGCGATGTGCTGGTAATACTCCGGCGAATAGGTGTCGGTTCGCGCGTCCGGGTGCCGCCAAGAAGCGGGCAGCGTCGTGCAGTTTTGAGCCTGAAGAAAAGCGACGAAATGAACTTGGCGCATTGTAAATTCCTTGCGGCGGGACGTTCCCCCCGGAGCCCCCGCCTAGTCGGTCGATTGATGTGAAAATGATATTGTCCGAAAATTCATCCGGACAAATTTCAAACGGAGCGATCTGAAGGAATTTTCTAGAAAGGTCGCTCTCCGGCGATGGTGACGCGGTGCATGAAACGCGGTTCCTCGCCATAGTCGTGGACGGCGTAATGCATCGCACATCGGTTGTCCCACATAACAACGTCACCCGGGCGCCACTGATGGCGGTACATTCGGTCGGGATTGGGACTCTGTTGATAGAGAAAATCGAGCAGCGGGCGACTTTCTTCCTCGGTCATCCCTTCGAAACTGGGGGTTAATTCTTCATTGCCGATGAAGAGGGCCTTACGGCCGGTTTCCGGATGCGTGCGCACCGCCGGGTGATACGTATAGGGGACCTCGCCGTCATGCCCGGTGCGTTTCGCCATCTTGGCGCCGCTATATTTGACGCGCTTTCCGTCGAGAAAAGATTTCATGCCGTCGGAAAGGGCGTCGTACGCCAAATACTGATTGCACCACATTGTATCGCCACCGGTCGTGGGGAGCTCTCTTGCGGCGAGGATCGAAAGCGCGGGCGGCCGCTCCAGATAGGGCGAATCCGCGTGCCAATATTCCGTCGGCGTGTTGTCTTTACCCCGATTGCGGACCCGCAGGATACCCGGATAACCTTCGAGATAGGTGAGCATCGGCGTGACCATGATCTCACCCCAACGTCCGGCAAACTTCAATAGAGACGCATCGTCCAACGCCTGATCCGGGAAGACGAGCATACAACGGTTGAAAAGTGCGCTCCGGATCTTCTCGAAATCCGGGTCGCTCAAAGTTGCGAGATCGACACCACGAACGGCGGAGCCCACCGCTGTTGTAAGCGGCGTTATCACGAGACTAGCAATCTCAGTCGTCATTCGATGGCCTCATCTCCATTACGGCTGTGCACGAGCAGGGCCGCCCGAACGTTTTCCGGCACCGGTTTGGCTTCTTGGTCATCGTAGTTGAAATAGACATAAGTCGCGGTCCCCTTTGCACAAAGACGCTCACCTTGCCAAAGCTCTTCATAGAGGGTGAAGCTTTTGGTGCCGACCTTATCGACCCAGGTCCGCACGACGGCGGGATCCTGGAAATACGTCTGCGCCAAATAGTCGACATTCATGTTGACCAATGCGACCCGCCAGTTCTTGAAGTCCAAGTCCGGCGTCAGGACCCGGAATATCTCGGTCCGACCACCCTCGAACCAAATCGGAATGACCGTGTTGTTGATGTGCCCGGCGCCGTCCGTCTCTGACACCCGGGGGATTATGGGTGTTTCGATCATGGGGTGTGAATCTTGTTCGGTTCGGTTAGGCAAAAATCAATTGATTTGAACGAGAAGCCTAATGATAGAATGTGCATCGATAATCATGCCCCGATGTCGTGGATGCCCGCCCGGGCGCTAACGCAATTTTACTCAGTAGGTACTTAGAGAGCATATGGCATTAGACCAAACCCCGGAGGGGCTTTACCTCCTGCCTTCCGCACAAAAGCATGCGGATGGTACGCCCAGGTTCACGCTCAGCTTGCCGCCGTCGTACAATGCCGATCCGGGCCTCTCATTGCTCGCGAAGTTAGAAGCGGAACACGCCGGGTTTTAGTTTACGACCCGCGCTTTCTTTGATCGTCATTTGCAGGCCGGCGATATCTTTTTTGATGTCGGCGCGCATTTCGGTCTCTACGCGATGGGCGCGGCAACGCGTTTGCCGGGCGAGGTCCGTGTGATCGGCTTCGAGCCGCATCCAATGAACGTGCTGTCGGCCTTGCGCCAACTTGGCCACAACCGCCTTCAAAACAGTGTCGAGATTGTCTGCTCCGCGGTTGGCGCCGCGCCAGGCTTCGGCAAGCTATGGCCCTTTTCGACGATGGGAAACTTCGTGTCCGCGGAACGGCCGGCCGACGCGTTCGAAGACAACCCGCCGCTGAGCGTTCCGATCCTCTCGTTGGACATGTTCGTGGACCAACGCGCGGATTTAGCCGAAGGTCGGATTCTCCTGAAGATCGACGTTGAAGGCTTTGAGCCGGAGGTTCTGGCCGGCGCCGACAACCTGCTCGCATCAGGGCGGGTCGCGGCGCTCATTCTGGAGAAGAGCGACTTCTATGCGACACCGGAGCGCGCGCCGGTTTTCCAAGCGATGATCGAGCGGTTGGAAGGCTATGGATATCGTATTCGTTGGTTTCCGCATCTCCACATGCCGAGCGCACTGATCCCATGGGTGAATGGTAACGAGACCGGCAACCTTGTGGCTTTAGCACCGGATTTCGAAGCTGACCCGATCTATGATGGGCCGGCTGTCGATTATGCCGGTCTGCCCCCGCCAATGCAGGAGACATTTTCTGCAGCGGACCAAGTCCTGCTGACGCAAAGACTTATCGAGGCGAAGGCCACCGATGGTTGGCGATGGGCCAATCCAAAGAACACGGAAGACGGGTCCGATCTTAGAGCCTCGCTCGCCAAAACGCATATTCAATCAAGCGACCGTGTGTTGGACCTCGGCGCGGGACTCATGAAGCCGCTTTTCGGCATGCGAATGAACAATACATACACACCGGTCGACCTGGTTCGGTTTTCGAAAACAACAGTGTTGGCCGATCTGAACGACAATGGATTTCCGGAAGGCGAATGGGATTGTGCTTTAGCGCTGGCCCTGCTCGAACATATCCATGACGTACCGGCATTGCTGACAAAGGTAAGAGCATCATGCCAGCGGCTGATCTGTATCTATATCTGCCAAGAGGATGTCGGCGAGGTGGAAGTGAGGCGCGCGAATGGCTTCTTCAACGATTTCAGCCGCGCCGAGTTACGAGGTTTCTTCGAAGCCGCCGGCTGGCGGGTCGCCGTTTCGGCGACGGAAGGCGTCGGCACGCTTTTCGTTTGTGAATAAACTTCGCCGCTAACTTTGCATCAATTCGATGCTGACTCCGTCGGGTGCCGCGATGTAGCACAACGCGCTGCCGTTAACCCCGGTCTTCAGTTCAACGGGAAACGTCACGCCCTTCGCCCGTAGCTCATCGCAAAACGCTTTGAGATCGCCGTTGTACAAAAAACCGAAGTGATCCGTGCCCCATTCGTTATGACTGGAGAAATCGTCGTATTTCCGGACCGGTTTGGCCGGTGTGGGGTCCTCACCCGGGCGACGGCCGCGAATGATGATAATCTTGCCGCCCACTTCCGTGAAAATCTGCGGCGCACCGCGCGCGACCGTATCGGCGGTGATTTCCGCCCCGAGCATTTCAACGTACCACGCGGCAGTGTTGTGCGGGTTTTCCGCAATGATGTGGATATGGTCGAACTCGAGCGGTGGTTTCGTCATGTCTGAGCCCTCAATCGTCAATACGGGAATAAGGATAGCGTTTCGGCCGCAACGGGACAGATGCGTTAATAAACTCTAAACCTTTAGCCTCTAATGTACGCGGCGAGGGATTACGACACGTCGTCTGGCGGCACGACGGGTATGCCAGACGAGGTGTGATTTGGAATATGTCATAAGGTCCGAAAACGGACAGATCGAAGCCCAAATTATGGGCCGTCTTACCTTCGAAACGAAATCCTCTTGTGGGAAACTCATATCCGAGCTTGCGGCCCAGGAACCGAAAGAAGCCGTGATAGACTTGCGCGATGTCGGCTTTCTCGACTCCGCCGGATTGGGGTTCTTACTGCGAGCGCAAGATGTGCTGCATCGGAAAGGCGCTCAGCTGACACTTCGTGTCCCGAACGACGGACAGACGAAAAAAATGCTCTCCATGTCGAAATTCGACGAGTTAATCCCGTTCGTTCAATAATCGACTACATCACATGGCAGAGGCGCAGCGCGTCGTAGACGGCAGCGGCAATATTACGGCTGGTGACCGCATCGCCAATCCGATGGAGCTCAAAGGCGTCTTTGGAGAGTTGGCGGCTGTTTGACAGCAGCGCCTCCAGATCGGTCACACCGTCGTTTCCAGAGTGTGCCCGCAATGCGTGATACAGGTCGTCCGCAGGGATGGTTCCATGTTCGACGACAATCTGATCGACCGTACGCGTGTTCGTTCGACCCGTTGCTTCATTGACGAACGTGGCAGTCAAACGGTTGCCGCTCTTCTCGATTCGCGCCAATCGATGATCGAACGTCATCTCGACTTCAAGCTCGTAAATGCGTTGCTTCCAGATCGCTCGCTCGGCATAGGTCAACTCAGCTGCCATCTCACCGTCGATCGAGACGAAGCGCGTCTCTGCGCCCGAGATAGCAGCATGCTCGGCACATTGCAGAGCGGGATGCCGGCCGGTGCCATCATAGACGAGAACCGAGCCACCGACCGGGCCGCTCCCCGTTAGAAAATCCCAAGCGCTCGTCGCGTGCTCGACGCCGTCCAGCCACTCCAGATCGGGAATCCCCCCCGTCGCGATGATAACAATATCGGGGTTCTGGGCGAGAACATCTTCGGGCTCGGCGAAAATATTCGTGCGGATATCCGCACCGAGACGCTCGATTTCGTTGGCGCGCCAATCGATAACGCCAGCCAAGTCACCACGCCAACTCGCTTGGGCACCCATGAGGACCTGCCCACCAAGTCTCGGTGCGGCTTCAAAAAGTGTGACGTCATGTCCGCGCTCGCCAAGGACGCGGGCGGCTTCCAAACCGGCGGGGCCACCGCCGACGACAACGGCGGTACGGACCGGTCCCGCCGTCCGCTCGACCAATTGCGGCATTGTTAACTCACGCCCCGTGGCCGCGTTGTGGAGGCAGACCGGCCGTTGCGGCGACATGCAGTGCGTAGCGCCGACACAGGGCCGGATTTCATCCTCGCGGCCATCCGCCAGTTTGTTGACGAGTTGCGGATCTGCGATATGCGCGCGCGTCATGGCGACCATGTCCAGCAAGCCTTCCTGGATCGCGTAACGCGCTGTCGCAATGTCGGTGATGCGGGCCGCGTGGAAGACCGGCAAGCTGACTTCGCGCTTAAAGGCGCCGACGGATTGCAGCCAGGGCGCGATGGGTGATGCCATGCCTGGCATGTTGTCGACGGCCAGGCCCAACAAGGTGTCCATGCGGCCATAATTACCGTTGAAGAAATCGATATAGCCGGAACGTTCGAAAATATGCGCAGCCTCGATACATTCTTCTTGGCTGAGACCGTCCTTCATCGCTTCATCGACCGCGCAGCGAAATCCCACCAGAAATTCATCGCCCGCTTGCCGACGGATTTCTTCAAAAACGATGAGACCGAACCGACATCTATTTTCGAGCGATCCGCCATAACGATCTGTCCGCTTGTTCGTCGCCGGCGAGAGGAACTGACCAATCAGATGTGAGTTGCCGAGCGTCTCAATACCGTCGAGACCGCCTTCCTTGCAACGTCGCGCCGCGGCGCCATATGCCGAGACCACGCGAGCGATATCATGATCGTCCATTTCCTTCGGAAAACTTCGATGTAACGTCTCGCGAATCGCGGACGGGCCAATGGTTGGCAGCCAATGCCCCTGATAGGGCTCGCCGCGCCGGCCAAGATGCGTGATCTGGCACATGATGGCGGCGCCGTGTTTGTGGACGCGCTCCGAGAACTGCTGCAGATAAGGGATAACTTCATCGTCGCCGACATAAAGTTGTTGGAAAACCGACGGTGAATCCGGCGCGACATTCGAAGAACCGCCGAACATTGTGAGTCCGATCCCGCCTTTCGCCTTCTCTTCGTGATAACGTTGGTAACGTTCTTTCGGCATGCCGCCTTCCTCAAGGCCGCAGGCGTGACTCGTACTCATGAACCGATTCCGGAAAGTGACATGACGGACGGTCAGAGGCTTAAATAGAGGATCGGTCATACGGATTAATTTCGAGATTCAACAAGATTACGATCTATATAAAAGTATAACTCAGGCGGAAAAATCGTAGGGACCGCCATAATCGCATGTAGAAGGATTTCAATCTATGGCCCGGCTAGAAACAATACCCTCCGGCGAACAAAAAATGATGATTGAGCTGGATTGCTCCGGATTTGAGGGACGGGAGCCTTTCGTAGCGCCCAAACCTTTGTCGGAGCGCCGCATTTCGATCATTTCGACGGCGGCACTGAATATGCGGGACGATGCGATTTATCAGCGGGATGCCACCGATTATCGGATCATTCCAGGCGACGTGGACCCAGCCGATGTGGTGATGAGCCATGTTTCGGTGAATTTCGACCGGACGGGGTTTCAACAGGATTTGAACGTCTGCTTCCCGATCGAGCGTTTGCACGAACTCGCCAATGACGGCGTCATTGGTTCGGTCGCGAATTACCATTTCACGGTATCGGGCGCCGCACATCCGAGCGACCTCGATGATTCGGCGCGCGCGATGGCGCGCACGATGAAAGAGGACGGCGTCGACACCGTTTTGCTGGTTCCGATATGACCCAAATGCACGCGCGCCGTTGGCGGGCTTGGCGTTATTTTTGAAGAAGAAGGGCTGGCAACTACGCAAATCAGCTTGATCCGTATACACACCGAGAAGACGAATCCGCCGCGGGCCCTTTGGGTGCCGTTCGAACTTGGTCGCCCTCTCGGGGTGCCAAATGACGCCGCTTTTCAGCAACGCGTCTTGAGGGCGGCATTCGCATTGCTTGACCGCGAAGAAGGACCGGTGCTTGTCGATTATCCAGAAGACGTGCCCGATGGCGCCGACGGTCTCAGTGAAGACGAAATGACCGGAATGGTTTGTCCCATCGACCTGCCGCGCATGCCCGATGCGAATGCGCCGGCGAGCGAGCTCGGCCAAGCGCTTTTCGCGGAAATGGATAGTCTGGCGCCGTGGTACGACCTTGCTGTTCGCACCCGTGGTCGCACGACGGTCGGGCCGAGCGAGCTGGACTTGAAGGTTGCCGCAAAATTTGTCGCAGACTTTCTGGACGACCAGGAAACACCGGCCCCTCGCGACGATCTGGTCAAGGGTCGGGTTCTGAAACTCGCGTATGAGGATCTAAAGGCCTATTACGGCGAAGCGATTACCGCCCAACCAGGATACGGGACAAGCTTACGGGTCGAGAATTGGCTGTTTAACGAAACCGCCTTCGGCAAGGTTCTCTGGACCCTGCGCCGCATTTGCCGCGAGAGTGACGACGAGTACTATCAATACCTGGGGCGGAACTCGATCGTGCCCGACCGACAAGTCGATCTCGTGGAACGTGCTGCACAAGTTGCGGAGTAGTTTCGACGGGAGCCAATTGCTCGATGACCGACAACGCCCCCATTCACGACGGTACGGATTGGCGCGGAAGCGATTTCTCAGAAGCCCGAAGTTGGGTCCTTCCATTGGATGCGACGATGGCATCCGAGATACTGCGCGCTACCGAACAGGTGCTCGCCGCAGGGCTGCGATATTGGGAAGTGACCCGCGACACATTTCCCATTCCTCAATGCGAGCCGACTTTACGACATG
Organism: Rhodospirillaceae bacterium; assembly: GCA_002716125.1. Lineage (GTDB taxonomy): Bacteria > Pseudomonadota > Alphaproteobacteria > UBA8366 > UBA8366 > UBA6544. The sequence continues at coordinate 107,029 of PAZH01000067.1, forward strand.
CTCTCGAGGCACTGGAGACGGGGCGCGGCTTTACCGTTCTGTCGGGCTTTCCGGTCGACCGTCTTTCTGCGGACGAAGCGCGCATCGCGTACGCAGGTGTCTGCAGTTATTTCGGCAACCCGATCGTGCAGAACGGTGCAGCGGAGCGCATGGTCGACGTGCGGGATATCGGTCGCGAGTACAGTCATCGCTCACGCGGCTATAGCGGTACGGCGTTACTGCCGTTCCACACCGACGGCACAAAGGGCGAGTCGGAAATGCTTCACTACACCGGCTTGCTCTGTCTGGAGACCGCAGCCGAAGGCGGATTGAGCGCGATCGCCAGTGCCACGACCGTCTACAATGAGGTCATTACCCGACGGCCTGAATTGATGCCGGTGCTGAAGCGCGGTTATCATCACCACCGTCAAGGCGATCATCCCGCCGATCATTCTCCGATTTCGGCGGAGCGGATCCCTGTTTTCAGTTTTAGCAACGGATTGCTGCATTGCCGGTTCAACCGAAACAACATGGAATGGGCGGGGCGCGAAGGCGTTGCCCTGAATGACCTCGAACGCGATGCGCTCGCTTTCGTGGATGAGATTGTTGCCGATCCAGACACCCCGTTATCTATGGATTTAAGAAAGGGTGATCTTCAGATCATCAACAACTTCACAATTCTACATTCCCGGAGCGAATATATTGATGCGCCCGACCGGAAGCGGCACCTCTTGCGGTTATGGCTCAACAATCCCAAGGCGCGTCGGGACGGACACAAACTGGTAGAGCTTTTCGCGGCGCCTGAAAGTCGTTTCTCTGACCTTGCATGGCGTGACGCGTGATCAGGGAGAAATAGGATTTCATGCAATTCGGCGTAACCATGTTCGTCACCGATTACTCGATCGGCGCGGCGGAATTCGCAGTGGCGGTCGAAGAACGGGGATTCGACGCGCTTTTCGTGCCGGATCACACCCACATTCCGGCAGCGCGCACGTCCTCTTTCGCCGGCGGCGGCGACTTACCGCCGGACTACATCCGCAATCTGGATATGTTTGCCACCCTGACCGCAGCGGCAGCCGTTACAACGCGGATTCGGCTCGGCACCGGCATCTGCCTTGTTGTCGAGCGCGACCCGATCGTCACCGCCAAGCAGGTGGCGAGCCTCGATCACCTTTCCGGCGGGCGGGTCGATTTTGGGATCGGCGGCGGCTGGAATCGTGAAGAGATGGAAAACCACGGCACGCCATGGCACCGCCGTTGGAAGATCGTGCGCGAACGTATCGAAGCGATGAAGGCGATTTGGACGGCTGAAGAAGCCAGCTATGAAGGTGAGTTCGTGAATTTCGAACGAATATGGTCTTGGCCGAAGCCGGTTCAGAAACCGCATCCGCCCATTTATGTCGGCGGCGACGCGCCCGGCACTTTCAAGCGTGTTCTGCGGTACGGTGATGGATGGATTCCATCGCTTGGCGGCGCACACGACAGCGACGCGCTTAAGCTTGAACGCTTGAGCGAACTCGCAGCATTGGCGCGGGCGGAGGGCCGCACACCCTTTCCGATTACAACGAACGCGACGCCGCGCGACCATGCAGCCATCGAAACGCTGGAAGCGGCGGGAGTCACGCGGTGCCTCTTCGGGTTAAAGTCGGCACCCGCTGACGAGGTCTTGCCGCGTCTCGACAAACTCGCAAAGTTTCTCAAATTGTAGAGACTGGTTTCATTTTTCGGACGACCGCAATGCCGCGCAACATACTGCTCATCACGACTGACCAACAACGTTACGATTCCTTGGGGTGCACGGGCGGTACGGTTGCCTCAACACCGAATATCGATGCCTTGGCGCGCAAGGGGATCATCTATCGACAGGCGAGGAATCAATGTCCGGTCTGCATGCCGGCCCGCTCGACCATCCTGACCGGCCAGCATGTGCGGATGCACGGCGTGACATCGAACGGCATCCCATTGCCGGCGGACCATCCGAGTGTCGCGCACGAATTGAAGGCCGCAGGTTACAGCACGGCTTTGATCGGAAAAGCGCATTTCGAGCCGCACGCAGCAAAGTCGTTTTTTGAGAACCTTGCGGCCGGCGAAGACAATTTTGGACCACATCGCGGGTTCGATCATATGGAGCTCTCCGGCCACACCGGGCGGGCGGGCCGTTCGCTTTTTCACTATCCGAAGTGGCTGTCCGAAACGCACCCGGACGCCGTCGAAGGGTTCCATGAATACACCAGCGGCGGGAACCCAAGCGCGCTTGGCGGGGGTGATACCGGTGCGCCGCAGGTGGCGCATAACCCGGTCGAAATAGAGAATTACCATACGCACTGGACAGCGCGGCGGACCGTCGATTGGTTGAGCGCCCGAGGCGACGACGAGAAATGGTTCTGCTGGATGAGCTTTCCCGATCCGCACCACCCATGGGACGTGCCAAACGAAGCGCGCCGACGGTTTGATTGGCGCGACCTCGACCTACCGGAGGGGTATCCCGGCAGCCGCGAGAAATGCGAAGAAATTCTGGCAGGTAAGCCCTGGCATTGGATGGCGTGGTACCGCGGTGAGGCGCAGCTTAACTTCGAAGTGCCGCCGGCCTATGTCCCAGCGGAAACCACAGCCGATCAAATTCGCGAGGTCAACGGCATTGTCCACGCCAAGAACGAGTTGATCGACGAGGCCGTGGGCCGGGTCATGGCATATCTCGAAGAACGCGGTTGGAACGAGGAAACGGAGGTTTTCTTCACCACGGATCATGGTGAATTGCAGGGTGATTACGGCATGTTGTTCAAAGGGCCGTATCACGTGGACGCGTTGACGAAAGTACCGCTGATTTGGCGTCCCGCCCCTGCGGACGAGATTGCGAGCGCGGATATATCGGAACCGGTCGGGCACCTGGATATCGCGCCGACAATCATGGCCGCCGCCGGCCTCGATGTCCCCGCCGAAATGCAAGGACGCCCCCTACCGAAACGCCCTGGCGACGCATCGCGCGAACGCGTCTACACAGAATGGATCGATACCTATGACGATAACGAGATCGTCATGCGAAGCATGGTGCGCGATGACTATCTGATCACCGCCTACGCGAAGAGCAATCGATACGAGGGTACGGAAGGCGAACTCTATGTTCTGTCCGACGATCCGAACCAATGGCACAACCTTTGGGACGATGCCGGATATGCATCGCTGAAAACCGATCTTTTGGCCGATCTACACGACAATCTGCCGGAAGGGCGTAGCGAGCCGTTGGAAAAAATTGCGCCGGTCTAACCGACCCTCTCAGCGACGGCGTATACGAGAATTACAATTAAAGCGATATTAAGTTGTTATATTGCCTTCTTGAAGTTTGATGCAGATCAAATATTTCACCCTTTGTTAACCGGCTATTAAACTTTTGCGCGTGAGACTATTCGCACATTAGGTGATAGCGGTATGCAGAAATTTATCTGCACGCGGACGGGAGTGTTGGGATATGTCTGAAGCTGCCAAAAACAATCGCGGGCTTATAAAGTTTTCTTCAAATCAGAAGGTTATGACGAAGATCTCGTTGGGGTTTGGCTCCGTTGTTGTGATCTTCTTGATCGTTATTGCCTTGTCGTTCTGGAATTTCGTCCGGATCGGGCACGAAGTGCACGAAATGGAAGAGGCGGCGCTCGAACTCGAACTCGCCGCGAAAGTCGAACTCCAATACCTGAAGATGATTCGCGCAGTGCGCGAATTCGTCCAAAAAGGTGATGATGCTTCGGAGGCGCAGACTCAGATGTTTGCGGCGGAAACACGCAAGGCTATCGCGAACGCACAGGCCGGGATCAAAATCGAAAGCCATTTGGCGCTGGTCGCGGAAATCTCCGAGCATTTCGAGAAATACATGACGAGCTTCGAGAAGGTCGCCAAACTCAAACACCACCATGATGATTATATCTCGGACGTGCTGGATCCGACGGCGGATAAGATGATCATCGATCTCGACGGTATCGTGAAAGACGCCCGGGAAGAGAATAACGATGCGTTGGCAAACAAGACCTTCGAAGCGCGCGAGCATATGTTTCTGATTCAAGTTTATATTGGCCGTCTCCTGCTCGAGCAGAAAGAAGAATACGGCGAGAAAATCGCATACGAATTCGCCGTCTTCGAAAAAACCTAGAAGGCAATGGAAGCCGATATTCATACCGCCCACGAGCGTGAGCTTTATGACGAATTGAAGACGTTACGAACCAAGTACCAGGAAACGTTCGAAGCCGTTCGTCAGGACGAAATTGAAATCGCACACCTGATGGATACCGAGATGCCGAAGTACTCGAAGGTCATCATCAAGGATGCGGAGGCGTTGGAAGCAGTCGCCGCGAAACACGAACACGATGTCGCGGCGCAGGCGCTGCGCGAAATCGAACTCGCCGAGCTGGAATTGGTCATTTTCGGTGGGGTCGGCACGTTGTTGGCAATCGTTCTATCGGTCGGACTCTCCCGTGGCATTGCCAGACCGGTGCGCGGCATCACTGGCGTGATGGACCAGCTTTCCCATGGCAATTTGACTGTTGGCGTGCCGGGTCAGGACCGTGAAGACGAGATCGGCGAAATGGCCACCGCGGTTGAGGTCTTCAAGCAGAACATGATCAAGAACGAGGAGATGCGGGCCGAATAGGAAGCCGCACAACAGCGCCGGCTCGAACGCGCCGAGAAGGTCGATACGATCTTGCGCGATTTCGAGGGCCGCGCGGGCGACATGATGGAGCATGTCATGGGATCGTCCGAGAATATTAGAATAATTTCGATGGACGGTTCTCAAGCGACGAATGTTAGCGGTAGTAAGTCGTTCGAAGTCGCGCTCGCCTCCGAAAGGACCAGCGAGAATATCAACAGTGCGGCCGCCGCCTCGGAACAGCTTGCGGGTTCGATTAACGAAATTGCGGGGCAGGTATCCGATTCAAGTTCGATGGCGGCGGATGCGGTGTCGGAAACACGAGAGGCCAATGAGCAGATTCGCGGTTTGTCGGTCGCGAGCCAAAAGATCGGTGAAATTGTCAATTTGATTAGCGAGATTGCCGAACAAACGAATCTTCTGGCGCTCAACGCAACGATCGAGGCCGCGCGGGCCGGTGATGCAGGCCAAGGCTTTGCCGTCGTCGCAACGGAGGTTAAAAGCCTGGCGAGCCAGACCGCGCAGGCGACGGAAGAAATTTCAACCCAGGTCAATAATATTCAAGGCGCCGTCGATAGTGCCGTGAATTCCGTCGATCGGATCAGCAATACGATCGATCGGATCAATGAATCGGCGACGGGGATCTCTGCAGCTGTCGAGCAGCAGAGCGCGGCAACACAAGAGATTGCACGCATCACGACCACTGTGAGTGCGGACGCGTCGGAAGTTCTCGGCAGCATCGCGGAAATGACTCAGAATTCGGCGCAAGCAAGCGGAAAGTCCATCGGCGTCCTTTGGTCAGCGGAGGATCTCGACACGACAATAGGTGGATTCAGTCGCGAACTCGAAGAATTCCTCGCGTCGTCACGAGCGGTCTAGTTCGTCTTGCCTTCTTGTACCGCTGACCGGCGGCTCTATCATCAAGGACACACAACTACTGCCTTGAGAGGGGTTATGACCGAGTTCCGCACAATTACCGACGGTCTGCGTTTTCCGGAAGGGCCGATTGCGATGCCCGACGGCTCCATTATCCTGGTTGAAATCGAGTCGGGGCGGTTGACCCGCGTGCTGCCGGACGGCGCCAAGGAAGTCGTTGCGGAGCCCGGCGGCGGGCCGAATGGCGCCGCGGTGGGGCCGGACGGTGCGTGTTACGTTTGCAACAACGGTGGTTTTAATTGGGCGTACGATGAAGAGCCCGGCAGTATCCGCCCGGTCGGCCAGGCGGACGATTACGTCACGGGCCGGATCGAACGGATCGATATCGAAACCGGCAAGGTCGAAACCCTCTACGACAATTGCAACGGCAACCGGCTCAGCGGTCCCAACGACATCGTCTTTGACCGCAAAGGAAACATGTGGTTCACCGATCTCGGCAAAGCTCGGGCCCGAGACCTAGATCGGGGGGCGATCTATTGGGCGAAGCCGGACGGCAGTGAGATCAGAGAAGTCATCCAGCCATTCACGACGCCGAACGGCATCGGTCTCTCGCCCGACGAAAAGACGCTCTACGTCGCGGAAACGGAAGGCGGCCGTCTCTTCGCCTACGACATTGTCGGTGACGGTGAAGTCGAGTTGTTGCCGTATCCAAAATCGCTGAACGGCGGGCGCTATATCACCAGTGACACCGGCATGCGTCGATTCGATTCGCTGGCCGTTGAAGATTGCGGCAATGTCTGTGTTGCCACCCTCTTCACGGGCGGCATCACCGTCGCGAGCCCCGACGGCGGTACCGCCGAGTTCGTCGAGACCGGCGACGGCTATACGACGAATATCTGCTTTGGCGGCGAGAACTTACAGAAGGCGTATATCACTCTCTCCTGGCAGGGCCTCCTCGTCGAATGCGATTGGCCGCGCCCCGGATTGGCGCTGAATTTTTTGAATAAGTGACGCTTACGTCATCCGACGCGCGCGAGCGAACCCCCGTCGACAGGCAATTCTATTCCGGTAATAAACCCCGCCTCGTCCGACGCCAGGAACAAGGCCGCGTTCGCGACGTCCCAACCAGTGCCCATCTTATTGAGCAGCGGCACCTTGGCGTCACGTTCGGCGGCGATGTCGTCGCGGGTGCGGCCCGTTGCTTCGACACGGCGGTCGACCGCCATCGGTGTGTCCATCAATCCCGGCAGGATCGTATTGGCCCTCACTCCGACATCCGCGTTTTGAATGGCGATCTGACGGGTAAAACTCACCATTGCCATCTTCGATGCCGGATACAGAACCGTCGGGTGTCCGGTCCAGTACGCCGAGGCCGACGAAATGTTGACGATGGCCCCTGATTTCTGTTCCCGCATGATCGGCAATACATGTTTGCAAGCGAGCATCGTGCCGAGCAAGTTGACATCGAAAATGCGCTCGAAGGCATCGGTCGATACGTCTTCGAGTGGCGCATCGCCCCCTTCGACGCTGATCCCAACATTGTTGTGCAGGATATCGATCCGGCTCCAGGTCATCGCGACGCGGTTGATAGCCTCCTCCATCGCCGCTTCGTCCGTGACGTCAGCGACGAGCGCCATCGCAGTGCCGCCCGCCGCCGTGATCATCTCCGAGGTCTGACGTGCCGACTTCAGATCGCGATCGACGCAACATACCGTCGCCCCTTCGCGCGCAAACAGCAGGGCGGTGGCGCGGCCGTTGCCAATGGCGTCCCCCATACCCGGCGCCTGGCCGGCGCCAATGATGACCGCAATTTTGTTCTCAAGCCGCATGCCGGGTCTCCCGCAAAATTCAACTGGAAGAAATGTGCAATTACGCAGCGGTTGGGGCAATGCCGCCGGTGCGCTATATTGTACTTAGTTACAACAATTCTTTTCCGGTCAGGAGGAAAGCATGCGGATCGTCAATCCCGCTTTCGGCCTCGAGGAAGGCGGCGACAACATGAGCAACGCGGTCGACCTGTCGACCGATTGGTTCAAAGACGGAATCGCCATCATTTCGAACTCGAAGCCGAATGCCCGTGAGCTGCTCGAAGGTGTGAAGGAGCAGATGGGCGTCTATCGATCGACTGATAACATCGACTATTACTTCAAAGACAGCGCGGCGCAGCCCGCTCCTGAAGCATTGTACGACGAAGTCGCGGCAAAATATAAAGGGGCGATTGTCGCTCTAGCCGATTGAGGGTCGTGCTCGTCGTGGAGTTTCCATGACAGTATCGAACTCGAAAAACGCGGCGTCGAAACTTACATCGTCATCACCGAAACATTCCTGCCGCTGGTGCGCGCCCAAGCGAAGGCCCGTAAGGCGGATCCCAAACTGCTGATCGTCAAGCATCCGGTCGGCGGATTGAACGAGGAAGAACTCGCCGAGCGGATCGGCGTGGCCTCCGCGGAATTGAAGGAAGCGGTCGGCGCCTGAGCCGGACGATCGACGCAGAAGGACAGCTATGACGGACCTTACCGAGAGTGAGGTGATCGAGGTCGGCGATCTCGATCCCGAGCAGTGGAATGACTATACCGAGGAACAGGGCTGGAGCGATGGCATGCCGCTCATGGTCCCGACGGAAGAAAAGGTGGCGGCCTTGGTGGAAACCTGCCGCGGCGACAACGAGCCGTTTCCGCCGATGCCGCCGCGCCGGGTCATTCCGACAATGCAAAGCATTGCTGCCAATGCCGCGATGGCGGGCTGCCGGCCGGAATACTTTCCCGTCGTCGTGACGGCCGTTCGGGCCTTACTCAACCCCGAATATAATCTGCATGGCACCTTGGCGACGACACATCCTTGTGCGCCCGGCATCATACTCGGCGGTCCGATCCGCGAGCAGCTCGGTATCAATTGCGGCAGCAACTGCTTTGGACAGGGCACGCGGTCCAACGCCACGATCGGACGAGCCGTGCAGCTCACGCTGCTCAATGTGGGGGGCGCCAAGCCGGGCGAAATGGACCGGGCGACGCAAGGTTCACCTGCCAAATATGCATTCTGCTTCGGCGAAAATGAGGCCGAGAGCCCCTGGGCGCCTTATCATGTCCGGCGCGGATTCGAAGCGTCCGATAGTGTGGTGACCGTGTTGCCGTGCGAACCGCCCCACAACATCAACGACCACGCCAGTACGAGCGGGGAAGGTATTCTAAAGACCATTGCGGGGACGGTCTCCCAACCGGGCTCCAACTTGATTTACGGTACGGCCCCCTACACCGTCGTCTTCGGTCCGGAACACGCACAAACTGTGCACCGCGACGGGTTTACGATCGAAGACATCCAGCAGAAGCTTTACGAAGATTCCGCCGTCGATGTCGATCGGGTTTCGAAGGAGAACCAGATCAATTACGAGCAGGACCGCGAACAGACAGCGGTGAACGGCAAGTACTATCTGACCCGTTCACCCGAAGACATCCAAATCCTAGTGGCCGGCGGTCCCGGCAAGCACTCCGCCATCATCCCCACCTTCGGTTTTACTGAAGCTTGTTCCGTGCGGATTCGGAATGTCTGAGGCGCCCGATACCGAAATCGTCGAAATCGGCGAACTCGATTTTGACGAATGGAACGAGTATGCGCTGGCGCAGGGTTGGGGTGACGGATTTCCGCTCATGGTGCCGACGGAGGATAAAGTCGCCGCCTTGGTCGAAATGTGCCGCGGCGATAACGAGCCGTTTCCGCCGATGTCGCCGCGTCGCGTCGTCCCGACGTTACAAAGCATTGCCGCCAATGCCGCGATGGCCGGTTGTCGGCCCGCATATTTCCCGGTTGTGGTGGCAGCTGTTCGCGGTGTCCTTGAAACGGCGTATAACCTCCATGGGACCTTGGCGACAACGCATCCTTGCGGCCCCGGCATTATTGTCTGCGGGCCGATCCGACACGAAATCGGTCTCAACTGCGGCAGCAATTGTTTCGGACAGGGAAACCGTGCCAACGCGGCCATCGGCCGGGCGCTACAGCTGACATTACTGAATGTTGGCGGCGCCAAGCCAGGGGAGATGGACCGCTCAACACAAGGCTCGCCCGCGAAGTTTAGTTTCTGCTTCGGCGAGAACGAGGAAGAGAGTCCGTGGGCGCCCTATCATGTACGCCGCGGGTTTGCCGCCGACGAGAGCGTGATCACCGTTTCCTCTTCGGAGCCGCCTCACAATATCAACGACCACGCGAGCACCTCTGGCGAAGGTATTCTCAGGACGATTGCCGGGACGATCTCCGAGCCTGGTACCAACAATATTTACGGCAAGGGGCCCTATACGATCGCGCTTGGCCCCGAACACGCCGAGACCGTCCACCGCGACGGCTTCACCATTGAAGACATCCAGCAGAAACTCTACGAGGAGTCTGCTGTGCATGTCTCGCGTGTCTCGAAAGAACAACGCCATCACTACGAAACCGAACGCGACCAGCAGCCGATAAACGACCGTTACTATCTCTCGCCATCGCCGGACGATATCCATGTTTTGGTCGCGGGCGGCCCCGGCAAACATTCCGCCTTCATCCCCACATTCGGCGCGACCGCCGCGTGTTCCGTGAAGATCAAGAGTGCAAGCTAGAAGAAGTGCGGCATCCTTCGAGACGCCCGCACTCGCGGGCTCCTCAGGATGAGGCGCCTCACACAGAACCCTCGCCTGATGTTTGTCGAGTAGACCGGGACTGAATAGGCGCGCCTCCCCTTCGAGGCGCCTCACACAGCCCCCTCATCCTGAGCCTGTCGAAGGGTGAGCTTGCCGCCTACGCCGGCTTCACAAAGTGGAAACTGCCCCAGACCATGTGCCCGGCTTCGCCGCCATCGACCCAGTACTGCATACCGTTGCCGATCTTTTCGAGGAAGGCTTCGCTGATTTCCTGCTTTAACTCATCGTGGCGCGCCCGGGTTTCGGCCACGATCGTGCGATAGTTGGTTAGGAAATCCTCCGTCCGATCTTCGTAACCGCGATCCTCGAAGCCCGCCGCCTTCGCGTCCGCGAGGTATCCTTCGACCGTACCGAAGGACACGAGGTTGGCCCGGTCGAGCATCGGTTGGAGAACTTCCGCCGGCGCGGTCGGCGTCGCCATCGGGTCGGCGAAAACGAACTCGCCGCTCGGCTTCAGAATACGAAAGACCTCGCGCATCAGTTTCGCCCGGTCGCCGCAATGCAGAAACGCTTCTTGCGACCAAGCGATGTCGACCTGTGCGTCCTCCATCGGGATGTCTTCGTAGTTGCCCTCAAGCGGCGTGATCTTGTCGGCGAGACCTTCGGCTTCATTGAATTTTGCCATCGCTGTCAACTCAAGTGCGCTGGCGTTCAGAGCGACACCTTTACACCCGTAATCGGTGACGAGTTGGCGGATTGGGCCGCCGAAACCGGAGCCGAGATCGATCACGGTCTTATCTGGTCCGATTGAATCGAGCCGTCCCGCGAGATAAGTCACGGCGCGGCGGGCAGCGTCGCGGATACTGATTCCGGGCTGGTCGAAGATGCCGACATGAATGCTCTCACCGCCCCAAATCGCCCGGTAATAATTGTCCGTGTCCGAGCTGTTGTAATAATCGGTGCTCTTTTGAATAGCTTCTTCCGTCTTGTCGGGCATCGGACAACTCCTTGCGATAGATTCGGGTTTTCGTGAGGGCGGTTCTCCTATCTACCTGCAATGAATCGAATTTCGATCAAGGGATTTGCCCTGAAATGCCCGCATTCGAGCCACCCCCAAGATTCGGCGACGCAAACAAATCCCTCGTCCTGAGCCTGTCGAAAGGGATACCTACCGCAAAGTCGTGACGCCTTAAGCGACGCGGCTTGGCATGTCGCCGCCGGTGAGGCCGGCAATCAAATTCTCGATGGTTCGCTGGACCATTCCGATCCGCGTCTTGCGGGTGGCACTGCCGAGATGCGGCGCAATGACGCTATTCTCCATGGCCAATAATGGATGGTCGCGAGGCAAGGGTTCCGGTTCGGTAACATCGAGAGCGGCAGCCCAAATGGTGCCGTCCGACAACGCATCGACCAAGGCGTCATGATCGAGCACACCGCCGCGTGCGGCGTTTACGAGGATCGCGGTCGGCTTCATCATCGCCAACTCGTCGCGACCGATCATATTGCGGGTCTCCGGTGTCATCGGAACGTTCAGGGTCACAAAGTCCGACTGCGCCAGGAGTTCGGGCAAAGACACATAGGTCGCGCCAAGCTTACCGGCGATTTCCGGTATCTCGGATCTATTGTGATACAGCACCTTCATATCGAACCCGGCGGCGCGGCGCGCCACCTGTTGGCCGACACCACCCATGCCGATGATCCCGAGGGTCGCTCCGAAGACTTCCTGGCCATGCAAGATATTTGGATCGAAATGAGTGAACGCCGGCCCGCGCGCGAAATGATCGCCGCGCACGATATGGCGGG
>PAZH01000068.1 GCA_002716125.1 Rhodospirillaceae bacterium
AACCTCAAGGAAACCGACCTCACGCATGTAAAGGTCGGCCAGGATACGGTCATTCAGGTCGACAGCTACCCGAACCATGTTTGGCGCGCCAAAGTGGAGAGCATCAGCATGGCGACCGGCGCGGAATTCTCCTTGCTGCCGCCGCAAAACGCGACCGGCAACTGGGTCAAAGTGGTCCAGCGCATCCCGATCAAGTTTAAGCTGCTCGATAGCCCCTATGAGCCGCCCCTGCGCGCGGGCATGAGCGTCGTCGTCGAAATCGACACGAAGCACGAAAGAGAACTGCCGAGCTTTATCAAAAACGCCCTCGCGTGGGTTAAGTAGCACCCGCCGCACGTGAAGCAGATCTCGTCATAAACGCCCCGGGAACATGGCTAAATCCCAAGGATCACCGCAAGGAATTGTAAACGAGCCCTTGCGTCTAGTCCTATCGCCGAGAGAGCAGGCGTTCATTCTGGCTCGTATCGCGAAGGCAAAGCGTCAGCTGGTCTATTCAGCTGTTATACCATTTGTCTATTTCGGTATTTTATATGTCATGCACGTGACGGGAATCGACCCGCCGGACACTCTCGTGATGATTTACTTCTTGGCGTTCTTTGTTGTGTTCGGAACGACGCTCTATTTTTTTATGAGCGGGACACTCGATTGGATCATGTTTGCGCGATACAAGCGCAACCACCAAGCGTTCCTCAATCGATATAATCGCCTTTGAGCCAGCACGGCCCCTCGGACAATACGATCTCAGTCGTTGAATGCCTTCGGTCCTAGGCGCACACTCTGTGGAAGATCGAACATTCTTGACGGAGCCGCCCATGACCCCCGACGACCTCATGCATTCAACCTGTTACCCTTCGGCCCGTCAGGGACGAGAAGACGCCGCCTTTTGCGTTGAAAGTCCGCAGACCCAATCGCCGACGTATCGCCTGGCCTTCGACGACCCTGACTTTCTGGTCCGGGACGAGATGCGGGGCATGCGTCTCCAGCTCGAACTGATGAAATCGGAATTGGAGTTGCAGGCCAACAACATCAATTCGACCATCGTCGTCTTCGGCAGCGCGCGCGCCGCCGACCCGGCCGAGAACGCAGATGGGCCCCTGGCCAAATACTACGCCGAAGCCCGGCTTCTCGCTTCGCTCGTCTCTGCGGCCAGCCAGTCGGACAAGTTGCGGGACTACGTCGTGGTGACGGGCGGCGGGCCCGGCATTATGGAGGCGGCAAACCGCGGTGCCGCGGATGTCGACGCAAAGAGCATCGGCCTTAACATCACCTTGCCGCACGAGCAGCACCCCAACCCCTACGTCACACCCGATCTTTGTTTTCAGTTTCACTACTTCGCTGTACGGAAGATGCACTTCCTCATGCGCGCCCGCGCCATGGTTGCCTTTCCGGGCGGCTTCGGCACGATGGACGAACTCTTCGAGACGCTGACCTTGATTCAGACAGGCAAGATCTCGCCGATCCCCATTCTGCTGTTTGGTGAAGAGTTCTGGCGCAAGATCATAAACTTCGAAGCAATGGTCGAGGCCGGCGTCATCTCGAAGGGCGATCTCGATCTCTTCAGCTATGTCGAGACCGCGGAAGCAGCCTGGAACGCCATCCGCGACCATTATGGTTGGCCCGACATCTACGGCTAATCAGCCCGCCGCGAGACCTTCAATCGCCGCACGCCATTCTTCGGTATCGAAGCCCCATGGACCCATGCGGCTGCGATACACGACCCTGCCGAGCGCATCGACGAGGTAAAGCCGCTCCGGCAAAGCGGCATATTTAAGATCTACTTCGTTCTCCATATTGTCGAGCAGCATCGGCATTTCGAATTTGAGATTCAGCATGCAGACGCCCGCCATTTCGGCGCGCTCGTCGGCATTCGTGGGTTGCGTGAAGAGAACCTCGTCACGCTCGTTCGCCGGTACCTGCCAGCCGTCGGTTGGGTGAATTTCCTGTATATAGACGATATAGAAATCCATCTGCTCCCGGAACTCGCGGTAAATTTCGTTCACGCGCACGGCGTGTTCACGAAAGGGCGGTCACGTATAGGAGCCGAAGATTAGCCCGACAGGCCGCCCCCTTGCGTCGGAGAGACGGAAGGTATCGCCTGTGCGGGATCGATCCGGTCCCAACCGCTCCACTTCGAAGTCGGGTGCCATAGCGCCGACGGCGGGCGCGTTCGCGTCGCGCGCAAGCTTCATCGCCCGCATTTCCTTGTACCCTTCAACGTTAAGCCCCATCCGCGCCCAGCGGTCCGGCGGCAATTCCGAAGGGTCTTCCGGTAAAAATTCGCTCATGCGAGCCCTCCCCTACATTCGTCTTTGGCGTATTGTTAATATAGCAACGGTTGAGCAGGACGAGGATACCCATGAACGGCGGAGAAATCGAAGTCAGGCCCATCGCCAACGCGCTCGGTGCGGAAATCCACGGGATCGACCTCTCGAAGGAACTGGACGACGCCACTTTCACAGCCGTTCGTCAGGCGCTGCACGACCACCTCGTGATCTTTTTCCGGGACCAAACGATCACACCGGATCAACATCTGGCCTTCGGGCGCCGCTTCGGTGAGGTCGAGACCCATGCCTATGCCAAGGGTCTGGCAAGTCATCCGGAGATTCTCCCCGTCATCAAGGAAGCTGAAGACCGAGCGGCCAATTTCGGGGGTATTTGGCACAGCGATGTGGCTTTCCACGAAACACCGCCCATGGGACAAATTCTATACGCCCTCGATGTGCCTGAAGCGGGCGGCGACACGATTTTCGTCAACATGTACCGTGCCTACGAAGCGCTCTCGGATACCATGAAGGGTTTGCTGTCCGGCATGAAAGCCGTGCATACCGGACAGCGATCCTATGGGGCCAGCAACAGCCAAGTGACGCTGCGGCAAGAAAAATTCAGCAAGTCGATGGATGTGAAGGTAAAGGAAGATGCCGAGGAGGAAATGGTCCATCCAATCGTCCGCACGCATCCCGCGACCGGACGCAAATCGCTGTATATCAGTGCCATATCCATTCAGCGTTTCGACGGCATGACCAAAGAAGAGAGCCGTCCGCTCCTGCGATTTTTGAAAGAACACGCCCGGCGGCCGGAGTTCACCTGCCAGTTCCGCTGGAAGCGGCACTCCATCGCCTTTTGGGACAATCGGTGCACGCAGCACTATGCACTCAACGACTATCACGGCCACCGGCGCGAGATGCATCGCGTCACGATTGCTGGCGAGCGCCCGTTCTAACGGGCGCCGAACACTCTATATCCACTTCTCGTCGACAACAGCTTTGAGGAATCCGTTATGTCCGCACCCGAACGCCTTCGCGCTCTTCTCGCCGAACCCGGTTTCGTCGTCATGCCCGCGATCTGGGACGGGCTCAGCGCCAAGCTGACGTCACAGGCGGGGTATAAGACGGCGTTTCTTTCGGGCTCTTGCGTCGCGGCAAGTCGTCTCGGGGGACCCGACCTCGATCTACTGACGGCGACCGAGATGCAGGACTCGCTGAACATGACGCGTGCCGCCGCCCCCGACCTGCTGATCTTGGCCGACGGCGATCACGGCTACGGCAATGCGATGAACACCCAGCGTACGGTTCGGGCATATGGGCGGATGGGCGCCGCCGCGGTGTTGATCGAAGATAAGATCACGCCCCGCGCACTGACATCCGACGGGAAACCGGCCCTGCCGCGCGACGAAGTCCGGATGAAGATGCGCGCCGCCGTCGAGGCGGCAAAAGATTCGGGCATCCTCGTGATGGCGCGGACCGACTGTCGTCCCACCCTCGGCATAGACGAAGCCGTCGCCCGGATCGAGATGTATGTCGAAGAAGGCGCCGATATCCTGTTCCTCGACTCCCCCGCCGACGAAGACGAGATTCGCCGCGCCGTCGAAGCGGCACCCGGACGCCCCTCCTTCGCCGTCCTTTCGCCGGGGGCCAAGCGCGAGACACCGACGCAGCAACGCGCCGAGGAACTCGGTCTCAAGATCGGCACCTATCCGACCGGTATGATTTCGCCCGCCGCTGCCGGGATCGTCGCCGGCCTCGAGGCCTTCAAGGAAGGCAAAGCCAACGCCGATACCGCGCTCCCCTTCGCGGATTTGCGGGAGAAACTCGGCTATGGCGACTATGACGCGACCGCAAAACGATTCGTTGTGGACGATTGAGGCTTCGGGAATGTCGGTCCGTTCCCGAACGTTCATCGCGATCATCGCCGCGACCCTTTTGTTTGCGGCGCAATTGTCCACGGCGAGAGCGGACGATCCGTTCCGCGACCTGCATTTCATTACCGAGAATTACGCCCCCTTCAATTTTAAGGAGGGCGGCATTCTGCAGGGCAGTGCCGTCGATATTCTCTTACGCATGCTCGCCGTCGCCAAATCTTCGAAAACGGCGGCGGACGTTGAAGTCCTGCCCTGGTCACGCGGGTATCGCCTTGCTCAAACGCAAGAAAACACCGTCTTGTTCGTGACCACCCGCACCCCCGCGCGCGAAGACCTGTTCAAATGGGTGGGTCCCCTCCAGCCGACGAAGATTTCCGTCATTGCCAAGAAATCAAAGAATTTGCATCTAAAAAGCCTGAAGGATCTGAACAATTACCGCATCGCCGCGGTTCGAGAAGATATCGGCGAGTTGTTGCTGAAGACGAAAGGCATCGATCCGAACAGCATCTTTTCCACGCGGTCGTCCGAGAACGCGGCGAAAATCTTCGCGTATGGCCGGGTGGACTTGTGGGCCTACGAAGAAAATGTCGCGATGTGGAATTTAAGAGCCCTCGGCGAGTCCGCCGACGACTACGAAATTCTGTGGGTTCTCGAAGAAGCCGACGTCTATTTCGCCGTCCAGAAAGACACCGACGACGCCCTCGTCCGTGCCCTCCAGAATGCGTTGGATCAGGTGAAGAATCGACGTTGAGCGGACCGGCGCACGGGTCGCTCGTCTTACTTACCAAATGCCGCCAATATCTCCGCGCCCGTCGCCGACCACACGCCGTCGTGCCCCGTGATATGGGCCAACGCGTCTTCGAGCGCTTTGATGCGGTGGGGTTGGCCGATATTCCAAGGGTGAAGGGTGAGCGTCATGATACGGCCACCCTGCGTATCCGCTTCCCGATAGAGCACGTCGAAATGCGCGTTGACCTGCTCGGTGTAATCGGCCTCCGTCTGGCTCATGTGCTGGATGACCTGCAAATCGCCGATCTCGTGGGTGTGTGGCATCGACATGATTTCGCCGCTCTCCGTCTTCAACGGATATGGCATGTCGTCGTTGACCCAATCGGCGACGTATTCGACGCCTTGCGCCGCGACGAGGTCCAGCGTGTTCATCGATTCCGAGCGCGCCGGCGAAATCCAGCCGACCACGGGCTGGCCCGACATGTCGCGCAGCATCGACAGCGACTCCTGCACATAGCCGCGCTCCGTCTCGATATCGAGATCGCCATGATGCAGCTTTCCCATATCGACGCCGTGCGCAATCACTTCCCAATCCCGGCGCGTGACTTCATTCATCAAGAACGGATAACGCGCTGCCACGGCTAAATTGAACGCCACACTTGCCTTCACACCGTACTTGTCGAGCGCTTTGAAAACCCGGAAGGCGCCGACGCGGCTGCCGTAGTCGCGCGAGCTATAGGTCCGCGGGTCGGGATAGGGTGTGGTCGAACCGCCCGGCGCAATAAAGGGCGCCGTCGGTATATCCATCGGAAAGTATTCCAAGACCGGCACCACCCAAAGCGCCACCTTGGCCTCGCCAGGCCATTCGACCGGGTCGCGACGCGGCAGGATCGACCAGTCATAGCGGTCGTTATCGATGCCGTATCGCCGGTGCGGGTATTTGACGTAATCGTCGGTCAAGCTCATGCCGCACCTCCCATCGATTTTTGGCCCCACTCTTTCTTATGTGCGGCAATTGCCTCGACTGCCGTGTCGTAGTGGTGCTCGAAATAATAGTCCGCGATGTCGCGGCTCGTCGTCACCCAGACCTCCTTATGGCTGGTGATGTATTCGAGCGCCTGCGCGAACGCGTCGAGCCGGAACGGACGGCCGATCAGGAATGGATGCGTCGGAATGCACATGACAGACCCGCTCTCGTCCGCCTCCTCCAGCAGCCGATCGATAAACGCCTTTTGGATGTCACGGAACTGGTTGGGTGTGACACGCGCGCCGTTGAACAAGGTGAAGTCGTTGAGTTCCACCGAATAGGGCATGGAGATCATCTTGCCTTTCGGCACGTTGAGCGGCACCGGCTGGTCATCATGGAAGAGGTCGCAGACATAGGTGAAATCGTACTCGGCGAGCAGCGGAATGCTGCGTTCCGTATGGGTGATCGCCGGCGTCAGCGAACCGATCACCCGCTGCCCGGTATGCTTGCTGATACTTTCGACCACGTCCTCGATATATGCGCGTTCCTGCGTCTCGTTCATGCCGTAGAGATAACGCGTGTTGTAGATGCCGTGGCTGAAGAACTCCCAATGCCGTTTCTTACACTCTTCGATAACTTCCGGATGATGGTCCAACGTCGCGACATTGAGCGAGACGCTGCCCCGGACGCCATATTCATCCATAACCTCCAGCATGCGCCAAAATCCGGACCGATTGCCGTAATCCCGGTGCGAATAGTGGATCACGTCCGGCAAAGGCCGCGGCATGGCGCGGCGATGCGGATTGAACGGCGGCTGGAATTCGTAATTCTCGATATTCGGAGAGACCCAAAAGGCAATCTTCTTGCCTTCGGGCCAGGTGAGTTTCGGCCGGTCGATATAAGGCCAGTAATCGTAATGTCCGGGATCGCGTATCATGGAACCTCGACGAGAAATCGGTATTGGCACATCTCAGGATAGAGGTTCGGCGACCTCCTTACCTTTTTCAATAGCCGAATGAATTACTTGCATCAGTTCATCGTTGGAGGTTTGAGACTTTACCAACGCGGCCCGGATTCCGTCCGCTGTCTCCCGCGAGACTTCCTTGGAAGAGAATACGATAACCGGTGTCGGGCTGCGCCCCGAGCCTTTCAGCCGCGGGAGAAGGTCTTCACCGACCCCGTCCGGTAACATCAAATCGAGAATGACGAGATCGAAACGCTCATTGCCTAAGCGTCGCTCCGCCTCACCAAATGTTTTCGCTGCGATACAATCCGCGGTACGACCGACAAGCGCATCCACAAACTTGAGAACGCCTTCATCGTCTTCAACATGGAGAATCCGGGGCTTCTTGTTCGGGACCCGTTGAATCGTACTGCGTAACCTCTCGGGAAACACTTCCGTATCGATCGGTTTCTGGATCCAATCGACGATTCCGACCGCATCGCCGTTGAGCTCTCTTCGCCCCATATCGGCCGTCGCGGAAATAATGACGACCGGCAGATTACGCGTCTCGGGTTGTTTTCTCAATTGCCGAAGAAACGAAATTCCATCTTCGCCCGGCAGCGAGATATCCAAGGTCATCGCGTCGAAATGATCACTTTCAAGATGCTGCTTCGCTTGTTCGGCCGAATGCGCAATAACACTTTGGCATCCCGATTCCGCCAACAATTTACTCAATATTTGCGCGACATCTTTATCGTCCTCGCAAATCAACACGCGACACCGATTCTCCTCCGTCGTCGCGTCCACGTCGGGGGCGCGTTTGTTCACGAGTTCCGGAAGCTCGAAATAGAAGGTCGTCCCTTTGCCTTCTTCAGTCGAAAAGCGAAGATCGCCCCCGTGCTGTTCGACGATCGCGCGCGCAATCGGAAGGCCTAACCCCGTACCCCCGCTTTGGCGCGTATCGGAGGAGTCCGCCTGCGAGAATTTCTCGAAAATATTCGTGCGATATTCTTCAGGTATGCCGGGTCCCCGGTCCTCCACTTCGACGCGAATATTACCGTCACGGCGAAAGGCTCTGATCTGGACGGCATCACCCCGCGGCGAAAATTTAACCGCATTGGACATCAAATTCGCTAAGACCTGCATCAACCGGTCTTTGTCCGCACGGACGAGGAACTGGTCTTCCGCCGAATCATTCACGAACGAAACGCCGTGCTCATCGCCATACCCTTTGTTGGCTTCGATGGCGTCGTTGATCAATGTCTGCGCGTCGACCGTACTCATGTAGTAGGTCATCTTGCCTGCTTCGAACTTCTCCATATCGAGCAGATCGTTTATCAGCGCGACCAACCGGTCGGAATTGTTGTAGGCAATGTCCAACATCGACTGTTGTTGCGCGGATACGTCGCCCGTCACGCCAGATTGAATAAGCCCAAGTGCCCCTTTGATCGACGTCAGCGGCGTCCGCAATTCATGACTAACAGTCGCCACGAATTCCGCTTTCAAGCGTTCGGCTTCTTGGCGTTCCGTAATATCGCGGGCAATGCCAATGAAACGCGCCTCTTCGCCTGTGCGCATTTCTGCGACGTTCAACTCGATCGGGAATACTGTTCCGTCGCGACGGCGCCCGTGGACCTCACGCGCTCCATCCGAGCTGACTCGGCTGTGGTTTACGAAATTTCGAAGTAAGTTCTCTGTGCTTTCGCCCTCATGATCGTTCGGCAACAGCATCGAAATTTCCTTACCGAAGACGTCATCGGCTGCGTATCCAAACATCCGTTCCGCCGCCAGATTGAACGTCTCGATTCGACCCGAAAAATCGACCGTAAAGATTCCGTCGGCAGTGTTCGAAACGATCCCATCGACATACTCAAACGATGCCGTCGTCCGCTCAAACGCTTCCAGCATCGTATTAAAATCACCCCCGAGCTCATCGAGTTCCGCCGGTCCCGAGGGTGTCACCCTCTCGCCCATATCCCGCGTACCGGTAATGCGCCGGACGATACCCGACAAGCGAAAGACATCGCGCTTTACGAGATAGGCTGCCAGCGCAACCGCTCCGACCAGAACGCCAAGGGCAATTACGATTCCGACAACGAGAAAGTTTTGAATCCACTGTTGGGTGGCCAACGCCACGCTTTCCCACTGCAGCGTTAAGACCCTGATATCCGGGTTGCGGACGAGCGGCGAAGCGATCACACGCCAGTCGTCACGCCCGGCAGTGTCGTAGACGGAACCGATCGCGCCGAATTCTGTATTGGAGGTAAAAAGGACTTGGTTCGTCCCATCAATCACCAGCGTTTCGTTGTATTGGACGCCCACATCGAGGAGTTCCGCCAAGTCGCCCATACCGAGCGTCACAACAATCGCGCCTTCCGCATCCCCCAAATACAAAAGGGGCTCAACGACGATCAACCCTTCGGCATTCAGTCGGTACCAAGGCTTGCCCTTTTCTAATACGGGTTTCCGCCATCCGTCGTTTTCAGCCGAGAAACTCTGCGCCATCGAGTTTGCAAAGAGCAAACGGCCTTTGTAATCCGTCATCTCTATTCGCGCACCGGTCGCACCCGCCACGCGCAACTCGCGGAAGAACGGCGGCAGGTAGTCGTCCCGCCCTTCAACGTCGATCAATCCGTTGATGAGCAACGCGTTGTCGGACAGGTTCTTCACCTGTGACAAAATGTTCTCAATTCTGAATTCGATAATCGTACCGGTCTGCCGGTTCTGTCGCAGCAGCGATTCGTCAGCCTTTTGCTTCGCCAGTTCGTGCGTCACGCTCAGACCAAACAGCGCAGCCGCGACCAGAACGGCCGCCGTCACCGGCAGAACGCATACCAACAAATAGGTAAAGAACGATACCGGCGCGATGTCGTCGTCTGATTGCATACGATAACTACTTCGCCTCGACCGGACGGATCACACCGTTCTCATCGAAACGGACCATAATGAAACTGCTCGCGTCCAGCGCGTCATGCCGCGTCTTCGTAAACGGAGGTGAATAGTCTTTCATCAATCCCGCATGAAACTTCAGCGTCTCCAAGGCGTCCCGAACGTTCGCCCGTTCGATCGTGCCGGCTTTCACGATCGCCTTAGCCAGCAAATGCATCAGGTCGTATGCGTGGGCGGCACCGACCGGCGCACTAACATCGCTTGCTACTTCGATTTTCGGGTCGAAAGCGTGCAAAGCCTTAAAGAACATCTCGGCTCGCTCGGGGATGGGCGGTTTCAGGAATGAGAACGTCTGCAGAAAAGTAAAATCGATCTTCTTAAGATCCTTGCGGTTGTCGGCAAAAAAGTTGCCACCGCTGATTCCCCAATGTGAAATGATGGGCAACCGATTATTTTCGTCCCGCGCCGCCATCGACCGCACGGACATCCCGCCTTCACGGGCATTGGCGACGAGCAAAATCGCTTCGGCGCCCTGGGCCGAGAGTCGTTCGATCTTGTCCGAAAGGTCAGCGACACCCCAGTTGAACCATTGCAGTCCGACCGGCTCCATCCCCTTATCCGAAAGGGCGTTATTGACGGCTTTCTCGTTCGAGCGCCCCCAACCCGTTCTCTCGAACAAGAGGCCCAGTTTCTTATAACCCGCCTCGACCGCGTGATCGACCAAGAACCCGCCCGCAAACGCGTCTCGGACGGATACGCGAAAGACGTAATTCGGCTCGTACCCGTTATCGACGACCGGCGTGCCGGCCGCCCACGGACCGAGGTAAATCAATTTGTTGGCGTGTATCGCCTTCAGTTCCTGCAGGGCGACAGGCGTGTGAATGCCACCGAGAACGGCGACCACGTTTGGCGTTGCCGCGAATTCCAGAATGTTGTCCTTGCCTCTCGCGGGGTTACCCCGATGGTCACGCACCACGAGCTTGAGTTTGCGACCGAGGACGCCGCCCTTCGCATTGATTTCACGGATCGCAACTTCGGCGCCTCGACGGATCGACCGGCCGCCGACCGCCGCCCCGGAAGACATATCGGCATCGAGTCCGACGATCACCGGTGCATCGGACACGGCATGGGTCGCGATCGGCGCCCCGACCGCCCCAAATATTGCCAACGCGCTGATCCATAGGAGACGTGCCAAATTATGCATCAAACCCACCCAATGTCCGGACAATAATATTTTGTGAGTTTACCAGAATAAAAATCTTTGCGGAGTCATAAGAACGGCAAAGCACGGACCAGGTGGACCGCGCCAACCAGACCGAACGTAATCGACAAAAATTACTTAAATCTTAAAGCTGCGACGAATGAAGTCGGCGAAGTTGCCCCGTTCTAAATGAGAGACCTGACGCGACTTGTCGTCGGACCAGCCGTAGAGTTCCTTTTTGCCGTATTTCTCCACCTCGCGCTGACGCTTCATGGGATTGCGCTCGGCCCGACGCGCGTCATAGCCATCAATCTCGGCCTCGAAATTAGCGTCGTCATAGCGATCCTTGTGCACCATCACACGGGGCGGCAGACGCAGGCTCACCCACGGTTCCCAATCCGGATAGCCGACACAAAGCCCGGCGACCGGAAATACATGTTTCGGTAATTCCAGCATCTCGGAAATTTCTGTGACCGGCTCCCGCACCGCACTGATCGGGCAAGTCACAAGTCCTTCTCCTTCTGCCGCCCGGATGAAGGCGGACATGGCGAGCGCGGCATCCACCGTCGGGTTGAAGAACGAGTCGAGTTCTTCATGCGCGAAATCTGTTCCGCGCAACTCGCAGACTTTGCGGATGCGTCGCCCGTCACCGCAAAAGACGAGGAATACCGGCGCATCCGCGATCCATGCCATCGACGGGATCAATTCGGCGACACGATCCTTCTTCACTTGGTCCTCGACATGTAGAACGGCGTATTGCATCAAGTCCGACTTGGTCGGGATCGAGAGAGCCGCCGCGAACAACAGCTGCAACAAGTCATCATCGACGGGCTTATCGGCCCAGCGCCGGTGCGAGCGATGCGCCAGCTGCCGGGCGATCTCACCTTCTGCCGGGCGGTCCTTTCCCAGGTCCGTCGCTTCGCCAAACCGCGCTTCGTATAGATCCGCCAGGGTTTCGGTCATTGCTCTTGTTCCTTTCCGTAACGTTTCCCGGGACCCGACGAAGTCCAGGAACCGGGCTACAGTTCGCGTGTGAACGCAGTCGTCCAGATTGGATTCCGGATCACTTCACGTCCGGCAAACGGCTCAATCGACTGCATCAATAATTCAATGCGTCCAAAAACCCGCTCATTGCCGCATTGAAATCGACCGGATTGTCGAGGTTAGCGGCGTGACCCGCGTTTTGGATGATGGCCTTCTCGCTGCCGGCGATCTTCGCCGCCATATAGTCTGTCGCGGCGATAAAGGGCGTATCCTCTTCGCCGACAAGAATGAGCGTCGGTTTTTCGATCTGCGGCAAGGAGAAGATCACTTCCGAATTGTCATGCGCGAGCATGCCCCGTGCCGCATGCGCCAAGCCGCTGGCATCGCGGTGCTCGGCCCGCAAAAACTCAGCGCGATCCCCCATGACGGCCAGGCCCTCATCCTCGAAGCGTTTGGCGCGGCGTTCGGCCGTCTCGTTCCATTTGAGACGCGCTTCGTCCTTCTTAAAACCCGGCCCACAATTGAACAGCATCAGCGCGGCGCAGCGATCCGAATGAACGCGATGGAAAGCAAGCGTTGAATAGCCGCCAAGCGAATGCCCGCCGATGACCGCACGCTCAAGACCGCATTCATCGAGCAGGGCCGCCATATCCGCGACCGTATGCTGCTTTGAATAAAGATGGGGATCGGCCGGGTAATCGCTTTCGCCGTGCCCGCGTAAATCCCAAACAATGACCCGATAGCGATCTTTAAGAACCGCAACTTGATCTTGCCACATCTGGCTGGTGGCGCCGTAGCCGTGCGATAGAAGGACGGCCGGCCCGCTGCCATGGTCTTCGTAATAGAGACGCACGCCATCACGCGTCACAAATGCCATTACCCTTCGACCTCGTACCCGAATTCAGCCGAGGACTCCGTCAGCCAATGCCAAAGGTTCGCCGCATAACTGCGCGGCACATAAAGTTCGAACGCTTCCGGTCCGACGCGATGGAGCAGCACACCGGCATGTTCGACCATGGTGTGGGCAATCGCTTGTACCGGGAAAACGGATGTATGGAGGTCAACAGCGACACCCTTCGCCAGCACCTGACGCACCGCCGCGCCTTTGATCCGGAATATCGTACGGCTATCGGTCAACTCCAGCAGCATCGCCTCTTCGTCGCTCACGCAACCGTCGAAACGCGCGATCAAACCATAATCGTCTGCTGTGAACCAAAGACGCTCCGCACCTGCCCAAAGAACGGTAACCGTGTCGGCAACGCTCGCAATCCCGAAGGTCTCGGGTGGCGTACCGCCGGCGGCCTCGGCCAACCGCTTGGAGACGTTTTCGAAAGTGTCCGGCCATCCGACCGCTTGCACGATGGCCCGGCCCCGAACCTCCGATAGCATCACACGCGGCGTCTCGCCCGCGCCGAAACGGCCCGGCTTTAAGTGTTCGGCAAGCTGCGAGCGACGATCAAGCATATGACTTTCTCCCAACCCGAAACCGCCCCCTGAGCTTGTCGAAGGGTGAGCCCGTGTTCGTTCGCGCGGCATGCTTCGACAGGTTCAGCATGCGGAACGCTCTAAATGGCCAACCCTACCCACGTAACCGCTCCCCATCCGGATCAACGAAATGCGGCGAGACCACTTCGACCTCGATGTTTTCGCCTTTCACCGTGTGACAGGCATACATTCGGTCGCCCAAACGGCTGCGGCCGTTCGAGACCATCGCCAAGCCGACATAGTGCCCGAGTTCCGGGCTGTAAGAGACCGATGTGATATAGCCAAGATTGCCGACGGTCTCGGGCGTCTCCGTCAATTCGTCGAAGGAATGGACGTCGCGGACAGGACGGCTCTTCGGCTCGAACGGTTCTTCGCGCATAAGCGCGCCCGACCGTAAGTTCAACGATCGGTCGACCGGGATGAGCCCCACCAGCTTCAACCGGTCCTCTTCCAGCAAAGCCGGACGCTCCTTCAAGACACTGCCGACATAATGTTTCTTCGTGCTTGCCATCTTCCCGAGGCCGAGATCGTCCATTGTCGTGAGGCCATCGAGCTCGGGTCCCGCAACATGCCCCTTCTCGATACGGAGTGCCGCCATGGCTTCCGTCCCGTACGGTACGACGCCGAAGGCCTGCCCGACGCCCCAGATTCGATGCCAAAGCGCATCGCCGAAATCGGATGTCGTGTAAATCTCGTAAGCCAACTCACCGGAGAAACTAATCCTGAATATCCGCACCGGCGCATTGTCGAGCGTTCCTTCACGCACGCCCATAAACGGGAACGCCTCATCCGACATGTCGATATCCGTGCCGAGCGCCGACAGCAGCTCGCGGCTCTTCGGACCCGCCACCGCAATACCGGCCCATTGGTCGCTGACCGAGGTCAGATGCACCCGCAGCTCCGGCCAAGCCGTCTGCAGCAGCATTTCCATATGCGCCATGACGGGACCGGCGTTCGCGGTCGTCGTCGTCATGAAATAATGATTCTCCGACAAGCGCGATGTGGTGCCGTCATCGAACACGATCCCGTCGTCCCGCAGCATCGCGCCATAGCGCGCGCGGCCGACCTTCAATGTCGAAAAAGTATTCGCATAGACCCGGTCGAGGAATTCCGCGACATCCGGTCCCTGCACATCGATTTTACCGAGGCTGGTGACATCAACGATCCCGACGCCCTTGCGAACCATATCGGCTTCACGCCGATACGCGGCATGAATGTCTTCGCCGTCTTTCGGATAGTAGCGCGGGCGCATCCAAAGCCCGGCCTCGACCATGACGGCACCGTGATGGGCGTGCCAATCCTGGATTGGGGAAAAGCGCTCCGGCACGAAATTGCGCCCAACTTCGCCGCCAGCGACGGTGCCGAGTGCCGTCGGCGTATAGGGCGGGCGAAACGTTGTCGTGCCGACCGCCGGAATCGGCAGCCCCCGCGCTTCGGCCATCAAGGCGAGCCCCGCGATGTTGGCCGTCTTACCCTGGTCGGTTGCCATGCCGAGCATGGTGTAGCGCTTCAAATGCTCGACGGAGACATAACCTTCGCGATGCGCCAACTCGACATCTTTGGTCGACACGTCATGTTGAAAATCGATAAACGCCTTGCCCGAACCGCCCTCGGGCTGCGGCACCTTCCAGAGTTCGCGGGCGGGCACGTCATCCGTCCAATCGCCCGTACAACCGCCGACGGCTTCTTGATTCGGGCCGAGTAGATCGCCCGGCACGAACGCTTGCCGATTTTCGTCATAAGTCGGCCGGCCGCCTTTGTGGCTCATGAGGTGAACGACCGGCGACCAACCGCCGGAGACTGCCAATAAATCGCACTTGATCCGGCGGCCCGGCGCGGA
>PAZH01000069.1 GCA_002716125.1 Rhodospirillaceae bacterium
ATGGAAAATGAGTTAGAAACAGAAATAAAAATCTATCGCAAACGGTTAAGCGTAGCGGATCTTGGAAATTCTGCCTCTCAAAATTTTAATTTTGACGAAACTGGCTCAGTATCAGTTCGTGAGGCAGCCCTCCAGTTTGTTAAGGAATATTTGAAAAGTAAAATTCAAAATGTACCATCTGAAGAATTATAAAACTGGATCGATACTGGCATTCTAGAGAAAACTGAAGAATTTGTGTTGAACGACGACTATATGCGTCAAGTCACTGGTGAGGTGTTAAACAACTTATCAGCGCAAGGAGTTCTAAAAAAGAAAATTAACTATAAATCAAAACTTCAACCGGCCGACGCGCTATTTGCGCCAGATGATGCCGGCGATTTCCCCAACGAGGTGACGCTCGGCCGGTACTTGCGACACTTACTCCTCGAAGAGTTCTGCAACGAGTGCCTCGAATTCGGCAACATTTTCCCAAGGGAAATTGTGCGACTTTCTGAATTTCAGGTTCCTCGTCATGACCAAAACCTCTTACTCCGTGTTGAACGGTGAGTTGCAAGCGCGCTAGAAGCCGGACTGCGCCATCGTTCGTGATCGTGTCAGCGATAACGATCTTTCTGATTAGGCGACTATAGGTTCGTCTGTGCATTCTCTTTGGCCGGGGTGGAATGCTTTGCCAACCCGGTTCGCCATAAAGTTGAATACGGATACGGTTCGCCCTGCGCTGGGCGCGGTCACTTTCACGCTCGCGTTGGGACGGATATGAAAGCCTGTGGCAGCGGCGGCAGAGGTATCGCCGGAAGCCATATAGGTACAGAACGCGGCGATTGCATGCCGGACATTGGAAGAAGGGCCAACCGATAGGAAACAGGGCAGTCGTCCAACGCTGGAAATACTGGCAGCGGCGCAACAGGCTCTAGGTCGTTGTAGGTCTCCGTATGCACTGAGCTTGAAGACGGTTTGGGTAAAAAGAAGTTTAACGTAATGAAATAATCAAAGTCGTTTCTTAATAACCATAAATATATTGATTGTTTAATATCTTTTTTATTCACACATATATGATAATAAAAATCACCGAATCTGGTCAATTGTTATTTATAATATTTACGATATTGCTGTAATGGCAAAATATTAAGCCCGAGTGCATGCAGAATTATGCCGAGCTATGAAGTCGGCAATAGTCTCAAGAACCGGGCCGGATATGTTTGATTTATGAGATGCGTATCACGTCCGCTTTCGCTCCTGAACGGACTCTTGCCGCGATTGCAACAAATGACTGCTTTGCCCGTAAACCAGTAAATCAACTTTTCTATCGCCATCTGATACAGGGCGTTAATTTATCGATATGAAAATCGCATTTCACCGAATAAAATAATTCTAATGGATTTAAGTGAAGCTCAAATTGAGGGATTGGTTGATGCTCAAAATTCGCACGCTCGTAGCTGTCGTAACGATTGGATCAGCCGTCATTGCCTGTAAGACCGATGAAACTTTGAGCGTCAAGGAAGCTTTGGAACTGACGGCCGATGTTCAGACACAATCTTATGAAATACCGCCGAGAACGGTCGAAGATATCCTCGCAGTTCTTGATAGTGTTAAGGTAAATCCGACGCTAATCCACAAGCGATTGGAGCTATTGCAGAGTTCGCCACCGCTAAACGAACCGTGGCAGGAAATTGCAGATTTCCATTATCGCCGCTGGCAGGCTGCATTTTCACTAGGACGAAATGAGCAAGCCATTGCAGAAATTCGCTCGGCCCTAAAACTGCTTCATACTCACGATAAACGGGGAAGGATTAAGCTCAAGAGAGGCGCAAGCCTTTTTACACCTGCTATAATATCTCAGAGCATCGCTATGGAAACAGAATTTGGGAATTTCGCGAATGCTAAGGCATTAACACAGAAGGAACTCACACGTTTTAACGACTATAAAGGGAATGCGGGAAAGGTCCTCGATATTTTAGATGTTGCGGTTGATAACGCATACAAAGCTGGAAATTTAGCCGAATTAAAAGACGCCGTATCAGAAGCACAAATAGCATTTGGATTGTGGGCAAGATCGAACAAACCAAGAAAACAACGTTATCATCAACGAGCTAAGCCAAGGTTTGAGTCAAAATGGACGGCGGCACAACTTGAGCTAGAAGGGCAATGGAGCAAAGCAGAAAAATTCCACCAAGAGCATTTACGAACAAGCCGGATTCTTAGCGGTTATGTCGGGCAATTTCCAAAACAGTTCGAAATTACTCCGAAGTTAGATTTAGCACGAAATCTAGTAATGCAGGACCGTTTATCGGAAGCGGAAAGTGTTGCACGATCAGCGCTCAGGGAGATTCTCAAGCATTATGGCAAATCGTCCAGTGTAACGATACATTTTATCGGATCATTGGTTGATGTGTTGATGGCCCAGGGCCGATTTGAAGAGGCAATTCGACTTCAAAATGCAAATCTCGAAATCCTTGGAGGTCTAAAAACACCACCTCAGAGTTTATTTTCGGCTCGACAGCAGTTTAAGCTTGGCCGGATATTTGCTGCCGCTCAGGACTGGAAACAGGCAATAAGAATGTTTGAGGCGGTGCGGTCGGGTTTGGGTCGAAATTCTGAAGCATTTGATCGGATTTTGGGAAACGACCTTGCCTACCCACTTGCACTGGTCATGAACAATCGTCCCAGAGAAGCGGTGAGCCTTTTGAAAGACAGTATCGATCAGGATGCTGCAAGATTGGGAACAGAAAACCTAGAAGTCTCCGAGCGGCGAGGCGTTCTGGCAATGGCCTATGATGCGTTGAATTCAGCCACAGCGGCAAAACAGTTATTTGAAAGTGCTGTTCCAGTTTTGATAAATGCGAGGCAAGGCGACCTATCTAGCTCTTCCTCAAAGCACAATCGGATAGCACGCCGTAACTTGATTCTAGACGCCTATCTTAGTTTCTCCTTAGATGCCGGTGATAAATCTCCGTCCAAACAATCCATTGCCGAAGCATTCCATATCATTGATGCCATCCGTGGAGGCACTGTCCAATTTGCCGTTGCCGGATCGGCCGCTCGCTCCGCAATTGGTGATCCTGAGTTGGCGCAAATTGTCCGCCGCGAACAGGACACAGCCGTCAAGTTGGCAACCCTGACGGAAATTCTCAGCCGTATCACTAGCGGTTCGAGCACTGTGAACAAAAACTCTACCCCAGCCCTCAGGGAGCAGATCACAACGTTACGTTCCGAGAGGCAAGCTCTCCTGCAGGAGATCGAGCAAAAGTTTCCGGAGTATGCCGCCTTGGTAAGACCGAAGTCGCCGACAGTCGAAGAGGTGAGAACACACCTGGGTGCTAACGAGGCTTTGATTTCGTTCTATGTGGGCAAAAAACGGACTTACGTTTGGTCTGTTGGACCTAAAGGACAATTGGCGTTTGCCTCGGTCGAGATAGGCGAGCAGCAACTCCAGGAAATGGTTACCCGCCTGAGGAATGCTGTCGATCCAGGTGGCATCCAGTTTCTAAAGGACATTCCGCGATACAATCTCGACCTCGCTTACGAACTATATGAAAAGCTATTCGAGCCGGTTTCAGAGGGCTGGAAGGACGCGAGGCACTTATTGGTCGTAGCCGATGGCGCCCTGGCACAGCTTCCAATATCTCTGTTGCCAACGAAACCAGCATCGGATCGCTTTGACGAAGGTTTGCTGTTCCGGCATTACAGATCCGTTGAATGGCTAGCACACACACATAGCGTGACGATGTTGCCATCAGTGGCCTCTCTTCAAACGGTCCGCACGTCCAAAGCTCTGCCCGGTGAACGGCGCCCATTCGTCGGGTTCGGCGACCCCTATTTCAACACGCAACAGCAACAAAAAGCTCAACTCGCTGAAGCCAAGATGGTTCCCTTCCGAGGCATTCGTCTTCGCAGCGCACCACAAACACGCGGCCTCGCCAGTGCGGGCATCGCCGATCTGCCGAGACTGCCTGACACCCGCACGGAAATTCTTTCGGTTGCGAAATCGTTGAATGCCGATCCAAAGCAAGATGTATTCCTCGGCGAGCGAGCTAGCGAAACATCCGTCAAATCCGCCGATCTTTCGCAATACAACGTAATCTCCTTCGCTACACACGGGCTGATACCGGGCGACCTAAATGGTCTGGAACAACCCGCCCTTGCGCTGTCATCTCCGAAGGTTACGGGCGAAAGGGAGGACGGCTTACTGGCGATGGATGAAGTCATGGCTCTTCGCCTCAATGCCGACTGGGCCGTGCTATCCGCTTGTAATACGGCATCCGCAGATGGAAGAGCGGCCGAAGCGGTCTCCGGGCTCGGACGTGCATTCTTCTATGCGGGAGCCCGCTCGCTCCTCGTAAGCAACTGGCCTGTGATGTCAGAGGCAACCACCAAGCTGATGGCGGAGTTGTTTACACTTTCGGCCAAAGGTTCCGTTAACCGAGCGGAAGCTTTGCGCCAAGCTCGTGTCAAGATGATCGATGACTTGGTTGCACGGGATGATAAGGGTCGTATTGCATACGCGTATGCACACCCAATCTTCTGGGCTCCGTTTGTTATCGTCGGTGATAACGGCAATCGACAAGCCGGTTCTTAATACGAATTGTCATTTGATGACTGCTTTTGCGCAAGAAGTGGACACATCCCAAATGTCTTAGCGACGACGGATTCTGGCCGATAGCAGCCGTCGGAGCTTATCGGCAAAAAACAAAGTGAGACCAAAATGTGCCCATCTTATTCTGTCTTAACCAGTGTTGTTCGATTTAATTTGGTTTAGCTTGCGACAGCGTCCGAACAAGTCATAGATATTATTAAGTTATTGGAAAGCCGACAGCTTTGCCAAGGTTGAAGTCGTGAGTTCGAATCTCATCGCCCGCTCCATTTTCCTTAAATCTAGATCGGTATAGGCTCGATTTTCCGGAAATCTCTTGGCCTCCGTCTTGCGTGCCTGTCTTATAGTTTGGTGCCTGAGGCGCCACTGTGTCGGAAAATCCTGTTGGTAGATCGTTTGTGGCCATTGAAACCAAATTGTTATTGCAGGCAATAGAATTCGTCGAGGCGGGCCGGGTCGACGAAGCCAATGTGCTGTGCGATGAAGCTATCGCCGTTGCCCCCGAAAGTGGTGAGGCTTGGTACGTTAAGGGCATTCTGTTGGAGCGGCGTGGGGAGATGGCGAATGCCGTTTCCGCGTATGAAAATGCGGTTTCATTCGATCCGGGTTCCGAGCGGAATAAAATTTCGTTGGTGGGCATACTCGCGAAGGCAGGCCGCGTTGCGGATGCGATTGTCATTATCGAGCAATTGTTGGAAAAGGCGCCAGAGCGGGCCGATTTGAGGACGATTCTCTCCGGTCTCAAATTGACAGTGCAAGACTATGCCGGCGGGGAATCGGAAGCCCGGCAGGCGATCGATCTGGACTCCCGTATACCCGAAGCGCACCTCAACTTGGCCCTGATATTGTACCAAACGTCACGTACGGAAGAAGCGCTTGCGGCATGCAACGCCGCGATTGCGGCGGATGAAAGTTTCGTTCCTGCTCATTTTACAGCGGGAACCGTACAACTCGCGCTCGGGCAGCATGTCGCGGCGATGAATGCTTACAATAAAGTTTTAGAGCTTGAGCCGGCGCATGCGGAAGCCCTACTTAATCTTGGCAACATACATCGCGAGCACCTCGATATTGCGGTTGCGGGTACCTATTACGAACGGGCGGTTGCCGTAGCGCCGGGCAATGCGGCGGCGCACTCCAATCTTGGCATCGTGTATAAAGACCAAGGCAGGATGGAAGCGGCCTTGTCGGCGTTTAAAAAGGCCGTCGAACTCGATCCGACGATGCATCAAGCCCGCTCAAACCTTTTGTTTTGTCTTTGCTTCAAGACGGATGCCGATCCGTATGACGTTCTCGCCGAACATAAAATGTTCGATGAACTGCATGCCAGGCCGTTGCTGCCGGATCCGTTGGAACATTTGAATGTGCGGGATCCAAATCGGCGGCTGCGTATCGGTTTGCTTTCGCCGGACTGCCGTATCCACCCAGGCGGACATTTTTTCCTTCCGATCGTGGAGGGGCTCAACAGGGCGGATTTCGAGGTCTACTGCTATTACAATTACATTGTCCGAGACGAGTGGACGGAACGCTTCGAGCGTTCTTCAGATCACTTCCATCATGTGGTCCATTGGAACGATGATCAACTTACGGACCAGATAAGAGCCGACAAGATCGATATCTTGTTGGAAGGGGCAGGGCATATGTCCGGCAATCGGCTCTTAGCTGTTGCGCGAAAACCGGCGCCCATACAGGTCGGATGGCCCCTCTATCCGAATACGACTGGCCTATCGGCTGTCGACTACCGCGTTGTGGATCGACACTCCGCATTGCCCTCGGCCGATAAATTTTGCACTGAAGAAATCATCCGGCTGCCGGACACGCATTTTTGTTACCGGCCGTTGGAGCGCGACGTCGAACCGTCAGCCCACATACCGAGAGAACTCAACGGTTACGTGACGTTCGGAAGCTTTAACAACGCGATTAAATTGAGTGATCTGACGGTTCAAACTTGGGCGGCAATTTTGAAAGCGGTGCCGCAATCTCGTTTGGTCCTCAAGTGGCTTGAATTCGACCAAATTGGCGCATCGGGAATATTGGACCGATTTGGGGAACACGGTGTTGATCCAGAACGCATAATTCGGCAGGGATGGGCCGATGACCCATATACGCCCTACGGGCAGCTCGATATTTGCCTCGACCCGCTTCTCACCTCAGGTGGGACGACGACTTGCGACGCGCTTTGGATGGGTGTGCCAGTCATTACGTTTGCCGGCGAAAGTATTTTTTCCCGTACCGGCGTAATGCATTTGACGAATATCGGGCTTCCTGAACTTATCGCGACAGATGTCGAGCAATATGTGCAAATCGCGGCCGATCTGGCGGGAGACGGCGCGCGACTATCGGCAATCCGATCCGGTCTTCGGGATAAAATGCGGCAATCGCCAATAATGAATGAAGCGGCTTATTGTGAAGTCTTGGGTGAAGCGCTTCGTCACATGTGGCGCCGTTGGTGCGAGCGTTAAGCCTTAGGCGGATCTTCTGCGATAACGGCGTCTGCGAATTGATTGTCAACGCAGTCTTCGAATTCGGGCCGAATTGAAATCAATCCGCCGGACACGAGTGAATCCCGCAGCCGCTCAAAACCTTCTCTCGGCAGATGCGGGTCCTTACCCCACACTCCGAGTTCGACATATCGAGCGGCGGCGGCGCTCAAAATATCTGCCGGGATGTCTGGGAAAAACTCTGCCACTGCAGAGGCGATCTCCGAAGGTTGTACGGCATGAATCCACTTTTGGCATCGATACATCGCACGCGTCATACGATGCATGTCATCCGGTTGTGACGCGATCATGTCCTTTGTGGCGTAAAGTGTCGTGTATGTGCAATAACCGCGCGTGGCCTGAGCGTACCAGAGATGTCCCGCACCGCTCGAGAGGACTTGTTCCGCAAATGGCTGAAACAGTTGGATGACGTCGGCTTCGTCGTTGGCGAGAGCTTCCACGTTTTCCGGCATCGAACGGTCGGGATTACGATTGAGTGACGCCGGGTCGATACCGGCTCTCCGAAGGTCTTCCTGTAGGCACATCCAAGGCGTGGGAACTTCCGAGACACTTGCAAAACGGATATCGAGCAGGTCTTTCAGATCAAAGCTGGGGTTCGGTGTCTTGCCGATCAAGAAAAATGGGTCGCGGGTGATCGCTTCACTGAAGCCGAGAATTTCCGGCTCTCGGTTCCGGTCCCGCATCACCATAATCCGCATTGGACCGCCCCAATACACATCTGCAATTCCGTCGCGTAGTTGCTCCGCAACCGTGTCGAGACTCGGGCTTGTGCTGAGCGTTACATCGACACCTTCGGCGTCGTAAGTGCCAAGCGCAAAAGGCAGATAGAACGGCGTGTAAAACATCGCACGAAATGATTCGCATAAATTAATGGCCATGGTGGTTTCCTCTGCGCTAGGTGGGGCTCGTCGCTGCTATCCGTTATAGGTTCTGGCGCCATCGTCACGAAGGAAAATTCGGATCATATGGCGGCGCCGGTCTGGGTCGTCGTAATCTTCGTAAGCAGTCCTGCGATGCGCGCAACAACCGTTTCGGAAATAGACTGTTTGGCCGGCAGCAAGGTCGAAATTTATGTGCATAGGCGGTTCGGCCAGAATTGAATGCAATGCTTCGATCGCTTCGCGGCCTTCCGAATCCAATTCTTGCCCGGCGATATCGTAACCGGCGTAGATATTACGGGGATTGAAGCGGGCCCAGAGTTCATTGCCGTCATATGCGTATATCGAATGAAAGCTTGCCCGCGGTTCGCCCGGTGCATGCTCGTTATAACGATTGATCCAAAACGGTTGGTAAAGCCGTTTTAATAAGTCTGGATATCGTTTTCGCATTTCGTTATGAGCGGTCATCAGGCTGACAGCACCGCTCCGGCCGCCGCGTTTGGCTGTGCGCAATGTCTGTAAACCAAAATACCGCGGTGGCCGGTTGTAGCTATAGTCCGTGTGGAAATCTAACTCCGCACTTGTCAGGTCGGCGCGGACTTTGGGGCCTTTCTTCTTACCGGTATCGATCACGTCATACAGCAAAGTTCCGTCGAACGATTGAGCGACCGGACGAGCAATGAGACTACTCAGAATCCAATAGATTGCCTTAAGCTCTGATTTATCGAACTTCTTAATTGAGAGCCGGTCCAAAACGGCAAACCCGACACCTCGATCTAAGCGCTGCCGCACCTTCTTCATAAAAGCAGTGGTACGCCGGAGCGGATAATCTGCCGGTGTCAAAACGATGGTCTCCATCGGATTGGTTCGCAAGGTTTTGACAAATGCAGAAATCTCTTCGTGTACGCCAGAAGGAATCGGCATGAAATAGTCCGATTTGGAAAGCGTCGCGCGTTTCCATGCCTGTTTGCCGCGTACCCAATCATCAAACATCGGGGACCCTGCTTTTGGAGGCTTTGTTTGCCGAGATTGCACGTCGCGACCTTCTACAATTCCTCACTTCCGGGAACGATGCCCGGTTCCAATCCGGCTACATAGTCGGTGATTTCTCCCGGTCGCGCGAACCAAACCATATCGCGCTTCGGGTGATTGGCGAAGTGTTCCAAAATCCGTTGGAGATGCTTAAAACGGAACGGCTGGCCAACGACAAACGTGTGAAGCGCGAGGCCCATGACAAGCGGTTGTTTTTCAGCCTGCTCGATCATCACATCAAACTGATCCATTGCCATTTCAGCAAACTGCGACGCCGTGTGGCGGCGATTTAGATGGGCCGGTGAGTCGTTTATCTCCACGGGATAGGGCACTTGTAGGATCGGACCGGAACGTGTTCGCATCCAGAATGGTTGATCATCGCAAGGCCAGTTCATGATGTACGTATAGCCATTTTCCTTGAGCAAATCGGCCGTCACGTCGCTTTCCGAGATCCAGGGACTCATCCAACCCCGTGGTTGTTTCCCCTCATGTTGTTCGATGACCTGAGTGGCCTCGCGAATCAGTTCGGCTTCATCCGCTTCCGTAAAGTCCGCCTGACGTTCGGAGTTCGTGCGTCCGTGTCCGACGACTTCGTCGTCGCGCGCACGCACCCGATCCATGATCTGTGGCGCATAGTCGTAGACAGCGCTGTTCGTGAGGTGGCTTGCTGGCAGTTCTAGATCATCCAGAAGATCTAAAATACGCCAGATGCCAACACGGAGGCCGTAATCCCGCCAAGCATAATTCCGATGATCGGGCGGCGGCCCGGGTTCTGTCGGCGTGTGACCTATACCTTCACCGAACGCGAAGTGCTCGAGGTTCGTGGCAATATGGACAGCCAAGCGTTTGCCGCCAGGCCAAGAATAGTCCGGACGTTCGACTATCGCTGAATAATCGAATCGGCCATGATGGGGCAGTTTCACGTTCGGCTCCTGCAGTCGTTTCGTGTTTGTCGCATAATAAAGATTAGGTGCCGGAGCCTTTGCGGCCAGGCAGTACGCGTTGACAGAAGCGATACACCGAATTCTTTGATGCTGAAATAAGTCCACGCATTAGGGCGTTACACACGCTCACAACCAATTTATATTAAATTTTAGCTACGCGGATAGAATGCTGCGGACATATTCGAAATTATGCGCTAGGGTCGAGACATGCGCTTCCTACTCGTTTTGATTTTGCTGTCCTATTCAGGAACAGCACTTGCCGAATGCTACGATTGGAAACTCCGCCGAGGCGGTGGAAAGTGATATGTCGCCGACGCTAGTACGATAAATATTTCACTGCCGGGCGTGCCTAGAAAATTATCGGATTTTACCGTCAAGGCGCGCGGTGTCGTGACGCCTCGAATAAAGAACGGTGAATGCCTCGACGAGAAGAAACGCGGCAAGAGGGCGCGGAACTTTACGGTAAAGATCGTATCGCGGGCTAAAAAGATTAAGTTCTGTAAGCCGCAGTGGGCCGGCAAGGGTCGCCAACTCGTTGCTAAAGTGCTGATTGACGATTTTGATCTAGCGGAGGTTCTCGTTGAGAAAGGCTTCGGCCGCCCTTCTGAGGACGGTAAGAAAAGTTGGTGTATCCGCTAGCTAGCCGCTTATTTGCCCCAAACGTCCTTTAGGACACGTAGCCAATTTCCGCCCATAACTTTTGCGATGCGGTCGGCCTTCCAGCCTGCTTTTTCCATTGCGGCGGTTAAATTGCCTGTGTTTCTGATTCGCTCGATGCCCGACAAACTAATGATCTCGCCAAACTCCGTGAGCTTACGGGCATATCCCTTATCCATCGTAATCCATTCGAAGAAGGGTTTGTCGTAGCCCTGCGTGAAGTCCGTGCCGTAGCCAACCGATTCTTCGCCGGCGACGTTGATAACGTAATCCATCGCAGCGACATAATCGTCTACCGTTGAATCTATCCCGCGCGCGAGGAAGGGTGGAAACATCGTAACACCCACGAATCCGCCCTTCTCAACAATCGTTCGAATCTGTGCGTCGCTCTTGTTTCTTGGATGCTCCTTCAAACCTGCGGGGGCAATATGCGAATAGCAGACAGGTTTTGTCGATGCGTGGATGACATCGTCGGACGTCTGGGCGCCGACGTGCGATAGATCGCACATGATACCGACACGATTCATTTCGGCGACGATTTCCCGTCCGAAATCCGACAGACCGCTATCCGTTGTTTCATAGCAACCGGAACCAATTAGATTCTGCGTGTTGTACGCCATTTGGACGATGCCGACGCCAAGCTCTTTAAAAAGGCGGACATATCCAATCTGATCCTCAAATGCGGAAACATTTTGGAAACCCAGAACGATTGCCGTTTTGCCGTCCTGCTTCGCCTGTCGAATATCGGCGGTGGAATAGGCCTGGCAAAGCAGATCGCCGTTTTCTTCGATCCAGGCTTTCCAATCGGAAATATTGCGCATGGTCTCAGCAAAGTTCTCCCAAACGCAGCACGTACAATTGGCGCCGGTTAGGCCACCCTCACGCATGTCCTCGAAGATTTCGCGACTCCAATTCGAGACGATAAGGCCGTCGAAAACGATCAGGTCAGTATGTATCCCGGCTCCGCTCATTTCCTAAACTCCGCTTAAGGGTGCTATGAACTTTATGCGTAAAGTTTAGAAAGTCAGTTTTGAGGCATGTTGTCACGCATACAAATTGGCGCGGTTGTCTGCATCGCGATGATCGTTTCAGTCCCAGCCGCTCGGGTCGGCGGTCAGACCGTACGTGTCATTGAAGAGCCGGTTGTCTCTCAACCGCCGCCTTTTTCCTCGGGCGGTAAAACCGTCATTGTCCCGAGAACCCGCATCATAATTGACGACGGTAAATCGCAGAGCCGACACCGTCTTGTGGGTAAGGTTGAAGTGAAAGGAAGAGCATCCGTTATCGACGGCGATACCTTGCGGATATAAGGAAGAATAATCCACCTATATGGGATTGATGCGTTTGAAGCAGAGCAGACCTGTCGCCTTGAAGGTATTAAGTACCCGTGTGGCGTTATGGCGACCGCGCATTTGGTCGAGTTGACGCTAGGTCGGAACCTCGTCTGTGAAGGTGTCAAAAAGAATCGGTTAGGTGAACTGAGTGCGGAGTGCCGAACCGGTAAACAAAGCTTTAATTCATCGATGGTGTCCGCTGGCTGGGCGCTGGCCGATATTAAGGAAACCGAACGTTACGGTTCCGCCGAAAAACGTGCTACAACGCTCGAAGTTGGCATATGGCGCGGTGAATTCGTAAGGCCGTGGATTTGGCGGATTAAGCACTGACGGTGAAGAGGCAAGTAGGATGGCGAACGATGACAATAGACGACAACACGAGCGCATCCCGGTCTCGAAGTCGGTTGAGACGAAGACGGAGGCCGGAAGCCAGAATGGCGAAATCACCGATATTTCCGTGGGCGGCGCGGCGATCATAAGTCAAGGACCACTGCAAATCGGCCTAGGGGAGCCTGTGGAATTGCGGGTTGAGAACTATAGGAACGTTCCCGGCCATGTCGTGCGCGCGCATGGTGGCAGTGATTTCGCGATTGCGTTCGATTTGGATGAAGATGACGCTCGGCAGATCGTCGACGACATTACAGAGAATGACGGGAACTAGCTCGCCGCTTCTTCAATTGCGGAAACAATCTGGTGCGGCCGAATTGGTGCGTCCCTAAAACGTACGCCGAAGGGTGAGAGCGCATCGTCGATCGCAGCGGCAATAACGGCGGCTGCGGGTAGAGTGCCGCCTTCACCGGCGCCTTTTACGCCGAGTGGGTTGTTAGGGGTCGGCGTTTCCAAGTGTAAAATTTCCACATTCGGTACCAACTCTGCCGTTGGTAATAGGTATTCGGCAAATGTCGTGGTCAGCGGGTTGGCGTCTTCGTCGTAATGGAGATGCTCCAACAAAGCATTGCCGATACCGTGTGCAACGCCGCCTTGGACTTGGCCATCGACGATGAGCGGATTGATGAGGTTCCCGCAGTCGTGAGCGACAACATAGCGGAGAATTTCGACCGATCCGGTCTCAATATCGACCGCAACTTCCGCGACGTGGCTCCCGTTTGCGTAGGCTGCCTGGCTCGGTTGGAAGTAATGCGTTGCTTCCAGCCCGGCTTCGATTCCGTCGGGCAATTTAAAGCCTGGCACGCCGTTCATCATCTTGGCGAGGTCGGAAAACGTAACGCTATCGCCTTGTTCGCCCGTTATCCGGATTTCACCTTCTTCCATCTCAAGATCGTCTTCGCCCACTTGCAGTACGGCCGCCGCGAGCTTCATGAGCTTGCCGTGTACTGTTTGAGTGGCAAGACGAACCGACGAGCCGGCATTGACGGCGATCCGACTCGCGAATGTTCCAACACCGAGTGATACGGCGTTTGTGTCGCCGGTAAGGACATCGATTTTGTCGATAGAGATATTGAGCTCTTCGGCACAAAGCTGTGCCAGGGTGGTGTGATGTGCCTGACCTTGCGGTGCTGCCCCGGTCTTGAGCGCAACTCGTCCGGAGGGCATGACTTTGATTGTCGCACCTTCGAACGGCCCGAGCCCCGTGCCTTCGACGGCATTTGCAATGCCAATTCCAATATAGCGTCCTTGCGCTCGGGCCGTTGCTTGGCGTTCCGCAAATCCAGCGTAGTCGCAACAGTCCAGCGCCATCGCTTGGCATTTAGGGTAATCGCCGCTGTCGTACACGACGGGCGCGCCGTCGCGAAAGATCAATCCCATTTTGTATGGCATTAAATCTGGCGGGATAAGGTTCCGGCGCCGAAGTTCGGCTTTGTCGATGCCTAATGTCTCCGCGACGAGGTCGAGCGTTCGTTCCATGGCGAAAACAGCCTGAGGCCGGCCGGCACCACGAAGCGGTGTCGTCGGTGGTTTATTCGTGAAAATTACCGAAGTGTCGAACTTAAAGGCAGGGACAACATAGGGGCCTGCAATCGTCGTGGTCGAGATATATGGCGTGATGATTCCCCAGGGAACGTAGGCGCCCGCATCGTGGGCGAGACGTCCGCGGAGGCCCAAGATCTTTCCATCGTCGTCGACAGCGATGGATACATCCCAGATCTGGTCTCGCTCCTGCGTCGTAGTCAGAAAATGCTCGCGACGGTCCTCAATCCATTTAACTGGTCGGCCAAGTTCGCGGGCCAAGGCGGGTAGCACGACATCTTCGGGATAGGACATCCCTTTCGGGCCAAATCCGCCACCGACGTCTTTTGGCGCAATGACACGGACGGCGCTTTCTTCGACGTCGAACATATCGACGAGCGCCCGCCGGATGATGAACGGAGATTGTGTTGCCGACCAAACCGTAAAATGGTTCGAAATCGGGTCGTGTGCGGCGACAATACCGCGACCTTCCATGGGGTTCGCGGTGCCGCGATGCTGAAAATATCGATCTTGAATAACATGCGGAGCATCGCGGAACGCCGCATCTACATCACCAAAATCAAGTGTGAATTGGGCGGCGATGTTGTCTTCAAGTTTACTATGCGCGGTTCCAGCACCGGGCTTGGTCGCGGATTCGCAGTTCGCCGCAACCGGCAGGGTCTCGTAATCGACCTGGATACGCTCACACGCATCTTCGGCGAGATGACGGCTATCAGCGACAACAACGGCGACGGGTTCGCCGACAAAGCAAACCTCTTCGGACGCCAGTGGCTCTTGGGTAAACGGATGACGGATGGCCGGGTTCGGGACCTGAAGCAGTAATCGTCGGCCATGCATGTTTGCCGGAAGCTCTTTTGCTGTCCACACCGCATGGACACCGGGCATTGAGACTGCTTCGCTCACATCAATCGCGGTTATACGCGCATGTGCGAATGGGCTTCGCAAAAATGCGGCGTGCACCATGTTGGGTAAATGCAGGTCGTCGACAAACTGGCCGCGGCCGCTGAGAAGATCTGGATCTTCGAGACGCTTTACACGTTGTCCGACGAGATGCGTCGACATCGGCTTATCCGGCGCTGGAGTTTAATTTCTTTGCCGCATCCATCGCGG
The DNA here is from genome assembly GCA_002716125.1 of Rhodospirillaceae bacterium. Classification (GTDB taxonomy): domain Bacteria; phylum Pseudomonadota; class Alphaproteobacteria; order UBA8366; family UBA8366; genus UBA6544. Next base: position 14,974 of record PAZH01000069.1, read on the forward strand.
CATCGACGATACCTTGGTAGCCCGTGCAACGGCAGATATTCCCCGAAAGGGCTTCTCGGACTTCGGCTTCGCTCGGATCAGGCGTATCGCGCAGGAACTCTGTTAAGGTCATCAGAATGCCTGGTGTGCAAAATCCGCATTGCAGTCCGTGATGCTCCCAAAACGCTTCTTGGAGTGTATTAAGTTCCGTATCTGACGGGGCTAATCCTTCGACTGTGTCGACCGACTTTCCGTTTGCCTGGACAGCCAATGTCAAACATCCGCGGGCGGATTTGCCATCGATTAAGATCGTACATGCACCGCATACACCATGCTCGCAGCCAAGATGCGTCCCTGTTAGGCCAAGCTTATGACGAAGAAAGTCCGCGAGTGACCATCGTGACTCGACCGTTTCCGTATAGGTCGTGCCATTGACGGTTAGCGTCACCTTGTGGAGATCTGGGTCAAGCATGTTGCCCTCCGGAAGCCCTCTCTGCAGCCGATTTCAGAGATCTACGTAACAGGACGTCGGCGAGTTGTTTCCGATAACTCTCTGGAATCATCGCGTCTTCCAGCATGTCACGTTGACGTGCCATTTTGCCTGCAGCTGTAAAGAGTTCGTCCGACGGTTTCTCTCCGAGAAGAGAGGATTCTATGTCTGGAAGTCGGATCGGCTGATAGTCGATCCCAACCAAGACACAAGCCGCCCGTTCGATGCTGCCATTCGTATCGAGCGACATGAGCGTGCCGACGCCGACAATCGCAAAATCACCGTGGCGCTGCGCAAACTCCCGGAAATCGTAACCGTGCTTATCCGGCCAAATATCGAATGATATCTCAGAGACGATTTCATCCGGCTCCGTGCACGGCGTCATATAGCCAAATGCGAACTCCGACATTAGGACGTCTCGGCTCGAGCCACTCTTTGAAATCGTTATCGTGGCGTCATGAAGAGCCGCGAGACCGGGCAATTCGGCCGCTGGGTCGAGATGCGATAGGCTACCGCCGATCGTGCCGCGATTGCGCGTCTGAATATGGCCAACCTGCATGAGAGCTTCTTGGAATATCGGCGCTCTTAATTTGAGCTCATTAGACGAGAGAATATCGCATTGCCGGGTCATCGCCTTAATCGATGCGCGCGAACCGTTGGTGTCTATTCCTGCAAGTTCGGTAACATCGTTCAAATCGATGAGGTGGTCGACCATCACATAGCGCATGTTCATCATCGGCATCAGAGATTGGCCGCCGGCCAACAGGCGGGCGTTCTCCAATTCGCCTGCTAGCGATGTTGCTTCGGCAAGGTTCGTGGCGCGGTGATATTTGAACGGTGCGGGTTTCATCGGAGTCGATGTCTAGTTCGAACAAAGTCTATGTTTGAGACAACATAGTACGGTTCCAATGTTTAAACAGAAGCACCCGAGCCAATGTCTTCTAATGCCGGAAATGGCGGACTCCCGTAAAGACCATCGCTATCCCCGCGTCATCTGCAGCCGCGATGACTTCATCGTCCCGAATCGAGCCGCCCGGCTGTATAACGGCCGTTCCACCTGCCTCGATGGCAGCCAGTAAGCCGTCTGCGAAAGGGAAAAAAGCATCTGACGCGACAACGCATGGCGTTGTTCCAGCATGTTCCGCACCTTTGCAGGCCGCGATATGAGCGGCATCGACACGGCTCATTTGGCCAGCGCCGATACCGACGGTGGCCCGATCTCGGGCATAGACGATGGTGTTGGATTTCACATGCTTGCCGACGGTAAAGGCAAACAATAGGTCAGCGATTTCGGCCTCCGTTGGGGCGCGTTTGGTTACGACCTTTAGGTCGGCGGCCGTTGTGCGCGCATTGTCGCGTCCTTGCACGAGAAACCCGCCGGCGACCTGTTTGATCATCTGTCCCGCTTCGACGGGGTCCGGCATGACACCCGTTAGTAGTAATCGGAGGTTCTTTTTTGCCGACAGGAGTTCAATCGCCTCGTCACTCGCTTCGGGCGCGACAATGACCTCCACGAAGAGCTTGTCCAATGCCTGGACCGTTGACGCTTCCAATGTCCGGTTCAGCGCGATGATGCCGCCGAATGCGCTCACGGGGTCGCAGGCGAGGGCGTTGCGAAATGCCCCCTCTTGCGTATCAGCGACAGCGACACCGCATGGGTTCGCGTGTTTGATGATGGCGCATGCCGGCTCATCAAACTCCGCAACCAATTCGAAAGCGGCATCGGTGTCATTCAGGTTGTTGTAGCTGAGACCTTTGCCTTGGACCTGATCCGAAGTCGACACGCCGGGACGGAATTCCGATGACGAATAGAACGCCGCCGTTTGATGGGGATTCTCACCGTAACGTAATTTCTGTTGGAGACGCCCACCAAGCGCGAAGAACTCCAAGTATGGTTCGTCGACTTGTCCGCTGAACCATGTCGCAATCGCGGCATCGTAAGCCGCCGTTCTCGCATAAGCGGTGGCGGCGAGGTTCTTCCGCAGTTCTTCGGTCGTGCCGCCCGCATGCGCTTCCATATCCACCATAACACTTTGATACTGCTGCGGATCGATGACGATCGTCGTGAAGTTATGGTTTTTAGCAGCGGCTCGTATAAGTGCCGGGCCGCCAATATCGATATTTTCGACGCATGTCGCAAAATCGGCACCGCTGCGGACTGTTTCTTCGAAGGCGTATAGATTCACAACGATTAAATCGATCGGTGCGATATCGTTTTCCGCCATTTCAGATTGGTCGTCATCGCGGTCGCGCCGCGCCAAAATTCCGCCATGAATTTTGGGATGCAAAGTCTTTACACGCCCGCCGAGTATTTCCGGTGAACCCGTGAATTCCGAGACTTCGACGACTGGAATACCGGCATCGCTGATCGTTTTTGCCGTGCCACCTGTCGACAGCAGTTCGACACCGTTGTCGTGTAGGAATTTTGCGAACTCTGCCAGTCCGGTTTTGTCCGTCACAGAAAGAAGTGCGCGGTTAATTTTCGTATCTGCCATTTTTCTCTATCCGGGCATTGGGTTTGAAGCTAAATGATCGCCACCTTGGCGGTTTCTTCGGGTTGATATTCCGGTACTAAAACTTGAATCGCTTTCAATGTCTCTTCCCGCCGACGATTGCGCGCCGATTCGGTTAGCTGATCTATGGCTTTGCGAAGCGTTTCGATATCTCCCGTTCGGGGCTCGGCGAGCAGGAGGCCGGGGTTGGACGTTGCCAACAAAGCTTCGTTGTCATGTAGGAGCTCTTCGTGAAGTTTTTCTCCGGGACGGAGCCCCGTGATTTCAATCTCAATGTCAGCCGTTGGGCGAAGTCCAGCCAAACGAATCATTTGTTCCGCAAGCTCGTAGATCCGTACCGGTTGACCCATTTCGAGGACGTGAATGCGGCCGGTCGTTTCCTTATCGGAAGTTGCGAGCGCCGTGGCTTGTAACACAAGTTCGACGGCTTCCTTTGTGGTCATGAAATAGCGCGTCACGTCTTTGTGTGTGACAGTCAGCGGGCCTCCCGCCGCCAGCTGACGCTGAAACAGCGGTACAACTGATCCCGTCGATCCAAGCACATTTCCGAAGCGGACGGTGACAAATCGCGTGCTGGAGTCCTCATTCGAGTTCAGATCCAATGCTTGGCAGTAACTCTCTGCGATGCGTTTAGTTGCGCCCATAATATTTGTCGGGTTCACGGCCTTATCTGTCGAAATAAGGACCATCGCTGAGATTTTATGCCGGGCACATGCGTCGGCGACATTGCGACTGCCGGCAACGTTCGTAAGCACACCTTCCATGGGGTTCTGCTCCACCATTGGAACGTGTTTCAACGCTGCCGCGTGGAAGACGAGTTTTGGTTGTCGCGCTTTAAAGACCTGTTCTATGCGCGCTTCATCTCGGACGTCTCCCAGTACCGTATAACGCGGTATATCCGGGAATGTCTCAGCCATTTCTTGGTCGATTTGATAGAGCTGAAATTCCGAACTGTCGTACAAGGTGATCGACGCAGGTTTCAGAGCGGTGATTTGTCTTACGAGTTCGCTGCCAATGCTTCCGCCGGAACCCGTCACAAGAATGTTCTTGCCGCCGACCAATGATTGCATCATGTCGCGATCGAGTGTGGTTTGCGGTCTCCCCAACAGATCCTCAACCACAATAGGTTGCGTTTCAATTTTGTCAGGCAAACCTGGCTCTAATTGCGTAATCCTGGGGAGGCGCGAGAGCGTGCATCCGCAACGTTCCGCAATGTCGAGAAGACTTCGAACTTCAGCGCCGTCAATATTGGGTTGGGTTAGTATGATCCGTTGAGGCTTCGTTCGTCCTGCTGCTTTCAGAAGCGTTGCCAGTTGATCGGTGCTCCCGAGGATAGGAACTCCATGTATCGAACGGCCAATTCGTCCGCCTTTGTCGTCAACGATTGCCGTTACTTGATAGGGCGCATCTTTGTCTCGGTTATGCTGTCGAATAAATAGTTCCGCCGCATCTCCCGCACCAACCAACATGACAGGTATGCGACGATGATCTGTCCGGCTTAAGATGTTGTCCAATCTGCGGTCTTTAAAAATTCGATAAAGAAACCGCGGCCCACCCAGCAATGCCATCAACACGAACCATTGGATGATGGGCAGGGACCTTGGGACTTGCTCCAAGCGCGTTAGTAGGAAAAGTACCGGAACGAAAATTAAGATTGCGAGCGTTACGGCCTTTGTAATTGCGACCAAGTCCTCGACCGAGGCGTAGCGCCAAATGCCTTGGTACATATTCGAGTAGAGAAATATTGGAACGGCGATCGCTGCGAACAGCAAAATTGCTTCAATGAAATAGTCCCCACCATAAAATTCGAACAATTCGCCAACACGCAAATACAAGGACAACGGGAAAGAAATCCCGGCCATGATGAGGTCGTGGCAAAGAGCGATACGGGCTCTGTTCAATCTTGGGATTGGGTTCATTGGAGCCTTCATAATCCCGCTCTTGAGCCGAGGCAAGCATACCGTCCTGAAAGGTTTGGGCCGTCCGACGACATCATTGATCAGGCAGTTGCGTTATGGTCCTGATACCATTGAATGGTTTGAATAATACCGTTTTCAAAGGAATGGGGAGGGTGCCATCCAGGCAGGTTGTTATCGACGGTCAAAGAACCGGTTAAACGCTGGATGACGCTAGATTTCCCTGTCAAACCCCCCGCGATTCGGAGCAGGGATACCGGGCAACGAAACAACGAAGGTTTGATGCCTTGTGCTTCCGCGATGGCCGTAATCAATTCCGGTGTGGATTTATCATCGCCGTCGCTCGGCAGGTATGTACCAGGTTGAGCGAACAACGCCCAACAGATCGCCTCCGCGAGGTTGGTCGAAGAAATAAAGCTTCTCTTGTTTCGAACGCTTGCAAGTGGGAGCGGTCGTCGTCCGGAAACGAGTTGGATCAACTTGAGGAAATTGCCCTTCACACCGGGGCCATACACCAGAGGCGGGCGCAAAGTTACGATTTCGAGCGCATTGGCAAATGAGTTCAGGAGCTGTTCGGCTTCCCATTTTGAGATGCCATACGGATCGGGTGGAGCCGGAATATCAGCTGCTGAAAAGGGCGCTTCGCTCGCGTCGCCGTTGACTTTTATGGAACTGAGATTCACGAAACGGCTTACACCTGCGGACTTGGCCGCTTTGGCTAAAGCAGCGGTCCCTTGCGTGTTTACGCGCCGGAACTCGGCGATCGGGTCCGCGACATTATCGACCATCACGTGGACCCGAGCGGCCAAATGTACGACTGCGTCGATACCGTCTAAATGCGGGGCCCAATCGGTCGTAGGGCCGAATTCGCCAACCTCCTGGCGGCCCACTGAAACTATGACATGTCCATTGTCCGCAAGTTTGGGCGCGAGCGCTCGTCCGACGAATCCAGAAGCGCCGGTTACCAGAACTCTCATCTGAGCAGCCTGTGTATCAGAAGCCGGACGATAAAAGCTGCCAACGAAAGGCAGACGACTGGATGATCCACCGCAAATATAGCTAAACCGGCCAGCCCGACATTCGCGGTAAAGATCGTCGCACTTACGCTGGAGTGGCTTTTACCAAGCTGGATAGCGCGTTGATAGAAGTGTTCTCGATGCGCTTGCCAAACTTTCTCGCCTCGGGCGCCGCGCCGCAACAGTGTTATCGTTGCGTCGGTTAGATAGTAGAGGGGCAGGATGAAAGCCGAAACGGCGTATCCGGCATAGATGAGCTGAAGCAGGAGCCAGCCCAAAAGAAAGCCGACCGTGACACTGCCGATATCGCCCAGAAAAATTTTCGCCGGCGGTAAGTTCCAGAGGGCGAACCCGGCAAAGGCGGCGCACAGCGCGGCTGGATACCAAATCGGTACTGGCGCTTCTTCGAGAATCAAACCGATGCCGATAAGACCGAGACAAATTGCAATCGTCTGTGCGCTGGAAATACCGTCAATGCCGTCCATGAAGTTGAATAGATTGACAAACCAAAGCCAGCCGATGCCAACGATGCCGAATTCCAGCCATCTCGGCAAAACGTCTCCAAACAAGGGTTGTTCTGTGGAGAATGAATACACCCCGAGACCAACGGCCATCAGTTGAACCGCTAAACGGATGGCCGGCGAACGCGGTTTTAGATCGTCGAGCCAGGAAATAACTGCAAGTGCTATCGCGCCGACAAGAATAATTCCGATGGAACTGGATTGCTCGGTTTCGAAAGGAATGAGCCAAAGAGGAATAGTAAGTGCAACAACCGGAAGACCGCCGCCACGAGGAATGGGTACAGCGTGACTGCTTCTTTCATTTGGGTGATCCAGAATTGCGCGGCGTTGAAGAAATTTGAGAGTCGCGCCCGTCAAAAAATATGAGAGCGCCGCGACGAGTCCGGATGCAGCAATCATCCATAGCATAGGTGACTTATAGCTCGAGTCAGAGAAAAGAGCCACGCACCTTAAGCGTAGGCTTGGACATCTTCCGGCTGGATGCGAACCTCAAGCTCACGCCCCAGTAACTGAAGCAACATGACAATTCGTTGATTCGTATCGACGCGAATGAAGTTGCCAACTTGGCGAGAAAGTGCCCCGGCAGTGATTTCGAGACTGTCTCCGGGGTCGTAGAGAGTGTTTGGTTCGAGTTCGATAAGCTGTTCCTGGGTCTCGCGCGATTTGATTTCTTCGACGATACCCGCGGGAACAGTCGACGGTTTCTCGCCCATGGTTAAGAGATAGGAGATACCGCGTGTTCCGTTGATCGCGCGCCAAAGACTGCAATCGAGATCAACCGCGACAAATAGGTATCGCGGGAATAAAGGTGCCTTTATGTCCGTCACTTTACGTGCATGACGAACCGTCTTCCGATATTTCGGGAGATACGTCTTGAAACCTTGCGCGGCCAGTTGTCCTGCGGCGAGGTTCTCTTTACCAGACTGAGTATATGCGACGCACCAGCGGATCATTGTGTTTGTTCCGATTCTGCGGGTGCATCGCGAAGAATTCCGAGAACAGGCAGCGTCAAGATTCGGTCGGAAGGGAACGACTCCAACAAATTGTCGAATGTTTCCTGCGGGTTGACCGCATCCGTAATGATGAGTGCGTCCAGCGGTTCTAGGTCCGCAATCGTCGGCGCGATATTTAGGCCTGCAAATGTTGGTTTCCCGGTATCGCTGTCGAGAATACCTACCAGATCGACTGAATGCTCGATTGCGCACAACGCGAAAATTTCAGTGAGATCGCCAACACCGACCAACGCAACACGATGCCAACCGCGGGCTTCCGCATATCTCAAGGATTCAAGGCATTGATCTTTCGCGCGACGGAAAAAGGTGAAGGATGAGGATAGGTATTCGGCTGTTAATCTGGATTTTTCTTTGAACCCTTTGGGCGTCAGGTAATAGCTGTATCGATTGGAAGGAATCTGGCGGACCTTGATATAACCCTTTCGAACACAGCGCTTTAGATATGTATTTGCCATACCGAGAGCTATGCCGAGTTCTCTCGCCATCGAGCGTTGCGTGAGGTCGCTGTTCTCATGAACGACATTGAGAAGCTCGAGAACGATCTCGGACTCATTATCTAAGTTATTGTTGGCGTTTCGGGACTGAGGCATTCTTAAAGATACATTACGTTCATGGTCTGAACGATGGTGTGTTCACTTTGTGAACAGTAATACGTTCATGTTGTGAACGTCAAGAATTGTTTTATTACGGTGATTTAGAAGCAGGCCATGTAGAAAATTTGACAATGCGACCACCGTTCGATTAGGTGGCGCAAATGATTTTCGTTTCGGTGTTCCGATGAATTCAGAACGTAATATTGCGGTTGTTGGGCTCGGTTATGTGGGACTACCGCTCGCGGTGGCTCTCTCAAAGAATTTTCCCGTCATTGGATATGATCGTGATTCCCAAAGGATTGCGCAGCTTCGTGAAGGCTTTGATCGAACCAATGAGTTGGAACGGCAAACCCTAGAAGCGGCATCGATCCGTTATTCGGACGATTCGGCAGAACTGACGAACGCCGACATTTTTATTGTTGCCGTGCCGACGCCGGTCGACGCGTCCAATCAGCCTGATCTTACCGCATTGAGCGGCGCGACCGAATTGGTTGGCGGGGTTGTCCGAAAGGGCTCAATTGTCGTTTTTGAGAGTACGGTTTACCCAGGCGTCACTGAGGATATCTGCGGTCCGATCCTCGAGCGCGTATCGGGGCTGAAATGTGGAACGGATATTTTGCTTGGTTATTCGCCTGAGCGCATTAATCCAGGCGATACCGTCCATACAGTCGATAAGATTGTCAAAATCGTTGCGGGTCAGACGACCGAAGTCGCTCAGCTTCTGGCCGAAATCTATGGCAGCATGAATGGCGAAAAAATTTTCGTCGCCAAAGATATAAAGACCGCAGAGGCGGCGAAGGTCATCGAAAATGCGCAACGTGACATAAATATCGCATTCATGAACGAGATCGCCCAGATTTTCGGGCGGTTAGATATCTCGGTCTATGACGTCTTAGAGGCCGCCAACACGAAATGGAATTTTCTGCCATTTACGCCCGGCTTGGTCGGCGGACACTGCATTGGCGTGGATCCTTACTATCTTGCCCATGCGGCGAAAACAGCGGGCTTCGATCCCACAGTGCTTTTGTCGGGGCGAGCCATAAATGACGCCATGGCTGAGTACGTCGCGGATCGAATTTCAGAGAATTTAGAATCAGGTTCTACGATTCTCGTCTTGGGTTTGGCGTTTAAAGAGAACGTACCGGATCTGCGCAATTCGAAAGTCGGAGATCTCGTTGCAAGGCTACAGACGAATGGGCACACGGTCTTCGTACACGACCCGCTTGTTGACGCGACGGAAGCGCTCAGCGAATACGGGATAAAGCTGTGTGACGACCTGCCCAATAATGTCGATTGCGTCGTCGGTTGTGTCGCCCATACAGCGTACCACGACCTTAAGTTTGCGAATGTGTTGAATGAAGGTGGATTAATCGCAGATTTGAAGGGGGTTTGGCGGGGCGCTGAGGCCATGAAGGACTTCCGCTATTGGACCCTTTAGGAAGCCGGTTCGATTGACCATTGGATGGTCATTGTCTCGCTCTTTGTTTTTCCGGAAAGGACGATTTGATTGGTTCTCTTCGGTTTGTGGCCGCCTAGGTAAATGCTGTCCTCAATTTGCATGTCCGCACCGGATACAGAGAACCGCCAGCCACCGCCTTTTGTAAGCTTTAAAAGTGCGGATGATCCACCTTGTGCGAGCGAAACGGCCACGTCTGGGTGTAAGTGAAATCGCAACGCAAACTGGAACTCACCTGTTGCTGATAAGGTGTCGTCTCCAATGATCATCTCTTCATTCTTGAGAACTCGTACTTCGCGTGAATGTTCGAGGCCAAATATTGAAAGATAGCCGTTGTGCGCCGCTTCAAAGGAAAGCGCCGTGTCGGTGTCTTGGCGAAGGCTACTGACGATCTCGGCGCAGCGTCCGATACCGCCGTCCTTTAGCAATTCACTCGAGTTGCGGTCTTCGACGGACAATGTCGAATGTGCCGCTGTCGTCCGTTGGACCATCTGCCAATTCGAATCGGATGCTCTCGCAGCGCCGCAATTCACGATCATACGTTCTTGGCCAACACTTATCTCGAGACTTAAGGTTCCCGCATGCGCACCGCCGCTGCGAACCGATTTCGCTGGAGAGCCCGTATCCGCTAAAACCAACAAGCGTCCAGAAAGAAGTCTTTCGAATCCTGAATCTGGTGCACTTCGCGGCGGCTGCCCACGTGCGTCGGCTTGTATCAGAGTGGAATCGATTGATTTTGCATCTTCCTCACGACTCCCGTTAAAGAGTGCGAGGCCGCCGTCTTGGTGACGAAAAAAGCGGAGCATCGGACTCATGCGGTCAATTGCCTGCTGGAGACTATCCGGGACCTGATTCTGAGAGTCGACAATCGCTCGACGTATATCGATCAAAGATTGCAGAACGGTTCCTTGCTCTGAGGGCGAGCGTGAAATATGGCCGCCGTCGGATAAAACTTGCCGGTCGATTTCGCGTTCCAACCTCGCCATTAAATGACGGAACTTCTTGTCTTTGCCTGGCAGGCAAATGGCGCCATAAATCAATGCCTTCAGTGCTATAAACTTTTCCGCACCGTCCAACTCGAACTCAGACAATCGGTTTAAGTGCACAAGCTGTACGGCAATCTGGCGCAGGAGGCGCGTCCGAAGCGTTCGGCTGCTCTTTGCAAAATATTGATCGTAATGTTCCAACCATTTCGAGATACGTGCAGCTAGGACCGGACCTTCCCATGCGGGTGCCGACCATCTCGAATTCAGGAGCAACCAATCGTTGACCAATGACCGAACGCGGCGTTTCGCCGTGTCGGTATCAGCGACGGCGGCGACATAATCTAGCCACTTAAAAGTATGAAGTATAACGGCTACATCGTTACTGGGGAGTTCAGTGGCCCATGGGTCGATCGATGTGAATTCCCCTAATTCTCCAAAATCAAAACGACCGCTAAGTATACCCTCACCGCGAACCGCGTCGCCGGAATCACTCGACTTCGGAGTGAACTTCAACTCTTTGGGGGTTGGACGATAGAGCGTGTAGGGATAAACCGGCGAACGGAAGACCGCGACGAGGCTATTTCGTAGGATTCGACGGTAATAATCTCGAATCCGGTCGAAAGCCGCCATAATTGACGTCCTTTATTTGGAAGCGCGTAGTTGACTGATGTTGTCTTTATAGCACTCCGCGCCGCCGCGGAACGACGCAGTGCCTGCAACGAGAACATCTGCGCCTGCTTCGATAACTCGTTTTGCCGTCGACGTGTCGATCCCTCCATCGACCTCTAAGTCAATCGTCCGTCCGGACTCATCGATTCGGCGCCTTATTTCTTGAATTTTGTCGATCTGATTCTCGATAAACTTTTGGCCGCCGAACCCTGGGTTGACCGTCATGACAAGAATTAGGTCCAGTTGATCGATTAGACTGTCGATGGCGCTTGCCGGCGTCGCCGGATTGAGCGATAGGCCTGCCTTCTTTCCGAGGCTCTTTATGCTTTGAATGGTTCGATGTGTGTGGGGGCCTGCTTCTGCATGCACGGTAATTATATCGGCGCCAGCTTCTGCAAAGGCGGCTATATACGGATCGACCGGCGCGACCATCAGGTGGACATCAAAGGGTTTTTCACTGTGCGGGCGAAGCGCTTTCACCACGCCGGGACCGATCGTGATGTTTGGAACGAAGTGCCCGTCCATAACGTCGATATGAATATAGTCAGCCCCTGCGGCATCAATGTTTTTCACTTCCTTGCCGAGTTCGGCGAAATCGGCCGATAAGATCGAGGGGGCGATTCGTATGTTTTGTTGCATACTAATTTCCTATGCGCTTGCGCCGATACAGGCAAGCGGACTTTCTATGTTAGGAGCGGGTTGAGCGCTTTAGGCGGGCGGCGAAGAAGCCGTCCAATCCACCCCACTCTTTCCAATGACTCGGCAGCGTTCTTATATCCCCGGCGGGTGTTATGAATTCACTGATATTTTCGACCTCAACGGCTGTCACCGGATCGCGCTTAAATTGATCGTTGTTTAACAGAAACTTATTTACGACACGCTGGCTTTCATCAGGTTGTAGAGAGCAGACGGCATACACCAAATGTCCACCCGGTCGCACGAGTTTTGCGGCGGCGTGGATCAGCTCCAATTGTAATTTTGCAAGGCGGCGTACGTCGGCGAGGGACTTTAATAGAGTGATGTCAGGATGGCGCCGGATCGTTCCCGTCGCAGAGCATGGTGCGTCCAACAAGACCGCATCGGCAAGCTTTTCAGGTCGCCAAGATATGACGTCGGCACAGTGCAATTCGATCGACATGCCGAGCCTTTCGAGATTGCGACGCATGATTTCTAACCGTTTTTCCGAGCGATCCACAGCGGTGACTTGTGCACCGGCGGAAAAGAGTTGAGCCGCCTTTCCACCGGGTGCTGCACACAGATCGTAAACAACTTTTCCTGATGGCTCTCGAACCAGTTGAGCCGGTAAAGCGGCGGCGGCGTCCTGTACCCACCATTCGCCCTCTTGAAACCCGTCTATAGCCGTAACGTTACTTGCCGATTCGAGACGAATGGAACCGGTAGGGAGCAGTCGTCCGCCGACCTTTTCTGCGAACTCACTCGGTGACCGTCGGACAGTAAGGTCGAGGCAAGGCTCCGATAAATGAGCAATGGCGATATCAGCTGCAGTCTCTGCGCCGTATTCTTTTGCCCAACTTTCGAATAGCCAGTCCGGTGTGCTGCGCCGGGCGGCGTCCTCTGCCTCTAGCGTCTCCAATTCAGAAATGCGCCGCAACACCGCATTGATGAGACCGCTAAAGCCTGCCAGTCGCGTTCCTTTCGCGAGGCGGACGGATGTATCGACTGCGGCGTGGGGTGCAGTCTTCAGGACGATCAGCTGTGTTGCGCCGATGCGAAGAATATGGCGAACCCGATTTGCCTTTTCTGGAATTGGCTTATTGAGAAATTGTTCTATCGCGGTGTCGATTTCGCCAAGATGGCGCAAGCAAGATTTCACTAATAAATGGGCAAAAGCGCGGTCCGAATCCGCGAGATCGTCGAAGTTAGAGGAATTCTGGAGGCCGATTTCCAATGGTTCATTGTCGTCGAGAACGATGCTCAACAATTCGACCGCAGCCAAGCGGGCAGGAATTCCAGCTTGTTTTGACATCTCGCCGGTTTAGGGGGATCGATCCGGCGAAACAAGGAATTTTCGCGGAATTGCACATGTAATTGTCGATTGGATTACCGCACACCTTGCGGATCAGCGAATGAAACGCAATATTTCAAGAATGTTGAAGAAATTTACAGACCGATTGAAGAATCCGAGCCCACCGGCGTCCAACGTACCGGAACCACGCGGGCATGATGCGAAAGCCTTGGCGGAGCAAAAAGCCGATGCCGCAGGAGAGAAATGGCGGAAAGCGGCTGAAGCCAGCGGTGAGAAGCCGGTCGAAGTGGGCGGACCCAAAGGGTTGGAGCCGACGCGTTACGGCGATTGGGAGCGTGCCGGCCGCTGCGTCGATTTCTAACGCTCTCGATCGAAACGAATTCGGCCGGAACGAGTCCGGCCGATATTCAAATTTAGAAGATGAAGCTTATCGGTTCATTCGGTTTTCGATGAGGTCTTCAACCACAGCGGGCTCCGCAAGTGTTGAAGTATCACCCAAATTACCAAAGTCGTTTTCGGCAATCTTACGCAAGATACGGCGCATAATCTTACCTGAACGAGTCTTCGGTAATCCCGGTGCCCACTGCAGCCAATCCGGCGACGCTATGGGGCCGATTTCCTTTCGAACCCATTGAACGAGTTCAGACCTTAGATCGTCCGATGTTGCTTCGCCCGCATTTAGGGTCACGTAGGCGTAAATTCCCTGCCCCTTAATGTCATGCAGCGCACCGACGACGGCAGCCTCGGCGACTTTGGCGTGCGCCACAAGTGCCGATTCGACTTCTGCGGTCCCCATTCTGTGGCCCGAAACGTTGATAACGTCGTCGACCCGGCCCGTAATCCAATAATAGCCGTCCTCGTCACGCCGACAGCCGTCACCGGAGAAATACTTGCCCGGGAATGTACTGAAATAGGTTTCTACGAACCGCTGGTGATCGCCGAACACCGTTCGCATTTGCCCGGGCCAGGAGTCGAGAATACACAGATTGCCTTCTGCAGCACCTTCCAAAACATTCCCTTCGCCATCGACGAGAGCTGGCTGAATACCGAAGAATGGCCGTGTTGCCGAGCCCGGTTTCAATCCAGTTGCGCCTGGCAGTGGCGTGATCAAAATGCCGCCGGTCTCCGTCTGCCACCAGGTGTCTACGATCGGGCATCGGCCCTCACCGACAACATTGTAATACCAAAGCCAAGCTTCTGGATTAATCGGCTCGCCGACGGATCCGAGAAGGCGAATTGATTTTCGGCTTGTCTTGTTAACGGGCTCATCGCCCTCGCGCATCAGCGCGCGGATCGCCGTAGGCGCCGTGTAGTAAATGTTCACATTGTGCTTGTCGCACACCTGCCAATGCCGGCTCGCGTCCGGGTAGTTGGGCACGCCTTCGAACATCAAAGTCGTTGCCCCGTTCGCAAGCGGTCCGTAGACGATGTAGCTGTGGCCTGTAACCCATCCGACATCCGCCGTGCACCAGTAAATATCGCCTTCGTGATAGTCGAAAACGTATTGATGGGTCATGGAGGCGTAAACGAGATAACCGCCAGACGTATGCAGTACGCCCTTCGGTTTTCCAGTCGAGCCAGACGTATAAAGTATGAACAATGGGTCTTCCGCGCTCATCGGCTCGGCCGGGCAATCGGCCGAAGCGTCCGCCATTGCTTCGTGATACCAAACGTCACGACCGTCGACCCAATTGATGTCGCCACCAGTCCGTTTGACCACGATGACTGTTTGAATCTTGTCACACAGTTCGGCGGCGGCATCCGTATTCGCTTTAAGGGGGACCGGACGGCCACCGCGCAGACCTTCGTCGGCTGTTATGACGACATTCGATTCACAATCGTCGACGCGCCCAGCGAGCGCGTCCGGCGAGAATCCGCCAAAGACAACCGAATGAATGGCGCCGATCCGTGCACAGGCCAACATCGCATAGGCCGCCTCGGGAATCATCGGCATATAGATCGTAACGCGATCGCCTTTCTTGACGCCCTGCGCTTTTAAGACGTTTGCAAGCTTACAGACGTTTTCATGTAGCTCACGGTAGGAGATTTTCGCGTCTTCGCTCGGATCGTCACCCTCCCAAATGATCGCGGTTTGGTCGCCGCGCTTCTCAAGATGGCGGTCGATACAATTGTGCGAGACGTTTAATTCACCGTCTTCGAACCACTTAATTTCGACATTGCCCGGGCCATAAGAAACGTTCTTAACTTTCGTAAACGGCTTTGCCCAATCGACACGTTTCCCATGTTCTGCCCAGAAGCCTTCAGGGTCATCGACTGACCGTTTATACATCTCAAGGTAACCGTCATTGTCGACATGTGCCCCTTTTGCCGCGGATTCCGGCACCGGGAAATAACTGTTATCCGACATCGTGGCGCACTCCCTAGTGAATAATGCTTCGCGTTCTTATCAGCCTTATCTGGCTGTGGGATTTGACCCTCTACGCATAATGTCAGAATTTGTAGCCCGCTAACAAGAGAGCCGCGATTGCGGCATGGGGATATGATGTTGCTACAGCACGCGACTTGGCCGGAGGTCGAAACATACTTAGCGGACAATAAGGGCATCATTGTCCCGATCGGTTCGACTGAACAGCATGGTCCGTCGGGTCTAATCGGGACCGACGCCCTGACGGCGGAAATCATCGGGCGAAAGGTTGGCGAGGCGACGAAGACCTATGTGGCGCCCACTTTGGCGTATGGGATGGCGCAGCATCATATGGCATTTACCGGTACAATCACACTGCAACCATCGACCATGATTATCGTTGTGCGCGATATCGTTATATCTTTGGTGCGGCACGGATTCGAGCGAATATTCTTCGTGAACGGGCATGGCGGCAACGTGAATTCGGTCAAAGCGGCTTTCAGCGAAATTCAGAACGAACTGGCGGAATTACGCGCAAGTTCGGATCGGGGTGTAAACAAACCGCCGCCTGACGTTCGTTGTGCGCTTCATAATTGGTGGGCAGGGGACAAAACTACCGCGCTTCGAAAATCATTGTATGGCGATTCCGAAGGATATCATGCAACGCCGTCCGAAGTATCCGTGACTTGGTATGCGTACCCAGAGCAACAACGTGATGTAGAGTTAGGGCCGCTCACAAAGGTGAAACGCGCCTATCAAGGCCCGGAAGATTATCGTGAGCTATTTCCTGACGGGCGAATGGCTTCGGATCCATCCTTGGCAACGCCGGCGGATGGAGAGCGCCTGGTAAGTGTTGCTGTGACAGAGCTGGCGGAAAACTACAGAGAATTTCTGGCTGAATCCTAGCCTGCCTTAGAGAGTTATATCTCCGAGGCGATGCAATAAAATATTTCCGCTTTCACAACTGACGTCGACGGTCCGCAAGCTCTGGCCAATACACGGGCCTGCCGTGCAATGCCCATCTTCGATTCGAAAAACGGCACCATGTGTTGCGCAAACGATCATGCTGTTGTCGAGCGTTAGGAAGTTTTTGTTCTTCCAATTCAACGGGGTCCCGATGTGCGGGCAATCGTTGAAATAGCCGAATACCGATTGCCCTTTGCGCACGACGAAGAATTCAATGTCGTCGTCCTCGAGTTCATGTTCGAAGCCGCGGCTCTCGCCGTCGGCAATTTCATCGAGACGGCAGAGAATGACGCTCACGGTTTCGTCTTACCCATTGCGCAAATTAGCTTCCATTCATCATCTTCGACCGGCAACACGGAAAGCCGCGATTGGCGAACAAGAGCAAGGTTTTCCAGGCGTGGTTCGCCTTTAATGTCGGCAAGCGTCACAGGTTCCTTGAATGGTCGCATTGCCTTCACGTCGACCATTCCGAACCGACCGGACGCATCGGTGGGATCGGGATAATATTCTTTGACGATCGAGACAATGCCGACGATCCGCTTTTCGTTGACCGAATGATAGAAGAAAGCTTTGTCGCCTTTCTTCATGGCTTTCATGTTATTTGCCGCTTGATAATTGCGGACGCCGTCCCATTCCGCGACACTATCGCGTACCTGATCCTCCCAAGACCATGCGCCCGGTTCTGATTTCATGAGCCAGTAAGCCATCTCAAACTCCGCGAATCATTCTCTTTCGGAAGGCTAATCGCAGCACTGCGTATAGGTCAATTTAGCTTTGGGTTTTCGGCCCGAAACGGCCGCCGAAGTAGTGTCCTGATGACATCGTCGACGTTTTCGTTTTGATGAAGTATGCGGTTGATCGCATCGCAGATCGGCATCTCCACGCCAAGACTCTCTGCAAGTGTACTCATTGAACCCGATGTGTCGACGCCTTCGGCGACTGAACGGCGCTCGGCGAGAATGTCCGACAATTGCCGCCCTTCACCGAGCGCCATGCCGAGGGACATATTACGCGACTGTGCGCCGTTGCATGTAAGTGTCAGATCGCCAAGCCCGGAGAGGCCCATCATGGTCTCGAACTTCGCGCCCTTCGCGAGGCCGAGCCGAACCATTTCTGCGAGGCCCCTTGTGATCAAGGCTGCCCGGGCGTTGTCTCCAAATTTCTTGCCGGTGACAATGCCGCAAGCGATTGCCAGGACATTTTTTACGGCTCCACCAATTTCAGCGCCAATGGGGTCGTCCGAATAGTAGGGCCGGAACCGTTCACCCCCTATGATATCGATTAACCGTTGACCGACACTTTCGTTCTCACAAGCGAGTGTAACTGCGGTGGGAAGGCCCGCGGCTACTTCGCGGGCAAAAGTCGGTCCAGAAAGGACGGCAATCGGATGACTTCCTGCGGATTCCGTCACAACCTCTGTCATGAGGGAGCATGTCCCCTGTTCGACGCCCTTAGAGCAAATGACGAGCGGCGTCCCAGGTTGAAGACCCGTCCGTAGGTCTTCTACGACACGCCGGAGAAATTGTGAGGGCACAACCAGCAAAATGGCATCTGAATTTGCCGAAGCCGCTGCAAGATCACTTGTCGCCACAATGTCCGGTTCAAGTTCCGTATCCGGGAGGAATATCGGGTTGCCGAGGCCTGCATTGATCGATTCCACGACTTCCGATTCCCGAATCCACATGATGGCTTCGTGACCACTTCGCCGCACAACGCAAGCGAGGGCCGTGCCCCAAGCGCCGCCGCCGATGACTGTTATCCTGGCCATAACATTAGCCTTGGCTTCCTGAGCCCAATTCGTCAAGCGGCCAGCGCGGTCGAGGAGCGAAATCCAGCGGACTGGATTCATTGATGTTAAAGCGTTCTATACCGGCCCACGCCACCATGGCGCCATTGTCGGTACAGAGATTCAAGGGTGGAGCGGCAAAATTGAAGTCCGCGGCCTGCACCACATTTTGGAGTTCGCGACGGAGAGTTTTATTCGACGCGACACCGCCGGCGACGACTAAGGTCTTACCTTCTGGATGAATTTGCTTGAACATTCCAATCGCATGTCGCGTTCGATCTGCGGCGATTTCTGTTGCAGCCGCTTGAAACGAGGCTGCTATATCTGCGACGGTTGAGCCTTCTTCTAGTCGGGTATCAGGTCTTTCAATTAGCTTGCGAACGGCTGTTTTAAGTCCGGAAAATGAAAAGTCGCAATTTGGGCGCCCCTTCAAGGGGCGTGGAAGATCAAATGCGGTTGGGTCGCCGTTCGCCGCTGCCGCTTCTATCGCTGGGCCGCCAGGATAAGGTAAATCCAGTAAATTTGCAGATTTATCAAACGCTTCGCCAATTGCGTCGTCCATAGTCGTCCCAAGTATTCTGTGGTCGTTCGCGCCGGCGACCGCAACGAATTGGCTGTGTCCTCCGGAGACCAATAGAGCAAGGTAGGGAAAATCAATGTCATTTGTTAGCCGCGGTGTGAGTGCATGCGCCTCCATATGGTTGACGGCGAAAAAGGGAAGGTGGTGCACCAGGGCAATCGATTTTGCCGCCATCAGCCCGACCATAACGCCGCCAATAAGGCCGGGCCCCGCCGTCGCGGCCACTCCGTCAAGTTCGGCGAAGTCGAGCTTCGCCTCGGCTAAAGCGCTTTCGACGATATGAGGGAGATTCTGTAAGTGACTGCGTGCGGCGATTTCTGGCACGCCCCCGCCATAAGGTTTGTGTTCTTCCAACTGCGTTAGGATAACATTCGAAAGAATAGTCCGGTCGCCAGCAACCACGGCGGCTGCTGTTTCGTCGCACGATGTCTCAATTCCGAGGAAAAACATGATCCGCTAGCTTGTAGGTGGTTGATCGCTTGCGCGCAAACCTCTTTCGAAACCGGATTTCAGGCAGTACAAATTTGGTATGGAAGAAAATCAAACAACACCATTAAAAATCGGAACGCGTGGCTCGCCGCTCGCAATGCTGCAAGCGGAAGAAGTTCGGAACGCGTTGATAGCGAATCAGCCTGAATTGAATGTTGAGATTGTCGAGATTTCGACGACCGGTGACCGGATTCAGGACCGCACCTTAGCGGCAATCGGTGGCAAGGGACTTTTTACGAAAGAAATCGAGCAGGCTTTGCTGGATGGAACGGTCGACATAGCCGTGCATTCTGCGAAAGACATGCTGACCGAGTTCCCTGAAGGATTGACCTTAGGACCGATGTTACCGCGAGAAGATACCCGCGACGGCATTATTTCGAGCAATGGTCAGACCTTGTCCGACTTGCCCAGCGGTTCCGTTGTCGGCACTGCATCGTTACGGCGACAGGCGCAGTTATTGGCAGTCCGACCGGATCTTAAGGTGATCCCGTTTCGTGGAAATGTGCAGACAAGATTGCGCAAGTTGAGCGAAGGGCAAGCCGATGCGACCTTGTTGGCTGTCGCCGGTTTAAAACGCCTAGATCGCATGGATGTTTTTACTCAGGTTTTAGATCCGGAAACACTGTTGCCGGCGGTCGGACAGGGTGCGATCGCCTTGGAACTCCGCGCTGGTGATCATCGCGTGATGCGTGCGGTTGAGCCACTCAACGACACCAAGACCGCGACAGAAGTAAACATGGAACGCGCATTTCTTGCGGTGCTCGACGGCTCGTGTCGCGCGCCGATCGCGGGGCTAGCGACAGCTAATCTAGATTCAGGCCGCATCGAATTTCGTGGATTAATTGCGAAGCCCGATGGTTCGATTGTGCATTCGACATCACGAGAAGGGATGATTGACGATGCTGTCGATATGGGAGAAGACGCAGGGCTAGAACTAAAAGCGGAAGCCGGCCCAAATTTTATACCATGAGTGATACGCGACGGCGTTTAAGTGTCTTAAACACGCGTCCTGCAGAAGACGCCGACGAGTTGTCTAGCGCGCTATTTGAGCTCGGTTTTGAGGTAATTAGCGAACCGCTGTTGACGGTTCGCTATAGCGATACAGAACCGCCTTCGCTCGACCCTTATCGAGCTGTCGTTTTTACATCGCGGAATGGCGTGAGGGCGTTCGCCCGAGCTTCCGAGGAACGTAATGCGTTGGTATTCGCCGTTGGTGATGCGACGAGTCGCGAGGCGCAGACCATTGGCTTCAAAGACGTAAGGAGCGCCGCGGGCAATGTGGAGAAACTGGCTCGACTTATCACCGGTCAATTGGACCCGGATGCGGGCCCGTTATTGCATGTATCGGCAACTGTTTCGGCCGGCGACTTGGCGAGTCGCTTGAATGCCGTTGGATTCGACGTCGATAAAACGGTTTTGTACGAAACAAAATCTTCTGAACAATTAAGTACGCGTACGATATCTTTATTTAAAAACAAAATGTTAGATGTCGTTGTACTATTTTCACCAAGAACTGCGCGTACATTTGTAGGTTTGTTGAAGCAATCAGAGATGTTAGATGTGTGTTCACGGCTTGTCGTTGTCTGTCTAAGCGAGGCAGTGGCTGCGGAATTGGGTAATATCACTGGAGATAAAGTATTGACCGCGACAGAACCGACCCTTGAATCGATGCTCCAAGTGTTCCGGAACATTGAAGTTGGAGATTTGGAGAATGGCTGACGACAGCGCGCCGAATGGCGCGCCCATCGATCCGTCAGACGCGCAAGAAGTCATTCGTGTACTTGGCGGTATCCGTCCCGCCGCGGCGAAGTTGGGTGTTCCTGTAACGACGGTCCAAGGTTGGAAGAATCGCGGGAATATTCCAGAAAACCGGCATGAAGAGATAGGGAAGGTTCTATCGACAATCAGCGTACAGACGGAAGAATCATCGCCAATTAAAGAAGCCGTTGGTTCCGTCCCAAATACCCCCCGAAAGACAAATGTTTCTGAAGAGGTCAAACGGACATCGGGCAAATTGGACCCAGCGGCCACTTCTGGCACCGAAATAGACGACGTCGTCCCTGAAAAAGCATCAGGTAACGCGGGTCGGTCGGGTGTGGCTCTTTTAGCATTGGTGGTTTCACTCATTGCGATCGCCGGCGTTGGCGTGTCGATCTTTCGACCGGACCTATTGCCGGGACGTGCGGTAACCAAAGATACGGCAATGGGTGTCCAGCTTAGCGACGCAATCGCTAAATTGGAGGAAACCGTTACGCAGTTAAACGCCGATGTTTCGGCACTGGCTCAAGGCCGTGCCGAAGTTCGCGAATTGGTCGACGGTCTCCAGGGAAAAATTAGTGCCGTTGAAGCTAAAATATCATCGGTTCGTGAGTCTGATTCGAACGTTGGCGCGGTCGATGAAACCTTATCAAAAGCCATCACGAGTTTGAACGGACAACTCGAAGAATTGCAGCGGAAGGTCGAGACGCAGAACCAAACAGCGGCCTCGAAGATCGAAAGTTTAGTATCTGAAATCGATGCGAGCCGAAGCTCACTCGTCAATCGCTTCAGTTCGATCGAAAAGCAACAAAACACACTTGAGCAACGGATTACCCAATATCCCTCGACGCCGGTAGGCAGTGCTGCGGGTCCGGCAATTTCGTTACTTGCACTTGGTCAACTGGAGGCGGCCGTACGGTCGGGGCGCGGCTATTCGGCTTCACTTCGTCGAATGCAATCGCTGGTCAAGAACGATCCGCAACTTTTAGAAGTTCTTAAGGCATTCGAGGCGACCGCCGCGACGGGCAGCCCGACAATAAGTAAACTGCGCGCCGAGCTCGGCAGTCTGAAGAGCGATTTGATTGCGGGCCGACCGCCGGTCGAAGGGAGAAGTCTCGTCGACGATGTCTGGGCACAAGTAAGATCGACGATCGGCTTCCGCCGAATTGATGAAGAAAGCACGTCGCCTTTGACGTTGACCGAACGCGCCATTGACCGCCGTGATCTCGAGGGCGCGTTGGAACATACCAAAGGGTTTGGTCCCGCGGTTGAAGCTTGGCGCGGGAAAGTTGGCGTGCTTTTGAGTTTAGAGAAAGGTTTACAAGCTCTGGATTCCGTTGTGAATCCGACGGTTCGAAACGCAAACCCAAATAATACATCGACTGCTGGGCAAGTGTCGCAATGATCAGAACGACGATTCTTTTTGTCCAAATTTTAATCTTGATTGCGCTTAGCGTCTGGCTGGCGAAAGAACCGGGAAGCGTCACGGTTGTATGGCGGGACTGGCAAGTCGATACATCGGTCGGCATCCTTGTCATGGCTGTTGGTCTTATTGCTGTCGCAATAACGCTGTCCTTTCGATTGTGGCAGTTTTTAACCCAAACGCCCGGGCGCCTTCTGACGAATAGGCGCGCAAATCGAGAGCGTCGCGGTTATCGCGAGTTAGCGGATGGGATGTTGGCGTTGGCTTCGGGTGATGCGGCACGGGCGATGAAGCACGCTCGTAAAGCGGACACATTTCTTGGCCACTCAGCCGCCGGGCATTTGATTGTAGCTGAAGCAGCGGTTCTTCAAGGCAAATCGGATCTTGCGAAAGAACGCTTCAAATCGCTCTTGGAAGATCAACACACGGCCGTTGCCGGCGCGCGCGGCCTGCTGACGCACGCCGTTGGAACGGATGACGATACGGAGGCCTTGATGCTGGCCGAAAAAGTACGTTCCGTCGATCCAAATGCGGCGTGGGTATTGCCGAAATTGTTCGACTTACAGGTACGGGCGAGAAACTGGTCGGCAGCTGATGCAACCATGAGCGAAGCCATCAAACGGCTCGCGGTATCCGCTGAAAAAGGCCGACGCTTGCGGGCGTTGGTCTTGTACGAACGGGGCCTGGCATCGAGTGAAATGAGCGACGACGAAGCTGCGGTCGGATTTTTCCGCGAGGCATTAGATTTGGATGCGTCGCTGCCCCGTATCGCAATCGAGTATTCAAAACTTCTTTTGAAAAGTGGGAAGAAACGCCGCTCCCAAAGGGTGCTTGAGCAATCGTGGATGACATCGAAGCATCCAGACACAATTAAGCAGCTCATCGCAGTAACGGCGAATGATGAGCCAGTAGACCGCTATAGAGCGGCGCAAAAAATAATGTCTCAGAATCTCGATGCGGATACTGCTTTGATACTCGCTCGTTATGCGCTCGACGCGAAACTTTGGGGAGAGGCGCGAAAACATATCGAGCTAACATTGCGCGAGCGATCTTCTGTCGCGGCGTGCGAGATGATGGCTGCAATCGAAGACGAGGAGCAGTCAGGCAGCGACGCCGCACGCGGATGGCAGGAGAAAATGTTGACCGCCGCTGCGGACAAGGCATGGGTCTGTTCGAATTGCCATGCAAACTCGGATAGTTGGTCGCCGACCTGTCAAAGTTGCGGTGAATTCGACCAGATAGAATGGCAATTTCCTGCGGCTCTGACGGAATCTAAAACGCGTCTATTGCCCATGCAGACCGTGCCGTTGTTATCGAATTCCTGAGCGATTTGTCGAATTGCCGATTGTGATGTGGGACCTCTGTTTCGACGGGCGGGCTCTTTGGGAGAGATCGAGCGCGTGACGGTATTTTGGCCACGCTGTCTTGATATCCGTTGAAACGATCTGGCGTCGGCGTGGTGTTGAAGCGGATCTATAAGCCGCAATCCCGCTCCGGATATAGTTTCGCCAAAATCGTAAATCAGCGGAAGCCCGTACGCGGCGAGTTAAGTCGGGGCCTCCGCATTTAAGCTCGTTCAGTTTTTCCCGAGGTATCGGTCCATCGTAACGGTGACTTAATTCGTCGTATTTTTTCAGGCGTCCAAATTGATCTTCCATTTCGGTCGTCCTCTCTGAATGAGTAGGAATCAAGCAAGGACAATATGGATAACTAAGAAAAGACAAAATGTCTACATATTAGTCAAAAAATTTTAACCGTCCAAATTTGCGATTGGAATCTCCTGATTTTCTCCCTCTGCGCCGATCAGAAGAAAGTCTGTGGTCACGCTATATAATCGCGCCATGCGAACAAGGAGCCAGAATGGTGGCTCACGTAGGCCTTCCTCGTATTTCATATATCGGTGATACAAAATATCCAATCTAGCTGCCGTCTGTTTAGGCTCCCATCCGCGCGTTTTTCGCAATGCGCGAAGGCGGGTGCCAAATCCACGACGTATGATTTCAGCGCTCGGAGGATCGTTTTTTGCCATGCTCCAGAGCAACATGAATCGCTTCGAAAGGCAATCGACGAGTGTGGATTATTTGTCAATTGGGATAGAGACTTTTTGTCTATATATATAAATTCAGAAGCGGAAACACCTGTTTTCAATCGTTGTGTGATCGATTTTTGCGCCGGCTGAATCGACCGAGTTTGTTCAATCAGGCCGGATAATATGGAGTTTGCAGCTGATGCGAAGAAAGAGGGTGCGTCGTCAATTACCAACTAAGAACGCTAGCGACCTTGGAACGCCAGAACGATGGCAACATGACCCAGTTGTCGTCGAGAGGATCAAAAGTTCGCGACCAAATGAGGTTCGGCGAGCGAAGGTATATTCCCGTAATCCACTGGAAACCTATTTTCGACGCAACGTGATTGATTACAAGCAGAAGTCAGCTGGCGAGGTCTTAGGTCGGCTTTGGCAAAATGCGTCAATCGAACCGCGGGTCGTTGCCCGATATGAAGAGTACGTCGACACTCAGAGTGCGGGCAATGCCATTGTCCGGCGATCCGAGTCTTACGAAAAGTGGCGGGCTGCAATAGCTGCCATTGGTCCTATCGCTTCTGATGAAGTTGTAGCCGTCTGTTGAGAGGAACAAGCGGTCCGAGGGCCGGCGCGAATCGAAATTTTGCGCCGGGGCTTAGATGTTCTTGCGAAGCACTTTGGCGTATAGCGGTCGCCTTTTTTAATAACCGTTCAATTTCTCGAACGGCTGTGTGCACCGATGAAAATGTGAGTGGAAAATTTAAGGTTATAACAACTGGCGCTAAGAAAAACGCATTGAGTAAAAGGGCATTTGAGATGGTATTGGCCGAAATTAGAGACGGTCGAACCCTTTCAATGATTTGTGCCGATGAAGCGTTTCCGGAACGCGGAGATGTATTGCGCCATTTATCGAACTCTGAAGACGCGGAAGCCAAAATGTTGCGGGCGCGTCGAATTGGAGTGTGGATGCAAATGGACCGAATTTACGAACAGCTTTCGAATGTGGAGGCGTCGAAACTACCAATGCTTAAAGAGCAAGCGAGCCATATCCGATGGTTGGCGGGAAAGTTCGGGGCAGGTATTTCGAATTCAAATACGAAGTCGGGCAATGAGGTGATCGAAGTCCGTTGGCTTGATGATCTGAATGAGGCGCCGTCCACTTCGCAGCAAACCGATTAGGGGATTAGAGATCGGACAAATAATATGCGTCGAATATCTGTTCCCTATTTTCCACGACCGCTGCAGAAGCAGTTCCATGATCGTGCGACCCGTTTCTCGGTTGCCGTCTGTCATCGTCGATTTGGCAAGACGGTTATGGCCGTGAATGAGCTGCTACGAAGATTATTGACGAACGACTTGCCACGGCCTCAAGGCGCCTACATCGCGCCAACCTATGGGCAGGCGAAACGAATCGCTTGGTCTTACTGCCGCGAATTTTCGGGGGCCATTCCGGGAGCAAATTTCAATGAAACTGAATTAAGAGTAGACCTCCCAGGTGACAAACGCATTTGGCTGCTGGGTGCGGAAAATCCGGACCGTCTACGGGGGCTTTATCTCGATTATGTCGTAATGGACGAGTATGCCGACATCAACCCGCGCCTGTTTCCGGAAATTATACGTCCAGCACTGGCCGAGCGAAACGGCGGCGCTTTTTGGATCGGTACCCCGCGCGGATACAATCATTTCTGGGAAATGTTCGATGCCGCGAAGCGGTCTTATGAAGCCGGGAAGCCGGATTGGTATGTATGTACTTTTAAGGCTTCGGAAACGGGTCTTATTCCCGACAATGAGCTCGTGGCAGCGGCGCAAAGCATGTCGACTGAACAATACAAGCAAGAGTTCGAATGCTCGTTCAACGCCGCGATTTCGGGCTCTTACTACGGCCGTCTTGTCACGGACGCAGAAAGAGACGGGAGAATTTGTGTCTTACCTTGGGAGCCGGTTCGCCCCGTTCACACGGCATGGGATCTCGGTATAAGCGATTCGACAGCTATTT
This sequence comes from Rhodospirillaceae bacterium, assembly GCA_002716125.1. Classification (GTDB taxonomy): domain Bacteria; phylum Pseudomonadota; class Alphaproteobacteria; order UBA8366; family UBA8366; genus UBA6544. The sequence goes on from PAZH01000069.1 coordinate 41,499, forward strand.
GGTTTTTTCAAGAGGCGGACGTCGCCCGCAATTATATCGATTATTATGAAGCGGCGGGTGAAGGACTGCTTCATTTTGCAAAGGGCCTATCGGGAAAACCTTATGTGTATGGTGAGCATTTCCTACCGCACGACGTCCGGGTGCGTGAACTCGGAAGCGGTAAGTCTCGCATGGAGATACTCGGCGAACTGGGAATTCGATGCCGCGTAACGCCGCGTCTCTCTGTGCAGGATGGTATTGAAGCCAGCCGCGTATTGCTTCGCACGTGCGTATTTGATGCAGAGAAGACCGGCCCGGGGTTGGACGCGCTTCGTCAATATCGGCGGCTTTTTGATCCCGCGCGCCGGCATTTCAGCGATAAGCCGCTCCATGATTGGACAAGTCATGCAGCGGACGCATTTCGGATTTCTGCAACCGCCGAGACGGATATTGGCCGTCCTAACCTTCGAAAGGTCGCGAAAACCGGCAGAACCGAGACTGGCGAACATGCAATCGTGGACGAGTATGAGATCTTCGATTGAATTTAGGTCCGCAGGTTACGCCGACATCGTTGAAGTCGCCCGAAATATGCGTCCGTCCGATAAACGCGAACTCTATGCGTATGACCCTACCGAAAATCCGGAAAAACTCGCTCGTAACCTGGCCGCTCACGAGCGTTATCATTGGGTTGCCTCTAGCGGTTGGCGGCCGATTGTCATCCTAAGTGCGATCGAGACGGCACCGACCCTCTGGCAAGTTGGGATGTTTGCGACAGAAGAATGGCCTCGGGTCTCACTCGGCTGCACGCTCTTCTTTCGGCATGAAATTTATCCAATGTTAGAGAAAGCCGGATGTAATCGTGCAGAATGCCGATCCTATATCCATCACGCGACAGCACATAAGTGGTTGGAAGTTCTCGGCGCGGAGAGAGAATGTGTCCTAAATGACGTTGGAATCCACCGCGATACATATATTCAATACGCCTGGACAAGAACAGCGTTTGAAACCAAAAAAACAATTGACAAAATGTCTCTATTTTGCTAGATTGTTTACCATCGGGACTGTTTCGATAAATCTCTTGCTTCATTGCTATAGCCCAATGAAATTCTTCGAACACTCAGCTCAACCGATCCGTTCGTTCGCGCAAGGCATCTTTTGGCACGATTTGGCCGAAATTCAGCTTATTGAATTGCAGCAAAACACCTGAGAACAAAAAAAGTACACTTCTCCGAGTCGCAACGATTTGTACAGCGTTTGTTCTTATTTAATTCTATTAATGTCCAATTTGTTTTGAAGATATTGTGGACAAAACATCTAATATTTCGCACGCAGACTTAAGGCCGATTTGAGATTCGCACAGGCAAATAGCGAAAGTCTTTTGGGTCGCCAGTGGTCAGAAAAACACTGGATTCAAAGCGTTAAGAGAACTTTCCTCAAGCTTACCGTGCATTTAATAACGATACCGTAATAAATATCGTTTAGAATAAATCCCTCAATCTATTCAACTCTTTTGAAAACCGAAAGGAGCGCCAGCATGTGCCTCGCACCATCGCCCGCCCCCGCCACCTCCGCCGCCTCCGCCAGAGCCCGAAGATCCTGCTGTTCAAGAAGCTGCCCGTGACGAACGCAAACGACAACGACTGGCGGCGGGGCGCGAATCGACAATCCGGACCGCAGGCTTGGGCGCAACCGGTATTGCACCTACGCAACCCAAGACATTACTCGGACAATAGAATCGGAGATCAGATAAAATGCCCGATTTGCAAAGACTGATTGCACGCTTCGAAAAACTTCGCGCCGATCGAGCCGCATGGGACAGCCATTGGCAGGAAACCGCGGAACGGGTTCTTCCTCGGGCGGCCGAATTTTCTTCCAAAAGCCAGAATGGTTCGAAGCGTAGCCAGAAAATCTTCGATTCGACAGCACAGCTCGCTCTCGAACGGTTTGCCTCTGCGATGGAGAGTTTGCTGACGCCGCGCGCGCCTCGCTGGCACAGCTCAAAGTCTCCGTTCCCGAGCTCGATCGCATGGACAATGTCCGGCGTTACTTCGAGACTGTCGAAGACGCGTTGTTCTCGCATCGCTATTCGACGAAGGCGAACTTCGCGTCTCAGCAGTTCGAAGCCTACTTATCCCTTGGCGCTTTCGGCACGGGTGCTTTGTTTGTCAACGAGGTGCCGGGTGATGGTCTCCGATACCGCGCCGTCCATTTGTCCGAGATCTTCTTGGCGGAGAATGAAGCCGGTCGGATCGATACGATTTTCCGTAAGACCGAAATGACCCATCGGCAAATGCTCCAACGTTGGGGGAAAGACCGCGTAAGTCCGAAGGTGGCCTCGCAGGTCGAGGCCAAGCCGGATGAGACGGTTGAAATACTCCATGTCGTGTTACCGTCTGCGGAATACAACGACGGAGAAGCCGACCGTCCATTCGCCTCGCTCTATATGGAACTGTCGAGCCGTCACGTCCTCTCCGAGAATGGATACTTCGAGTTCCCGTATATCGTCTCCCGCTATGTGACAGGGCCGCGCGAAGTGTACGGCCGCTCTCCAGCGATGACGGCACTGGCCGACATCAAGATGCTGAACGAAATGTCGAAGACCTCGATAAAGGCGGCGCAGAAAGCGGTCGATCCGCCGCTGCTCATTGCCGACGACGGAGTCATCCTTCCGCTCAACCTGAATCCAGGGAAACCCAATTTCGTCCGGATGGACGGTCGCAGCCAATCACCCGTCCAGTTTCTGCAACCGAATTCACGCTTCGATATCTCGGAGACCGAGCAGGAACGCCGCCGCCGTACTATTAACGACGCATTCCTTGTCACGCTCTTCCAGATATTGGTCGACTCGCCTCAGATGACAGCGACGGAAGTGCTCGAACGTGCCCGTGAAAAAGGTGCCCTATTGGCGCGGACGGTCGGCCGTCAACAGTCGGAAGCACTCGGCCCCATGATCGAACGAGAACTCGGTATTCACGCCCGTATGGGCGTCCTTCCGCCCTTACCGCCGGAGCTGGTGGAAGCCACAGGCGAGTTCGATATCGAGTACGTTTCGCCAATGTCACGGGCCATGCGCGCCGAAGAGGCTGTCGGAATTTTGCGCACACTTGAATCTGTACAGCAAATCGCGGCGGTGGAGCCGGCTGTGCTCGACATCTTCGACGGAGAAGCCATTGCCCGTTCGCTAGCGGATATCAACGGGGTGCCGCGTCGCATGATCTGGGGCGAAGACGCGACCGCGGCCAAACGCGCGGCGCGTGAGCAACAGCAGCAAATGGCGATGGTGGCCCAGGCCGCTCCCCAGATTGCGGATGTAGCCGCGAACGCGCTGCTTCAACGACCGGCACCGGCCGCATGAGTTCGCTGACCAGTCTCCGTGAGATGCGTCGTGTCGGCAGCGCCTACCGTCAGGTCTTTGCAACACCCGCTGGGCGAACCGTGCTCAAGGACATGATCCGGACGGTCGGCCTTTATCGGCAATCCGGCGCCTGCGATTCGGCGGAGCTTCAATATCGCGAAGGGGCGCGAGACCTGGTTCGCCGCCTTTTGAAGATGTCCAAACTCTCGGACGATCAGCTCGAACAATTGATGGGAGAGGCCGTCGATGACTGACGAATTCTCGGATACTGCGGAAACGCCGGAAACGGCCTCGGATGAATTTGCAGTCGCCTCGTGGACCGAGAGCTTCGAGCCCGAAGACCGCGACCTGATAGACGTGAAAGGTTGGCGTTCGCCTGTCGATATGCTGCACAGCTATCGCCATCTGGAACAATTGGTCGGCAGCGATACAGTCCGCATTCCGGGCGCGGAGGCCGACGCGGAGGAAGTCGCAGGTTTCTGGTCGAAGCTCGGCCGTCCGGATGCGCCCGACGGTTACGACATTCCGACCCCGCCCGATATGGCGGCTTATTCCGAGGACATGGCGAGCTGGTTCCGCGATGCGGCTCATGAATGCCATATGCCGTTGGAGATGGCCCGACGGTTTCATGACAAATACGTCGAAAAGTTTATCCACGAGACCCAGGCACTCGACACGGAGTTAGCAGGCGAACGCCAACGATCAGACGCTGAATTGCGGTATGCTTGGGGCGATTCCTATGACCGGAACAAGGTATTGGCTGATCGGGCGCTTCGCGCGCTTGGGGGCGACCGACTGATCGAGGAACTGCGCCTCTCGAGGCTCGATTCGAGTGCAGCACTCGCTCAGGCTTTTGCGCAGATCGGGGAGCGTCTTTATGCGGAAGACGGATTCCTAGACGCCGATAGCGGGCCTGGATTTGGCCATTCGCCGGGTTTGGCGCGCCAAGAAATTCAGCGGTTGCGAGCCGACAGCGCGTTCATGACGGTCTACGGCGACCGTCGCCATCCGGAACATGAAGCCGCGCAGCAGCGCATGGACCAACTTTACGCCGTCGCGCGGGAAGGAAGTTAGCTATGGATGCCAAAGAAATTCGCCTCGAATGTTTGAAGCTCGCCTTGGAGACGGCCCGCCGCGCCGCCGACCTGGGTGCCACGACCTTGGTCGAACGCGCCGGCGAATACGAGCGTTACGTGCAAGGTCGCGCTGATGCGGCCCGGAAACCGGCGGTGACGAAACGTCCGGCCCTGAAGGCTTGATGATTGGATTCCTCTCATCGCTGTTTGGTGGTGGTTCGACCACACCAAGGCCTCGCCGGCCGATCGGTATTATCGACGACTTCAAAGGGTTGGACGGCCTGTTCGGCGCGGAGGTCCCGCCCGTGCAACGGACGCTCCCTGAGGCAACGCCCGAAGAACTGGAACCGGCTCCAATGCCGCAGCCAGCGGCGGAACCCAATCCGATCTCGTATCACGAACCGATCTTCTTTCCGGACGTGCCCCGCACCGCGAACCGGGAAGTTTCACAGACGTCGGCAAATATGCCGCCGCCGATCCTGGGTGTAGCGGAGCCGGTCCTCTCCGGCCGCCTCACGCCGCCGCGGACGTGCTACAAGATCTGGCAATCGCCTGCACAAATCCGCGAGCGGGACGCACGGATTCAAGCGCGCCAGGCGGCGCAAGATCGCGCCCACATCCATCAGGCGTTGAGCGCCTTCGGTGGTTTCTCGGAACCGGCAGATACATCGAGCCCGGCGTCACCGACGGCGACGACCGCACAAGTTGCTGCGAACCACGCGCAGCCGACGCCGACAACGCCAACAAAGAATCAGAGTAAAACTCCGAGTCCGTCGAAACCGACTTGGCGCGTCAACGATGGAAAGAACCCACATTTCAATCGACTGCTCGCTGAAGTACGCGCGGTAGAAGGAGGGTTTGCAAACCGGCCAAAGACATCGGACCCAGGCGGGCCAACAAACAAAGGGATGTCACAAAAATTTTTGAATATTTTCAATCGTGCATACCCAAGTTGGAATCTGCCGAAGCAATCGAAGAACTTAACGGATGAGCAAATTGATGGGATATATCGATTTGAGTTTTTTGACAGGCCGAAGCTCGACAAAGTTGCCAATATATCGGGTATCCATCCAAAGTTCATAAGTCAAATTTTCGATGCAGGGGTACTGCACGGCACAGGAGATTTTGGAAAATGGTTACAAGCGGCGCTCGATAAACACCTAGGCACCGATCTGACTGTAAAAGGAACCGGGGGAGCCGGATTTACAATGGTAACATCGGTCCAGCCACGCGTTCAGCTATTCTGTCCGCAATTCAGAAAGGCAAATTGAAAGATGTGAACAACACGATCGCGAAAGCCCGAGAAGCCCATATGCGGAGCCTTAGCCATTTTAGTGCTAATCCCGGTTGGGTAATACGGGCACGGTCGTTTGTGTTGCCATAGCTGGTGTCGACTAGAATCCGTACTTTAATCGCCGGTCAACGATGTCCCTCAGCATTTTCTCTAAAATTTGCGCATTCGCCCATAGATGAAATGTGAAGTACATCGTTCCGCACTGAGGGTTGCAACCGGGGTGCTCATTGTAAATCCACCAATACAAGGCTCCTGCTGAGAAACGAAGTTCTTTGAGCTTGTCTTTTACCTTCTCCGTGGTCTTGCGTTTGTCATCTGGCGCAAAGTGAAAATATAAATCCTGATCGAAGCTTTCGAACTGCTCGATAATTTTTTCTTCGAGACAAAGAACATTGTCGAGGTTTGCCACTCTCATATCAGCATTTGTTGGGCCAGATTTACCGATGGTCCGATCAAAACATGATCTTCCCCCACTGAATTGGTCCACCGCTTATGATAGGAACCGGAGGATCACAGATGGCAACGAAACGACACAAACCGGAAGAGATAGTCAGGAAGCTGCGCCAAGTAGATGTGCTGGTAGGGCAAGGGCAGTCTCGGATTGACGCTATTCGCCAAGTCCAGATTACGGAACAAACGTATTATCGTTGGCGCAAGCAGTACGGTGGCATGGGGACGGATCAACTCAAAGAGTTGAAGC
>PAZH01000070.1 GCA_002716125.1 Rhodospirillaceae bacterium
AGGGGAAGACCGCCGTTCCGATCCGTCACCGTCTCATACGCGATACAAGTGGCACCACTGGCCACGAGTGCCTCGGTCTGCGCGATGTCGGCGGCCAAGTGCAGGTAAGTGAACAGTATCTGTCCTTCTCTGAGCATGGCGCATTCGTCGGGTTGCGGTTCCTTCACCTTCACGACCATTTCGGCTTCGGCGAAGATGTCGGAGGCCGCCCCGCGAATAGCCGCGCCCGCTCGCTCATAGTCCTCGTCACTGAAACCAATTCCGGCGCCGCAGTTCGTTTCCACGACAACCTCGTGACCGTGATGGACGAGCTCTCGAACGCTCGCCGGCACGAGGCCCACTCGATATTCGTGGGTTTTGATTTCTTTAACTGTTCCGATCTTCATGGACGCGCTCCCTGGTTATCGCACTTCGTCCGGCGACAGATACCAATTCTAAGCGCAATCATCGTTTATCGGGCGCAAACTCCGCAAGGGCGGCCGCCACGCGAACGAAAACGTCGTCCCAGCCCGTCCGGTCGCGGAAAATCCGCATCGAGGGGTACCAAGGCGTCGTCTCGTTTTCGAGACCCCATCGCCAATCGGGTACTTTTGTCAGTAGAACCCAAATCGGGAGACCGAGAGCGCCGGCCAAATGAGCCGGCGCGGAATCGATACTGATGACGAGATCCAGTGCCTGCATCGCAGCTGCCGTATCCGACATGGTTTTAAAGCCGGTGGCGAGATCGGTAATTTGCATCGTTGTATCGGCGAGTTGCGCGGCTGCCGGCCCGACCTGAAGAGAATAAAAGTCGATATTCGGTATCGTCGCGAGAGGCGTAAACTCGGAAAGGAGCCGACTTCGTTCGCGGTCGCGCGCGTGATCTGGATTGCCGGCCCAGTTCAACCCAACCCGTAATCCTGCCTTGGCGCCGAGGTCGACCGCTGGAGGCGGTGACAAATATGGAAATTGATCAGGCGTGCCGTCCGCCGCAAATTTAAGTGGCAGGCTCATCAAAGGAAGATGAAGGTCGTAGTTGTCTCCGTCATCGAGATCGACGACATCATCGACGCCGGACATGTCGGCGATCAACCCGTGGAGTATCGGATTGCATTCGACAATGACGCGCGCCGCTTTTTCTGCGACGAGCGGTGCGTACCGGACAAATTGAAGCGTGTCGCCGAGGCCCTGCTCGCCCCAAAGCAGGACCGTCTTGCCGGCGAGGTCTTCATCGCTCCACATCACACTCTTGAAATCGGCGAGATCGCGATAACCCGTTTTCTTTAAACGCCATTCGTGTTCGCGATAACCCGCCTCGAAGTCGCCTTGTAAGAGCAGCAGGTGGGCGTAATTCACGTGAGCTTCGGCATTGTCCGGCTCGTTTAGAAGGGATGCTTCGAACGCCTCTTGAGCACTCGCTAGATCGCCGAGCAAGGTGCACCCGATCCCGATGTTAACTTGGACGTTGGCGTCGTGCGGGTCGAGTTGGAGAACCGCATGGAACAAGGAGACCGCCTCTTCGACGCGGTGCAATCGAAGCAGCGCGCGGCCTAGCTGTGTTGCGGCCGGCGTGTGGTTTGGATGATAAATCAGCGCTTTTCGCAGTGTGAACGCCGCATCGTCATATCGTCCAAGTTCGAACAGCATGACGCCGAGATTCGTGTAGGCATCGCCGTTGTCCGGCTCAATCGCCAGGGCTTTCTCGAACGCGGTCTCCGCTTCCTCGGTCTTTTTCTGCTCCCGCAAGATCTGTCCGTGCGCAACGTGATTGCGGGCGTTGTCGGGATCGCAATCGATCGCACACTCGATTGATCGGATCGCAGCGACATCTTCGCCACGCCGTAATTGCAAGGCGGCTAAATAAAAGTGGCCATCTGTGTCGCCTGGGTCGTCTGCGACGATTTGCCGATAAGTCTCCTCGGCGTCCGAAAACCGGCCTTCCTGTAAGGCCTGACGTGCCAAGTCATGTTTCGCAACATCCATTGGACGTGCTTATTGCTCGGGAGGACGCTTCGGTCGGTTAAATCCCGTCAGCAAACGGAATCCATCGTCGTTGATACCGCCCGGCTTCGGTTTTCGGCCCCCGAATTGCGCTTCTTCGAACGATCTCTTGCGGATAATGATTTCAATCCCGCACTCGCCGATCGGTGTCAGCGTTTGGTCGAACCGCGGTAGGTTGAACCGAAAGGTCGATGTCAGCCGCTCTATCTTTTGGACATCCGCCTCTTCCCCAAGCCCGCTGACCAGTTCGGTGAGGTTTCGCGACCGCTCACTCCAGGAATTCGTCTTGAAGACCGTGAAGGTCCATTTGTGATCATTGTTGTAGGTGCTCGGGAAGATACCCTGTTCGTACATGTCTTCGTCCGGGACCGTAATGATCATATGGCCCTCGGGTTTGAGAATACGAAACCAGTTCGCCAAGCCCTCGGACGGCTCATTCAGGTGTTCGAGACAATGGCTGGAATGGATGAAGTCGTAGCTTTCGTCTTCGACGCCTTCCATGAATTGTGCGTCGCCGTCTTGCAGGTCCCAAACCCGTACCTGGCCCATGCGCGGGAAAAGCTCCTGATAGACACCTAGTGGGTCCGGTGCACCGCCGATATCGATACCGTTGCCGCAAAAGTACCGTGCGGCGAAGTTTGGGTCCGAAAGGCGCCGCATAATCGACTTGCTGCATTCTTTCATATCGTAATTCCCCGAGATCAGCGCTGCTAAGGCAGCTTAGCACAGTCCATATCATTTCAGGTTATGGGTTTTGTTTAATTTAAATAGGCGATTTAAGCAAATTTGGCGCGCTTTTACTTCTGTAAGTTTTCAAATTTAAGGAAAACTTAGAAGAATTATCATGAAAACTTCATTTTATTTCGATTTATTCAATAAATTTGTTGAAACCTAAAAACGCCAAATATAAAGTTAAAGAAAGTAATGAAATTCGTCATTTTCTGTAATGATTGATCTAAACGGTGATTAATTGAGCATCCAATTCAAGTAATCACTTTAGTTGTCGGGAAATGAATACAGAAGATAACAACGCAAGGTAAGCGAGGAGGATATTGGTTTGGGTTGGGTAGCGGCAGTCGATTTTCGGCGCGGGGGCGATGGATGCCCGGCTCAACCATGCCGGAACTACGGGAAGCTCGAAAAGCTCCATAACGGCATCGTGTTAGGGGCGGTTGCGGACGGCGCCGGAACGGCCTCTCGGAGCCACGTGGGTGCGAAGATTTCCGTTCGCTCCGGGTTGGCTGCTTTGCGAACCCAGTCGGAAGGACTTACCGGAGCGCTTCTTGGCGGCCCGCGTGATCCGTTAAACGATTTATTTGCCAAGGTGATGGATACAGTCGGTGAGGCGGTTCGGGACGGTGCGCGAACGGAAGGCGTTCCGGTTCCGGAACTTGCGACCTCACTGACTGTTTTCTTTGCCGGGCCTTTCGGTCTCGCTGCGATGCAGATCGGACGTAATTTGTTGGTCTATCGGACACGCGGCGGCGACTACGGACTGGTTTTCGATATAAATCACGATGAAGACCAGCCGGAGACGGTGACATGCAGTCACGCGACTGATGCAATGCGTGTGGGTGCCATGCGCGGACCCGTCGAGTTTTTGTGCTTGGCGAGCAAAGCATTTCAGCCCGTATCGCTCGGCGACGCGGCGCCCCAGCCGTCCATACCGTTTTTCCGTCCGCTCGATCGATATGCTTCAGGCGCGTTGGATGACGGCGACGTGCATCGCGGAATTCGCGAATTCCTGCGGACGAGCGATTTGAGCCGCGATGCGGAAGAAGATTTGACGCTGGCGCTTTGCCGCTACAATCCGGGCGAACCCGCGTTGGGATACGCCAAGTAAGCGAGTGTCCTAATCGTCCGCCGGTGCGGGCCGTCCCGGCCCGTCGACGAGGATGCCGTAGTGACGCGGCTCGCGATTATACTCCCAATTCCATCGCGCCTTACGAGCTTTCGCCGCACGATCTAGATCGCATTCCGCGACGATAATCTCGTCGCCCATGGTTGATGTCATGGCGACAATCTCACCGGTCGGCGCGACAATCACGCTTTGCCCGATCAACTCGCAGCCGTCCTCGACGCCGGCTTTCGCGACACCGACAACCCAGCAGCCATTTTGATAGGCGCCGGCTTGCAGCGACAGATGGTTGTGGAAGTCCTGCAGTCGGTCGACTTCGGGCGCCTGCGGGAAATGCCGCGGCGTGTTGTAGCCGAGCATAATGATTTCGACATCCTGCAGGCCCATACAGCGATAGGTCTCCGGCCAGCGGCGATCGTTGCAGATGCACATGCCCATAATACCGTCCATGGTATTGAAGACGGGAAACCCGAGATTGCCGGGCTCGAAATAGGCTTTCTCCAGATGTTGGAACGGCCGCCACGGTTCGTGCTCGTGATGGCCGGGCAGGTGCACCTTTCGGTACTTGCCGGCGATCTTGCCTTCGCGGTCGACAATGATTGCCGTGTTGAAATGGCGGATCCGGCCATTCTCTTCAGTGAGTTCCGCATAGCCGAGGTTGAACCCGACGCCGAGCTTCGCCGCTTCGTCAAAGAGCGGTTGAGTGGCGGGGCTTGGCATCTCTTTCTCGAAGAAGGCATCGACGTCCGCTTCATTTTCCATCCAGTAGCGCGGAAAGAACGTGGTCAGCGCGAGTTCTGGATAGACGATCAGATCCGCCCCTCGTTCTTTCGCTTGGCGCATCATCGAAATCATGCGGGCGACGGTCGATTGACGCGGCTCGTCTTTCTCGATGGGGCCCATCTGGGCGGCGGCGACAGTGGCGATACGCGACATTTCTAAGTTCCTTCGTAGAAAATTCGAGTTTCTAAGTTTATTCCGGAGCCTGGCCAGGGACAGGGGTCGAGCCCGTCCGGCCGAGATCGATGGCTTTCTCACGTCCGCCGTAGCTTTCGATCAAGGCGGCCATGCTATCTTTGGCCGCACGGTCGATCGTTGCGGGATCGACCATCTCGCGCAGCATCGCTTCGAACTTGTCGAGTATCGGCTTCGATGCCGGGTCATCGGCGCGATCGGCCAACTCCTCCGGATCATCGCTGATGTTGAATAGCTCGGGCGCATAGCCTTCATAGTAATGGTACTTCCATTCGCCTTGTCGCAGCATAAAGGCGGAGGAGGGGGCGCCCATGGCGTGATATTCGCTGGTGACCAATCGGTCGGCATCGCTGCCATTTGTCGCCGCTTCAAATAGCGAGGTGCCCGAGAGGTCCGCGTCCGCTTCCGAAACGCGCTGACTGAGGCCGCCGATGGCAGTTTGGTGTATGTCGAGCAATGTAACGGGTGTAGCGGAGACTTTGTCGCGCGGTATGTCAGGCCCTGACACGATCATCGGTATGCGGGTGCTCTCTTCGTAAAGCACGGATTTTCCCCAGAGACCGCGTGCACCCATATTGTCGCCGTGGTCGCTCGTATAGATCACGCGGGTGGAGGCTTCAAACCCGTTGTCCCGGAGCGCATCGAGCACGATGCCGATCTCCGCGTCGACGAAGCTGCAAAGTGCGAGATAGGCAGCAATCGCTTGAAGGCGCTCTTTGTCACTATTGAAGAAGTGGTCCTGCCCAATTACGCCGTCCAAGGTCTCGACCCAAGGATGACGTTTGTATCCATCCTTTGGATGAAGCTTCGGCAGCGGTATGTCCTCTATGGGATACATGTCGAGGAACTGACTGGGGGCGACAAGGGGATAGTGTGGTGCAACAAACCCGACATAGAGCACCCAAGGCTTATCGTCCGCGGAAGCGGCACGCGCTTTCAGCCATTCGCAAGCCGCGTTGGCGCTCTTGCGATCGTAGAGATTGTAGTTCGAGACGCCGGCACCGATTTTGTTGAACATCCGCCAAGGTTCCGGCAAGTCGGCAAAGGGTTCTTTGATCGCACCCCAAACCGTACCAACACCTTGTTTCAGATGTATGGGAGAATGTTGGACCGAGAAGCCGGTCGGGTCGTCTGCACTCTTGTAATGGAGCTTGCCGATAGACTCGACACGATGTCCGGTGTCGATCAGCCGCTGTCCCCAACCGGGGATTGAGCCGTCGTAGCCGTGCGCGTTATCCCAACAGCCGGTCTCATGTACGTGTCGGCCGGTTGCGAAGCTGCCCCGCGCCGGCACACAGATGGGACAAGGTGTGTACGCGGTTTCGAAGCGTGTACCGCTTTCGGCCAACCGGTCCATATTTGGCGTCTTCACGAACGGATGGCCGGCGCATCCCATGTAGCGCGGGTCGTGTTCGTCTGACATCAGGATAAGTAGGTTTTTGGCGTCCATCGCGACTGCTCCGAATAATTCTTGCGAGGCACAATAATCTAGAGACGCCGAAAAGAAAGCCGTGGCGACATCATCATTCGGGGCTAGATCATTCCGGGAGATTGTGGAGGATGGCCCGCATGGCGCGACCCAAGAACATACTTTTTATAATGGCGGACCAACTCCGCTACGACTATCTCGGTTGTACGGGCCATCCGACAATTAAGACACCGAATATCGATGCTCTGGCAGCCAGCGGCGTGAACTTCACACGCAGCTATTGCCAGGCGGCCGTCTGTGGTCCGTCCCGTATGTCATTCTATACTGGGCGTTACATGTACAGTCATGGCGGGACCTACAACAATATTCCGGTGCGGGTCGACGAGCGTACGATGGGCGACCATCTACGGCCGCTTGGTTATCGCGTCGGTCTGGTCGGCAAGACGCATTTCCAACGGGATGCGGCCGGAATGGAGAAGCTTGGGCTTTCGCCGAGCGGCGATCTTGGAATCTTGTTGAGCCAATGCGGATTCGAACCCTGGGAGCGTGACGACGGGCTGCATCCGGACCAAAGCGCCGACCCGGACTTGGCGTATAACCGATTTCTCCGCGAGCAAGGCTATGACGGCGGCGACAATCCCTGGCACACGGTGGCCAATTCGGCCGAAGGCCCGGACGGCGAAATATTGAGTGGCTGGGAGATGCGCCATGTCGGCCTGCCCGCGCGCGTCTCGCGGGAGCACTCCGAAACGGCCTATATGACCGACGTCGCAATGGAACAGATCGAGGCCCTCGGCGATGAGCCCTGGTGCATGCATCTCTCCTACATCAAACCGCATTGGCCTTACATGGCGCCGTATCCATATCACGCGATGTACGGGCCGAATATGATTCAATCCGCCAATCGCAGCGAGAAAGAACTTGAGGACAGACATCCCGTTGTCGATGCCTTTGGTCAACACGAAGAGAGCGTGAATTTCAGCCGTGACGAATGCCGCGAGACCGTCATTCCCGCCTATATGGGGCTGATTACCGAGCTCGACGATCATATCGGCCGGTTGATGGATTTCCTTAAAGCGCGCGGCGATCTGGAGAATACAATTATCGTTCTGACCAGTGACCACGGGGATTATCTCGGTGACCATTGGCTCGGCGAAAAGGAGCTTTTCTACGAAGAGGTCGCGCGTATTCCGATGATCGTCGTCGATCCCAGCGCTGCGTCGGATGCGACACGGGGCACGAAGGACTCCCGATTTGTGGAGAGTATCGATCTCATCCCGACATTTATGGAGTTGGCCGGATGCGATGAACTGCCGGACCACTGGCTCGAAGGCCGCTCGCTTGTACCGCTATTGCGCGGCGACAAGGATGTCGAGTGGCGTGATGCGGCCTTCTGCGAATGCGACTATGCGATCCGGCATGCGCGCAATACGCTCGATATGGGACCGGAAGACTGTCGTTCTTACATGGTGCGCAATGAGCGCTGGAAATTCGTGCTTTACGAAGGCTATCGCCCGCAGTTGTTCGACATGGAGAACGATCCGGGTGAGCTGAATGACCTTGGCGGCGATCCGGACTATGAGGTCATTCGCCGTAAGATGTCGGACCGGCTGTTCGAATGGATGCGGAAGCGCAAGCTTCGAACCGTTCTCAGTAACGCGGACATCGCCAAACGTACCGGTTCAGCAAAGAAACGCGGCTACTTTTTCGGTGTCTGGTAAATAGGCTCTAGAGGAGACGTTCATGTTTAAGGATACGCGCGGTTTGGAGATGACGGCCTCAAGTCAAGAAGCGGTCGATGCGTTCGACGCGACGGTCGCTGAATTTCTGGCGGCAGGACGCGACGCGGCGGTTCTCCTCAAACATGTCAACGAGACCGACCCCGACATGATTATGGGCCAGTGCGTACGCGGCTACTTCATGCGGCTGCCGCAACAGGCGCATCTCATCCAAGGCAGCGACGATGCGTATGCCAAAGCGGTCGCGCTCCTCGACGGCGCCAATCCGCGCGAGAAGATGCATGTCTCCGCGCTGGAAGCGTGGTGCAAGGGGGACATTCGCCGAACGAACGCCATTTGGGAACAGATCCTGGTCGAGTACCCGCACGATATTCTCGCGTTGCGGATCGCTCACACAATGCATTTCTTCCTGGGCGACCTTGATCTCATGCGAGATTCGATGGCGCGGGTCATGCCGCGCTGGAGCGAAGATATTCCTGGATACGGTTTCGTACTCGGGTGTCGGGCTTTTTCGCTGGAAGAAAGTCACGACTTCAAACAGGCAGAGCCGATGGGCCGGCGCGCCGTCGAGATCAATGAGTCCGATGTCTGGGCCGGCCACTGCGTGGCCCATGTGCTCGAAGGAATGGGCCGCCGGCAAGATGGGATCGAATGGATCGACTCACATGAAGAAGCGTGGAAGAAGCGTGGTATTTTCGCACGGCATATGTGGTGGCATCGCGCCCTGCATTATCTTGAATTGGAACGCTTCGACGATGTGTTAGCCGCGTTCGATCGCGAGTACTGGCCTGAGCCGACGGAAGACAATATCGATCTGACGAATGCCTCCAGCATGCTGATGCGCCTCGCAATGCTCGGGATCGATGTGGGGGATCGCTGGGAGTCGGTAGCGAAAATTTGCGAAGGCCGCACGAAGCACCGCTTGCGACCCTTCAACGATCTGCATTTCATCATGGCGCTTGCGATGACCGGTCGCATGGAGGCGGCGCGCGAGATCGTGGCATCGATGCGTGCCTATGTTGCCGAGAATGACGGCAAGGGGATCACCTTGGTCGATGTCTATCGAAATGCCGGTATTCCCGTGGGCGACTCTATTATTGCTTACGCGGAGAAAGACTATTCGAAGGTCGTCGAGATTATGTCCGGTGCGCGATATCGGATGGTGCCGCTTGGCGGCAGTTGGGCACAGCGTGACGTTTGGGTGCGGATGCTGATTGATGCGGCGATTCAAGATGGGCAACACGCCTACGCCCGGGCCTTGCTTGCGGAACGGACAACGGATTGTCCGACCAGCGGCCCGTCCTGGAATATGTACGCGAATGTGCTCGATAGCTGCGGAGAAAGCGGCGAAGCGAAAGCGGCGCGGGCGCGGGCAACGGAACTGCTCGCCGCCTAAAGGGCATGTGCCTTTTGGTCGCGTCCAATTGAGCTCGCGGCGCGCTAGTTTACAAGCAAGATGATTGATTAGGACACGGACGATGGAATTCGAGTTTTCGCCCGAGCACAAACAGCTGCGTGAAACGGTGCGCCGGCACGCCGAAGAAGAGATGCGCCCGCATGTCGCGGAGGCTGACGATGCGGAGCGTTTCCCGAAAGCACTCTTCGCGCGATGGGGCGAGCTGGGTTTGATCGGCGCGCGATATCCGGAAGTGGATGGCGGCATCGGCATGGATAAGATTTCCGATTGTATCATCCGCGAGGAATTGGGGCGCGTAAGTCAGGCCTTTTGCGCGGCGTTTTCGGCGCACAGCCATCTCGGCATTTGGCCGATCTGGCGGGCGGGGACGGAAGAGCAAAAATCCCGGTTTTTCGCGCCCGCGGTGAGGGGGGAGAAGATAGCTTGTTTTGGCCTGAGCGAGCCGGACGGCGGCTCGAATATCCGGGCGATGAAGACGCGGGCGGAGAAAGTCGACGGCGGTTATAAGATCAACGGCAGCAAGCTCTACATCACCAACTCGCCCATGGCCGATTTTATGATGTTGGCCGCACGGACGGCACCAGAACTCAAACCCTCCGCGATCAGCCTCTTTATTGTCGAGCTGCCGAATGCGGCCGTCGAGATCAGTCACTTAAAGAAAGAGGGGCTGAAAGGCTCAGAGACGGGACTCCTTTATATCGAAGATTTGTTTGTGCCGGATGACTGTTTGCTGGGACACACCGAGGGGACATATCCCGTCATCTTGGAGTCTTTGACGGAGAATCGAGTGGGCGTCTCGGCGTCAGTGCTCGGAGTGGCGAAAGGGGCCTACGAAGAAGCGCTCGATTATGCCCGCGATCGAATCGTCGCGGATAAACCGATTTTGGAATATCAGGCCGTGGCACATCGTCTGGCCGATATGGTGAGTGACATCGAAGCGGCGCATTGGATGGTCTATCACGGTGCATGGCAGGTCGACCAAGGCGGTATCGATCATGAATCGGCAGCTAAGATCAAACTCTTTGTCAGCGAAGCTGCCTTCCGGGTGACGGAGCGGGCGATCCGCGTGCTGGGCGGAGCCGGTATGATGCGTGAGTACGGCGTCGGGCGCCATCACCGCGATGCTATGGTCTATTTGTTCGGAGAAGGGACATCCGACATTCAACGAAATCTGATATCCCGCGCCATGAAAGAGCGGGATATGTTGCCTTAGGAGGCGATCGAGCATGACAGAGAAATGGTCCCCACCGCCGCAAGATGAGTTGGGTGAAGCGCTGGTCGAAGCAGACCTCCGGGTCCTCTTAATGGTGCTGTTTCATATAACGGGTGACCGCAAATGGATTGCAGCTCCATATCTGCCGAAACGGGATGTGAATCTGATCGCAGATAAGGAAGCGGGATTGCCCGCCGACATCGGAGCGGAAATTCGAAAAGCGGCCGCGACGTTATTGTCGGCGGACCAATTGGATATCGCGATAGACGATCCCGGCGATGAATTGATGGTCGAATTGATGAGCCGGTGTCTCGGCGAGGCAGTACCGCCCGAATACGCACCGATGATGCGTGAGGAAATGGGATTGATGTCAAGGCAGGTTGGTTGGTCCGACAATAGGCCCGAGAGGCTGCCGACGGAACGGCCCGTCGTTATCGTCGGGGCCGGCGCCAGCGGGATCGCCCTCGGTGCCAATCTGGTGAAGCTTGGCATTCCTTTCGTCATCCTTGAAAAAAACGATCAGGTCGGCGGGACTTGGTACGAAAACATTTACCCGGGATGCGGCGTCGATACGCCCAACCATGCCTACTCGTTCTCGTTCGGCACGCGGAACCGGTGGAGCCGCTATTTCGCGCCGCGTGATGAAATTCACGACTATCTTGTTCGGAGCGCCGATGAAGCCGGCATTCGGCCTTATGTGGAGTTCAATACTGCGGTGACGAAAGCAGACTGGGATGCCGGGGCCAAGTGTTGGCGTGTCTCTTTCGACGGCCCCAAAGGACCGGGCGAATTGGAGGCCATGGCGCTGGTCAGCGCAATCGGTCAATTGAGCTTACCGTCCGTACCGCCGATCGAAGGCGTCGACGATTTCGCAGGACCGATCTTTCACACGGCTGAATGGCCCAAGGGTCTCGATCTCGACAACAAGAGGATCGCCATCATCGGCACAGGCGCGTCCTCAATGCAGATTGTGCCCAGCGTCGTCGATCAAGTCGCGTCTTTGGATATTTATCAGCGAAGCGCACAATGGGCACGGCCGATCCCAAAATACCACGATCCCATTCCGGTGGGATCGCAATGGTTATTGGGAAAAGTGCCTTACTACGCGGCCTGGTTCCGTTTCGCGATGCTGTGGCGGTATGGTGACGGCTTGTTGCCGAGCCTCAAGAAGGATCCGCATTGGGAGCATGCAGATCGTTCGCTCAACCGGTCGAATGACCGACATCGCGTGCAGATGACCGAGCATATTCTCGAAGAATTAGCGGGCCGAGAGGACCTGATCGAAAAATGCCTGCCGTCCTATCCACCTTACGGCAAACGCATCCTATTGGATAACGGCTGGTATTCGGCAATTACGAAGCCGAATGTCGAACTTGTTACCGACGACATCCGGCGGATTACGCGTGACGGCGTGGAGACGGTCGATGGCGTAGTGCGTAAGGCCGATATCGTCGTATTGGCGACAGGATTTAAGGTGTCGTTGATGACGGCGAGATTGAATGTGACCGGTCTGTCGGGGGAAAACCTCTCAGATGTTTGGGCAGACGATAATCCCTCCGCACACCTCGGCATCACGGTTCCGGGATTCCCGAACCTGTTTACCATGCAGGGTCCCAACACGGGTTTGGGCCATGGCGGCAGCGCGATTTTCCAGGCCGAATGCCAGGCGCATTATATTGCTGCTTGCCTTGTGCAAATGTTCGAGCGCGGGATCGATACGATTGACGTCCGCCAAGACGTCCATGACGCGTATGTCCGGCGGGTCGATGCGGAACACGAAGGCATGATCTGGACGCATCCCGGTATGTCGACCTATTACCGCAACGCGAAAGGCCGCGTCGTTTCGGTTATGCCGTGGCGGCTCGTCGACTATTGGTCCATGACGCACGAACCGGACTTTACGGAGTATCGCCTCACGTCCGCGAAATAGAGTGCGCGCTATTGCGTTGGCGAAATTTTCGGTAAGTCGATGAAAAAAGTCGTGCCTTTGCCCAATTCGGATTCGAAGTCGATCTGTCCGTCGTGTTTTTCGACGATCGCTTTCGAAATACTGAGGCCGAGGCCTGTACCGCTCGTGCGTCTGGTGTTTGATCCGTCCACCTGCGTGAACTTTTCGAATATCTGTGTTCGGAAATCAGCGGGAATACCCGGACCCTGATCGCTCACCGAGAGACGATAGTGCTGACCCATCTGTGTGACGGCAATTTTGACCTCGCCGCTGCGATCGGAAAATTTAGCGGCATTCGATAGCAAGTTCGTGATGACTTGATTGAGGCGTGTTTCATCGCCGTTCACCCAGGAATTCGGCTCGATCGGCTCGAGTTGAAAATCGACCCCAAATTCAATCCCATAGGCTTCGTTGGCTTCGATTGCCTTTGGGAGCACGTCCGAAAGATCGATTGGTTCGAACGCGTACTCAAGCTGGCCGGCCTCAATCTTCTCCATATCCAAGATGTCGTTGACCAAGGCCAAAAGGCGCAAACTGTTCGTCTCTGCGATCTTAATTAGATCCATCGCCTTTTCCGGCACGTCTCCGACGGCCCCACCCACGATGAGGCCGAGCGATGCGCGGATCGAGGTCAATGGTGTGCGTAACTCATGGCTGGAAGTTGAGATGAACTCGTCCTTCAGGCGATTCAGTTCCTCACGCTTCGTGACGTCGGTGGCGGTGCCGCGATATCCACTAAAGTTTCCGGCGGCATCGTAAACCGGCATTCCGTTGACGCTGATGAAGATATCGCGTCCATCCGCCGTCACGATTGGGAAGACGAAATCGCGAAACGGCTCGCGCTTCAGTATACCGTCGACGTGTTCCTGCCATGTTGGGTCTTCGTCAGGGTCGATGCCGGCGGCTTCCCAGCGCGTTTTGCCCAAGAGCTTATCGGCTTCGGGTCGAAGCGTAGTACCGCTCGGATCGCTGACATAGGTGAAGCGATGTGCCGCATCGGTTTCCCAAAACCGGTCGGAGGCTGCCGTCGCCATATCGCGAAACCGAGCCTCGTTCTCGCGCAGTTCTTGATCGCTTTTCAGTAATTTTTCTTCGATATTCTTACGTTCTGTTACATCGGTATAAGTAATAATGTATATATTATTGTAAGTTTTACCTCTTGTTTCGATAAATTTCCCAGTATTTATTTTGTTATCGCTAATAAATGGAGAGAATGATTTTGCAATAATTATTCTATTTTGAATTTTTTCTTCGATAGTGCCCGGGTCAGCGACGTAACCTTCATGGACGGTCGCTGTATGCCTCACCCAATCTTCGAACGACGATCCAACACCGAGTACGTCCTCGGGCAATTCGAGGATTTCATAGACACGCGCATTGGCGGCGATAACTTGCAGATTTCGGTCGTATGCGACGAGCCCTTGGTCTAACCCTTCCAGGACCGTTCCCAACAGATCGAGGCGCTGCAACTCGCTGGCGTTAACAGAATCGTTCATACGCCAACTATAGAGCATAATTTGGTTAACAAACGGGAAACTTCGCGACTAAGTTGCCTTTGCGCCGAACTGGAATCGCCACCAAATGTCTCAGATTACGCCCTTAATTTATATCGCTGAATCTTGCCGGTCGCCGTTTTCGGCAATTCGTCTCGAAATTCGATCCAACGCGGATATTTATAGTCCGCCAGTTTGTCTCTGACGAAGGCCTGCAGTTTCGCGCCCAGAGCGTCGCTTGCGTCATATCCGGCCGCAGGGACCACAAAGGCTTTCGGTTTGATCAGGTTATCGTGGTCGGGATGACTAACGACGGCCGCTTCGAGGACGGCGTCGTTTTCGAGAAGCGCACCCTCGACCTCAAAGGGCGACACGTAAATGCCGCCAACCTTCATCATATCGTCGGAACGACCGCCATAAGTGTAATAGCCGTCTGCATCGACGGTGTATTTGTCTCCGGTTCGGGTCCACTTGCCTTTAAAGGTCTCGCGGCTTTTCTCGCGCTGGTTCCAATACATGATGGCGCTGGTTGGTCCTGCGACTTCCAGATGGCCGAGCTCGCCTTCGGGGACTGGGAGGCCGTCGTCGTCGACGATCTGGAGCTCATACCCAGGCACGGCTTTACCTGAACTATTCGGCCGTACGTCGCCTTGATGGTTCGTCAGGAAGATATGCAGCATTTCAGTGCTGCCGAGTCCATCCAGCGTTTCCGTGCCCATGCGCTCCTGCCAACGGCGCAGCAATTCGCCGGGAAGGGCTTCGCCCGCGGAAACGCAGATGCGCAAGTTGTGTTCTCCTTCCTTCGGCAAGTCGTCGCTCGCGAGCAGCATGCCGTAGAGTGTCGGAACCCCGAAGAAAACGGTGACTTGGTGCGTGGCGAGTATTTCCGCGACGGCGTCCGGCGTCGGCATACCCTCAAGAAGCACCGTCGTTGCACCCGCCGCCATCGGGAACGTCAGACCGTTGCCGAGGCCATAAGCGAAGAAAAGCTTCGCGGCGGAATAAACGACATCGTTCTCGCTCATGCCGAGCGTCGGCGTCGCATATAAGTCGGCTGTTTCGATCAAACTGGATTGAAGATGCACAGCGCCTTTCGGCATGCCTGTGGTGCCCGACGTATAGAGCCAAAAACACATATCTTCGGCACGTGTCGGTGCCGTCTCAAAGTCATCGGACGCTGTGCGGGTCGCGTCCGCAAAGAGCTCATGCCCGTGGGCGTCGTTTCCGGAAATCAAAACCGTCTTCAAGGAAGTCTGGGAACCGATATGGCTCTTGAATGCCGGGAGGAGGGCCTCGGACAAAATAAGACCAGTCGCTCGGCTGTCTTGGACGATATAGGCATAATCGTCTTCGGTTAGGCGTGTATTGATCGGGATCGGGACGATGCCCGCCTTGATGGCGCCGAGAAATGCCGCGACAAGGTCAATGGTGTCGAGCATACAGAGTACGACCCGCTGTTCGGGTTGGACGCCACGCTCGGTCAATGCATTAGCGACTTTGTTAACGCGTTCAGCGACATCGCTGTAGGTGTAGGAGCCATTCGTATCGATAAAGGCGACTTTATCGCCACGGCCGGCCGCTAGGTTCCGTTCGATCAGGTCGGCGGTTGCGTTATAGAGCGCTTTCTCCGTCATGATCTGCCTCCCGAAATATTATCAATCGTTCTTTGCTGCACGCTCCATGGTCTTGCGGCGTGACTTATCCGTCCAGCAGTTTCGCCCACTCGACCGCCCATTCGCCGGCTTGATCTTCCGGAAGTTCGCCGGAGGTGGCGTCGTGCTGCGAGATTTCGCCCAGCCGCGTCGCTTTCAATTCGGTCAAGACCTTGTCGAAATTGATGCCGCCCCAACAGTAGGTCTCGCCATGCGTGATGTCGCCGAGGGCAAAAACGCCATAAGGAATGCCGGCAAGCGCCGGTTTCTTCGTTTGCAGAGATTCGTACAATTGCTTCGCGTTGTCCGGGACATCTCCATGGCCGTAGGTCGACGTACAGATGATATAGGCGTTGTCGGCTTCGAAGACGTCGGCGTCGAGCCCGTCCATTAGTGTCATCTCCGCCGTATAACCGGCCTCTTCCAACGAATCGCACATCTCCTCCGCGCATAGCTCCGCGGTTCCCGTCATTGTGCCGACGAGGATCTTTATGTCCTTGGGCATGTCCCTCTGCCTCCATAAAGCCGCTCTCGGCGGACATGGCCGCCAGGATTGGCATCAATCAAGATATGCAATATAATTCATAATCCGTCAGTGGTAAAGTGAGCGAGTACCCTCTTGTCCGAAAAGCATTCATCGCAAAGCGAAAGCGACGAAGCGGCTTTCCTAAACGGTTTGGCGCATCGCGTTCGGTCCGCGCGGGCGGCACGGGGCATGACGCGTCGAATACTTTCGCGCGATTCCGGCGTTTCGGAACGATACCTGGCGCAACTCGAAGCCGGAAAAGGCAATGTGTCGGTTTTGGTCTTGCTCCGGATCGCCGAAGCGATGGCGATGCCCGTCGATTTATTGCTGCGCGACGACGTCGAGGTTTCGTCCGAACGGGGCGAAGCCGAGGAACTGCTGCGTCAATTAGACGGCAATGCGTTGCGTGAAGCGTTGACCTGGCTTGGGTCGAAGGCGTCTCAAGGAAGGCCTGATCGACGCGCGCGGCGAATTGGGCTCATCGGTCTTCGGGGCGGTGGGAAATCGGCGCTTGGCAAGGTTTTAGCCGAGGCCTTGGAGTTGCCGTTTATCGAGTTAAACCGGGTTATCGAAGCGGAATACGGCGGTAGTCTGGATGATTTGTTCTCGCTCGCAGGCCAGCCCGCATATCGACGCTACGAGAACCGATGCTTGGAACGCGTTTTAGCGGAGAACAAGGAAGCTGTAATCGCAACGGGCGGCGGTATTGTCGCGAACGATGAAGCCTTTGGCGCGCTTTTGGATCGGACCCATACGATTTGGATTCAAGCCTCGCCGGAAGAGCATATGGCGCGTGTCGTGGCACAGGGCGATTTAAGACCAATGGTCGACAATCGCGAAGCGATGCGGGACTTGCGGCAGATTCTTACGGCCCGCGAAGGCGCCTATGGTCGCGCCGACGCGCAACTGGATACGTCCGGCCGCACGTTGGCCCAGAGTGCCGGGAAGTTGGTCGAACTGGCGAAGAGATTGCTGGACAAATCGCTTGCTGTCACAGAAACATGAATTATAATGCATGCTAAGGCGCAAGCTTGGGACAAGGGACGGACGAATGATTACCTACGATACGGAGCCGGACCGCTATCGGCATTGGAAGCTGTCAATCGATGCACCGGTCGCAACGCTGACATTGACCGTGGATGAAGACGGCGGAATCAAGGACGGCTATAAGCTCAAACTGAATTCCTATGATTTGGGCGTCGATATCGAGTTGAACGACGCTTTGAACCGTATTCGTTTTGAACACCCGGAAGTCCGTTCCGTCGTTGTTACCAGCGGCGTCGAGCGAATGTTTTGTGCCGGCGCGAACATCTACATGCTGGGGCAGTCGGATCACGGCTGGAAGGTCAATTTCTGCAAATTCACGAACGAGACGCGGAACGCGATTGAAGATGCAAGCGATCATTCGGGGTTAAAATTCGTAGCGGCCTGTAATGGCACGACGGCCGGCGGCGGATATGAACTGGCGTTGGCGTGCGACGAAATCTTTCTGATCGACGATCGCTCAAGCGCGGTGAGCCTGCCCGAAGTGCCGTTACTGGGGGTGCTGCCGGGGACGGGCGGCCTGACCCGCGTCGTCGATAAGCGAAAAGTCCGCCGGGACCTCGCAGATTTCTTCTGCACGAGCGCGGAGGGTGTCCGTGGACGGCGCGCAAAGGAATGGGGCTTTGTCGACGAGATCGCTTCGCCCAATACATTCGAAGAGAAAGTCCGCGAAAGAGCGATTGCCTTGTCGGCGGAAAGCGATCGACCCTCCGATGCATCGGGTGTTTCGTTGACCCTGTTGGATCGTACGGCAGAGGAGACAGGCTATCGTTATCGCTATGTCGAAGTCGAACTTGATACGGGCGAACGGACGGCGACGATCGTTGTCCGCGCGCCTGAAGATAACGGTCCGGCTGATTTAGCCGCTATTCATGCGGCCGGTGCGGATTGGTGGCCGCTCGCCATGGCGCGTGAGTTGGATGACGCTATCTTGATGCTGCGGACAAACAATCCCGATTTCGGAACGTTTTTATTGCGCACCGAGGGCAACCCGGAATCGGTGCTCGCCGGCGATGATTTGCTTCTGCAGTTCGCTGACGATTGGTTCGTTCGCGAGGTTATCGGCTTCATACGGCGAACATTCTCGCGATTGGATGTCTCCTCGCGAAGTCTTTTTGCATTGATCGATGAAGGGTCGTGTTTCGCCGGCACCTTATTCGAGTTGGCGCTCGCTGCCGACCGAAGCTACATGCTCGATATTCCAGAGGAAGACGGCACACCGCCGACCGTCGCGCTTAGCCGGATGAACTTCCGCGGCTATGAAATGGCGAATGGTATGTCTCGCCTCTCGGCCCGTTTCAACGGTGACAGCACCGTCATGGCTTCCATGGACAATCGGCTCGGAGAATTGTTGATCGCAAACGACGCCCTCGATTTGGGGCTCGTGACGTTCGCACCCGATGAACTCGATTGGGAAGACGAAGTCCGGATCGCAATCGAAGAGCGGGTAAGCCTTTCGCCGGATGCATTGACGGGCATGGAAGCGAACCTTCGTTTCGCAGGAGCCGAGACCGTTGCGACGAAAGTGTTTGGGCGACTGACCGCCTGGCAGAATTGGATATTCAATCGCCCGAACGCCGTGGGCGAAAAAGGCGCGTTGAAACTATTCGGTACGGGAAGCCGGGCCGAGTTCGATTGGAAAAGGATCTAGTCTCATGGCGATCAATTATCAGGAACGCATTCCGAATAATGTCGATCTGGGCAATGACCGCGCGTTGCAGCGTGCGTTGGAACATTGGCAGCCGAAGTTCCTTGACTGGTGGACGGACTTGGGGCCGGAGGGCTTCCAGGCAGCCGATGTTTACCTGCGCACGGCGACATCGGTCGACGCCGCAGGTTGGGCAACCTTTGGCAAGGTAAAGATGCCGGATTACCGCTGGGGAATTTTTCTGGCGGATCCGGAGCAGGATCGCACGATTGGGTTCGGCGACGAATTCGGGAAACCGGCTTGGCAACGGGTGCCGGGCGAGCATCGATCGACATTGCGACGGTTGATCGTGACGCAGGGTGATACGGAACCCGCGTCGGTCGAACAGCAGCGGCGGCTCGGCCTGACCTGTCCTTCGCTCTACGATTTGCGGAATCTGTTCCAAGTCAATGTGGAAGAGGGGCGTCACCTCTGGGCGATGGTCTATCTGCTGCACGGTTATTTCGGCCGGGACGGTCGGGAAGAAGCGGAAGAATTGTTGCACCGCCATTCGGGCGACGCGGACAATCCGCGTATTCTCGGGACCTTCAACGAACCGATCGACGATTGGCTCAGCTTCTTCATGTTCACCTATTTCACCGATCGGGACGGCAAATATCAGCTGATGAGCCTCGCGGAATCTGCGTTCGATCCGCTGGCGCGCACGTGCCGGTTTATGCTGACCGAGGAATCGCATCATATGTTTGTTGGCGAAACCGGTGTGACACGGGTCATCCGCCGGGCGCTTGAGATGATGTCGGAACTGAAGACGGATGATCCCGAGCTTCTGCGCCGCCACGGCGTCGTCGATCTGCCGACGATACAGCGCTACATCAATTTTTGGTTCTCTTCGTCATTGGATCTCTTTGGCTCCGAACAATCGTCCAATGCGGCGGGATACTTCGCCAACGGCATTAAGGGCCGGCCCGACGAAGGCCGCTTCGAAGATCATATCTGCACCGAGACGGTGGAGGCGATGGAAATGCCCGATGATAACGGTGTGATTTCGACCGTTGAGGTGCCAACCCGGAATGCGATGAACGAGATCACGCGGGAAGGCTATATTCGCGACTGCATGGTCGGACTCACGCGTTGGAACAGAACGATTAAGCGCGCCGGATTCGATATTGAACTCACGCTGCCGGGCCGTCGCTTCCGACGCAGTATCGGCAGCTGGGCGAATGTTCCGGTCGACCCGCAAGGCAATATCATCTCGCAGGCGGATTACGAAAGTGGTCTCAACGAATGGCTACCGACGGAAGCGGACCGGGCGTATATCCATTCGCTTATGCATCAAGTGACCGAGCCCGGCAAAATGGCTGGATGGATCGCGCCGCCCGATCGCGGCATCAACAACCAGCCGGTCGACTACGAATACGTGGAGTTTCACTAACGCTTCGGCAGCCGCGATAAATAATCTTCCAAAATCCGGCCGTAGAAGGTCGTCCACCCGGGCCGTCTTAGATGATCGGCATCCCGGAAGGCGTGGTTCGGAAAGGTATGCGTTTCATTGATATCTGTAAACGTCACGTTTCGGCAATCGGGTCCGGTAATTTCGGCGATGGCTGTTTCGAGCGTTTGTAGGCGGTTGTCCGACTGCCATCGTTCGTGTGCGTGCACCGGCAGCGGCGCCCAGACGAAATGAAACTGAAAATCGTGAGCGGCGGACAGTGCGCAGATTCTCGCGATTGCCAGTTGTGCGTTTCGCGATAGTTCGAGGCGGGCATTTATGCGTTCGCCGATTTTCGAAACGGGTGCGCTGTTCCCCCCGGGACCTTCTCGAGGCGGAGTCCGTGTTTCCGCCGGCAGGGCCGTTCGTGTCAGCCGCCGAGGGCCCGCTAGCTTTGCGATGATGCGATTGAAGATACTGGTTTCGATCTCGAAGAGCGCGGGCTTCCAGAACTCCGTGGTCGGCAAAAGTCCCGCAAGCGCCAGCAGTTCCTGTTCGTCGCTTTTGGTGAAGACGCTGGCGAGATACAGCGCCGACGTACTCTCCCGCGGCGTATAGGAGAGCATTTCCGGCGTACCCGCAAACACGACATGTCGCGGCGGCTGGTTGTGCTCGAGGTGCCGACGAAGCAACAGATACATCCCCATCGCCGCACTCGCTTTGTTGGTCGTGAGATCGGCCAGTCGGCCTTCTTCAGCGAGTTCAAATTGATTTGCGACGTCTTGGGTCACGCTGTCGCCGAACAAAACGATTTCCGCGTCTCGCGTCTCGAAAGGA
Organism: Rhodospirillaceae bacterium; assembly: GCA_002716125.1. Lineage (GTDB taxonomy): Bacteria > Pseudomonadota > Alphaproteobacteria > UBA8366 > UBA8366 > UBA6544. Next base: position 21,189 of record PAZH01000070.1, read on the forward strand.
AGCGAAGCGACCAACCGATCGAGGGGATGACGTAGCTGCGGCGTGGTCGAGAGGGAAAATGCAAGTCCTTCCGCCAAGCCCAAAAGTAGGAGTACTGAGAGAGGGAGTTTAAAAAGGAAGAAGTGTCGCCAGGACATCGAATGCCCCTAGAACTGGAAATAGATGAAAGCTTGCGGACGATCGAGCAAGCCAAGTGAAATTAAGAGCATGCCTGCCGTCAGACACGCGGTGACAAAAGACGGGCGAATTCCGCTCGGGTTTGCCGCCGGATTTTGCGGTAATAGCGAAAGCAGTAAAAGTAGAGCAATCCAACCGGTCAGACGCACCGTGTAACTGCCGCTCGCGAAGAAATCCAAGGTCCGCCAAGGGATATCGAATTGCGTTGCGAGACCGGCCAACCAATTCGGTAGGACGATGTTTTGCGGCGAGAACATTGCGGAGAGGATCGTATGGGCTTCGGTCATATCGCCGGCTCTAAAATAAACGAACGAGATGACGACCGTCAGCATGGTGAGGATCCATCCTGCGGGCCACGGAAGCGACGGCATTTTCGCCTCCCGCCAGGCGTGGTTTGCGATCAAGCCAACTGCATTGACGGCGCCGAACGCGACAAAGGTCCATGCCGCACCGTGCCATAGGCCGGATAGCAGGAACGTAATCCCGATTGGCAAGGCGATGGCGACAGCGAACGCCTTTAAAGCGCCGTATTCGTTCTCCACCGATCTCCGCGTCAACGCCAATGCGATTGGCGAATAGAGATACATCATGAAAAAGCGGGTCATGGTGATGTGCCATCGCTTCCAGAAATCGACCATGGAGGCCGCGCGGAACGGCGTGTTGAAATTTATCGGGAGCACGATGCCGAGCATAAGTGCGAGGCCGACCGCCATATCTGAATAGCCGCAAAAGTCGAAGTAGAGCTGCAAGCTGTAAGCGATGGCAACCGCCCACGCTTCGAGAAAGGTCAGCGTCTCCACGGCGCGATATCCGGCGTCGACATAGGGTGCAATGGAGTCGGCGAGTACGATTTTTTTAAATAACCCAAGGCTAAAGATCGCTAAACCCGGGCCGAACATCGAGAGGCCAAGGCCTTCACGGTTCTTGAGCTTGGCGAATTGGTCCTCAATCTCGCGAAACAAAACGATGGGGCCCGCGATCAATTGCGGGAACAGCGCGACGAATGCTGTGAAGTCGACCCAATCGGCAATCTTCGCGCGGCCATCGTTTGCATCGATTAGGAGCGCTATTTGCTGAAACGTAAAAAACGAAATAGCCAACGGAACGAACACCGCCCCCAAGTCCATCGACTCACCGACGAGCGCGGAAATATTCTCCAAAAAGAAATTGCGATACTTGAAATATCCGAGGACGCAGAGATTCAGCAAAACCGCGACCTGCAGTAGCCGAGTGCTGGGGACTTCCGAGAGTCGTCTCGCGAAGATGTAATTCGCCAGCATCGATCCGGTGAGCAAGATCAAATACGGCGGGTTCCACCAGCCGTAAAAGAAAAACGACGCCAAGGCGACGACGATCAACGCCGTGCGGCCGCCAAAGCGGATACGGCAGTAATGAAATGCGAGCAGTGCCGCCGGCAGAAAACCCAGAATGAATTCGTAGCTACTGAAAAGCACGACCGTTAAAGCCCTTAAGCGGGGTCTCGGTGAAAACAGCCAATCCAGTTAGACGTTGAGACCGTGCAGGTGATCAAGCATCGCACCGACATTTTCCAAGGTATTGATGTCGCGCGCGTTGAGACGAATGTCGAACATTTTCTCGCATGCTAGAATTATTTTGATTTGGCTAAGGCTGTCCCATTCCTCGATGTCCGATGCGGTGGTATCCGGCGAGAGCGTGAGCGTGTCATCGTCCAACACATCGCGAAACACGAGAGTCAATTTCTCAAGGATCTGTTCTTGCGTCAGTCCGCTCATTTTTTTCTATTTCCTATTCTCTAATTCTTTTTCAACTATCCGCTTGGACTCTCGACATAAAATGCGGCGGCAGTGTCGATGGGGCGTCGAGCGCGGCTTCGTACCAACCTTGCTCTGTGTCCGGCTCGAATCCCAATTGATCTAGAAGGGGTGAAACCAGACCGTTCCGGCCGGATTCGACATATTGCAGACGAATTCGAGAGAGCGATGCTGCGGCGGCTTTCTCGGTGATGAGTTCTCGCGTGAGGTACTCGAGACGACGGGAGAATACCCGACAGCTCATAACCCAATTCCGGACGACTAAGGCGCCGTCATCTTGATTATTCTCCAAGACGGCAACCGCCACGATGCCGTAGTCCTGCAACCGGTCCTTCAACCGTAAGGCCAAGACATTGTCGGCACGCTCTCTGAGTTCGACAGGGCTAAAAGTGGAGCCGTTCAGCTTAAATTGATTCGTCTTTCCGATGAGTTGCGAGATGCGCTCCACGGTATCGTCCCGCACGGTCTCAATGACGACTTGAGGGGTGAGGTCACGCAGGAAACTGTCGATATCGGTCGCCGATTCCATGCCTTTTTGAACGGTTTCCAGCGCCTTGTAACTTGCGGTGCGACGGCGATCTTCCGCGGTAAGTCGGCCAACCGGGAACGGCGCGGCACGTTCTAACAAATCTGGAAATCCGGAAGGGTCCCCCTTCAGTTCAATCGTCCACACTTCAGGCAATGTCTCACGGACGAGTGCGCATTCGACGGGGCTGTCATCGATAAAAACGAAAGCGTCCAAACCTAAGTTTAGAGCTTCCGCAATCGCTCTAATATTCGTCGCCTTGTCTTCGAAGTTCGCGCGAAACTCAGCAACGTCATCCAGTTTTAGAACCATAGCGCTGTGTTGCTCGAAAGGCTCTCGGGCGAACTTTGGATCGTTCTTAGAGCACACATTGAGCACGATGCCGCGGTCCGTCAGTGTCTTTAAGTACTTCTGAAAAGCGACGAAAGATTCGCCTTCAGCGGTTTCGGGGCCGAGGGCGATCCCGGTCAGGCCTTCATCACCGACGACGCCGCCCCATAAAGTATTGTCCAAGTCGACGATTATTGCTTTCCGTGAACGGCCAAGCGTGCTCGTGGCGGCGCCGGCGATCGCATTCGCTATAGACGGCAAAGCTTCCATCGCGAACGGCTGCTTCGCCAATCTATAGAGCCGGTCGTCAAACCAATCGATGCCCGAACGCATGGCCAAAACCTCGCTATCGATGAAGGCAACATGGTCGGGTGCCGCCTCAATCATGGCGGCATTAACGGTGCGTACGTAGTGGAGTCGACCGCCGGGATACAAACCATCACCTTCGCCGAGCGGGCGGGTTGGCGGCGGGTCGAATGTCATCTGAATGATCGGTATTTGCGTTCGCGCCCACATAGCGCGCCAGCTCTCTAGTTCGGAATCGACCAATTTTTTCACGTCTTCGGCATTTGCATCGATTGCCGGAACGTATTGGAGGTCTCGGTGTGTTGGCAGCCATATCACCAGGTCCGGGTCGAATGTCCAAAAACCGCTGCCGCTATCGAGAATTTCCGTCTGCAATCCGCCGTAAGGCCCAACGTAGATTTCAATATCGAATCCGCGATGGGCGAAAAACAAAGGAAGAATTTCCGCTAGATAATCTGCTGTAAACCCGGCGTTTATCGCCACACGTAGGGATGTCTTGGGCGTTTTGGATTGTTGCGGATCTTTTGCATATCTTCTGCCGAGTTTTTGCAGCGTTGCCACAGGCCAATCCACGAGTAGCGGATCCCTTAGCGCATTTTCGACAGAGGGTACCGATGGCTTGGTCATTCGGTGGAGTATCTCAATGAGTACAGTCGTTTTCGTTCTAATCGGGGCGTCGTCAATAATCGGGGCGTCGTCAAATCGAACGAATGTTCAACGCCACTATATGAAGCGGATTGCTCCGCTTCAACACGAGGGACGCATTTCGCTGGCGCCGATTTTCTTGTTTTCCCCCACCATCGTTGCCAATGGCAAACTGAGGAGCGCGGCAAAGACTACCAACCACCATGCTGACCATATGGAAAAGTTCGCGAGCGAGCTCCCCCAGAACGCCCCGAACAATGCCGTCGCCGCCCAGGCCGCAGCACTTTGACGAATAGCGAGAGCCCCTAACGTTTTGAGGGCCGTAAGTAGAGCGGTGACAAATAAGACCAATCCGACCAAGCCCGTTTCGGCGCCAATTTCGAGCAGCCAGTTGTGGGGATGAGAGGGGATATACTCTTGGTTCATCCCGGGGATCAACTCGTTTGCACCCGGTAGCAGGTTGATCGCATTCGGGCCGACGCCCAGAACGGGCGCACTCTTTATGACCTCAACTGTGAAGCCCCAAATAACTTGTCGGTGCCAATCGGGAAAAGAAAGCTCTGAACTCGGGATCGCTGCCGCCGGTGGCGTTGGAAGTCCGTCGATCAAATAGATTCCGCCAGCGGCCGCCGTGCAAAAGATGAGGAGTACCGGCGTGCGGGCCAAATATGTCGGCAGAAATTTGAGGCCGAGAAAAAAGACAACCAAAAGAAAGCCGGCGACGACCCCAAATGCGGCTGATAGACCGGGTTGGACCCCCTTACCGTAAATAAGCAGGAATGTTAGCGGTATGCTGAAGAGCGCGATCCATTTGTGGAACGAGCCGAGGCGAAACCCGGCCCATACGACAATGGGCAGAATGCAAGCCGAGACCGAAAAATATGGTTTGAGAGTCTGTAATACGATGGCGTTCGGACCCTTGATGAGCCGGAAGAGTTCGAAAGGCGCAGGGTGAATATAGAGTGAAAATACAGCGTAGAATAATAAGAGGCCGAAGCTCGAGATCGTCAAACTCTTGAGAGCGAGATCCACGCGTCGCTTCGATTGAGAGAGGAAGGCGGTAAGCATCACCCCGAGAGCCAATATGGCGGCCGTACGGGCCCAAGTGCTCAGCGATTTCACGGGGTCGATGGATGCGACGCTGCTGGCCAACCAGAAAAGGATCGTCGCGGCCACGGCCATTACCAAAAATCGATGCCTTCGAAACGCCTCTTGGATCATACGAAAGAAGCCGGTGTCGCTTCGACATAGACCGATGATCACGGGTAGTGCGACAAACGGCACGATGGAAGCTCGACCGAAAACGACCATTGGTACCGCGCATCCAATGCTAACGCTCGCGACATCGGTCCACCGATTATTCCCGTTCTCCCGTTCTGCTGTAAAAGGCACTTCTTGAGACATTGGCACTGGTTCGACTAGATTCGTATCAATCCGCTCGGCAGACACGCGGCGTGCATGTCGTTCTCACAGCTGGTCTCGAATGCCATACACTTTGGACTGAGCGAGAATAGCGATCCGAAACAAGGTCACTTACCGGTTCGCGCTACCCTCGGCAATATGAATTGGGCGCGTGCGGGCGCTCAGTGATAATATTTGGACTTCACCTGCCCGGGAGGAGCCGGTGTTTCATCGATATGTTTTCTGGGATTGTAATGTCCCTGACAGGCGCTGATGAGAAAAGCGGTGCCAAGCACAACGATCATAGAACTCATTACTTTTTTCTTCATCGAATTTCAGCACCGTTGGTTTAAAGTTTCATGCCTTTATTTATTTTATCAGTAAAAATTAAATAAAGGCAATAATTAAAACTTCTATACCTTTCCGAATATTGAAGTCTTGTTTTATAGACTTTGTACAGATTTGTACTGAAAGGGGCTGTGATTTTGGTCACTGATATACGGAATTGTGATTTTCAGTCGCTTTTGACCTCCTATAAATTTTGGGGATGAAGAAATTTGCACTGCTCTCGTTGATTGGCTTCGTATTTGTCTCTTTTCCGGCATCGGCAGGAAGCTGGATCACCGCTGAGAATACGAATTGCAAACTTTGGAACCCTGATCCGGACGAACAGCAAAAAGTGCGTTGGGGCGGGAAATGTAAGGACGGAAAAGCCTCGGGAGACGGCGTGGCCGAATGGTATTCCTATCAGCGGCCACCCGACCTTTGCGAATGCACGTTCGTCGACGGTAAGGCGGAAGGCATGGGCGTCTATCGATGGACGGACGGGGTGACCTATGTCGGCGAATTCAAAGCCGGGGTTATCGAAGGCAAAGGGTTCATCAAATATCCCGACAATGAAATGTACGAAGGCGATTTCAAAAACGGATATCCCCATGGATGGGGCGTTCAGATGTTACCGGACAACACGCGCGTGATGGGTAAGTTTCGCGAAGGCGCTTTTGTGCCGCCAAAGTAATCTATTCGGGTTTGTTGAGCGCGTCGTAAACCCACAAGACAAGCATTAGGAACAATCCTTCGATCGCCATGATGGCGAGCGCGGTGGGCAGTCCGTAACTCTCCGCCATCCAGCCGATATTGATAAAACCCAAGGGGCCGGTGCCGATACAGAGCGCGAGGACACCGAGGACGCGGCTGCGGTACTCCGGTTCGGCGTTCATATAGGTGAGGGTGCTCTGCATGGCTGCGAACCCGGCGCCCGAGATCCCGATCGCCGTCAAAGTGAGCGCAGCGGCAAAGAACGAATGCAACGGCCCACCGGAAACGTAAGCCAATGCGCTCAAATATAGAATGAGAACCATATAGAAGACGGCGCCGGCGCAGAAAATTTTCGCGTAGAGGGCCGGCCGCGCCACCATGGCGATAACCAGCGCGCCGATAAACGCACCGAAGCCCTCTAAACTCGAGAGGAAGCCAACGAGGAACGGCTGCAAACCGAGCTGTTCGCGGCCAAGGATAGGAATCATCGCCGTGAACGGAAACCCGAAGGCGTTGAAGACGATGGTCACGGAGAAAACCCGACGTAATTCCCAATTTCCCCATACGAACCGCACGCCGGCAGAGAGATCGCGAATAAGCGACGGGGGTACAGTCCGGCGGACCAGGGTCGGGAGCTGAACCGCCAGGATTAGCAGGAGTGCGGCCGCGTAAACGCCCGCGCTCAGAACATAGACGCCCGTGATGCCGAAAATCTGGAGCATGGCGCCGCCCATTAACGGACCAAACATTCGGGTCGCGCTGTTCGTGGCGGCATCCAATCCCATCGCGGCCGAGAGATGCCCGCCCGAGACGTCGCCGATCAATCGTCGCCGGATTGGCATGTCGGTCGCCCAGAAGAGGCCGCTCAAGAAGGAAGCGATGGCAATATGCGTGAACGTGAGTTCGCCGTTGTACGCGATAATGGCCATCGTCGTCGCGACGCAGAGGATGGTCGCAATGGTCGCGGCCAACAGTACCTTGCGGTTTACGCGGTCTGCGATGCCGCCGATGATGGGACCGCAGAAGGTGAGCGGCAGTCCCCACAGCACGGGCACCAACGAGACAAGAAATGGCGAACCGGTAATCTCGAACGTGTAGACCCCGAGCGCCAGCAACTGGAACCACCGGATGAATCCGGTCAGGCCACCCATGATCCAGATACAAAGATAGTTCGGGCTATGTAGGAGTATCCGGATACCCGATTCGTCTTTCGCCTCTGACGTATCTGCGCTCATCCGTTAGTCCGTGATGTCAAACATGGTCGACGCTTCTTCCCGCGCCATATACCGTGCAGGGTGCGGTTATTTAGCGAACCGCGGGCAATAGTGAATTGAGATGGCGGAAGCGGAATTAAAGGCACGGGTAAAAACTCTCATCGGCGTCGTGTTGGTCGGCGCCGTGCTGCTGCTTTCGTACGAGATCTTTTATTGGTTCACCCATGTCTACGAGAGCGATGTTCGCGTTCAAACCGACTTTACCGACATTTCGTCGAGGGTCGACGGCAAGATTGCCGAAATACACGTAGAGGAAGGTAGTCCGGTCGCCAAGGGGCAGGTGATCGTCACCTTGGAACATCAATCAATCAAACTGAATATCGAATCCTTGATCACCGACTTGGCGCTTGAGAAGGGCAATCGGGAAAGTCTGATCACGGAGCGCGACGCCTTTCGTGAAGAACTCGATTCGAAATTCGCGACACAGCAGCAGAAGATTCGCGCGCTGCAGGTCGAGTTAAGGTCCGCCAACGATCGGTTGAAGATCGCTCAAAAAGACTTGAAACGGGTCCAAGTCTTGGTTCGCAAGCGCTTGAAACCGGAATCGGAGTTGAATGCGGAGCAAGACAAGACCCTTGTCTTGGAGGGACGCATCGCCTCCTTGCGGAGCAATGTCTTGGTCGCAAAGAGTGAATTGGTTCAGCTAAAATCTACGGAACGCCAAATAGATATAATAAATAATAAAATAAAAGTTTCTGAAATTAAAAGTAATAGAATAAAAGATGAAATTAAAAAACAAGAATTATTTATACATCACAGGTTAATTAAGAGCCCGATAGACGGTTTGGTTGGTGAAATACATAAGGATAAAGGTGAATATGTCGAAGACGGTGTAAATATTCTTATGCTTCACGATCCGAAACTCTATTGGGTCGAAGCCTACGTCGATGAAAGTCAAATTCGCCACGTTCGCGTCGGTCAGGAAGTTTTGATCGATCTCGATGCATATCCGATCCACGATTTCTACGGTCAGGTGCAACATATCGGTAGTGTGACGACGCGCGGTCCGGATGGCTCAAACGGCAACAGTGGGGGCGGCAGTCGGCTTGGCGGGAATGTGGAGCGCGTCCCAGTCCGAATATCCATCGAAAACCCGCCGACGAACATTACGCCCGGTATGCGCGGCGACGTGAACATTCGGATATACGAGAACATTAAGCTCTGGTGGAAGTGGGACGACGAGTGATGCGTTTAGACGGGAAGACCATCATCATTACAGGCGCCGCATCCGGTATCGGCCAAGCAAGCGCGCGACGTGCATTGGAAGAAGGGGCTCGTGTCATTGGTGTCGACCTGAACGGTGACGGCATGCCGGATGGCGTAGAGCCCGTGATCGGCGACGTGACGGCGGCAGCGACCATCGCCCGCGCCGTGGAGACAGCGGGCACGATCCATGGACTTGGCACGATCGCCGGCATCAGCCGCTCCGGTGTCGCCATCGATGAGCTTTCGCCCGAAGACTGGGACCAGGTCTTTGCGGTGAACGTAAAGGCTTGCTGGCAATGGTTGGTGGGTGCCTTGCCATCGATGCGGGCGGCGGGCGGCGGTTCCGTTGTGATGGTCGCCTCGCAGTTGGCGTTCGGCGGTGGGCGTCTGAACGCGGCCTACATTGCGTCGAAAGGCGCCATTGTCAGCCTCGTGAAGACGGCCGGGTTCGAGCTGGCGCCTGACAATGTAAGGGTCAATGCGGTGGCACCAGGCGCCATCGATACACCGATGCTGAACGGCAGCATGTCGCGTGCCGAAGACCCGGCAGCGGCCCGCGACTATTCGCGCAATCGCCACGCCATGAAGCGTTTCGGTCAGGCGGACGAGATTGCCAACGGTGTCGTTTATCTTCTCTCCGATGAAGCGAGCTTTAGTACCGGGTCCGTCATTACCATCGATGGCGGTTGGACGGCGGCTTAAAGAACGCCGCGCTTCGCCAGATTCTGGAATAGGGCTGTCGCGCCGAATTCCCAAGGCGGGATGGCATTTGTCTTGTCCACCATATTGGCGAGAGTGCCGAGTTTCGGCGATTGCATCACGACGGCATCCCCCACGTGGTGCGTGAAGCCGCCGCCGGGCCTGTCTCGGTCCTGGTTCGGCGTAAACATCGTGCCGGTGAAAAGAACGACGCCATCGGGATACTGATGGTTCGCACTTAGGGTCTGATCCATCAGGTCCTGGATATCGCGGCTGATCTCGGTCATTGAACTGCCGTCTTCAAGTCGGAAGTTGTCCGTCCCCTCGACCGTCAGCGAGACATAGGCGCTCCGCACATCCTCAAGCGAAAAACTCTCGTCGATGAGACGGATGACAGGCCCGATGGCGCAGGAACCGTTGTTGTCCTTGGCGCGCCCCAAGAGCAACGCCGAGCGGCCTTCGACATCCCGAAGATTCACATCGTTTCCGAGGGCGGCTCCCACAATACGCCCTTCCGCATTGCCGACCAGCACGACCTCCGGCTCGGGATTGTTCCAATTCGACATCGGATGGATGCCGATCATCGCACCGAAGCCGACGGCCGACATCGGCTGGGCCTTGGAAAACACCTCCGCATAGGGGCCGATGCCGACTTCGAGGTATTGTGACCAAATGTCCCGCTCGAGGAGTGCCGCTTTCACCGTTTCGGCCTCGGGCGAGCCGGGTACGACGTCTGAAAGGTCGATGCCGATACTGTCGAGCAGCGCCTTACGGACCTCTTCCGCGAGGGCCGGGTCCCCCGCCGTGCGTTCGTCGATCACGCGCTCCAACAGGCTTCGTACGAAAGTCACGCCACATGCCTTGTGCGCCTGTAAGTCGCTTGGCGACAGAAACCAGGGTTTCGTGTTGTCTTGTTGGCCGGCGACGCTGTTCGCGGCGATTGCGCGCCAGTCGCCAAGGTTTTCGCCGTCGGCGTTGGCCACGGCGCAGGGATCTTTTGCATTGGTGAGAGCCGACATCGTCGGTGCGGCTTTCGTGATGTCGACCACGCCGCTCTCCCGGACCGAGACGACCGAGGGACCGCCCGCATCGGGACGCCAGACCCGTCCCACCAGCGTACCTTCGAACCCGTCTTCCGGCAGGAAGGCGTCGATATGTGCATCCCAATTTGTCGGCATGGCTTTTCTCCGAGAAAGTCGTTTCGTTAGCCCTCCCATGAAATTATGGTGGCTGGCAAGAACGAGAATTCAGCCAAGGGAGGCAATATGACAACGCGCATTGGGATGATGATGGGCGATCCAGCCGGGATCGGCGCGGAGTTGACGGCCCGTGTTTTGGCGGGCGGCACAATGTCGGCGGAGACGGGCGTCGTGATTGTCGGCGATCCGGCGCATCTGGCGCGGGGACAAGCGGTGGCCGGCACAAACATCTCGGTCGAAGAACTGTCGGGTGCGAATGACGTGGCGGTCGAAACCGGTACAGTTTCGCTCCTGCCGCAGGCGCTGGACGGCGCGGCTGATTATCCCTATGGCGAATCACGGCCGGAAGGCGGACGCTATATGCTCGACTGTTTCGAGACATTGTTGTCCCTCTATAAGGAAAAGCGGATCGACAGCATCTGTTTCGCGCCGTTGAACAAGCATTCGCTAAAGATCGGCGGCATGGGCACTGCGGACGAGGGCGATTGGCTGACGGAAAAGCTGGCCTATACCGGACATACGGCGGAGCTCAACGTGATCGAAGGTTTGTGGACCTCGCGGGTGACTTCGCATGTCCCGCTGCGCGATGTCGCCGAATTGATCACGGTCGACGGCATTGTGGATGCTGTGTCCGTGATCGACGGTGTGTTGAAGACGGCAGGTAAAGCAAATCCGAAGATTATGGTCGCCGGGCTCAACCCGCATGCGGGCGACAATGGGTCTTTCGGTCGGGAAGAGCTCGATGTGATCGGCCCCGCTGTCGAGGCGGCGAAGGAACAGGGCTATAATGCCGAAGGACCGTTCTCGCCTGACACGATGTTCCTCTCTGCGAAGAAGGAGAACTACGACGCCATCGTGCCCATGTATCACGACCAGGGTCAGATCGCGATGAAGCTCATGGATTTTGAGTACGGTGTTACGGTACTGGGCGGATTGCCGGTTCCGATCTCGACCCCAGCCCAAGGTTCGGCTTTCGATATCGCCGGCAAGGGCGTTGCCAATCCGGGGGCCATGACCGTCGCGTTCAAAATTGCCGAGCAGATGGGAGGGTCCTAATGGCTAAATTGACTGATGAAATGAAGAAGGTGCTCGCGGAGCATTCCCTCGGCTATGTGGCCAGCATCGCGGCGGATGGCTCGCCGAGCTTGTCGCCGAAGGCAACCTTCCTGCCCTTCGGTGACGACAAGATCATGTTCGGCGAGATGCGCTCGCCGACGACGGTAAAGAACATCGCTGCCAACCCGATGGTCGAGGTGAACTTCGTCGACGTGCTGGCGCGTAGAGGCTTTCGCTGTAAGGGCCCTGCTGTCTTCCACGCCCGAGGCTCCGCGCAGTTCGATGACTGCCTCGCAGAATTCGCCAAAGTGCGCGACCAGGCGTTGCTCGACATGTTCAACGGGATCGTCCTGATCGACCTGGAAAGCGCCTCGCCGCTGATTAGTCCGGCCTACGAGACCGGCGAGACGGAAGAAAGCCTCCGCGCCGCGTTTAAAGAGGTCTACGCGAAGCTCTAGGATGCTTGAACTCTACTATTACCCCGACAACGCCAGCTTCGCGCCGCATTTGTTGTTGGCCGAGACACATGCGGATTACACGCTGCGGCTTGTCGATCGCAATTCGAATGCACAGAAATCGGAAGAATATCTGAAGCTCAATCCGGCCGGCCGCATTCCGACACTGGTGGATGGTGATCTTGTGCTGTTCGAGAGTCCGGCCATCTGCATTTATATCTGCGAATTGGACGCCGGCTCGACGTTCATTCCGCCACTCGGCCATCCGAACCGTCCTCTGTTCTTTTAATGGCTGACATATCTCAACAACACCCTCCAGGCGGAGTACATGTTGTGGCGATATGCGCAGAACCACGCAACGGCCGCGGACAGCATCGAAGATATCAAGGCGGCTCAGACGCCTCGTCTGGCGGGCTTCCTGTCTCTATTGGATCGAGAGCTTAGGGATAAAAGGTTCTTGCTTGGTGAAGAGATCAGCGGCGCCGATCATTTCCTCTTCATGATGGGGCTTTGGTGCGAAAACGCACTGCAGCCGACTTCCTCGCTCGCAAACTTGCTGCGTTTCATGCGTGAGATGTCGCAAAGACCCGCCGTTCAAAATGTATGCGAGATCGAACAGATCGATTTGAGCTGTTACGCCTGACGGTGCGGCAGAGGGCCATCATTCGGTGGTTGTCTTCGAACTTACGAAGCTTGAGGCCATATCCTTCGAGACGCTCACTATCGCGAGCTCCTCAGGATGAGGTTGTTGCTTCCTCATCCTGAGCCTGTCGAAGGATGAGCGTGTGCGCTAGCTAATATGAAATCCCAAAACCAACGCGTTCACAGCCGCCGCGCACTCGTACGCGACCCAATGTCCACCGTTGGGCACGAAGTGGGCGGGGATGCCAGGTTTCGCGTCTTGTAGGATGGCTGCGCGGGCTTCGGGGCTGGGGTGGGCAAGCTTGTCGGCGTCGACCCAGATCAACTGGATATCGGCTGTTGCCGTCCGGATATTGCCGGGGGTCAGGTCGCTGAGACTGAGCTTGGCGCTGTTGAAGCCGGTCCGCCGTGAATTCTCGAGCTGAAGCGCTAACGTCGCTTCGTCGATATTGGCTTCGTCGTTGATCATCATCTGCAGCAGGTTGTGGCGCACGGTTTCGCGGACTTCCGGGACGTTGAGATCGCCCTTGGGCAGGCGGCGCATATCAAGTGTGCGGCCGACCGGATTGCCGAAACCGCCCGGTGCGATCAGGGTCAGCTTTTCAACACGGTCGCCGAGAGCGGCCGCCATGCCGGCGGAAAGCGCGCCGCCGAACGAAAAACCCATCAGGTGGAAGCGATCGAAGTCGCTGGTGAGCGCGTCCATTTTTGGCACCATCGCCGCGACGTACTCGGCGGCGGTGTAGTCCTTGTTCGTCGGATCGGACTCGCCGTAGCCCGGCAGGTCCAGGGCGCGAACGGTGAAATGATCGGCCAGCGCGTCGATATTGCGGGACCAATGGGTGTGCGAGCCGGCCCCGCCGTGGCACATCACAAAGAGCGGTCCCGATCCCGCCTCTGCAAAGTTAACGCCGTGTTCCTTTCGGATCGTCCAACCGCTCATGCCGTTTCCTCATTGTTCGCGTGGGAAGTTACTTCTTCCTTTCGAAATCGCCAGTCCCTTCGTCATTCCCGTGCAGGCGGGAATCCAGTAACTTAGATTCAATAATCGCGAGGCCCGCCTGCGCGGTTGTCAGAAAAAGAGCGCGGAGGAACGGAACGGTGGACGATATTCTGATCAAGGGCGGCTCGGTCGTCGACGGAACGGGCGCGCCGGCGCGCACGGCGGATGTGGCCATCCGGGATGGGCGGATTGCGGCCATCGAAGAGAATCGAACTGACAGCGCCGAGCGCGTGATCGATGCGGAAGGTAAGATCGTGACGCCCGGTTTTATCGACATTCACACGCATTCCGACTTCACCCTGCCGCTTAACCCGAAGGCGGAAGGGAAGATTCGGCAAGGTGTGACGACCGAGGTTGTCGGCAATTGCGGCTTCTCGGTGGCGCCGGCTCTTCCGGAGAAGGTCGACGAGTTGCGGGCTTATCTCTCCGGCAGCGCGCCGTGGTTGCCCTTCGAGGAGACGAATTTCGCGAACTACATGGATGCCTGGCCTGACATTGCAGTGAACACAATCATGCAGGTTGGCCACAACACGCTACGCTTGATGGCGATGGGAATGGAGGACCGCGCGCCGAACGACGGCGAGTTGCTCCATATGCAGGAGATGCTCGAAGAAGGACTGAACGCCGGTGCGCTCGGGCTTTCGTCGGGATTGTTTACCGCTCCCGGCTGTTACAGCGAACCGGAAGAACTGCATGCGCTCGGCTCGGTATTGAAGAAGCATAGCGCACGATACTCCTCCCACGTCCGGGATGAATCGCACTGCGTCCATGAAGCCGTTGCGGAAGCCATCGATGTCGGGGAGAGCTGCGGCGTCCATGTCCAACTGGCGCACATGAAGCTCTCCGGCACTGATAATTGGGGCGAAGCCCAATTGTTGTTGGATCGGATCGAGGCGGCACGGAACCGCGGCGTCGACGTGCATTGCGATCAGTATCCCTACGATTGGGGAACAAACCCGTTACGTTTCCTGTTGCCGACCTGGCTGCAAGAAGGCGGGATGGACGCCATGCTGGCGCGCCTCGCCGATCCCTATTCGCGTTCCCGCGTGCGCCAAAAAATCGCCGAGGTCGGCTTCAACAACTTCGGTCGTCTCGAATCCTGGGAGGATATCCGGATCGCGATTTCACCGCATGGCGCGGCCGAGCCGGGACAGACCATCGCCGATATTGCGAAAGCCCGAAACTGCGATGAACTCGATGCGGTCTTCGACATTATCATCGCGGATAAAGGTGCGACCCGCATATTGGTGCGTTGCATGTCGGAAGACGACGTTCGCACGATAGCTTCCGAACCAACGGCAACCGTCGGCTCGGATGGGCCCTGTGTCTCGCCCTACGGCGTGACGGGGCAGGGCAAACCGCATCCCCGTCTTTATGGCACGTTCCCTCGTCTAATCGGACGTTATGCCCGGCATTTGGGCCTTCTGACATTGCCCCAGGCCATACACAAAATGACCGGCATGGCGGCGATTGCGCTCGGTCTCGTCGACCGGGGTGTTTTGCGCGAAGGCTACGCGGCCGACGTCGTCGTTTTCGATGCAGCGGAAATCATTGACCGGGCAACCTTCGACGAACCGCATACTTATCCCTCGGGGATCGATGCTGTGATTGTGAACGGGCGGCTCGTCATCGATGGCGACACGCACACGGAAGCACTACCGGGCCGCCTTTTACGGCGACAGGGCGCGGAGCTACGCTAACCTCTCGCAATCATACAAATTCGGGACAGAAATCTGCATCGCGGCCTTGGTCTCTCAGCTGCATCCGTCTAGTTTCTTCCTAACGAAAAACCGTATCCCGGATGGGAGAGGACCACCAATATGAATGCTCGCGTTGATACTTCGCCGAAAGTCGCGGACGAAGTGAAAACCACCACTTGCTACATGTGCGCTTGCCGCTGCGGCATCAAAGTGCATCTGAAAGACGGCCAGGTTCGCTACATCCAGGGGAACCCCGACCATCCGGTCAACAAAGGTGTGCTGTGCGCCAAAGGTTCGGCTGGCATCATGCAGCAGTACTCGCCGGCACGTCTGTCGAAGCCGCTGCTGCGGGTCGGCGAACGCGGTTCCGGCGAGTTCAAAGAAATCGAGTGGTCGGAAGCGATCCAAACGGCGGTCGATTGGTTGGCGCCGATCCGCGAGGATGATCCAAAGAAGCTTGCCTTCTTCACGGGACGCGATCAAAGCCAGGCGTTGACGGGCTGGTGGGCGACGCAATTTGGCACGCCGAACTATGCGGCGCATGGCGGCTTCTGCTCGGTCAACATGGCGACTGGCGGTATCTATTCCATCGGTGGTTCCTTCTGGGAATTCGGCGAGCCCGATTGGGAACATACAAAATATCTTATGATGTTCGGCGTCGCCGAAGACCATGACAGCAATCC
>PAZH01000071.1 GCA_002716125.1 Rhodospirillaceae bacterium
GCCGACGCCATGTTCTCGTTCACCACATCATGGATGCCCCAAGCCACTTCGGAGACCGAAAGTCCCAGTGCGCTCGCCAAGGGCGCCATGGCCGTCGACGCCGCGTCCCGGTCGATTTGCATGCTCCCGCCGGCAAAAAAGCCAGGGTTCA
Organism: Rhodospirillaceae bacterium; assembly: GCA_002716125.1. Lineage (GTDB taxonomy): Bacteria > Pseudomonadota > Alphaproteobacteria > UBA8366 > UBA8366 > UBA6544. The sequence goes on from PAZH01000071.1 coordinate 152, forward strand.
AGTAACCCAGCAAAAGATCCGCGTCGGTCACCGTCGGCTCCGTGCCACCGCGCCCGTAGCAGACCGGCCCCGGTTCCGAGCCGGCGCTTCGCGGTCCAACCTTCAGCAAACCCATCGCATCGACATGTGCAATGCTACCGCCGCCCGCGCCGATCTCGATCAATTCAATTGTCGAAATGTTCATCGGCAAGCCGCTGCCGACGACAAAGCGTTTTTCACGGGCAGCTTCGAAACTATACGACACATGCGGGCGGCCATCTTCGACCATTGCCAGCTTCGCCGTCGTCCCACCCATATCGAACGCTAGGATATTCTTTTCGCCCGCCGCACCGCCAAAATGGGCGGCCACCAAAGCACCGGCCGCCGGACCGGATTCAAGCAGCAACACCGGGCGCGATTTCGCCTCTTCGATATGCGTGAGCCCACCGTTCGACAACATCATAAAGAACGGTGCCTTTACCCCTAAATTCCCGGCTTCCGCGACCAGGTTGTCGAGATACCGCTGCGCCAGCGGCTTCACATAGGCGTTCGCCGACGTCGTCGAACCCCGCTCGTATTCGCGTATCTCGGGCGAGACGTCATGCGAGGCGGAGATGAAGAGATTGGGATGCGCGGCCGCAATCGCTTCGATAGCGGCATCCTCGTGCGCTGCGTTGGCGTAGCAATGCAGGAACACGACCGCCAGCGATTCCACCCCTTGCGCCACAAGCCCATCGACTTCCCGGCGCAGTGCATCGAGATCGATCGGAGTCAGCACTTCGCCGTCCGGTCCCATGCGCTCCGGCACTTCCGCCCGCAAATTACGCGGCACCAACGGTTCGGGCTTGGAGATAAAGACGTCATAGAGCTCGAACTTGCGCTCGCGGCCAATCTCGACCGCATCGCGGAACCCAGCCGTCGTCAACATGCCGGTCTTGGCCCCTTCGCGCGTGATGATGGCGTTCGTGAACAAGGTCGTTGCATGCACCATACGGCTGAAATCTTCCGCACCGACATCGTCCGCACCCAGTAAGTTTCGGATGCCGGTGATGACGCCGCGTGACGGATCGTCGGGCGTCGTGAGTTCTTTTGCTTTTACGATTTGGCCCGTCGCCTGATCGTACGCGACGATATCCGTAAACGTGCCCCCGATATCAATACCGAGCGAGTAAGTTCCCGCCACGCGTTCCTCCTTTATTTCCGCCGAAGAATTACGCTCCTCGAACGCTAATTAAAGCTGCGCTTCGCTTCGTGTGTTTCAAGTCGTTCAGCCCTGAGGCCATCCTAAGTTTAGGCTAAACCCTGCCGTTGGAGCGTCTCAGTGGCGGCCGTGACAGCCGCCCCTTCGGGCACCGATAGGCCGAGATCAGTCAATACCGTTTCCAACTGCGATAAGTCCGTGAGAATCGTCTCTGCGTCGACGGCGCCCATCGTCCCGAATCGGAACACCCGGCCATTCAGACGATTGCGCGCGCCGGCAATGACTGTTCGATACTTCTCATAGAGGGCTTTGACGATTTGGCCGGCATCGAGTGCCGCCGGCACATCAAACACCGCGACCGTGTTAGAGCGCAATCGCGTCTGCGTAAAACATGTCAGGCCCATTGCTTGGCCGCCGTTGATAAACGCCTCAGAAAGAATGCGATGACGTTCAAGAACATTATCCAACCCTTCTTCATGGATCATCTGCAACGATTCCCGGAGGCCGGCCATAAGACTGACCGGTGGTGTGAAAGGAGTCTCGTGGGTTTCCATATCCTTTAGCGCCTTGCGGTAATCCCAGTAGAATCCCCGCATCTCGTTACGCTTAAGAATTAACGCCTGCGCTTTCTCACTCAGACTGACCGCCGAAAGTCCGGGGGGCACATGTGCGCCTTGTGGACCGCCGTAAAGATGATATCGACATCCCAATCGTCTTGCCGCATCTCGATACCGCCAAGCCCACTCACGGAATCGACGATCAAGAGTGTCGGCCGATCTTTCAGGAGCGCTCCGATCTCTCGGAGCTGTGCGACACCCCCTGTCGAACTTTCATTATGAATTGCGATCACCGCACGGTACGGAGCCCGATCCAATTGTGTCTCGAGTTCTCCGAGATCGATGTCATGGCCCCAATCTCCGTCGACCGTATCCACGGTGATATCCAACGCACGTGCGATATCGGCGAAACGCTCGGCAAATTGCCCGTTGTTCAGGACAAGGATCCGCTCGCCGGGCGCAACCGCGTTCACGAGACTGGCTTCCATCATGCCGGTGCCGGAGGCGGCAAACAGCAATATGGGGTTCGATGCACCGAAGATCGGTTGCAAGTTCTCAACGATCTCCGCCGTCATGCTCCGAAATTCCGGACCGCGATGATTCACCACCGGCACCATCATCGCTTCTTGTCCGCGCGCGGGCACTTCCGTCGGTCCCAGCAGACGCAGGCGGTATGAAGTGGTCGTATGCGAGTCCGTCACACTTTTTCCCTTTAATCCCTGAATATGAAGCCCGACGATACGACCGAAACTTTAATATGTTCAAATATCGAAATTCGATTAATAAATATACAAAACGAATTATTAAAACTCTGACGTCGTTCGGGTTACCAAATGGAATTGAGGCATCTCAGGTATTTCGCGACTCTTGCCGAAGAGCTCCATTTCGGACGTGCGGCCGCCCGCCTGAATATTTCGCAACCGCCCCTCAGCCAACAGATCAAGGCATTGGAAATAGAACTTGGTGCCCTGTTGTTCGAGCGAACAAAACGCCAAGTTCGGCTCACGGAGGCCGGCCGGTTATTCCTAGTCGAAGCGCGTGCAACTTTAGCACAAGCGGAGAGAGCCCAGAACATCGCGGGACGCGCCCAACGCGGTGAAATCGGTGAGCTTCATATCGGACTTTTTGCCTCAGCTCCGCTGAGTATATCCGTCGCCGGCGCATTAACCGCCTTTCGGCGCTCTCATCCAGAGGTGTCTTTGAATTTGCGCGAGCGAACATCACCGCAGCAGATTGAGGATTTGCAGGGCGAGCGCTTGGATTTGGGATTTCTGCGCAGTCACATTCGGCCAAATTTGCCGAACCGGTTGACGTCTGTCGAAGTGGCACGCGAGAAACTTCACGTCTTTCTCCCCAAGGCGCACCGGCTTAGTGCTAGCGAAGCCCCGTTGCCGATCACCGCACTTGCCGACGAAGAGTTTGTATTCTTCGACCGGCAGGTTCGTTCGACATTGCACGACCAGGTCTACAGCCTATGCGCCGCCGCCGGCTTTACGCCGCGCGTGAGCCAAGAAGCCAACACAAACTCGATGATTATGGGATTGGTTGCCGCCGGTCTCGGCGTTTCGGTCTTGCCTTCAGCACAGGCGCAGGCCGGCTCGCCCCGCATACATACACGCGCCCTCGAGGCGCCGGGTGCCGTCACAGCGACCTGGATGGCTTTCGGCAGAGAAAAATCCGATCCAATGGTGGATTGGTTCGTCGACTATTTCGAAACGGCCGGTGTTCGCGAAGAAGATTGAAGCCGCGAAACAAACGAGGCTTGCCGAGACGTTTCCTCTGCGCCACGTATAGTCTCAAGCAGGAACAATACGTTGCCGCGATCGGCCGCCGAATAAAAACGAAAGGAATTTTTTTAATGGCTATTACCGAGAAACTGAAAATCGAAAAAGCCGACGGTATCGGCACGCTGACCTTGAACCAGGCGAACAAACGTAATGCCATCAGTTTCGAGATGTGGCGAGACTTCCCGCAGGCCATGGCGGAATTAGAGGCCGACCCAGACGTCCGGGTTATCGTCCTGACCGGCGCAGGCGACAAAGCATTCTCCGCCGGTGCCGATATTTCCGAATTTGGTGAGTACCGCAGCACACCTGAACAACGGGCACTCTATTCCGAATACGAACATGCGACGACGTCCTCGCTCCGCAATTCCCCGAAATTTGTGATCGCGCGGATTGACGGCGTCTGCGTGGGCGGCGGCGCGGAAGTCGCCCTCGACTGTGACATTCAGATCGCCTCCGACCGCTCCCGTTTCGCCATCACGCCCGCCCGTATCGGACTTGGCTACCCCGTCGCGGATGTCAGCCGCCTGGTCCAAAACCTCGGCCCCCGGAACGCAAAGGAAATCCTCGCGTCGGGACGCTATTACACGGCCGAGGAAGCGAAAGCGATCGGTTGGATCAACCACGTGGTACCTGCGGACGAACTCGACGAATTCGTCAAAGGCTACGCCGCGGGCATTGCACAAAATGCACCGCTCTCGGTTGCGGCAGCGAAAATCACCGTGAACGAACTGATCAAGAATCCGGACGACAGAGATATCGCAGCCTGTGACGCTGCGGTTGAGGCCTGCTATCTCAGCAACGACTATGTCGAAGGTCAGAAGGCCTTCGGCGAGAAACGCCCGCCGGAATTCAAAGGACAGTGACGAGACACATCGCATCGCCCACAAGGGCGCGACGATACGTCCCCTTCCGCACGCCTAAGGTTGTCACCAACCTATGCGTATGGCTGACAATACCGACCAAAGCGACATCATCGAGTTTCTCGGCAAACTATCGACCCATGATGGTCGGCCGGTTGAGCGGATCGAAACACACTCCGCCGTGGTCTTCCTTGTTGGAGACCGCGCCTACAAATTAAAGCGCGCGGCCTCGTTCCCGTTTCTCGATTTCTCGACTTGCGAACGCCGCGGCGACTTTTGTCGCCGCGAGGTCGAATTCAATCAGCGAACCGCCCCGCATATCTATATCGAGGCGCTGCCGATTACCCGCGATAGCGCATCGGGACTCGCGATCAACGGCAATGGCGAAGTGGTCGACTGGATCGTTGCGATGAAACGGTTCGAGCAAGACGATCTACTCGATCAAATCGCAATGAACGGGGACCTCCCGAACGAACTCCTCGCGGAAATTGCCGACAAGATCGCGCGGTTTCATGATGCTTGCGAGATGACGCCCGAGCACGGCGGCTATGACGCCATGCAGTGGATATTCGACGATAACACTACAGAGATGCGCGCTTACCCGGACATCCTCGACCCGGTTCTCGTCGCGCGGTTGGCACAACGCTCGAGGCAAGTCATGGCGACAGTCGGGGCGCGACTTGATCGGCGCCGTCAAACCGGTTTCGTTCGGCATTGTCACGGCGATCTTCATTTACAAAACATCTTTTTGGACGACGGACAGCCGACACTCTTCGATTGCATCGAGTTCAACGACAAGATTGCCTGTATCGACGTCATGTACGATCTCGCTTTTCTGCTCATGGACCTTGCGCACCGAGACCGTCCAGACGCCGCGAATTTTGTCTTGAATAGATATTTGGCGAGAACCGGAGATTTTGACGGTGCGGCACTCCTGCCATTGTTTTTGTCGTGCCGCGCCGCCATCCGCGCAAAAGTCGGCGCCATCGCGTCGAAGGAACACCCGGAACTGGCAAATCGACACTGGCCCATACCATCGCCCCTTCGATCGGAAAGATCTTTGGCGCCGTTCTGGTCCGCACCGATGTCGTCCGAAAACAATTGCTCGGCGTCGAAATCCTCGATCGCTTACCGGAGAGCGCTTACGACCACCAGACAACTCAACGAACCTACGACCGCGTCATCAAGATATCGGAGCGCTTATTGTCGGATGGCATTTCGGTCATCGCGGACGCCACATTCACGAACAAAGCTTTCCGTAATGCCTTGAAGAATTGCGCCACGCGCCGCGGTGTCCCCTTTAACGGTATATGGCTCGAGGCGCCGTTGGATTTGCGCGCGGCCAGGATTGCCGACCGCACGAACGACCCTTCCGACGCGACGGTCGAGCTGATCCAACAATTTCGCGGCGCACCGGACGCGCCCGCGGCGTGGCTCCGCCTCGACGCCGCCCGAGATACCAAAGATCTCGCCCAAGACGCGCTGAGGAAAATTTGACCTAGATCAAAGCGCGCACGGCAACCTCGCTGCTATTGATTCCTCAAGACAATCGCACGACTCAGGGAATCAAAGATCCATGACCCTCAAAAACATTCTTGTTCCACTGATGGGCAACGCCCAGGACACCATCGCGCTCGACGCCGCCGGTAAACTCGCCCTGCGATTTGGTGCGCACTTAGAAGCACTGCACATCTCTTCGACCGGCGACGCCGCTCTTCCCTTTCTTGGAGAGAGTACCTCCGGGGCCGTCATCGACGAGATTATCAGTCGCATCGAAGCGGAAGCGGAGGCCAATGCGGCAAAGGCGAAATCGGTTTTCGAAAGTTGGGAAAAAGATGCGGGAATACCCCGCGGCGAACTATCCGGCGATAAGACGGCAACGGTCGCGTTTACGCAGGTTACAGGCGATCGGGACGCGATATTGGCCGCCCGGGCACGCTGTAGCGACCTCATCGTTTTCCGTGCGCCACAGAGCGAAGACGATGCCGGCGTCGCTTCTGATGTCGAAGTCGTCTTAATGGAGAGCGGTCGACCGCTGATCCTCGTACCGAAGCAGGTCACCGACGATTTCGCGAACAAGGCGCTTATCGCATGGAACGACAGTATCGAATCCACACGAGCGGCAGCGGCGGCAATGCCGATGCTCCAAAATGCCGATTCCGTCACGGTAGCCGCCGTCCTTCAAGACAATGACGCGCCGCCCGACCTCGCTGGGATCAGTGCCCTCCTCAGCGCACATGGAGCCGATGTCGGAACGACCACAATCGACGCAAACGGCAAGGAGATCAGTGACGTCCTTGTCGAGCACGCCCGGCGTCACGCGGGGACGATTTTAGTCATGGGCGCCTACAGCCATAGCCGCCTAAGAGAACAGGTTCTCGGTGGTGTCACTCAAGACATTCTCGATTTTACCGAAGTCCCCGTAATGCTGGTTCACTAACGCTGGAGGTTGTGATGAGTTTGAAGAAAGTTCGCTTGGAATTGGCGCGCTGCGCCGAGTATCCCGAAGGCAGCCCTGACTTCGGCTACGAAATCGTCGCGCCTCTAACTCTCGATGGCCATATCGACCTCAAGGGATGGGAAAAGGCATCTAAGAATTGTACCGTGCGCCGCTTTTGGCGCGGCGAAGACGACGAAACCGGTTTGCTAAGCCACTCCGCCAGCGGTTGGCTCTTTGACTACGATCCAGACGCCGAAGACGATGACGAACCGCTGTTCCGATTGGACGATCATGTATTCAAAGACGGCGAATATGTGTCGGTCACCGAACACGACGGCGTTCAAAGAACTTTCCAGGTCGTCAGCGTCGACTAAGCGCGATCGGGCTGTATTTGCCGGCGGCATGGGATAGTATCGCCCCATGTCGGAGAACCCAAAAACAGTCGTTTTGACCGGCGCCAGCCGCGGGATCGGCCATGCCACCGTTATGCGATTTTCGCATGAAGGCTGGCGGACCATTACCTGTTCGCGAGACGAGGTCCCGGATGCTTGCCAGCGCGATCCCAATTGGGCCATCCATATTCCGACGGACCTCGCGGACGAAGCTTCGGTCAAAGCCTTTATCGAACAAGCGAACGACGTCATCGGCGATGCCCCACTGAATGCCTTGGTCAACAATGCAGCGGTCTCTCCCAAAACGCCCTTCAAGGAACGGCTTGGCTGTCTCAATGGCGATATCGATGGTTGGCGTCAGGTCTACGACTTGAATCTGTTCGCGCCGATCATGCTATGCCGCGGCTTTGCGGCTGCACTTGGTCGAGGCGCTAAAGGCCAAGGCGGTGCCGTCGTAAACATCACTTCGATCGCCGGACACGCGATCCATCCGTTCGCCGGATCGGCATATTCCACTTCGAAGTCCGCCTTGTCCGCCCTCACACGGGAACTGGCCGTCGAATTCGCGGAACTCGGTGTTCGGGTGAATGCGGTCGCACCCGGCGAGATCGAGACGGAAATGATTGGCGAAGAATACGAACCGCTGATCAATCGAATCCCCCTACACCGGATGGGAACGCCAGAGGAAGTCGCTGGTTGCGTCTATCAGCTGTGCTCTTCGGACTTCGGCTATGTGACCGGCACGGAAGTCTTCGTGACCGGCGGACAGCACGTCTATTAATCGACTTCCCTAAATCGGCGAAATCGAACGAATCTTTGGCGGATGCGTGCTTCGGCGCCGGGGCGGACATGCGGCCAGCGTCTCTATCAGGAAAGACCGTGTCTTCGTCGGATCGATCACCGTATCGATTCCAAAGTGTTCGGCCGCCCGTAGCGCCCCCAATTGGCCCTTGAAGGTATCGATCAGTTGTTGGCGCCGTGCCGCCGGATCGTCGGCGGCTTCATAGTCCCGTCGGTACGCTACGTCGACAGCTCCTTCAACCGACATTGCACAGATTTCGGCTGTTGGCCACGCGACGCAGGCGTCGGCATCGAAACTACGTCCGCCGGCCATTGCAAAGTAACCAGCGCCATATCCCTTCCGTAAGACAATCGAGATACGTGGAACCGTCGCATGCGACAATTCGTAGAAGACGCGGCCGCTTCGCCGCCCGAGGCCGGATTTCTCCGCGGCGGATCCGATCGCAAAGCCCGGAACATCGACCAAGAAAATCAACGGCAAACCGTACGCATCGCAGAGTGCGATAAAGTGCGCCGATTTTTCACAGGCTTTCGCGTCCAGCATCCCAGCCATCCGCATGGGCTGGTTGGCGATAAAGCCGACCGGCCGTCCGTTGAGACGCGCGAAGCTCGTTACAATGTTCGCCGCATAGGTCGGTTTAATCTCAAAGACACTGTCCTTATCCGAAACCGTTTCGATGACTTTACGAATATCGTACGGCTTCCGCAGATTGGAGGGCACGATGTCCAATAACTCTTCGCTGATGCGATCTACGGGGTCATCGGTTTCTACGATAGGCAGGGGCTCCCGGCAATTTGCTGGAAGGTAGGAGAGGAAACGCCGGATCGCCTCAAACGCTTCGGCCTCACTGTCGACCGCCAAGTCCGCTATTCCATTCTTGTCCGCCTGCACGGCGGCGCCGCCGAGCGTTTCCTTGTCGATCTCTTCGCCCGTGCCGGCCTTCACCAAGGCCGGTCCGGCAAGTCCCATGGTCGATTGACCGCGAACCATAACGACGAAATCCGCCATCGCGGAGTAGTTGGTCGGACCGGCAAATCCAACGCCGAGTAATGCGGTGACCATCGGTGACCAACCGGACAAATGCGCCATGCGATCGAACACACCTGTCGTCCGCGAGAAGTGCCGCGAATCTTGCCCGTCTTGAATACGGTGTCCGCCACCTTCCAAGAGCATCACCAACGGCATCCCACGGTCTGTCGCAAGCGTGACGGCTCTGTTTGTCTTGTCCGCGCCAACGACACCCGTACTTCCGCCGAGCACCGTGAAATCGTGAGCCGTCACGACGGCATGTCGCCCATCAAGTTGTCCGGTGCCAATGATCACGCCGTCGGCTGGGGCAACAAGATTTGCATTGAATGCCGTATCGCGGACCGGTTCGACAAGATCACCAATCTCTCGGTAACTGTCGTCATCGCAAAGCGCCGCAATCCGCTCCCGCGCCGTTAACCGCCCGCCTTTGCGCTGTTTGGCGACGGCCTCCGGTCGACCGGCATCCGAAACGCCGGCAAGGAAATCTTCGCGTTGCTTCAGTAATTCACGGCTATCGGATTGATCGTTCGCCACCAGCTTACCCCTTCGTCGAAATCCTTTTCACACAATGTGGCGCAAATCGAAGGTTTTTCATCAACCCAGGATGCGCTATTTTAGGTATTAACAACGAACAATCTAAATGAGGTCTGCGATGGGCTATACACTTGAGAAATTTGCTAGCGAATGTCACGCCATTTTGGCGGAAGACTCCGGCGTCGCCGGGCGGGAGAAGGTCCGTGCCCTACTGTGCAATGTGTTAGTTGACGAAACATTCGTCGCGGAGAACTTTCCGGAGAGCAACGATGCCCCCCGATCTGTCCTCTACGAAGACGACAAACTTGGTTTTGCCATTTGCTCGCATGTCTACAAACGGGAGGCCATGTCCAAACCGCATGCTCACGGCGCGCACTGGGCTATCTACGGCCAAGTCGCGGGCCAGACGGAAATGTTCGACTATGAATTCGTTGACGCACCGGCGACCGAAGACGATTCGGGCACATGTCGGGCGACCCGCAGCTATACGCTGAAACCGGGCGACGCGCATCTCTACAATGTCGGTGATTTGCATGCGCCGCGGCGCGAAGGTGCTACAAAGCTGATCCGTATCGAAGGCGTCAACCTCGATACCATCAAACGCGTCTATCATGAAGAAGTCGGTGCGGCGGCGGCAGAATAATTCGCGTCACACCGCTATTTAAAAACGCCGCTCTGAATAATCGGGGCGGCGTTTTTCTTTGCGTTTAAGCGGAAAAGACTACGTTTCGCCGTTCAACTGCTCCAACCACGCAATGCGTTGTTCAAGCTGGGCGATTTCGAATGCCAACCATTCCGCAAACCCATCGTTCGCATTCTGGTGCTTCAGGTCGCGCAAACGCGCTGCTTCACTTTCCGTCATCTCAAGCATGAACTCGATCTGCTCCAGTCGATCTTCCCGCTCAAGCAAGTCGAGAAAACGCATCTTAAGCGCGATAATGAGTTTGCTGACATCGTTGACCGGTGCGCGGATGCCCGACGTCATTAATATGACGAACTGCTTGCGGCCTTCATCGGTTATACGAAGGAGCGCGCCTCCTTCGCCGTCCGAATCTTCGAGTTCGGCCAATCCTTCATAGCCCATCACTTCGAGCGACGTACCGAGAAGATCCAGGGACGGACCCGCGATGCGTCCAACAAAATTTCGAATTTCGCTCGCCAGATCGGCATAGCGCCGTTCGCCTTCGATCAAAGCACCAAGCGCGGCCAATCGGATAGCTTCAGTCGGGATGAGCGTATTATCGCGATACATGTCTTTTATATAATGTCATTGCGACCGATTCGCAATCTCACATTAAGCGGCCCACTTCAACTCAAGCGAGTTCCATACCTCGCGCAGCGACTTCACCAGATGATCCATATCGGCGTCGCTGTGCAATGGCGTCGGCGTGAACCGCAGACGCTCTGTTCCACGCGGGACCGTTGGGTAGTTGATCGGCTGCACGTAAATCCCATAGCGGTCCATTAAGGTATCGCTGGCACGTTTGCATAGCCGGGGATCGCCGATCGGAACCGGGACAATATGCGTCTCGGACGGCATCACGGGAATGCCCGCCTCCGCCAACATCGCCTTTAGTTTAGCGGCACGCTCTTGTTGGCGCGCGCGTAGCCCATCGCCGTGCGCGCCACGGACGAGTTTAATGCTCGCCAAGGCGCCGGCTGCGACCGAGGGCGGCATTGCGGTCGTAAAGATAAAGCCCTGCCCGTAGGAGCGGACGACATCGATAAGATTCGCGGAGGCGGCAATATAGCCCCCAACCACACCAAAGCCCTTCGCCAGTGTCCCCTGAATGATCGTGATACGGTCCATCAACCCGTCGCGGTCGGCAATACCGCCACCCGCACCGTACATGCCGACCGCGTGCACCTCGTCCAGGAATGTCATCGCGTTATACTTCTCGGCGATCTCAACGAATTCGCGGATCGGCGCCACGTCGCCATCCATCGAATAGACACTTTCAAAGACGATCATCTTCGGTCGATCCGGATCGTCTTCCTGAATCAACCGCTCCAAATCCGCCGGGTCATTGTGTTTGAAGATTCGCTTCTCGGTATTCGCGTGTCGAATGCCTTCGATCATCGAGTTATGATTCCAAGCATCCGAATAAATGATGCACTGCATCATTGAACCGATGGTCGCGAGGGTCGTATCGTTCGCCACATAACCCGACGTAAAAATCAAAGCTGATTCTTTGCCGTGCAAATCGGCGAGTTGGCGCTCCAACAAGACGTGGTAATGATTGGTGCCGGAGATATTACGGGTACCGCCCGCCCCTGCACCGCATAGGTCGAGTGCCTCGCGCATGGCGTCCAAGACCTCTTCGTTCTGACCCATGCCAAGATAATCGTTCGAGCACCAGACCGTCACATCGTTCCGCTGTCCGCCTTCGCGGAAGGTTGCCTGCGTGCCGCCGCGCTGGCGCTCAAGGTCCGCAAAGACGCGGTACCGTCCCTCGTCATGAAGATCGGCGAGCTTTTGCTCGAAGAACTTTTCGTAGTCCATCGTTTACTCCGAAACACAGGTTAAGACGTAAGTCTTAACCGAACGTTACGGCTATTTTCTTACCATGTATTCGACGCGTGTCGCTGCGACTTAAAGTCCCGCTGCGAAGGGCATCGTCTCCTCAAGGGCTTTGTCGAAGCGATCGAAGACCGAATCCAATTCCTTGCCCGAAATGATCAATGGCGGCGAAAACGCAACGGAATCAACGATATTCCGCAGAATTAAACCATGATCCTTCGCCCGGTCGACAAGATACGCGCCGACTTTACCCGCCGGATCGTAAGATTCCTTGGTTGCCTTGTCCTTTACGAACTCAAGCGCGCCAACCAAGCCGACACCTCTTACTTCGCCAACCATCGGATGATCGGCATAACTCTGCAATCTCGCCTGCATCTGTGGCGCGATCTCGCCGATATGGGCCATGATGTCGCGTTCTTCATAAATCTTGAGGGTTTCCAGCGCGACAGCAGCGGCGACCGGATGGCCCATGTAAGTATAGCCGTGCCCAAGCGTGCCAATCTTGCCGCTATTCTTCACGATGGCGTCCGCGACCTTTTCGTTGATCATCACGGCCGAAATCGGGAGGTATGCCGACGAGAGTGCTTTTGCGCAGGTGATCATGTCCGGTTGCAGACCGTAAGTCTCACTACCCCACATATTACCTGTCCGGCCAAACCCACAGATAACCTCATCCGCGATAAACAAGACGTCATATTTCTTAAGGACGGCCTGGATCTTCTCGAAATAGGTTTTCGGCGGAACAATGACGCCGCCTGCCCCCATTACGGGTTCCGCAATAAACGCAGCGACCGTCTCGGGACCTTCTTCGAGGATCATCGATTCCAATTCCGCCGCGCAACGTGTCGCGAAATCTTCTTCGCTCTCGCCCTCCTCGCCGAAGCGGTAGTAATGCGGGCAAGACGTATGAAGGATATTCGCGATCGGGAGATCGAAATCCCGGTGATTGTTCGGCAGGCCCGTCAAGCTTGCGGAGGCCACGGTGACGCCGTGATAGCCCTTGATCCGGCTGATTATCTTTTTCTTTTCCGGACGTCCAACCGCGTTGTTGTAGTACCAGACGAGCTTGATAACCGTGTCATTGCCCTCGGAACCGGAATTGTTAAAGAAGACTTTCGACATGGGTGCCGGCGCCATCTCAACAAGCCGTTCGGCCAAATCGATGACCGGGTCATGGCTTTTACCCGCAAAAAGGTGTGAATAGGCGAGCTTCTTTAGTTGCTCGGTCGCGGCATCTATCAGGCGCTCTTCGCCATAGCCGAGCGACGTGCACCAGAGGCCTGCCATCCCCTCGATGAACTCCTTACCGGTATCGTCGTAAACGTATATACCTTTGCCGCCTTGAAGAATATGCGGCCCTTGCTCCTTATGCGCTTCGTGATCGGTATAACCGTGCAGAACGTAAGCGATATCGCGACTTGCGGGTGAATTCCCTGCTGGCTGGCTCATGTCATTTTCCTCATCGGAATGGCTCTGAATTTAAGTCCTACACTACACCCAGCGATTGAGAACCGAAACCCGCAGAATCCGAAAAATAATACACCGTATATTGCGTTATTTATTTTTTAACACACACGCCTTTACAAGTTATATTTTATACACCAAATTACAGTTAATTTTTAATTACCACATTTCTATGTGTTTAAAATGAAAGTTCGATCTATGAAAGTTCATGTCCTTCACGAGAATGAAGATTGGATGCCGCCTTTGCGCGCGGCCTTTGAAGACCTCGATCTTCCGTTTGAGGAATGGCACCTCGCGGATGGTACCTTCGACCTCGGCGCCCCGCCGCCGGAGGGCATCTTCTATAATCGAATGAGCGCCTCCGCCCATACGCGCGGACACGATTTCGCACCTGAGCTAACGGCCAGTGTCTTGGCCTGGCTCGAAGCATACGGCCGACGCACGATCAACGGCAGCCATGCACTCGACCTCGAGATCAGCAAAATTCGCCAATACGCCGCGATGTCGCGCGTTGGCATCGCATTCCCCGAAACGCGGTTCGCCGTCGGTACCGAAGCCATCCTCAAGACCGCACGCGAGATCGGTGCGCCGCTGATCCTAAAGCCCAACCGTGGCGGCAAAGGTCTCGGTGTGCAGCTCTTCAACGATCTCACTACCTTTGAAGCGTACCTTGAAAGCGACCTGTTCGACGCCGGACGCGACGGCACGGTTCTCCTCCAGCAATATATTCAATCCGCAGACAGTGCGATCATTCGCAACGAATTTGTCGGCGGCAAGTTTCTCTATGCGGTCCGCGTCGATACCAGCCAAGGTTTCGAACTTTGCCCGGCCGACGCCTGCCGGATCGATGACGCGTTCTGCCCCGTCGGCGAACAGGCGGTCGAAGAGCGGCCGATGTTCGAAATTCTGGACGGATTTACGCATGAAAATCACGCCAAGTACGAACGCTTTCTCGCGGCCAACCAAATCGATGTCGCCGGGATCGAGATGATCGTCGATGCGGACGGCAAGGCGTGGACCTACGACGTCAACACCAACACCAATTACAACCCCGAAGCGGAAGCAGCCGCCGGTCTGAACGCAACGGACCGTTCGGGGCCTGGCGCCATCGCTGCATATTTGGCGCAAGAGTTACACCGCACGGCCATCCCCCATCTGGCGGCCGCGGAGTAAAGAGGTTTCCCGGTGGACACGTTCGTCCGTCGGGCGACAATCGCAGGCTGAACTTAGGGCCGGCCCCATCGGGCCGGCCCTCTTTTCTTGGCCGACCTACCACATCGGTGGCGAGCCGTTGATCGAGATGATCTCGCAATCATCCGCTTTGCAATTGCCCAACGCACCCTCTTTGGCGTCGTCGATCGTGTTGCGTCTCGAGCGCCAACCGAACCAACTGCCCGTCCGCGATTTCGCAAACGCCTTGTTGTCCGCCCGGTTCAAATACCGACGCCAATGATCTTGCCCTTTCGCGGACAAACCCTCCGGCGGCTCGATAATCGGAGCCCGCGGTAGGTCGGGCGGCGTCTCCCACGTCGGCAATCCGATTTTACGGAGGAAATCGTCGACCATGGGGCGCCAGCGCGAAATGCCGTTGTAGCTGAACAAACCATGCCCATCCCGCCCGAACGGGCCGGTCTGTATGAGATCGGCCTTGCCGCCGGCCTCGGTAAAGGCTTCGTAAAAGCGGCGCGCCAGCCGTGGATTGAAGAAACCGTCATTTTCCGCATAAACCCATAAGGTTGGCATCCGGGCGGTCTCGCCGAAGGTCTCGAAGGCGTCGACAAGTTCGCCTTCCGAGCAGACTTCGCCGTGACTGCGCGAACCGCGGCCGCCCGCAAAGTTAATGGCCGCGACGACGCCCGGCGGGTTCTTCGCCGCCACCGCGACGGCCCCGATCCCGCCGGCCGACTGACCGACGACCAGTATCCGGTTGGCATCAATACCCGGTCGTTTCTTCAACTCCGCAATCGCTGCGATGATGTCGCTCGCCGTCGTGAAGGCAGCTTTGTCATAGTAGGGAAAATCGCACTCGCCGTATTCCTCGTACCATCGGCCTTCGGATCGGCCGTAGCCGCGCCGCATGACAATTGCCGTCACATAACCGCGCCGCGCAAACTCCATGGCGCGGTGGAAGTATTGATGGGTCGTCATCTTGCTCCGGCTCGACGCCCGGCGCGGGGAGCCGTGGGTGACGATGGCCAAAGGCCGAGGACCTTCCCCCGGCGGGGTCAGAATTTGCGCCTCGAGGTCATAGTCGTCCCCATCTATGACAACGGAAAGCGTCACCATCTCTTTCTTGACCGCATCGATCGGTGGGACGGCATTCGCCAACGCGCCCGGCATCCCAATAACGAACGAAAAGAAAGCCGCGACGATCGGAAGGCACTTCATTTCGGCTCCTCCTCCTTTGCCTCACTCGCTTCCATTATCGCCTTCGTCCGCACCATGATCATGCCAACCATGGCAATCACACCGACACCGAAGCTGGCCATGGTCGCAAGCACCACGGCCCAGAACGAGCCGAGCGAGGTCAGCATCACCTGATACAATTGCCAGACGCCAAAATAGGCGACGAACAAGGTCAAGCAGACCAAAACGACGTATCGGCGAAACGTTGCAAAACTCACCGTACGCTCAACGGTTCAGTTTTCGCCAATCTTCGATGTACTCCATGCACGTATCCGCATCGACGATATCCGCATAACGGCGGCCGACGTCTTCCAAATTCTGGTGATGCGGAACCGGATCGTGATCGCCGACGCAGTCTTCCGGGACCATCGTCCGAAAACCGTACGAGAAGCTGTCGATGGTCGTTGCTCGGATACAGCCCGACGTCACACAACCGGTCACTATCATCGATTCGACACCTTCCCTCTGCATGAAAGGAAGGACCGTTGTGCCGTGAAAGATCGACGGCGCCGTCTTTCGCACGACGACGTCGTAACTCTTGTCGCAAATGCGCTCGTCGAGCTCCGTTCCCGGCGCGCCATCCTCAAGGTCATAAACGGCGCCTACTTTCCAGTGCGGTAACTCCCGGTCATTGCTGTAGCCGACATAGCAGTTGGCAACCGGCACACCGGCGCTTCGCGCGACTTCAAGCAAACGGGAGGTGTTCTGCACACCGCGTTCGATAAGCTCGGCGCCGCCCATCGGCATGTCCGGGTCCGTGAAGGCCGTTTGAAAATCGACGACGACGATACCCGGCTTTCCGCCGAACCCAATGTCGCCTCTCGCGTAGCTCCGCTCCTTATAAATATCACTCATTCTTCATCTCCCTCATTCAACGTGTCCTTAACGAAGGCGCCGCCCTTCACGATGATCGGCATGCACGCCCCTTAATCCTGCGGTTAACCAAAATCTTTAAGTGGCCTCCCGTCAATCGCAACGGGATCGGCGAGAGCGACTGGCGTGTCGGCGTCGAACAAGGCCGCATTCTTGAAGTCGACGCTCGTCATTCACCCGCCCCCCGTATCTGCAGGTAGGCCGGTGCGGCGATATTCGCAATGGTCATCGCGAGCTCGGTATCACCTTCATCATACCAGCCTTCTTCATGCAGCAGATTGACGGTGCCTAACGTCTCACTGTTATAGACGACAGGCACATTCAGGATCGCGTCGCAACCGAGCGAATGTATCAACGCGTGATCGAGAAAGAATTCGCGAATGTCGGCCGCGGTATAGCCGATGTAACACTGTTGATCGATCAACAAACGCTGGGTCCACGCGGTCGGCCGCACATCCTTGCGGCCCGCGATCGGATAGGCATCGAGATCACTGCTGTAGAACCGCTCCGTTTCTTGCAGGTCCGCGTGATACAGGAGAACCGTCAACACTTTATGGCCGATCACGGCCTTCATAGCCGCATCCAGCGCCCGGAACGTCGCCGCCGGTTGATCTGGCTGACGCAGCGCCGACGAGACGGCCTGGATATGGGGTAGCAGCTCTGTAGGCGTTTGTTTGCTCATAACGGTTCGACTCGATGTTCTTGGCGGCGCTTCACGTGAAGTAAGCTATCCGCACAGAGCCCCACTGCAAGACGGCATGTATGTTTTTCGGAAAACCGCACCTCGTTCAGGCCCTCGAAATAAAGAGATTACGGCAACCGACAGAGCCCTCATTATGCGTTGTGCGACCGGCCTCAATATCTACAAACAATCGTCACTGCATCTTCGCAATGGCCTGCGAGCCGGTCCATTCAAGCCGTGCTGCTCAGCTCTAAGTTCGAATTGACCCTTGGTATCACCATTCGTTAGATTGGGAATCATCTTATTCGAGGCCGCCTAGAAACCTGCAGTACTTCGCTGCGGAAGATTTTCGCTTGCACTCCACTTAACGGACCTTTTGTAAAAGTATGGAAGATATAAAGATCTTTGAGGAATTTTTTACCTCACATGTGAGCGCTAGCTCCGTTCCGGAATTGATCCTCAATTTGATCCTTGTGGCTGCGTTCGCGCATTTTCTTGCCAAGTTCTATATCAAGTACGGAAGAACGCTCTCCAACCGGAAAGATTTCTCCAACAATTTCATCACGGTTGCCATGGCAACCATGCTGATCATCACCATAATAAAATCTTCCTTGGCACTTTCTTTGGGATTGATCGGCGCCCTTTCCATCGTTCGATTTAGAGCGGCAATCAAGGACCCTGAGGAGCTGACCTATCTTTTTCTCGCGATTGCGCTCGGGCTGGGAATTGGCGCTCAGCAAACGATGGTAACCATCATTTCTTTCCTGAGCATTCTCCTAATCCTCTACATACGGCAATCGGGCCTTTTCGGAATTCGAAAAGAGAAGCAATGGCAACAGGACCTGCACCTGATCATTTCGACGGAGTTCCCGAAGCTTCTCCACCTGGACCTCATTCAGGACCTTATCAGTCAACATTGCCAATACAGCCGGACGAAACGGGTCGATAAAACCGAGACTTCATTGGAATACATCTGCATCGTGGAATTTAAGGATAAGGGTTCACTCGAAGCCATCGATGCGGCTCTCAGGTCCATCGACGACAAGGTGAAAATATCGTTTATGGATCTGCGTGGAGGAATGACCGGCACCTCATAAGGCGCCGTGAACCCGTGCCGATGAACAAACAATGAGGGTTTCATTCGGGTGTTCGCGAGAAGAAAGATAGTTCTAGCCGCATTGGCGTCCTTGTTGATTCTACTTCCTCTCGGTGCCCATCTCACGATGGGCGGTGTCCGAGGCATCGAACGCCTGGTCCTGTCTCACTACCCGGATGCTGTCGATGACTTTCGACAGTTCTTGCTCGATCTGAATCAAGATGTCGTCGGCATCGGATCGACAAGAAATTTCCCGCTCATAAGACTTTCGCTTTCCAGGAAGGATATCGTCCATTTTTCGGAACTCATCCGCAGATACAACGGATGCAACGAGTACTATAAGCAGAACAACAAATGGCGGAAGGCCAAGCTCTATTTCGAGGGGATAAGTTACGCCGTAAAAATCAAATCCCACGGAAGGTGTCCGCACGACCATATCAAAGGGAAATTCATTTCACTTACCGTTAAGCTCCTCAACGGTGCCCAGATCCGTAAAACGACTCGCTTCAATCTTATCGTCCGAGAAAGACTCACCTTCTGGGGCGTTGTGTACAAGGATTTTGCGGAATTGTTCGGATTGCTCGCCCAGGAAATCGACCTGGTTAGAGTGCAGATCAACAACTGGGACGAGAAACTATTCTATTTCGAAAAACGACTGAACGACGCCTATATGGAATCGATCGGCAAGTCTTCGCTGAGAAGGTTTGTTTACGATGACGGGACCAACTCGACCGATAAATCTATGGTCTACAATGACGTCAATCCAAGCGAGCCGACGGTCCCGTTCTCCGAAGAAACGTTTAGGCGGAAGTTTCGTCAAGTCCTCGCCGAGACGGACTATTCCGAAATTAGCCGGCAGGGATTCTTCGAGCGTTATTTAAATTTCAACCGCGCCATTGGGGCAAACAAAGTCGATGAGATAATCGATTATGTGGATTTCGATTATATCACCGACCTGCTCGCAGCCGTAACAGTCGGCGGCCTCCTGCATCATGGTTTCGCGGGTTTTAACCTTTACGTGTTTCTCGATTCCGCGAATGGAAAATTTTATCCCGTCATGCAACGAGACATCCTCCAGAGGTCCATCGAACCGGCCCCCGGAGAAACATTCGAGGAAAAGAACAATGACGGTGCGGTCCGTTCGCCGTTGTTTCACGTTCTCGCGCAGAATGACCTAATTCGCCAAGCGAAATACCGGAAGATATACGACTTCATAAGAACGCACGGAGAAGAGACGATCCGAAGGCAAGAAGATTTATGGAAAGAACATGAAAGCCTGCATTACTTGGGGATGATGAAATTATTGGCGAGTAAGTTCGCGCCGGAAGGTTGGATCGGCGGTTACAAAAATCACACAGGGAACAATATTTCCGTCCTGAAAAATTACATCGCACGTTCCGAACTCGCCTCCCGAATTCACTTATCGGACGGCCGAATAGCGTTTCATATCGAACCAGTTTCAATGTCCGCCATTCGTTTCAATGAATTCAAAATCAAAACGTCCAATCGTTTTTCTCCAAAACTTTTAAAGCTTCGAATCTTTTCGCGTTTCGGTGACCAGCCAATGGTCTTGGCTGCGGATCGAGAATATGTCTTCCAATCCAATTCCGGATATGTCGACTTGCTTCCCGCATTCAAAGAATACGGATTCTCAACCGCCCTTGGCCCCGGTTCCGAAGCCGTCAACCGAAGCTACGTGATAATGCTCGAATTCGACGAAGGGTTACCTGCAGGCTTTTCGAGAGAGGACATCGAGTTCGGTTTTAAAAACAGTATCACCGAAGAAGCAGTGACCGCGAAGGAGATACCGCTTCATGCCTCGCAAAGCCTGATCAAGAACCTACCGGAGAACGATTTTCCGCAGTCCAGGGACCCCTTGGAGACATGGATAAAAGCGCATCCATCTCTGAAAGCGAGCGTAGAAAAAGGAAATGTCATCCGACTTCACCCTGGTGACCATGAGCTTTATGAGGATTTGATATTTCCCGAAACAGCGAAGCTTGTTATCGGGCCAGGCACCACGGTCCGCATCGCCGCGGGAAAAGCCATATTGGCAAGAAATGGGGCCGAAATCATTGGATCCGCCTCGCAACCAGTCGTCATCACTTCTATAGATCCGGACAAGCCTTTCGGTTCCGTGGGCATTCTTGGCAACACAAAGGCGTCCACGAACATCAGCCATCTCCATCTTTCCAACGGCAGTGAAAGATGGATTGAGGGTATCTATCTGCTGGGCGCGTTATCGATTCACTATAACGACAAGGTATCGATTTCTGACTCTATCTTCACAAACAACCGGGCTGACGACGGCATCAACATCAAGAATGGATTCGTAACGATCAAAAACAGCCGGTTCGTCGACAACGCCTTTGACCAAATAGATCTCGACTACTGCCAAGGCACAATCGAGAATTCTGTTTTCATCAATTCTCGTCCTGGCGACAACAACAATCAGGACGGATTGGACATTAGCGGTTCCAAAATACTGGTCTCCAATTCCCAATTTTACGGATTGCGGGATAAAGGTGTCAGCATCGGTGAAGAAACTTCGGTCATTCTTTATGCCAACAGCATTGAACACAACAACACCGGCGTCGCCGTGAAGGATCTATCCAGAGCCTATTTTGTGGATAACGCCTTTATCGAAAACAAAGCCGATATCAATCTGTTCCAGAAGAAGAGTATTTTCGGCGGGGGACATGCCTATCTCATCAATCCGGGTAAAGCGGGTACGGGTATCGTTTCTTTGATGGATAAGAGGTCATCCCTTAAGCGTATTCAGACCGAGGATGCTCCACTCAAGTCTCTTATCAAATCTGAAAGCGACGGGATCGACGATTTGTTCTTGCGGCTTGAGCAGATACTGATATCCCCACATTCGGCCGCAGCATCGACGCAGGGAAAAGCTTCGTGAGCCAAAGCCCGATCATTAGGACCGACGAAACGCCGATGCCGGAAACGAGTACAGCGGGTTCGCCTTTCAGGTTTGAGCGCAAGTTCCTGATAACCGAATACAGCTATGGAGAAGTCGAAGCTCTGGTCAAATTGCATCCGGCCTCGTTTCGCGAGATTCACATGCAAAGGTATGTGAACAACATCTATTTAGAATCCCATGGTTGGGACTGTTATTTCGACAGTGTCGAAGGTCACGGGAAGCGGACGAAAATTCGTGTCAGATGGTATGGAGACCTTACGGGATCGATCGCAAAGCCTGTATTGGAGTTCAAAAGCAAGAGCGGGCTCGTCGGACGCAAACGGTCATTCGCCTTACAACCATTCACGCTGACGAAGGGGTTCGATCAAAGAAATTTCGATGAAGTGATCGATGGTTCCGCGCTTCCGAACGATGTCCTATTTGACTTGCGCCAACTGCGCCCGGTCCTTCTAAACCGTTACAGCCGAAAATATTATCAATCCGCAGATAAGCGGTATCGCATCACGCTTGATACGGACGTCTCTTTTTTTCATTTTCTCGGCAGCTTCAGAGGCCATGCTGTTACGTCAATTGTTCCAGGGACAACGATCTTGGAGCTAAAATATTCGATGGCCGATGATGACACAGTGCCCATGATCACGAGTCTCTTTCCCTGGAGGGTCAGCAAGAGTTCAAAATATGTAACTGGCGTGGAACAGTTATACGAATTGTAAAACGCCGTGCGCCGATCGGCCGATATGACCTTATCGCGAATAGAGCTCCCTCTGATGCGAGCCGGGTTAAGCCACTATTAGCCCCAACATTCCGAATGAAGTATCCGGATCGCACTCGACCGATCTCGCCGGTCGGAGAGCATCGGCCAACTGTACCAATTAACGCCTAGCGCCCCGCGATCTGCAGAAATGCCGGCGTTGCGATGCTGGCAAGCGTGAGCGCGACCTCGATGTCGCTCTCTTCATACCAACCTTCCTCATGTACCAGATTAACGGTACCCAAGGTCACGCTGTCATAGACGACGGGCACATTAAGGATGGCGTCGCAGCCGAGCGAATGGATTAGTTCGTGATCAAAGAAATACTTCTTAATATCGTTGGCGTCGTAGCCGATATAGCACTCCTGATTGATCAATAGCTTCTCGGTCCAGGCGCTTTGCGGCACGTCCTTCCGGCCCGCAATCGGATAGGCGTCGAGATTGCTGCTATAGAAACGTTCAATCTCTTGCAGGTCCGCGTGGTACAGCAGGACGGTAATATAGGTATGCCCAATCACCGCATCCATTGCCGCGTCTAACGCTTGGAAGGTCGCCATCGGTTGGTCAGGCAGGCGCAAGGCCGCGCCCAAGGCGTAAATATGCGGCAGCGGATCGATCGCGGCTTGTTTGCTCATCTCAGTCCTCTCCACCGTTTCAAATTCACTCTCAAAGAGTTGACTTCTCCGTGTTCGGGCGCGTGCCCACTTATCCATTCAACAAGCAAAACATCCAATTTTACGGAAAGGCGTCAAGAAATGAGAATACTGATTTGCGCCGTTGGGTTGGCAGCCCTGCTTATGGGATGTCAGACAACGAGCCAGAACTGGACCGACAAAGAATGGGCCGAATACAACAGAGGATTGGTGCCCAAAAATTAAGGCACGGTGCGGCGGCGACCGAGGTCGTCGCCGCCGACCCAGCCTGTCGCTCCGGTGAAACGGAAATCACTCTCTAATTTATCCAGGCCGCGTTTCCGAAAACTCAGGCATGGCATTTGCCCTTTCGGAAAGCGCCGACAAATTCGGGCAATTCAGTGCCGGAGCGGAGGCCGGTCTGTGCATGGCGATGAAGTCCCAGAAACAAACCATCGATACATCGGCTTGCGTCAGTTGGTCGCCGATCATCCAGGGCCCCTTCACCATCCCGTCGAGAGCTTCCACACCTTCCTTGGTTTGCTCGTACATGCGGTCGACCCAGGGCCGGAACACCATCTCGGGCGGCCGCTTGGCGTTGACGCCTTCTTCGTAATAGCAACTGATGGATTTTTCGACGGCACCCGCCGAGATTCCAATGATATTCATGACCTCCGTTCGCGCATCGCCGGACGGTGGGGTCAGGGATTTCTCCGGTCCGACCAATTGGTCGAGGTAGTCCAGGATCGCGGCGCTGTCGACGATGGCACGGCCGTCGTCCGTCTCCAGCGCCGGCACCCGGCCCAACGGATTGAACTTCTGGAGCTGTTCCAGTTCCTCCGGCACGCTGCCGCGCAACGGAATATGTTCGTGGTCAAGTCCGTAGAGACGCAAGGTCGTGCCGACCCGACGTGTAAACGGTGAACCAAATCCGCCAAAAAGCTTCATATATCCATTCCTTTTCTATATCGCCTGTCACCCGCTCGCAGATCGAACGGCACAGAGGCGTTCGCGCGTGGGGGGCGCGTCTCTATCCTTCCATCGCTTCGATCTGCGCCGCCAGCTCCAGCAAGGTATTTGCCTGCTTCAGGTGCGGCATGTCGATCATCATCCCATCGAGGCCGACTGTGCCCATGCCGGGGTTCTCCGCAAAGACGGCGACCACGCGTTTCGCGTGCGCGATTTCTTCTTCGGACGGCGTGAAAGCCTTGTTGATGATCGGCGGTTGCGCGGGATGGATAGCGATCTTGCCAACGAATCCAGCCTTGCGATCGCGCAAGCAATCCTCCTCAAGCCCCTTATCGTCTCGGAAGTTGGTGATCAGCACACCGACCGGCTGCACGTCGATGGCGCGGCAAGCGGCGAGGCAGAGGCCCTTCACTTGCTTATAGACGTCGTCATAATCGCCGTCGGTACCGCGGTTGTCGCTGGCACCGAGCGCGGCCGCCAAATCTTCCGCTCCCCAAGTCATACCGACCAACCGGTCGCTGACCCCGTCGAGATAGGTGTGAAAGGTCAGGACCGACGCCGCGGTCTCCGTCGCGACACAAAGAATTTTGGTCGAGCCCTGCTCGATCCCTTCCGCCGCTTCCAGCGCTGAGAGATAATTGCAGAGCGTGTTCACCTCTTTCGCGGAATAGACTTTCGGCAGGCAGATTCCATCCGGCTTGCCCGGCATGATCGCGGCCAAGTCCGGCAAGGCCAGGTCCGTGTCGAGCGGGTTGCAGCGGACATAGAGTTTCTGCCGCGATCGGTCCGTGTGTTTCTGCAGATATTCCCGAACCATCGTCCGGGCGATCTCCTGCCGGTCGTTGGAGACCGAATCCTCCAAGTCGAGGATCAGTGCGTCCGCGACATTCTCGCGCCCCTTCTCCAGCTTGCGCTCGCTGTCTCCCGGGACAAACAGCCAAGACCGGATAATCATGCCGGCTTCTTCATCATGAAGGCGGTCCGAGTGCAGTAGGCAACTTCCTCGTCCCGCTGGTTGTAACCGAAGTGCTCGAAGACAACGAGGCCGCCGTTCGGGCGCGATTTCGACTCGCGCATCTCCTTTACCCGGGTGACGGAGCGGAGCGTATCACCGTGGAAGACCGGGTTCTTAAACCGTACTTCGTTCATACCGAGATTGCCGAAGGTGGTGCCGAGCGTCGTGTCGTCGACCGAAACGCCGATGACGAGGCCGAGCGTGAAAAGGCTGTTCACGATCCGCTGCCCGAACTCAGTGCCCTTCGAGAATTCCTCGTCGAGGTGCAGCGGCTGCGGGTTGTGCGTCATCGCACAGAACATAAGGTTGTCGGTTTCCGTGACTGTGCGGGTCAGCGCATGGTTGAACTCCATGCCGATTTCAAATTCCTCGTAATAGAGGCCTGCCATTTGGTTTCTCCTTCTTCTCCCATGTTCATGCTTCGACGAGCGCCGCATGAGGTTTCTGTATGCAATGTCTTAAGGACCTCATCCTGAGCCCGTCGAAGGTCGAGGTCACAATTCCTTACTTCTCCCGTCCAGGACCAACCGGTGATTTCAGACGCGTCTTACGACAGAGCAGGCGCAGATCGCAGACCATGGCGACCTCGTCGCGCTGATTGACCGCTTCGAGCCGCGCCACGACAAGCCCGTTATCGTCCTCGCGATCGCGCAGTTCGGTAATCTCGGTCTTCGCCCATAGCGTATCTCCCACGAAAACCGGGGTCAGCATACGCATGCGATCAACGCCCGAAAGTGCGACGAGAATTTCGCCATCGATATTCATCAGGCCGACGGCGATGGTATAGATCAATGGACCTTGCGCGATCCGCTTACCGTACATCGTGTGCTCGGCAAATTCGTCGTTGGTCTGCAACTCAAGCCACATCCCCATAATCATCGCGAAATTGACGATATCTGTCTCTGTTACGGTCCGACCGCGCGAAACTGAACTGTCGCCCACTTTCATCTCGCCGAAGGGTTTATCGATCATACGTTTTCGTTCCTCAAATGCCGTCTTAAAGAGTAGTTGCGCGACCCGGCGTTTCAATCAACACCGCACCTTTTCCCCTCGCATCGCCGATCCAAGATTCTATTGAGGAGGAATACATGACTCTCAGCATCGAGAACAGCGACGGTCCCATCGGCGCATCGATTTCAGGAATCGATTTGACCGCGAAAATTTCGGAGGACGATTTCACCACTGTCCGGGAAGTTATCGACGCGCGCGCTGTCGTGGTCATTCGCGGCCAGACGGACCTAAAGTCCAGCAATCTCGTGCGGTTTGCGCGATGCTTCGGCACACCTCAGGTCAACGTCCGCGCGGAAGCAAACAACGACGCAAACCCTGAGGTCTTTTGGGTCTCGAACGTTCACGAAAACGGCAAGCCCTTGGGCTCACACGATGCCGGGCGGTATTGGCATTCGGACCTCTGCTATCTGGAAAAACCGAGCGGTGTCACCCTGCTGCATGCGCTTGAGGTGCCGACACGAGACGGGATGACCTTCGGAGCCACGCAATTCGCCGGGGCGTCCGCCGCCTACGACGCGCTGCCAACGGACATGCAGGAACGTATCGAAGGCCTGACGGCGCGGAACGGTTACCGCTTCATGTGGAATCGAAAGGCCCGCGAGTTCGGAAAACGACCAGTTTTGAACGAGACAGAGCTGCAGAAGTTCCCGGAAGACGCCATTCATCCCATTGCCCGCACGCATCCGGAGACCGGACGGAAATGCCTTTATGTCTGTGACGGTTACACGCATGCGATCGAAGGGATGGAAAAGGACGAAAGCGACTCGCTTCTCGCCTTCCTATTCGACCACATCGCAAAGCCGGATTTCCGCTATAGCCACGAATGGCAAGTTGGCGATCTCTTGATCTGGGACAACTGCGCAGTGCAACACAAAGCGCGTTTCGACTATCCGCCCGAACTACGCCGCCGCATGCAGCGCTGCACGATCGAAGGGACGGTGCCATATTAACGCCTCACCTCATGGTGACCCTGGCGACCCACGAGCGACCAAAGTATCACCCCTCGTTATGCTCAGGATGAAGCCGCCTTGTCATACAGTCGGATCAGCGCCGCGTTGTCCTCGTCGCCATGGCCTTTCGCCACAAGAAGGCGATGCAGTTCCGTTACCAATTTTGTAATCGGCATCGCCGTGCCGGTCTTCTGCGCGAGTTCAGCAACCGTCTCCCGGTCCTTGAGAATGACGCTGACTGTTCCGGCTGGCTCGAAATCGCGCGCAACCATCTTTGGCATATACTCCTGCAGGACCATCGAGTCCGCACTGCCACCGGCGAGCGCTTCCGGTATCCGAGCGGCGTCTATTCCGGCTTCGAGCGCCAACTGCGTCGCTTCCGCGACAACGGCGAAGTTCACACCCGCCAAGGTCTGGTTGATCAGTTTGGTCGCCTGCCCCGCACCCGAAGACCCCATGAGCGTGAACCGCGCGGCGTAAGCCGAAACGATACCCTGTACCATCTCAAAAGCCTTTGCCTCACCACCGGCCATGACCACCAAGCTGCCGCGCGCGACACCCGCCGGACCGCCTGAGACCGGAGCGTCCAGCCAGTCCATACCGCATGCCGCTTTTAACCGTTCCGCAAAATCCCGCGATGCTTCGGGCCGGATGCTCGAATGATCGATTAGCGTTTTCCCCGCGGCATCCGCACTCGCCGCGATTCCGTCGCTCCCGAACACAACGGCCTCAACCGCAGACGTGTCCGTCACGCAGAGCAGGATGACATCCGACGCCTCCGCAAGCGCGCGGGGCGATGCCGCCGCCGTCGCACCACGTTTGAGGATCGATTCCAGTTTTTGAGGTGAACGGCCCCAAACCGTCAGGGCATATCCGGCATCGAGCAATTTTTCGGCGATCGGCGTTCCCATCAAGCCAAGACCGATGAACCCAAGACGCTCCGTCATTCAGCCGCCGCCTGCCCGTCGGTTTTACCGAAAACGTCGAAATAGCGATTTTCCAGAAAGCTCTGGCGCTCATAGATCGACCCGTCTTTCGGCGACGAAGGTAGCGGTATCCGAACCGGGACGTCAGTCATACGCGGCGTCAAGGTCGGGGTGCCGCTGACCAAGTCGGAATTGAACTCCGCGATATCCGACACACCCAGCAACGGCCAGGCGTCGGCGGCGGCATACATGATCAAGAGGAGCCGGCGTGGCATTTCCGATGTATTGAGCGCCGAGCCATGCAGAGTACGCGCATGATGAATGGTCATCGTCCCCCGTTTGCCGGTCAGCGCCACCGCCTTCGAGAAGTCGATGCCGGAGGCGTCCGGGTCGATCGCGCCACAAAAGAAGTCGCCCGCGTGATGATCGTAAATCGGCCTTTTGTGGCTGCCGGGTATGACCATCAGCGGGCCGTTCACTTCTTCGCAATCGTCGAGCGCAATACCGATGGCCAGCAGATCGTCGTTGGTATGCGGATAAAACGCCCAGTCTTGATGCCACTCGACAGCGGCGCCGTATTTCGGCGCCTTAATGTTGATCTTGTTCTCTGCTGGGCAAAGGCGCATAGCGGGGCCAATCAACGGCGTCAGAATGTCGATGACCTTCTCGCTGCGCGCAAGCGCGTCGAACTCGGGATGATTGCGCACTGGCCATTTGAAGCGGCGGACGCGCGGCGCGTCCGGCGTATGACTGTCTTCCAAGTCGTAGAAATTATCGCTCGCCTCGACGCCGACAGCCGATGCGGTCCACTCGTCGACGATTTCACCGTAGCGTGCGACCGTCTCGGACGGCAATGCGTTGTGCAGCACGAGATAGCCGTTCTCCTGATAAAACGCGACTTGATCCGCGCTTAACCCAGCCATGTGGCTCTCCCCTTCTCAGATATCGTTAACTGTATCATATAGCCTGATCATCGCGGAATTATCCTGGTCACCCAACCCATTTGCGATAAGCAACCGGTGCAATTCGGATACGAGGCGTGTGATCGGCATGGCGGTGCCCGTTTCGCTGGAAAGGCCGGCGATCATCTCCAGATCCTTGAGCATGATCTTGAGCGTCGCCGCCGGTTCGAAGTCGCGCGCGATCATACGCGGCATAAAATCTTGCAGCACGACGGAATCCGCGCGCCCGCCGGCGAGCGCCTGCGGGATCCGTTCCGCATCGATCCCGGCGTCGAGCGCAAGCTGCGTTGCCTCTGCGACAATCGCTACATGCGCCGCAACCAGCGTCTGGTTAATCAACTTTGTCGATTGCCCCGCCCCGGGCGGTCCCATCAACGTAAAGCGCGCCGCATAAGACCCGACGACTTCCTGCACTTTCGCGAAAGGCGCCTCTTCGCCGCCGGCCATTACGACGAGCGTACCGCGTTCGACACCAGCCGGCCCGCCCGAAACCGGCGCGTCGAGCCAATCCATACCGCACGCGTCACGAAGACGCGCCGCAAACCTGCGCGACGCATCCGGTTGAATGCTGGAATGATCGATCAGAACTTTACCCGCAACGCCGCCTGCAGCTACACCATCGTCCCCGAAGACCACCGCTTCGACGGCATCCGTATCCGTCACGCAAAGCAGAACGACATCGGATGTCTCCGCCAAAGCACGTGGCGAATCAGCAGCTTCGGCACCCAAGGCCAGAACCGGATGAAGTTTTGATGCTGTCCGGCCCCATACCGTCAGCGAATGGCCCGCTTCAGCGACTTTCGCCGCCATCGGCGTCCCCATCAGACCGAGGCCGATAAATCCAACCCGCATCCTTGCTGTTTCCCTTCGTAATTCCGGACCCATTTTCATGATGTGCGAACGGCGCATCGAACACAACGAGCGAAGGCGAGCCATCATGTCCCCTCTCATCGGATACCTCCTCCCGACCCGCGAAGCCGTCATGGAAGGTCGGCCGGAAGCAGCCCCGCTGCTGAGACTGGCTGAAAAAGCGGAAGATCTCGGATACGATAGCGTCTGGATCGGCGATTCCATCATCGCAAAGCCGCGTCACGATCCACTTACCTTGATGGCCGGCACCGCCGGCCGTACGAAACGGGTCAAGCTCGGCACCGCCGTTCTGCTACCGGCGCTGCGGAACCCCGTCGTCCTCGCCCATCAGGTCGCTACGATCGACCAGGTGAGCGACGGCCGCGTGATCCTGGGTGTCGGGATCGCCGCCGACGCACCTGCAATCCATGCGGAGTTCGAAGCCGTCGGCGTGACGTTCGAGAAACGGGTCGGCCGCATGATGGAAGGTCTCCGCCTCTGCCGAGCGCTTTGGAGTGGCGATCCGGTCGATTGGGACGGGCGATGGAAGTTGCAGCAAGCCGTCGTCGGCCCAACCCCGGTACAAATAGGCGGCCCGCCGATCTGGGGTGGCGGATCGGCCCCCGCAAGCCTAAAGCGCGCTGCGGTTAATTTCGACGGCTGGTTCCCCTCCGGTCCGACAGACACCGCGGTCTGGGGCGCGCAATGGCGCGAAACGCTACAGCATTTGGACGAAGCCGGCCGTAGCCGCAACGATTTTACCGGAGCGATCTATCTCACGCTGTCTATTGACGACGATGCCGATAAGGCAAACGAACGGCTCGATGCGTTTCTTGAGAACTACTACAACATCCCGGCTGCAACGCTCCGGAAGTTCCAAGCGGGCTTCGGCGGTCCAGCCGAGGAAGCCGCGGCCTGGCTGAAAGCCTATGCCGACGAAGGTGCCAGTCACATCATGATCCGCTTCGCCGGCGACCACGACAATAACCTCGAGAAATTCGCTAAGATTCGAAGTACGCTTGGTTGGTGATCGAAGTTTTGAAGATGGATTGATTCAAGATGAGACCGGCCGGCCGCGGTAAGCTTGAATCCTTGTATTTCGAGTATCCGGAATTCGCATCTGTAACGGTTCCGGAACTCGACGGCGAGCGGCCAATACATCCTGTTGCGATCGTTGGCGCGGGCCCTATCGGCCTGACGGCAGCACTGACACTCGCGAAGTACGGAATCCGCTCCGTCCTTTTGGAAAGTAAAAACACCTTCAACGACGGCAGCCGGGCGATCTGTATCGCGCGTCCGAGTTGCCACATCCTCGAACGCATCGGTGCATGGGAGCGCTTCGAAGAGAGACCGCTCGGCTGGCGGTACGGCAGCAGCTATTTTGCCGGCCGTGAGATTTACCGGTTAGAGATGCCGCATTCGGCGCACGAGAAATTTCTCCCCATGTACAATCTCCAACAGCAGTACATCGAGAAGCATCTTTGGGAGGCGGCCGCCGAGAGCGACCTGATCGAAATCCGCTGGGAGAGCGAAGTGACCGGCGTCGAAAACGAGGACGATGACGCCACCCTGCACGTAAAGACACCGCTCGGCGCATACAAAATGGCCGCCACATATGTATTGGCCGCGGACGGTGCGCGGAGCGCGATGCGTTCTATGCTCGGCCTTCGGCTGCAGGGTGAGAATTTCGAAGGGAACTACGTTATCGCCGACGTCCGCATGGACCACGATTACCCAACCGAAAGACGCGCCCTATTCGCACCGGAATCGAATCCGCGAGGAACGGTTCTCATCCATAAACAGCCGGACGACATTTGGCGGATCGACTATCAACTGCAAGCCGGCGAGGACCGGTCCGTGGCCGTTGAAGAAGCGACGATCCGCAACCGCGTCGGCGCTATTCTGCGTGATATCGGACATAACGGGTCGTGGGAGCTCGAATGGTGGAGCATCTATACGGCGAACACCCTCTGCCTCGACGAATACAAGCATGGGCGCGTGATCTTTATCGGCGATAGTGCCCATATCGTTCCGATCTTCGGGGTGCGCGGTCTCAATAACGGTTTGGCGGATGCTTACAACGTCGGCTGGAAGCTCAGCTACGTCCTCAACGGGGACGCGGACGCATCGCTCCTCGACACCTATTCACCGGAGCGCCGCGGCGCCACACTCGATGTCTTCGCCAACGCCAGTAAAAGCGCGCGCTTCATGACACCGCCGACGCGCGGCTCGTCACTCGTCCGGGACGCTGTCCTGTCACTCGCACTGCGTCATGAATTCGTTCGCCCATTCATTAATCCACGGCAGATGGAAGCCTACGCCTATCTCGATGGCCAATCCGATATCGTGCGACGCCGCGACACGGAATTTGCTGAAGGTCCGCGTGCGGGTAGTGTGTGCCCAAACGTCCGCCTTAAGGATGGCAGTTACTTCTTGGACGAAATCGGTCCGGGTTTCACCGGCATATTGTTCGCGGATGAGCCAGAAGCAAAGACACCGCTATTCACGGAGCTCGACGGGCTCGACCCAAGATTTACCGCACTGAGCGTCGCCGACGAAGATTTGACGCGCGCCTTCGGCGCAGCTCCCGGCGCTTTCTACCTGTTAAGGCCCGATCTGCATATCGCGGGACGCTGGTTGCGCAACGAACCAAACGAGATCGTCCATGTCATGAAGTGCGCTTTGGGAAAGGATTTGCGATGACATCCATGCCGTTTGAGGAGTTGGAAACTGTCTACGACAATCTCGCTTCGGCCATTGACCAAGCCGGAAGCGATAAAGAGGCGTTATTGCTGACGAAACTCGCGCTCGTTCTCGCCGACCGCATTGGCAATCTCGATACCTTCAACGATGCCCTACGCACGGCTCTACAGGACCTCGATATCGAACCGCAGCCGCTTCAAACGACAACTCGCTGAGGCGAGCTTGCCTGACCGCTCCAAGCGCCACACATATCTTACGACGGGATTGTAAGAGGACATCTCACATGCTCAACATCCGCCCTTTAGACGCCGCCTTCGGCGCCGAAGTCACCGGGATCGACTTGGCGGAGCCGATCGGCGAAAACGAAGCCGATGCCTTGAGACAAGCGTTCCTCGACCACATCGTTCTGGTCATCCGCAATCAGGACCTAACGGCGAAACAATACCGTGACGGCATCTCGCTCTTCGGCGCGCCCATGCTCCAACACCGCGCGCATTTCCGCCTGCCGGAAGTCCCGGAGGTCAGTCGCATCATTAATCGCGAGAAAATGCGGCCCGCCTCGATGTGGCACACCGACCACACAAACCATGAGTCTCCGCCGAAAGCGACGGTCCTTTACGCACGAAAACTTCCACGCGAAGGCGGCGATACCTGTTTCGCCGATATGTATGCCGGGTTGGATTTCTTGTCGCCTGAGAGCCGCGCCGACATCGACGATATGATTACAATCAACCACCTTGAAAGCGACAACCCGACTTACTCCGAGGTGGACCGCGACCGCTACGACAACGCCGTCCAGCACCCGATGGTCCGCACTCACCCGGAGACCGGCAAGAAGGCGCTGTATTTTCACGTAACCAAGGCAAGTGGCATCGTCGGCATGGAGACGGAAAAAGTCCGACCCTTTCTCGACGATCTCCTCAAACAAGCAGTGCGCCCAGAGAATACACTACGTCATAAGTGGCGCATGGGCGATATCGTCATCTGCGACAATCGTTGCACCATGCACAGCGCCGACCCGAACTACGACATGGCCGAAGAACGGCTCCTATGGCGGATCATCTTGCAAGGCGACAGGCCGCGTTAGGATCCGTCACCAAGCTTTCACGACAAGAACGTCACAAGGCGGTTGGTTCAAAATCGCCTCGGCGACGCTCCCGATCAACATATGCGAGAGACCGACCCGACCATGCGTTCCTAAGACCAACAGATCGGGTCGCAAATTCGAAACTTCATCTCGCAAGACCGCAACTGGCTCGCCCTGTTTAACAATTCTCCTCGGCGCCTCGAGATGACACCCATAGTGCGCGGCGGAAGATACAAGGAGTTCCATTTCCCGATCCACCATTTCGCGTAAATCCGCTTCGTGCTGTTCCTGGAATGCGTCACGTGTCTCGCTGCCCGGCATGAAAGCCGAAAAAGGCACCTGGAAAGCATGAACGATATCCAAATCCGCCCCAGGCACGAAAGACAGAGTGGCCTGTAAAGCGCGCCGGGAATAAACCGAAAAATCTGCACCTATCATGACTTTGTCGTATCGGTCGGATTCCTGGTCTGTTACGACCAGCACAGGTTGATGACCGAACCGGACGACTTTTTCAAAATTCGTCTCCGAATTGTCGTCTTCGATCCCCGCGTCCTGATGCATACCAAACACGATTAAATCCGCATTGATTTGGTCAGCGGTGGAAATGATTTTCTCGGCGCTTTGTCCGATCTCGATTTGAATATCGATGCTTTGACGATCCACAACACATGCCGTCGCAATGACGGCTTCGATTTCTTGTCGAGCCGCATGCGCCACTCGCTCGCGGAGGTTTGCCGGAACGTGCTCACTTATGACATGGAGGAATAAGAGCCGAGCGCCATGTTGGGAAGCAATCGACATGGACCGCTCCATCGCCAGTCGGTCTAAACTCGAAAGAGCCGCCGACATCAGGATGGTCGAAATTCCATCAGGTCTCGGTTTGTGTATTTAGTCGGTGCGTTCCGCAATTTGCATAGCTTTGCTCTCACTCTCAATTGGCGTACGTGATTCACGTGGCACCAAGCGCAATCGCTTTCCAACACACTCCTGATCGAATTTTTCTATGCCGCGAGCGCGCCACTACGGGATAATTCAATCACGGTCGCGTATGTCTCTCTGTCTAACGTTAAGCTCCGACATTCGTTCCATTGCCTCTCCGTCGACCATAACGTCGCAGAATAAAGTGCGTTCGTCCGCTAGTCCCTCCTCAAGAGGGCGGTCGAGCCCGCGCCGCATGAGTTGTTTGATATTCCGAAACGCGCGCATGGGTTTTCGCGACAACTCCTCGGCGATTTCCATCCCGCGTGCAACGACGTCGCGATCGACAATTTCAGAAATGATCCCCCATTCCAACGCTTCGGCTGGAGAAACTGTCCGGCCGCGGGCGATCATCTCGAACGCGCGGCCTTCACCGATCAACCGCGGCAAACGTTGCGTGCCGCCCGCACCCGGTAGCAGGCCAACGTTAATTTCGGGCAAGCCCAGATCGTAGTCACCGTCGAGGGCAATTCGGATGTCACAGGCGAGCGCCAACTCGAAACCGCCGCCCATCGCAATGCCGTTAAGTGCCGCAATAAACGCGACTGGTGATTCCGTCATGCGGCGGAGACAAACGTGATAAGGCGATTCCGGCACGCTGCGCGACGTATCGAATTGCATGCCACGTGCCGACATCTTTGCGGCGGTCTCCGCCAAAACGCCGACGTTGTAATGGCGAATGAAGACACCAGGCATCCCTCCGGTAAAGACCACCGAGCGGATATCTTCGTTGGCATCCACGCGGTCCAACAGCGCTGCTACCTCCATCTCTGTCTCAGGATCCATAAAGCCCTGCGGCGGATTGGTGATCTTCGCCAGCAGAACAGCGCCGTTTTGTTCGATCTCGATCTGCGTCATCGTTCGTCTCCCTACGATTGCCCGTTCCTTACCTTCGCGATAGCGTTAGGAAAATCAAATTCGAGGAATGAGAAGATGGCCCAAGTCCCCGCCCTCACCACCGGCGATTTGCCCGAAGAATACCGGGCGACGTTCGAGCGTATTACCGGCGCGTTCTCGCGCAATGCCAATCTACCGCCGGTCTATTTCAATTGCCCGGAGATCGCACAGTTCATCTTCGGCATGGGTGCCGAGTTCCGCGAAAAGGAGATTCTGCCGACGCGGCTGGTCGAGATCATCGTTGTCACCGTCTCCAAGATCAACGAGTGCCCCTATTGCACGGTGCATCACTCGAACCGCGCCGTCGAACTCGGCATGTCGGCGGAGACCTTGGAGAATATTCTGGAACCAGACCCGCCCGGCCTCGACGCGAAAGAAAAACTTGTCCGCGACTATGCACGCCTCGCAATCGAGCGGCCATGGGGCATCCGCGACCAAGTCTATACGGATATGAAAACGCATTTCAGCGACCGGGAGATTACTGCTATCACCATGCGGGCGAACCTTGCCAGCATGTTCAACAAGATCAATATGGCGTTACAGATTGAGATGGAAGACGGGGCCATGGAAGGTATGCTGGAGAGCGGGATCGGTGCGGAACACGTGCCTGCGCCCCAGGCTGCCGAATAGAGGGAGACGATTATGACGGACATCGAGAGCCAGCAGGACTACTACGACGATATCGGTTTCAGCGAACGGCTCGGTTTTGGCCAACAACCGGCAGTCCTCGTTATCGATATGTGCCGAGGCATTACCGAGCCCGGCAAGATGTTCATCGATATGGAAGAACACATCCCTCACATCAATGCGATCAATGAGGCAGCCCGGCGGATCGGTGCGCCGGTGATCTTCACCACGGTCGCCTATCATAAGGATTACTCCGACGCCGGGACATTCGGACTCAAGGTCCCGTTGCTGCGCGACCTCCATATCGGCAGCGAAGCCTCCGAGATTGATCCGCGCGTGCCGGTCCTCGAAGAGGACCACCTGATTACCAAGAAATTTCCAAGCGCCTTCTACG
Source organism: Rhodospirillaceae bacterium (assembly GCA_002716125.1). Taxonomy (GTDB): domain Bacteria; phylum Pseudomonadota; class Alphaproteobacteria; order UBA8366; family UBA8366; genus UBA6544. The sequence continues at coordinate 36,461 of PAZH01000071.1, forward strand.
GCACCAATCTGCAATCGCAGCTGACCGGCCTTGGCGTCGACACCACCATCATCGTCGGCAACTCCACCAGCGGCTGCGTACGTGCCACTGCGTGCGATGCGGTTTCGGGTGGCTTCAAACCCATCGTGCCAAGCGACTGTGTTGCCGACCGAGCGCCGTTGTCGCACAAGGTCAATCTGTTCGACATGGACTCGAAATACGCCGACGTTATGCCGAGCGCCGATGTTTTGGATTATCTAAACGGGTTGGCCGCCGGGCGGGCTGCGGCAGAGTAACTATTCGATACCGACCATCTCGGTTCCGCTGTGGAAACGCAGCGTTGCCTTCGCGTCGATGAAGTCGCCAAATCCGTCCGGCTCGAATACCGCACGGTAATCGTCCCACCCCTTCTCATTTGGGAAATAGAGTTCCGCCATCCCCGCGTAGGGCTCCGTATCCGGCTCTAGGCTGTGGCTTACGACATAACGGAACCCGCCGATTTTGCCCATCACCTCGCGCACGTTCGGGACATGGACGTCGAGCCAGTGGTCGAATAGTGCCTGGCGGTCGCCACCTTCTTTCAAGGCGATCAAAAACGTCAGCTTGAAGAACCCGCTCCGCGTACACGGGAATGGTTCGTTTAGGGTAAGCGGTTTGAGCGGTAGAGCCCCATCGATAACGACGTATTCCCGCGTCGCCCACGGCCAGTAAGGCTCAACGACTTGCTGGAACGTATCGTAAGGCTCGACGCCGCTCGCCTGGGCAGGACGTGGCAGGGGCGCGTCGTACCAAAGTTGTGCTGCGCCATCCCATGGGTGTACCGCACCGTCGCGCGGATCGAATAAAGTCGCGACATAATGGTCCGCCGCTGGTTGATCCGTCCCTCGGTTTCCCAAATTTCGGTCGATAACGCCTCGCATGTGATTGGCGAACCAATGTACGATCAGCTCTTCACGGCTCGTCTCCGCGCGGCGTTTGATCAAATACACCATCTTCGCGCCGGAGGTCGCCTCCGGCCGTGCTACGGTCATCGTTTGTCACTCCTATCCCTACTCATTTAATTCTATGTGGGATCGATCGGCGGACCAGCCGCCTGGCCGGCGATGCGCTTTACGGTATATTGAATGAAGCCCGAAAGGATTTTACCGATGACCGCCGTTCGCAATATTTCCGTCCAAGACATGGTGACGGAAGACGAATGGAAGACGCGCGTCGACTTGGCCGCATTCTATAGGCTGGTCGCGCATCACGGTATGACGGACCTTGTGCTCGGCCATCTTTCGGCGCGCGTGCCTGGCACGACCGACCAATTCCTGATCAATCCGTATCCGCGCCTCTTCGAACAGATCACGGCGTCCACCTTGGTTAAGGTCAATGCCGCAGGCGACGTTCTTCTTGACGTCGGTTACAACTACGATATCCCGGCATACACGATCCATAGCGCCGTCTATGAGGCGCGACCGGATGCCGGAAGCACCGCCCACACACACACGGCCGCCGCAATGGCCTACTCGGCGCTGCCCGACAGTATGTTGCCAATCTCGCCGAAAGGTATCCGTTTCGCAGAAGCACTCGCGTCGCACAGTTTCGAAGGCATTTTCGACAATCCCGAAGAACGCGCGCGATTGATGAGTGACATGGGCGACCTCGACGCCGCCTTGCTGGAGAACCACGGCTATCTCGTCTGCGGTCCGACGGTCTCGGCGTGCTGGGAGATTCTCTACGACTTGGAAGAAGCGACAAAGGCGCATCTCGCCGCGCTGTCGACCGGCGCCACGATGATCCCGTCATCCCGAACGACGATAGCGGCTGACAAGGCCCGTATCGTCGCTGAAAACGAAGCCGTACGCGAAGAACGCTGGGCCTCCCAACTTCGCCTGTTGGATTGTATCGACCCGAGTTACCGCGAATGATGCAGCCAACGCGCCAGTCCTGGAATAGCGACGCCGTGACCGCACCACACACAACAGCTGTGGCGCGCTTGGAGCTCGCGGCCGCGTGCCGGCTGCTCGCACGGGAAGGCCTGGCACCGATTGGCGGGGCCCGGCTTGCCGCCCGCGACCCTGAAGCGACTGGCACCTATCTAACGAATCCAGCCGCGCCTTTATTGGAGGAACTCCGGCCCTCTCGATTGATTGCCGTCGACCGTGACGGTGTCTGCCACGATACGGAACAGCCCGAGCCGGATTCGGGCGCACTGGCGATCGTCCTCGCCGCACTGGAGGCAAAGCCGGACGCTGCCGCTGCAGCTCTGATCGCGAGCGCATCCGGCTGCGTCGTGGCGTCGCTCGAGGACGGGCTGCTGCCGATCACACAAACCGCTTTCATGTTTCACGGCGCTATAGGCAACTTCGATTTCGATCCCACCGCCGACGCCAGCACACTGCGACGGGATGTCGGTGCGGCGCTCGGCGACGGCTACGCCCTGCTCGTGCGTGGGCGCGGCCTGCTCGTTTGCGGCAATACTTTGGCCCAGACTTGGAAACTCTTGTTCTTTCTCGACAAATGCTGCCGCTCACAAATCGCGGCAATGGCGGCCGCGCACGCCGCCGGAACACCGTTGACGGTGCCATCCGACGCGGTCGTAACGCATGCGGTGGCACAATCGCGCGGCTTCGTCGAACACCCGCGCTATGTCGCCGATTGGCCGAGTTTCCTCGATCAACTCGACCAGGAAGATCCTTCTTGGCGGTCGTAGCGCTTAGACTACTTTTGCGGCGTGACCTGGCGCACGTTACCCCGGAATTGGCGTTCCAAGTAAGCGCTCGCGTTCGGGCCGACGATTGTGCGGCGGCGTTTACCGTTGCCATCGAATAACAAAAGCGTCACGTGGCCGACGCGATGCTCGTTGGCAAGACGACGCCCCTTCTCGCTCCGGATATTGGCGACGACGAATTGCAACTCATCATCCTCGAACTCGGAGGCTGCCTCGAGTGCCTCTTTCTGTAATGCAACGCATTGCGGGCACTGCGGGTCGTGTATCTGGACGACCGTCGGCACGCCATTACCGATCCGTGTCAGATCGCCTCCGCAAATCGCGGCGTCTACTTCCGAGACGAGATACCAGCCGACACTGCCGCCGACAGCGGTATAGAGCGCGATATTGCGGGCTTTGCTCAGAAACGATCGACGGTCCAATGTCTCCGTTTGGACCACTGGTGCCGCCGTGGTCGCGGGCTGCCGTTTCGTCGATTTTTTCGCTTTGCGTCTTTGCCGTTTCACCGCGCACACCTCCATTTTCCTGCGAGACTTCTTGCCTAGCATCGGTGACCGACGGGATCACCACAGCCTCACGCAAACGTGAGCAACTGTCAGAATGGTCGAAGGTATGCCTATCTAGTCGATCGGCGTCGACCAAGCCGGATCGGAGTGCTTCTCCCAATAGAGCGCCGTCAGCCGCTGTGTCACAGGCCCCACTTCGCCGTCTCCAATCGGATGTCCGTCGATTTTCGAGACCGGCATAATGCCCCCCGCGGTCGACGTGATGAACACTTCGTCCGCCCCGCGGACAGCCGCCGCCGTAAGCGTGCCGGTAACCGCTTCAACATTTAGTTCCCGACAAAGTTCCAGCGCCGTCGTCCGGGTAATACCTTCGAGCACACCACTCTCCGGTGTCACCGCACGTCCGTCTTTTACCGCGAAAAGGTTGAAGCCGGGTCCTTCCGTGATATTGCCGTCGAGATCAACGAGAACGACATTTTCCGCATCGCTTTCATAGGCGCCGTAAAGGCCCGCGATGAAATCCAACCAATGATAGTTTTTGACTGTCGGGTCGACGGACTGTGGCGGAATTCGCGGGATATCGCTGATTGAAAGATTCAGGCCCCGAGCGCGCTGCTCTTCATTCGCGACCCAACCGAATGGAATTGCGAAGGCAATGAAGGTGTTCACCGCGTCGCGGGGATCGCGGCTAAATATCGGCGAGACGCCACGCGTACAGATCATTTCCACGTAAGCATCGTCGAGGCCGGATCGCCGGACGCATTCCATCAAAACATCGGTCAGACCATCGCGATCGAACGGCAACGTCATGTGCAACCGCGCAACCGAGTTCGAAAAGCGGTCGAGATGCTTGTCGAGGCGGAAGAAGCGCCGCTGCCAGACATGCACCACGTCATAGGTCGCATCGGACCTCAAGAAACCCCAGTCCAGGACGGAAATCTTGGCTTCCGACATGGCCCGGTAATCGCCGTCGATATAAGCGATACCGGGCGGGAACTTTAGCGCATCGCTCATTTCTTCTTCGTCCGGCCGTAGATATCCTCGAAACGCTCGATATCGTCTTCGCCGACGTAATCACCCGTCTGCACTTCGACAACATGTAACGGTTCGTCGCCGGGGTTTTCCAACCGGTGAATCTCACCGAGTGGAATGTAGGTCGATTGATCCGGTGAAAGGTCGCGCGTCTCACCGCCGCAAGTGACGCGAGCGACACCTTTTACGACCACCCAGTGCTCCGCCCGTTGACTATGTTTTTGCAGCGAGAGTTGCCCGCCTGGATTAACGACAAGACGTTTGACTTTGAATCTCTCACCGAGGTCGACATCTTGCGAGTAGCCCCAGGGCCGGTATATGCGACGGTGCTCGGACACTTCACGGCGTTCTTCAGCTGCAAGGCCCGCAACGATGTCCTTAATTCGTCCGGCTTTCGCCTTGGGGAGAACCACGGTCGCGTCTTCGGTCGCGACCACCACGATATCCTCCACCCCCGACACGACGACAAGACCGGCATTTTCGCTTCGAATATAACTGCCTCGGACGTCGTCCAGCACCACGTCGCCAATCGCGGTATTGCCGTCCGCATCCTGTACCGACGTCTCCCACAATGCCGACCACCCACCAACATCGTTCCATCCCATTTCCGCCGGGATCACAGCGGCGTGCGCCGTATGTTCCATCACGGCATAGTCGATCGAAATGGAATTCGCTTTCGCAAAAGACGCTTCGTCCAGTCGGATAAAATCGAGATCGCTCGATGCCTTCGATACCGCATCATCGCACGCCGCCAAGGTTTCCGGCTGAAGTCGTTCGAGCTCCGCCAGATAATCAGCGGCTTTGAACACGAACATGCCGCTGTTCCAACTGTAGACGTCCTCCGCCAGATAGGATTCCGCAGTCGCGGCATCGGGCTTCTCGACAAACCGCTCGACTTCAAAACAGCCGACCACGCCGTTCAGCGGTCCGCCGCGGCGGATATAGCCATAACCGGTTTCGGGTTTATCGGGGGAAATGCCGAAGGTGACAATGCAGCCGCGTGCAACCGCATCTATCGCGAGATCGACCGCGGCTTCAAAGACGACCGGGTCGGCCACCACATGATCCGACGGCATTAGAACGATCACCGCTTCTGGATCATCCTTCGATAGAATTCGTGCCGCAACAGCGGCGGCGGGCGCCGTGTTCCGTCCTATTGGCTCCAAAGCGATACCGCGAGGAGCCGTCCCGATTTCGCGCAGCTGTTCCGCGACGATGAAACGATGCTCGTCATTGGTCACGATCAAGGGCAGATGGAACAGGTCTTCGGATTCGACCCGCAACGCCGTTTCCTGCAGCAAACTGCGCGACCCTGTGAGCGGTAGTAGCTGTTTCGGATAGAGCGCCCGCGACAGTGGCCAGAGCCGCGTGCCGGCGCCGCCCGACAGGATCACCGGGTAAACGCGGCGCGCGTCAGTCATACAGAACCCTCACGCAATGAACGATCCTTTGCATGATCACTGGTATATACGGCTGGCACCCAATCGGCAAAGCGGAAGCCTGACAAGAGCTCTTGCCAATCGATCGGGCGCGGGATTCTATTACGGTTCCATCTGCGGATAGCTCGATTCACCATGATTACCGTACTCGGTTCCATCAACGTCGACATCGTCCTGAAGACATCACACTTGCCGGCGCCTGGCGAAACGGTTCTGTGCCCACGTTACGAAACAGTGGCCGGTGGCAAGGGCGCCAATCAGGCGTTAGCCGCGGCGCGGGCGGGCGGCAATGTGGCGCTCGTTGGCTGCGTTGGACGCGACGGTTTTGCAGAGATCGCCTTGCACGATCTACGTGCGGCAGGTGTCGATCTATCGGCTGTCCGCGAGACGGCCTCGCCGACCGCGTGCGCAGCGTGCATGGTCGATGAATCCGGAGAGAACGCCATCGTCGTCGCGAGCGGCGCCAACCTCGACACGCGTGCGGAACAGCTATCGGACGCATTATTGCCATCCGGCGGCATGTTGGTCCTACAAATGGAGATACCTCACCCAGAGAACTGGGCGGCGATCGAACGCGCCCGTTCCCGCAAAGTACGGACGATGTTGAGTGTCGCCCCCGCGGCGCCCGTCCCACCCGAATACCTCGACCAAGTCGACTTTATCCTGGTGAACGAGTTGGAAGGCCGCGCCATCGCTGAAGCGTCTGGCATCGAAGACATCGCCCGCGACGCATTACCGAAAGCCCTAGCAGACCGACATGGGGCGACCTGCGTTCTCACGCTCGGCGGCGAAGGCGTCATTGCCGCGGACCCAAACCGGGAATGGAAAGTTTCGGCATTACCGGTCGACAACCTTGTCGATACGACCGGTGCAGGCGACGCCTTTGCCGGTTGTTTGGCCTCAGAATTGTATCGAGGTGCCGAGTTCGAGGAAGCGCTGCGCTTTGCGGTTACAGGCGCGGGACTCAGCTGTTCTGGCTTAGGGGCTCAACCAAGCTATGCGGATCGTCCGGCGATACAGGCCGGAATGTCATCGCTGCCTTAGCGCGCTGCTCGTATTGCTCCGTAAGGTCATCGCGCTTGATTCGCCACCATTCGCGGACTTCCCAAAATGGTGTCACGACCAAACATCTAAATCCGATCTTTAAAAAGCGCCACTCCTTCGCCCGCCAGATCGCACGAATCATTTGGGTGCAATAACTGGCCCGCATCCATGCCCGTTTGACGGCTCTGCGCAGCGTCGTTACCGGGTCGACAATGGCCATCGGATGCCGCCAGTGCGCCCAGTTCATCCGAACCACGGAAGCTATCGAATCCTGGCGTTGATGCTGAACGGTCGCGCGCGGCTCATAGACAACGGTAAAGCCCATTTGTTGCATCTTGCGGCAGACTTGAACGTCTTCGCCATTGGTCCGGAACGCTTCGTGATAGCCACCGACTGCGAAGAGCGCGTTGCGCCGAAACATTGTATTGGCGCCAGCAACAAAGCCCGGGTTCAAAACCGGCTCGTCACCCTTGTGCTGACACATGAAATGCGCGCGAAAGGCGTCTGCAGGTGTATCCTGAAATGCTTCGATCAATTTACCGCCAATGCCGCCAACCGTCTCAGGCATCGTCTTCATGACTTGCAAAAGCGTATAAAGCCAAAGCTTGTCGGCCACACAGTCCGCATCCAATGATGCAATATAATCACCCGTCGATGCCGCTATCGCTGTATTCCGCGCGGCAGCGAGGCCCTTGTTCTTTTCGTGCCGAATAACCGTCACTTGCGGGTAATTCTCTGCAATTTCAGCTGTGCGATCCGTGGACCCATCGTCAATGACAAAAATCTCGTCCGGCTTGCGGAATTGATTCAGCACGCCCTCTATGCACGCGGCGATGTATTCTTCGCCATTGTAGCAAGGGATATACAGGGAGACTTTTTGACGTTCGCTCATTGATCGAACCTCCCTTATGCCGACTGCAGTTCGTGCGCCAAAGCGCGCCATTTTCGTGCGCCATCCGCATCGATTTGATAGTCGTCCGCCAACGTAGCACCGTCGTAACCTTCAACCTCGCCACCCTCACCAAGGGTCGCCAGCGGCGTACCCTCGATTTCAGCCGTTCCGGACTCCTGAAAACTATCGAATGGAAGCGACGCAATGAACCGTTTGGTATCCTGCATCTGCTCTCGCGTTTCGCCAGGCAATCCATAAGTGAACGTGCCATGAACTGTCATATCGAGGCGTTTTAGCTCGTGTACGACGTCGACAGCCTGCTCCAGGTCCAGATGTTTGTTGACGATATTATCGACGACCCATTGATTGCCGGACTCGAAGCCGAGTTTGACACCGAAGCAACCCGCATCGCGCATTGTCTTCCACGTCTCCATACGAATGGTGTCCGCCCGGCACATGGCGGACCAGGGCAATCCGATCCGATCCATGACCTCGCACATACGGACGACGTGGCTGTTGCCGAGGTTGAACGTATCATCGTCGAAATAGATTGATTTGTAGTCGTAGCGTTCGACCAACTCGGTGAGATACAACTCCATATAGTCGGCGGAGTAATGTCGAACGCTCCGCTTGCCGGTCCCATCCGGATCGTTTCCGGTCATGGTTGCCGGCCATACGCAAAATATGCATTTGAAGGGGCAGCCACGGCTCGACCACACCTGAGCCTGGGGCGGAATTTGGCCTTGCGGGTTGGCGTCCCAATAACGATGCGCGTGAAGGGCGTCCATATACGCGAAGGGTGCCTCGTTCATCTCCTCACGCGTGAGGAGATCGTGCCCGACCACCCCGTCCGCCCCTTCAATGACTTTCACTGCACCTTTTTCGTATTCCCCTTTGATACAGGCTTTGACGGACTTCGCCTTAAACGCCGTGTCTTCGTTTGCCGCAATAGGTCCAGTCACAACGATCTCCGCATCCGGAAGGACCTCGGCAATCGCCGAAATAATTGCGCGATCATGCCGCCAGCTCGGGGTGGCGGATTCGATGAAAATCATGTCGAAACGCTCTTCCTGCAGATAGCGGAAGTAAGCGTCATAACTTTCGGATAGCGCGATAGAGTCCCGAAATGTCACGTCGGCCCCGGTTTTCTGGGCCGCGTAGGTGGCCGCATACCCCATAAAAAACGGGTATGGACGGTAATCTCCCCACGCAAATTTGTCGGGCTGAGAGCGCATTGTGGTTGTGAAAGGCCAGCGGGAACCGGCGCGCAATCCGCCGGTCCAAACTTCGCAGTCCTGGCCGTTTTCAAGCTTCAGAGTGCTTGTTCCCGCCCACCACGGCGGATTGCTAAACAGAACTTTCATGTCGCACACCTCGTTCAAGGCTACTAGGGCACAATCCATTCATGCAACTAATGTGCCGATTCGGCCTCAAAAATCGAAAGTTTTTAAGGCGTTTCTGTGGTAGGATCGGAGGTCCTCACAACCTGCTAACGGCAATTGGAGGACAACCCAATGCGAGTAGAAGATATTTTGCGTGAAAAGGGGACCAATGTGGCGACCACTTCTCCTGACGCCAATATTAGTTCCGCGCTCGCAATGCTACGCGATCGCGGCATTGGCGCATTGGTGGTTTCTACAGCGACAAATCCTGTCAGCGGCATCCTATCGGAGCGTGATATCGTTCGCGCTTTCGCCGCTCGAGGGTCGAGTGTCTTAACCGAAAGCGTCGATACGAGTATGACGTCGCCGGTGGTAAGCTGCGCCCCCGAAGAACTGCTGACAGACGCTATGGCGACGATGACAACCAAGCGATTTCGCCATATACCGGTGGTGGAGGCCGGCAAACTCGTTGGCATTGTGAGTATCGGCGACCTGGTCAAACATCGTCTCGACGAGCTGGAGCAGGAAACCAGTAGCCTGCGCGCCTATATCGCGACGGCTTAGGCCCTAATCATCGAAGGGCGCCTCGCCTTCCGGCGGATCGATCCCAAAGACGTTCAAGGTCATTCCGATCAGCGTGTAGTATCCGCAAAGCGCGACCAGTTCGACGACTCCGCCGTGACCGAAGCGCTCAACTGCTTCGTTGTAGATCGCGTCGTCGACGTTGTGCCCTCCATTGAGGGCCTTCGCAAAGCGATAGACGCAAGCGGTGTCCGCGTCTTCGATTTGCGGCTCTTGCTTGGTGCGAATCGCCTCGACGATCGCGGGGTCGAGCCCTTCGTCGATCCCAATCGGCGCATGGGCGAAGAATTCGTATTGAGCGTTAATGTGACGGCCCGTCACCAGGATCGCTAATTCGCGCAGATCACCGGAAATTGCCCCGCCATAGCGCAAATGGCCCCCCACCGCTTGCACGAGATCCCCCAATTCAGGGGCGTGCAATAAAGCCTTAAAGGGTCCACGAACGCCACCGCGCGGTCCCGCTGCAATCCTGTCGTAGACCTCTTTTTGGGCGGCCGTTAGTTTCGTCTCATCGAATTCCGGTAATCTCGACATTGCGCACACCTTTTAAACTAAAATATCAAATAACATACTTAATTATCTGATATTACGTTGATAATAATAAGCGGTTTTAATCGTCGATTTGCGTACGGCCGATTGTCCCGTTATTACTTGAAGATATATGACAGAGACCGCTAAAAAGCAGTCCGCCCAGAAGGAAATATCCACAATGTCCGAAACATTGCGTCGCCGTCAGAGCTCACATTGGGGGGCATTCACAGCCATCGTCGAAAACGGGCGAATGACGGATGTCGCACCGATCGAAACCGATCCGAATCCGTCCCCTCTTATCGAATCTATGCCAGACGCACTTTACACCGACTGTCGCGTCGAGCAGCCTATGGTGCGTAAAGGTTGGCTTGAGGAAGGACCCGGTGGCGCTTCGGCTCGTCGCGGTGCCGATCCATTTGTACCGGTCGATTGGGACAAAGCGGTCGACCTCGTCACCGACGAATTAACCCGCGTGAAAGACACGTTCGGGAACAACGCCATATTCGGCGGATCCTACGGTTGGTCGAGCGCAGGGCGTTTCCACCACGCACAAACGCAGTTGAAGCGGTTTCTCGGCTGTATCGGCGGCTTTACCAACAGCTTTGGCAGTTATAGCAACGCGGCGGGACAAGTTATTCTCCCGCATATCTTCGGGGCTAGCGCCGGGACCGGATACGGACCGTATACATCCTGGGACAGTATCGAAGCATCAACGGAACTATTTGTTTCGTTCGGCGGCATTGGTCTCAAGAACACCCAAGTCGAACCCGGGGGCATGGGCGAGCACGCGACTCACAAGTGGCTACCGCGCCTGAAAGACGCTGGAATCGAGTTCGTTAGCATCACGCCCTGTCGCGATGATACCGCCGACTATCTGGACGCCGAATGGTGGGCGCCGCGCCCCAACTCCGACGTCGCGCTCATGCTCGGTCTCGCACATACCCTCTATGTCGAAGAGCTGCATGATGAAGTATTCCTTGCGCAATATTGCGTCGGTTTCGAGAGATTCTCCGCCTATTTGACGGGTGAAACGGACGGACAACCGAAGACCGCCGACTGGGCGGCCGCGATTTCAGGAATCACGGCCGAAAGTATTCGCGCCCTCGCCCGTAAGATGGCCGCAAAACGAACGATGATCACCACCGCCTATTCGCTGCAAAGAGGCGATCACGGGGAGCAGTCCTATTGGATGGTCGCAACTTTGGCTGCCATGCTCGGGGAAATCGGCCTTCCCGGCGGGGGGTGCGGCTTTGGCTACGGCAGCATGAACGGTTACGGCAATCCAACAATGCGCGTCCCGTCGCCCAACATGCCGACCGGTGAAAATCCTGTCCGAGACTTCATTCCCGTCGCACGAATTGCCGATCTTCTCCTCAATCCAGGCGGCGCTTATCAATTCAATGGCGAAGACCGGACTTATCCCGATATCCGTCTCGTATACTGGTGCGGCGGCAACCCCTTCCATCACCATCAAGATTTGAACAGACTCGTCGAAGCGTGGCGACGACCCGAGACGATTATCGTCAACGAGCCTTGGTGGACGTCAACGGCGCGCTTTGCAGACATCGTCTTGCCGGCCACAACGACGATGGAGCGCAACGATATTGGCGCCAGTTCTCGCGATCGCTATTGGATCGCAATGCAACAAGCTGTCGAACCTGTCGCTCAATCCCGTAACGACTATGACATCTTCTCCGCATTCGCACGCAAGATGGGCGTTGAGGACGAATTTACGGAAGGCCGGGACGAAGATGGATGGATGCGCCATCTCTATGACGTAGCGCGCCAACAGGCCGCGCGCCGCCGGATCGAACTACCGGATTTTGAAGATTTTTGGGCACAAGGCTACGCGGAAAGCCCGGAGCCTAAAGAACCGTTCGTCTTCCTGTCCGAATTTCGCGATGACGAGGCGGCAAACCCACTCGATACGCCGTCGGGTAAGATCGAGATTTTTTCCGAGACGATCGACGGTTTCGGATACGACGATTGCCCGGGTCATCCAACCTGGATGGAACCGTTCGAATGGCTTGGTGCACCGGCCGCGAAAACCTTCCCCTTACACCTGATTTCCAACCAACCGAACACTCGCCTGCATGGTCAACTAGACTCCGGTCGTGTCAGCCGGAACAGTAAAGTCTCCGGTCGCGAGCCGGTGCGGATTAACCGGGGCGACGCGGAAGCACGTGGGATCGCCGACGGCGATGTCGTGCGGATATTCAACGACCGGGGCACCATTTTGGCGGGCGCCGTCTTAACCGACAATGTCCGCCCCAGCGTTATCGAGATTTCCACCGGTGCTTGGTATGACCCGCTCGAGCCCGGCAAAATCGGTACGCTCGACCGGCACGGAAACCCAAACGTTCTGACGTTCGACAAGGGAACATCGAAACTGGCGCAAGGACCGACGGCGCACAGCACGCTGGTTGAGATAGAGAAATTTGCCGGCGTCGTCCCTGAAATTACCGTCTTCTCGCAACCGCCGACCGATTAATTCCGCCGCTTTATATTGGTCTTCGGCTTCGATTGGCGTAGCTTGATTGCTAAATCATGCTTTAAGCGCAGGAGTTCGCCATGCCTGATAGCCTTTTAACCAATTCGAAAATCGTTGCCGCTTACCGCGAAAAAACCAAAAAATCATCGGAACTCGCGGAGAAAGCGCGCGAAACCTTTCCGAGCGGCATCACCCATGACTCACGACACACCGATCCCTACGGCATCTATGTCGATCACGCGAAAGGTTCGCGGAAATGGGATGTCGACGGCAACGAGTATGTCGATTTTTTCGGCGGCCATGGCGCCTTAATTCTTGGACATAACCATTCCGGCGTCATCGATGCCGGGCATGTGCAACTTGATAAGGGCACACATTTCGGTGCCGGTCATCCCGCAGAAGTCGAATGGGGCGGTCTTGTAAAGGAGATGGTCCCTTGTGCGGAACGTGTCCGCTTCACTTCATCCGGTACGGAAGCCAACCTCATGGCCTTCCGTTTGGCGCGCGCCTTCACCGGTAAGCCCAAGCTGGTTCGTTTCATCTGCCATTTTCACGGATGGCAAGATCACGTCGCGTTCGGTGCGAAGGGTGGCTATTCCGAAGGCCCGGTCCCTGGTGTTCTCGACGGAATCATCGAAAACGTCGTGCTCATTGAGCCCGGCAACGAGCAATTGATGCGCGAAACCCTGGCGTCGCGCGATGATATTGCCGGCGTTATCCTAGAACCAACGGGTGCCAGTTTCGGCTCGATACCAGTCACGCGGGATTTCGTGGCCGCGCTGCGCGATGCGACAACGGAGCACGGCGCACTCCTTCTCTTCGACGAGGTTGTGACCGGGTTCCGCGTTTCGCCCGGTGGCGCGCAAGCGCATTACGGCATTACGCCGGATTTGACTTCGCTCGCCAAAATTCTCTCCGGCGGGCTGCCCGGCGGCGCCGTATGCGGCCGCGCAGACATCTTGGAGCTTCTCGACTTCGAAGTGGCGGACGAGAAAGGATTCCAGAAGATCGGTCACCAAGGCACCTATAACGCCAATCCAATGTCGGCGATTGCAGGAATTGCGGCGTTGAAGGAAATTCAAGCGGGTGGCGTCTGCGAGAAGGCGAGCGAAAACGGCGCCAAAATCCGCAAACGCGTCAACGAAGTCTTTGCCGAAGAGGATATCCCTTGGGCAGCCTACGGTGACCATTCCGCTTGGTATGTCTATACGAACCCGGAAGGTGCGGACATCGATCCGCTGACCTTCGACGGTTATGCCGGAACCTTTGCCCAAATGAGTAATTCAGGCGGACACCCGGCCGCAGCTAAGCTGCGCTTGGCGATGCTAGTCAACGGCGTCGACATTACGGGTAAGCCTGGCGGTACCGTCATGGCGGCGCATACAGACGAAGATATCGAGAAAACGGCCGAAGCCGTGCGTCAATCGGTTCGCATGATCCGCGAGGAAGGCGACCTTTAAGACGAAAAAGCCCCCTCCCGTGAATGGGAGGGGGGTCTTCAAATCCGAGTTTAGAGATTCGGCATCAATTCTTTTTGAATTTTTTCCGTCCTCGGGCGGTTCGCCTCGATGACGTGTTCCTGATAGGCCGGGCGGCCCGCCAATCGTTCGTAATACGCCTCGACATTCGCGTGCGAGGGCCGGTTCGGTGTCCAGTGAACCCAGCGGTGAATTAGCGATCCGGCCGCGAAATCCGCCATCGTTAACTTGCTGCCCCCGAGATAATCGTGATCCGCCAAGTGCTTATCGAGAATATCGACGAGCGGTACAGTCGCGGTTGCCGCTGCCGTGATCTTTTCGGCACTGCGTTCTGCTTCCGGGACACGGAAATACTGATCGAGATATACTGAATTGAACGCCGCAAAGTTTATCGAACTCCAGTCCATCCATTTGTCGGCGTCCGCTCGTGCATGCAGATCGTCAGGGTAGAGATCGCCGGCACTGTACTTTGCGCATACATAACGGGTCACCGCGCCGGACTCCCAAAGCGTGAATCCATCTTCTTCCTCCAATGTCGGGAGGCGGCCATTCGGGTTCTTAGCGCGATACTCGGGATCGTCGTTCCCGCCAAACTCGCCGCCCCAGTCGATGCGTTCGTACTCGACACCGATCTCGCCCAGACACCAGGTCACCTTGATCACGTTCGAGCCGTCCTTGCGGCCCCAAAGCTTAAACATCTCATTCACTCCCGATTGTTGGATTAGAGACTAGATTAGGGCGGCCCGGACCGACCGCAACCGCAGAATCAGGTAGCCGATGATCACCAAGTTCACCACATTGGCGGCGACGCCGATGAGGAATGCCAAAGTATAGCTACTTGTCAGATCGTAGAGGTATCCGCCGAGGCTACCGCCGATCGCCATCCCGATCCCGCCGAAGAAAATCACGATGGCGGTCCGGCGCCCAATCCCCTTCCCCGACAAATGATCCCGGAGCACGACCGGGTAAAGCGGCAGGATACCGCCGTAGCCGATTCCAAAGAACACCGCGATGAGGTACAGCGCCGGCAGACCTTCAACAGCGACAAACAGACCAACAGTCACGGTCTGCACGACTGAAAACAGGAACAAAGTGTTCAACGCGCCGATCCGGTCCGCCATGTAGCCCATCAACGTCAGGCGGGTGAGCCCCGCCACCAGCAGGGCGACCGCGAGGACTTCCGTCGCACTTGAGAGCGAATGCCCGATATCGGTCACTCGCGAGACGATATGCGCGATCGGCAGCGCCATCGAGATGCAGCAACCGACAATGCCGATAGACAGCGTCACCATCCAAACGATCGGCGCGACGCCCCCGGTCTTCATCGGGTCGTCATCAGCCGCATCTTCCGCCACCGCGGCGGCCGGTTTCGGGGACGCGCCGGGCCGCTCGATAAATTTGTGCTGGAAAAGGAAGATCAGGCTCAGCGGGAGCATCGTGCACACCAGCAGGATACCGAACAGAAAATATGTCTCACGCCAGCCGACCAATTCATTCACATACCCGGCGATGGGCGGGCAAACGGTCCCGGCGAAGGCCTGCCCCGAGGCAACAATCCCAGCAGCCAATCCCCGGCGTCGGTCGAACAAGTTGACGATGTTCGCCATGAGCGGCGAGAACAGAGTTGCGGTTCCAAGGAACCCGAACAGGAGGACATAGGCGAACAGGAACTCCCAATACGAGTCCATTCCCGCAACAATGAACGCCGCAACGCTCATCATCACGGCGCCCAAGACAATCGGCGGGCCGATCCCGATCCGGTCGAACCAGTGCCCCATCAAAATGCCGCCGATCCCTGCCCAGAGGAACTGCAGCGAGAAAGCGAGGGATGGGATAAAGCGCGGCCAGCCGAATTCACCGGCGATCGGTTTCAGGACAACCGCCACCAGGAAGATGCTGCAGCTGCCGATCAGCAGCGCCACCATCGACGCCCAAAGGACGATATATCGGTAATTCGCGGCGAGACGCCGCCCTATTCCGGAGAGCACGGCTTCCGCCGTTCGGCTAACCGGTCCGGTGGATCAGGTGATAACCGAAAGCCGTTTCCACAACATCGCTGGTTTCGTCGATTTCCAGCTCAAAAACCGCTTCGTCGAATTCCGGTACCATGTCGCCGCGCCCAAACTCGCCAAGAGCCCCGCCATCTTGTGCGGACGGGCATTCGGAGTATTCACCTGCAAGATCGGCAAAATCCACGTCATTGTTAGCCATTTCGGCTGCGACCATTTGAATGCGCTCAAGCGCCTCTTCTTTCGACCGCGAGGCACTGGAGCCTTGCGAGCCGGCGTACATGACCAAGATATGCGAAGCCTGAACCGTATCGGCCATAAGGGGTCTCCCCAATAGATTGTTGCTGACGTTTGCCGGAACTATAGGCGATGGACTCATGGGTTACACACAATTTCGTTTCCCCAATTGGATCGAGCGGGCTAAATTTAGTAACGACGCAATGATTCGGGTTTGAGAATGCTGAGACTGTTGTTCGTGATGCTCTCGGTGCTGGCACTCACAGCGCCTTCCGTCGCCGACCAAAAGCCGCTCCTCGGCTCCGATATCCACGACTGTGCGGAAGGTGCGGACGAGGATATCAAAACGCCCGTCTGGCTACCGAAACCGACTTCCTAGGCCGTCGCTTCCTCTAAGAACCGCAAGATCGCGGCGTTAAATTCCGCTGGGGCTTCGATGTTGCAAAGATGACCGGCATCTGGGATTTCGACGAATTTCGAACCCTTAATTTTTTCGCAAATTTCGCGGCCGAGCGCCGACGAATTGAGCCGGTCGTCTCCGCCATACACCAACAACGTCGGCACCGTGATACGTTCCAAGTCCGCGGAACGATCATAATAGGTCGACGCCTCGATGGTTTTCACATAGCTGTTCTTATGGAGGACGGAAATACTTTCAACCAACTGCTGAAAGTGGGCGTCGGTCGAGCGGCGACCCATCAACGTTTTCGCGACAATCGGTGCGATGTCGGCTGGCTCTTTCCCGTCTTCAACCAGCGGTTTCTTGCGCAAACGCA
Source organism: Rhodospirillaceae bacterium (assembly GCA_002716125.1). GTDB lineage: Bacteria > Pseudomonadota > Alphaproteobacteria > UBA8366 > UBA8366 > UBA6544. The sequence goes on from PAZH01000071.1 coordinate 53,555, forward strand.
CAAACTCGTCCCGCTCGGCCTCAGTTCTTTGGGCGAAGCTGGCGCGCGTGCCGGACAAAGTCAGCGTCTTGATCCGATCTGGAAAACGCGCCGCGAGGTCGAGCGCAATCCGCCCCCCCATGGACAAACCCACGATATGAGCCGTCGCCGCGCCCAGATGATCGAGCAGCCGCACGATGTCACGGGCAAAATCACCGAAGTCGAGCGGCCCCGCATAATCGTCCGACGCGCCATAGCCGCGGGCGTCCCATGCGACCGCATGATAATTTCGCGCAAAAGCCGGCAATTGGTCCCGCCAATTCGTCCGGTTTCCGCCAATCCCGTGCAAGAACAAGACGATATCGCCTTCCCCTGCCTGGTCGTATGCGATGCGCGGTTCGCCCGGAACGAATGCAGTGTCTGTACGCGTCATACTAAAGCCGAACGGCCCGCTGCAGAACCGCGTGCATCAATACATCCGTACCCGCCGCAAGATCTTCAGGCCGGGCGTTCTCCAACTCGTTATGACTGATGCCGTCCTCGCAGGGGATAAACACCATGCCCGAGGGACAAACATGCGTCATGTTGATCGCGTCGTGTCCTGCCCCCGAATAAATATCCATACAGGTGATACCGAGCGCGGTTGAAGCGGCCCGAACCGCTTCTACACAGTCGTTGTTGAAGGTAACGGCATCGCGATGACTGGTCTTCTCGATGGAGACATCCAAGCCACGCTCGCCGGCGATCCGCTCGCACGCGTTGATCATCGCACGGCCGGCAGCCGCCAATGTTTCGTCGTCCGGATGGCGACTGTCGATCGTGAATATCACTTGCCCCGGAATGGTATTGCGGGAATTCGGCCGGACCCGCAGATGACCAACGGTAATGACCGGATGTGGATCGAAATCGAATGCAACGTTGTCGACGGCGTCGATCATGCGAGCGGCCCCATGCATGGCGTCTTTTCGCAACACCATCGGCAAGGTGCCGGCGTGCCCCTCCTCACCGGTTACCGTCACCATATAGCCGGTGGACGCTTGCGCACCTTCGACTGCGCCAACCTGAATACCTTCGTTCTCGAGAATAGGTCCCTGCTCGATATGAATCTCGAAGAAACTGTCGACATCGAAACCACCGACCGGTTCGCTGCCCGCATAGCCGATCCGCTTTAGCTCGTCGCCGATCGATTTGCCGTCGGCATCGCTCATTTTGAGAGTCTCTTCAACGCTCCGTCGTCCCACAAAGGCGTTCGAACCGACACAACCGGCACCGAAGCGCGAACCTTCTTCGTCAGTCCAGCAGACGACGTCGATCGGCTTCTCGTGCTCGACACCATGCTCGTTCAACGTTCGGACGATCTCGAGCCCAGAAAGAACGCCGAGGATTCCATCGAATCGGCCGCCAAGCGGTTGGGTATCCAAGTGGCTTCCCGTCATGACAGGTGCGGCGTTCGTGTCCCGCCCCGCCCGACGTGCGAAAATGTTGCCGACACCATCGACACGGACTTCGCAGCCGGCTTCTGTCGACCACTGAACAAAGAGGTCGCGCGCTTTCTTGTCGTCATCGGTCAAAGCCAGACGGCCCATACCGCCCTTCGGCGTTGCACCAAAAACGGCCATTTCCATATGCGCGTCCCAAAGACGCTGCTGATTACTCCGCAAATCGCTCATACCGTTCCTCCGGCCTTCGCTTCAACCCACTGAGCGACGCGGAACAAGTTCGCATCGTCGCCTTTTCTTCCCATTAATTGGACACCAAACGGCATCCCCGCCGGCCCTTTCAGCAGCGGCAAAACGAGCCCCGGCATGCCGAGCAAAGTCCAGGGCGATTGAAAAAGCGGGCTTCCGGTGGTGGTCAACCCGACCGGCGCTTCTCCCGGCGCGGGTGGGACTATCAAGGCATCGACGCCGCTCATCGCTTCGTAGACTTCTTGCTCAATAATCGATACCGCATCCAGCGCTCGAAGATACTCACCCGCCGTGGTCGGAAGCGCCGCTCTAATTCGTTCGATCGTACGCGGATCCATCAGCGGGGGATCGCGTGTCACCTCCTCCGCGTAGAAATACGCGAGCCCGGCATTCATGACCTTATCGTGATGGTCGTGCAGGTCGCCGTAACTCTCCGGCAGTTCAACGGCTTCGATCGCGTCGCCGAGACTTTCGACGAAATCTTCGAAAATCTTGAATGTCGCGGGGTCACCTTCACGCCAAGCGGGCGGTTTCGCGAACCCGATGCGCGGCAGAGAATTTAAGGGGCGCGCCAGCGCTTCCGACAAACGCATCCCCGGATCGGCCCGCATCTCTTCGTCGCGCGGATCGTAAACCATCAAGACGTCGCTGAGACGCGCCAGGTCTTCCAGCGATCGCGCCAAAGGACCAACGTGATCCAATTTGCGGGAGATTGGGCTGACACCGATACAGGAGATCGAACCAAATGTCGGTTTGTAACCATGAATGCCACAGAACGAAGCCGGTCGAAGGGTCGATCCTGCCGTCTGGGAACCCAGCGCCAACAAAGCCATATTGTCGCCCACCGCTGCGCACGAACCGCTGGATGAGCCGCCCGGTGTCCGGGTCGGATCGTGCGGATTTTTGGTTTTGTTTGGCGTCATCATCGCAATCTCGGTTGTGACCGCCTTCCCCAAGATCACAGCACCGGCTTGCCGCAACAACATCGTCGCAAAGGAATCGACGGCCGGCCGGCGTCCAGCATAAAGATTACTGCCGTTCTCCGTCGGCATATCGTGCGTATCGAAGATGTCCTTCAGTGCAATTGGAATACCATGCAATGGACCGATAGGAGCGCCGGCGGCGCGCTCGCGATCCTTCGCTCTGGCTTGCTCCAGCGCTTGATCTCGATCGATATGAACCCAGGCCTGAACGGTCTCTTCACGAGCTTCAATGCGGTCCAGACAAGCCTCGGTGATATCTTCTGACGAGAATTCACCGGACGCCATGCCGGCCAGCGCTTCCATTGCAGTCAGTTCATTCAATGCCCTATTGGTCATCGCCCACCCCTTCGGGAATTCGAGTTTCAAAGAGAATGATGTGTCCGTCTAAAGACCCAGCATGCGAAGCGCGGAACGGTAGTCTGAGCTTCGTTTCCAATGCTCGACGACCTCTTCCGCGGCGTCGAGCGGCGCGCGCGTGTAAAGACGCAGAGCATTTTCGATGTCTTCTTCGGTTCGACGAATAAGACCGCCCGCACCGGAAGTGACTTCAAAGAGACGTTCGACCGCGGATCGGTCGAAGCCCGCCACCTTACAAACCAGGGCTAGACCATCGCCTTCGGGTTCCATCAAGAGCCGCATCAACATGACTTCCCGAAGGCCCGTCCGCTGCCGCAAAACACCAATAAACAACCGGATTTCACCTTCCGCCAAGGCATCGATCAACATATCGGACGACACCGCCGCGCCGTTGCTCAACGCTTCAACCAGGCGTAACGCAGCATCGTTGCGCTTGGCCTCGCGGCGTTCGAACTCATTATCGTCAGCACCATCGAGTAACTCGTCGACGTCTTTCTCGCTGATATCGAAATTCTCAACGATATGCTGCCGCAAGGCGTCCGAGACCCAACGGTACATCCGTTTTGCCAAATCGACCGGCAAGTCTTCACGGCGCAAAATTGGTTCTTGATACGCTTCGACCCGTCGCGACTGTTCGACAAGGTATTCCAATGTCGCGCGGGAAATTTCCGCCGTCGCATTTTGTAACAATGCAACGATTACGGTCTCGTTTCCGGTTTCGACCAACGCATCGCAAACCTTCCCCGAGACATTCTCGCGGAGCGCAACGGCGAATTGATGTTCTTGTGCTCGTGATCGAACAACCTCGATCAATTGCTCATCTTCCAAGACACGGCTACGCGTCAAAATCGGATAGGCGATTTCGATATCGTCGTTCGCCAGGGCGACGACAAGGTCATTCGGCGCATCGTCGAATTCGGCGATCTGACTGCTGAGCTTCCGGCGAACTGAAAGTTCCGCATCGTGAATCACGCGCCGCAAAATGTCGAAGATGAGCGTACGTTCGCGCTCCGAGAGGGCGCTTGGGCCACCATAAAACAAATCTGCGATGGTTTCGGCGAGATCACGCCGCCCCGACCGCGTCTTTTGCTCCGCCAATTTGTAAAGACGATCCCGGTCGAAGTCGTCGCCGTCCAAGGCGTCATTTTCGTCCTGCGCGTCGCCAGGTGTTTCGTCTACCATTTTTCCCCGTCGTCCCTTTAGGCCATTAGCGGCTAAAGGCTGAACAATAAGGCGATTTTGGCACGATTTAGGGCAATGTTAAACAACAGATGCCCCACCGTTCTCTGCACTCGAAGAAGACGTCTAATGATCGTGCTTACTACCGCCGAGGCAATCGGGCGATTCTCGGACGACACCGCCTTTGCGCTCCCACTCTTCCATCGTCAAAGTCTCCATCGAAAGCGCATGTATGGGCCCCGCTAATTCATCCTTCAGAATACCGTTGACGGTTTGATGCCGGCGCACACGCGACACCCCTGAAAAGGTATCGGTCACGACCACCAACTTGAAATGGGATTCGGATCCTGGCGGAACGTTGTGCATATGACTTTCGTTGATCACCTGAAGGTGAGTAGGCGAAAGCGCTTCACTAATTTTCTGTTCAATTGTCTTGTGTACGTTCATATCGCTCGTCGCTCCGAAAAGGTTTCCTCTAAAGATGTGATCACATCGCTGAATTTCCACGCCCGATACCAAATTTTGTAAGTTGTGGCGAAAACCCTCTATATTTAGTATGCAAAACGCAGAAAGAGACGACCTACATCTCCTAACTCAAGCTTTCGGGACCAACTGTGCCCAACATTCGCGACGAACACCTCTACCGCCAACTTTACCGCATCCGTCGCGTGGAAGAAGAAATAATACGCCTTTATCCATCCGACAGTATTAAGAGCCCGGTCCACCTTTCAATCGGACAAGAATCAGTTGCCGTCGGCGTATGCTCGGCACTTGAGGAGTCCGATATCGTTTTTGGTACTTATCGAGGGCATGCGCTTTACCTTGCAAAGGGCGGCGATCTCAAATCGATGATGGCTGAATTGTACGGCAAATCGGGCGGGAGCGCGCGCGGCAAGGCAGGTTCAATGCATTTGGTCGATACCGCAGTCGGTATGATGGGGACCTCCGCCATTGTCGCGACAACCATACCGCAAGCCGTAGGCTATGCGCTCGCCGTGCAAATGCGCGGTGAGAAAACGGCTGTCGTGGTCTTCTTCGGAGATGGCGCGACGGACGAAGGCGTTTATGCCGAAAGTCTGAATTTCGCTGCGCTTAAGAAGCTCCCGATCTTGTTTGTCTGCGAGAATAACGGCTATGCCATTTACTCTTCAGTCGAAAGCCGCATGCCGGACGCCAATTTCTGCGAACGAGCGGAGAGTTATCGCATTCCTGCCGTCCGTATTGTAAGTGGCGTTACGCAGGAGATTGGGACCGCTGCGGCGAGTGCCATTAACAAAATCCGCAATACTGAAGGTCCTCAGTTCATGGAATGCCTGACAGCCCGCTGGCGCGACCATGTCGGCCCAGACGAGGACCGGATTTGGAAATACCGATCGGACGAAGAGCTGGACGATTGGATCAAGCGGGACGATTTAGCCGCGATAGGCGGAAGCCTGGAACCCGCGAACCGCTCGAATATCGAGGCCGCCGTAGAAACAGAAATCGCCGAAGCCATCGCCTTCGCGGAAGCCAGTCCATTTCCTGGTGACGAGGAATTGCTCGATCATGTGTTCCGCTGAATCATCCAGCCGCGAGCTCAGCTACGCAGAAGCCCTCTACGAGGCCGCGCGTCAGGAAATGGCGCGGGACGACAGCGTTTTCGTCTTCGGTCTCGGAGTCGACGATGCAAAAGGCATGTACGGGACGACATCTGCTTTGCACGATGAATTTGGCGCTGCGCGTAATTTCGATACACCGCTGTCCGAAGATGCGATGACAGGGGTCGCCATCGGCGCAGCCTTGGCCGGCATGCGGCCAATCCATGTTCATCAAAGAATGGACTTCCTCCTGTTGTGTATGAACCAGCTGATCAACATCGCCGCCAAAACGTCATACATGTTCGCCGGTGCTTGTAAGGTTCCCATCGTGGTGCGGTCGATCATCGGACGAAGCTGGGGACAGGGCGCCCAGCACAGCCAGGCCCTCCACTCCTATTTTATGCATGTCCCCGGCATCAAAGTCGTTGCCCCGACCACACCACACGATGCGAAAGGATGTCTGATCGCCGCGATCCGCGACGACAATCCGGTCATCTTTATGGAGCATCGCATGCTCTACGGGAACCGTGGCATCGTGCCGGAAGCGGATTACGAAGTACCCTTCGGTCACGCGCGGCAACTGACCGAAGGCAGCGATATTACGATCGTCGGCATCAGCCATATGGTTGTTGAATGTCTGCGTGCCGCTCGGGTCCTGAACGATATCGGAATTTCGGCAGAAGTGATCGACCCCGTGACCCTCGCACCGCTCGATATCGACGCAATTTTGGAATCGGTCCGGAAGACCGGTCATTTGCTTATCGTCGACACGAGTTGGACCATGTGCGGCGCGGGAAGCGAGATTATCGCGCGGATTGTCGAAGAAACCGGCGAGCAAGGTATCCCCAAAATGAAACGTATGGGCTACGCCCCGGCCCCCTGCCCGACGACTCGACCGCTTGAAGATATCTATTACCCGAACGGACAAACGATTGCCGAAGCCGCCCATCAACTCTTGAGATCCGGCACAGAGTGGTCGGCGCCTGAAACTTCATCCAGCGAAGTTCTCGAATTTCGGGGACCGTTTTGAGGATGTCGCAGCATGAATAATCGAGACGAACTTCGACGGCAGATATCCGAGGCAATCCGCACCTACTGCGAAGCCGAGCACAATTTCGATTTTTCCGCTTCGGATCCGATTGTACGCCTACACGAGCCAACGTTTTCGGCAGAGGAAATCGACGCAGCGCTCGACTGTCTCTTGACCACGCGCGTTACGATGGGACAGAAGGTCAAAACGTTCGAAGCGGCATTCTCAGCGAGCGGACCGTTCGGCCCCGGCGTCATGGTGAATTCCGGTTCTTCGGCAAACCTGCTGGCGATCGCCGCGCTGACCAACCCCGAAGCCCGCGACGCATTACGACCGGGTGACGAGGTCATCGTGCCAGCGCTATCCTGGTCGACAACGGTTTGGCCGCTGATTCAACTCGGTCTTGTTCCTGTCGTCGTGGATATCGACCCCGCCACCCTCAACATTGATCCAAACGAAATCGAAGCTGCGATCACGGAGAAAACGCGCGGCGTCATGATCGTCCATGTCTACGGAAATCCCTGCGACCTCGAAGCGATCCTGGACATCTGCGATCGCCACTCGCTTATTTTGGTTGAAGATTGTTGCGAAGCCTTAGGCGCCAAATACGAAGATAAAGCGGTTGGAAGTTTCGGCCGCATGGGAACATTCAGCTTCTATTTCTCGCATCATATTACGACGCTCGAAGGCGGCATCACCGTCGCTCAAACACAAGAAGATGCCGAGCTCATGCGTATTCTGCGGGCACACGGATGGATTCGAGAGGTTGAGGACCAGAAGCCGTGGATCGAACGATACCCCGAGATTCACCCGCGATTTCTCTTCGTCAATCTCGGCTACAATCTACGCGCAACCGAACTCCAAGGGGCGATGGGTTCCGTACAACTCCCGAAGCTCCCCAGTTATGTAGAGGCAAGACGGCAAAACGCCGAAAAACTTGCGTCGCAGTTGCAAGCGAATGCACCGCTGCTACAGACACAATCAACGACTCCGCAGGGCGAACACTCCTGGTTCGGCTTTCCGATCACTCTCGGCATCGACGCGCCCTTTTCCGTCGACGACATTATGACCGCTCTCGGCGACGTCGGTATCGAAACCCGCCCGATTATTTGCGGTAATATTGCGCGCCAACCCGGCTTAAAGCTTTACCCGCATCGCGCGCAAGGCGACCTATCCCATGCCAGCGCCGTCATGGAACGCGGTTTCTCCTTCGGCAATCATCAAGATATCGATCATGCGGCACGGGACCATATTCTCGGAGCGATTGAGGCGTTCCTTGCCGATAAAGGTGTTCTTTCCGCATGACGCAACCCCGCGCCTTGATCACAGGTATCACCGGCATGGTCGGCTCCCATCTCGCCGATTATCTGGTCGCCGAGACCGATTGGAACGTTATCGGCATGTGCCGTTGGCGGAGCCCACTTGAGAACCTCGAAAACCTCGTGCCGATGATCAACCGGGGCGAACGGGTCAGCATACTCTACGGCGATCTGCGCGATACGCTGGCCGTGCAAGACGTCGTCCGGCAGGCGAAACCGGATTACGTTTTCCACCTCGCCGCACAGAGTTACCCCCGCACGAGCTTTGAGAGTCCACTGGATACCTTTGATACCAATATCCAGGGTACGGTCCGTATTCTCGATGCCCTGCGTCAATATTCACCAAACGCCGTCGTACATGTCTGTGCGTCTTCCGAAGTCTTCGGTCGGGTGCCGAAAGATAAGATTCCGATCGGCGAGGAAACCGGATTCCATCCGGCCTCCCCTTATGCCATCAGTAAGGTCGGCACCGATCTAGTCGGCCGGTATTATGCGGAAGCCTACGACATGACAGTCATGACGACGCGGATGTTCACACATACCGGCCCCCGGCGCGGCGACGTCTTTGCGGAATCAACCTTCGCGAAACAAATCGCGCTGATCGAGGCGAACCTTATTCCGCCGGTCATCAAAGTCGGCAATCTCGACTCTTTGCGAACCGTCGCAGACGTTCGCGATGCGGTCCGGGCGTATTTTATGCTGGTTACCGTTAAGCCGGACGCGGGCGCATACTACAATATCGGCGGGACACACAGTTGCACCGTCGGCGATATTCTCGACATGTTATTGTCGTTCTCGGAACGGAAGTCTGAGATACGCATCGAAACCGATCCGGACCGCCTTCGTCCGATCGACGCCGACCTTCAGGTACCTGATACCCGCAAATTTACGCAGCATACCGGTTGGGCACCCCAAATCCCCTTCGAGCAAACGATGCGTGACTTGCTCGACTACTGGCGGGAGCGCGTTGCACGCGACGGCGATAGGTTCTTAACCCGATAGTCTCGAGCAAACCGACATGAGCTTCTTCCAGGGAAAAAACGTTCTGGTGACCGGGGGCACCGGTCTGATCGGCCGACCGCTTGTCGAAATGCTGGATAACAGCGGCGCCAACATTCGGATCGTTTCGCTCGATACGCCGACCGAAATGCCCGCGCGTGCCGAGTTCATCCGCGCCGACCTCCGCGAGTTTTCCAACTGCGCCGAAGCGGTGAAGGATATCGAATTGGTCTTTCATCTGGCCGGGGTGAAGGGCTCCCCCGCAATGGCAAGCCAACGGCCCGCAAGCTTTATGGTGCCGACCGTCACCTTTTCATTCAATATTATGGAAGCCGCAAGACGCGCGGAGGTCGAACGTTATCTGTTCACGAGTTCGGTCGGCGTATACGCGCCGTCCGACCATTTTCTCGAAGACGATGTTTGGAAAACCTTTCCGTCACCCAACGACCGGTTCGCCGGATGGGCAAAGCGAATGGGCGAGTTGCAGGCCGAAGCCTACGCCATCGAATACGGCTGGGATAAGATTTCCATCGTCCGGCCAGCAAACGTCTATGGTCCTTACGACAACTTCGACCCCGAGAATGCGATGGTCATACCGTCGCTGATCCATCGGGCACTCAGCGGCGAAACGCCGTTGACAGTCTGGGGAGACGGCTCCGCCGTGCGGGACTTCATACATGCGCGCGACGTCGCGCGCGGTATGATGCTCATGGTCGAAAAGGGTGTGAACGAACCGGTAAACCTCGGCAGCGGTGACGGCTTCTCGATCAAGGAAATCGCCGAAACAGTGGTTGCAAACCTACCGGAACCGACACCCATTGTTTGGGACACGTCAAAGCCGTCCGGCGATGCGATACGCCTGATGGATACGCGCCGCGCGACGGGTTACGGGTTTTCACCATCGATCACGCTCAATGAAGGTATTGCCGAGACCATGACGTGGTATCGCGAGCGAAAGGATACGGTGGGCGAGCGCTATAACGCGTTCACAGAAGACCGCCTCCAACCCGATGGATAGGCGGATTCTTGTTACCGGAACCGGCAGCGGTCTCGGCGCCACCCTATACGATAGGTTCGGCGGCATGGCGCTGACACGCGCGGACAATCCCGCTGAATTCTGGGAACATTCGGTCTATGACGCCATCGTCCATTGCGCCATCGATCTCGCCGAGGGTGTCGACGACGCGGTGTCCAAGAATGTCTCGCTACTGAAGGATGTCTGCCGCATTCCACATCGCTTGTTCGTGTATATTTCTTCGGTCGACGTCTACCCAAACGCCGACCGCGCTCTGCGGGAAGACGACCCGCTTGGCCCGATACCGACCGATGCTTCCTATCGTGCAATTAAGCTCGCTTGCGAACAGGTTCTCGCCGATACCGGCACAGCCAGTTTGGTCCTACGACCGACAGCACTACTTGGCCCAACCGCACGACCCAACAGCCTGATCAGAATGCGCCGTGACCCGCATTGCGCCCTAACCCTCAGCGCAGCATCGACGTTCAACTACGTTCTCCATCGACAAGTCGGAGAATTTATCGAAGCCGCCATGCGGGATGGCCATACCGGTGTGTATAATATCGCAGCCACAGAGAATGTGACCCTCGAAGAGGTTGCCGGCATTCTTGGCGCGCGTCCCGTATACGGAGATTTTCAATATCGAACGGGCGATATCGACAACAGCAAAGCGAAAGCGATTTATCCGGAACTTTCCATGACCAGTAATGAGAACATCGCCGCTTTCATTCAGGAGTGCGCATGACCCAACGGCAAAGAATCTTGGTCTGCGGCGCAACCGGATTTATCGGTCGGAATATCGTAGAACGCCTTTCGCACGAACCGAATACCGAAGTGATCGCGGTCGAACACGAAACGCCACGTTTCGATTGCCCCAATGTCGCTTGGGTACGCGCAGACCTGACATGCCAAGAGGACGTGCAGACGGTCCTCCAAGGAATCGATATTGTTGTCCAGGCGGCGGCCACGACTTCCGGCGCTGCCGATATTGTGCAGCGGCCCTACATCCACACATCCGACAACGCCGTCATGAATTCTCATATTTTTCGGACGGCCTACGACCTGAACGTCAAACATGTCGTTTTTTTCAGTTGTACCGTCATGTATCCGAGCAGCGACCGACCGCTATCCGAGGACGATTTCACCGGGGAGATCGCCCCGCAATACTTCGGCGTCGGCTGGACGAAAGTTTACTTAGAGAAAATGGCGGAGTTCTTCGCCGGCCTCGGACGCACGAAGTTCACAGCACTGCGTCATTCCAATATATACGGCCCCCACGACAAGTACGATCTGGAACGGTCTCATATGTTCGGCGCGACCGTCACGAAGGTGATGACAGCTTCCGACGGCAAGATTGTCGTCTGGGGCGAAGGCACGGAGGCACGCGATTTACTCTATATCGACGATCTCGTTCATTGCGTCGAACAATCGATCCGCCGCCAGTCGGAACCGTTTGGCCTTTATAATATCGGGTATGGCCAGGCGTTTGCCGTCAAAGACGTTGTTGAAAGAATAATTGCAGCCTCCGGACGCGATATCGAGATCACATTCGATCGAGCGAAACCGACAATCAAGACATCGCTTTTCTTGAACTGCGCGCGCGCCGATTCCGAGATCGATTGGCGACCTCAAACGGACTTTCAAGATGGTATTCGCAAGACACTCGATTGGTATCGCCGACATTTTCAGACTTGAGCTCGACGTCGAAACGGAATGATGAGACAAGCAGTCATCTTGGCGGGCGGCATGGGGACACGCCTCGGGCCGCTAACGGCAGACACGCCTAAACCCCTGTTGCACGTTGGCGGGCGTCCGTTTCTCGAGCATCTAAAGGGCGAATTGGCTCGACACGGCATTAGACGTCTAATTCTACTTACAGGTCCGCACACCGCCGCCTTCGAACGCGCGCTAAGCACAACCGCTTGGCATGACGTGGATGTCGAACTTATTGCAGACCAGCCGGCGGCCGGAACCGCCGGAGCCCTGCGTTACGCGGAACACCTGTTAGATTCCGAATTCCTCATGCTGAACGGTGATTCCTTCTTCGACTTCAATCTACTCGACCCATTTCTTGGCGACGGAACAGCCAATATCGCGCTGCGAAAGGTCGAAAACGCCGAACGATACGGACACGTCGTTCTGGACGAAGGGCGGGTGACGCAATTCGGGGAGAAATCGACCCCAGGTCCCGGCCTCATCAATGCCGGTGTCTATTGCCTCAACCGCAGCGTTCTCGATTGGATCGGGGACGGACATGTCTCGCTTGAAACAGACATATTGCCGCAGCTGGTCGCGGCCGGTGAGGTGCAGGGCCGAATTCACGACGGTCCCTTCATCGATATCGGCGTCCCTGACGATTTCGAGCGCGCGCAGACACTTCTTCCGAAATGGCAACGGCGCCCAGCCGCCTTCCTCGACCGTGACGGAATCGTCAATCACGATACCGGTTACGTCTGGCACAAAGACGACTACCGGTGGATGGAAGGTATCGAGGTGGCGATTAAACGGCTCAACGATCTCGGCTATTACGTCTTTATCGTTACCAACCAAGCCGGCGTCTCCCGCGGTCTTTACGAGACGGCGGATATCGAAAACCTACACGCCTATATCAACGAAACCTTGATGCAACACGGCGCCCATATCGACGCCTTCTACTATTGCCCCTTTCATCCCGACTTTGGCGGTGATCGATACCAAGAATTCCGAGACTGGCGTAAACCGGAACCCGGCATGCTGCTGCGTGCCATGGAAGAATGGCCCGTCGATTTATCCCGAAGCTTTATGATCGGCGATAAGCAGTCAGACATGCAGGCCGGCGCCGCCGCCGGAGTTCCGACACTCAAATTGTTTCTAGAAGGTGATATCCGCGAAGCGCTCGCCGAAGCCGCGCCACCATGGCGTCCATAAGTCGCTATTTAGCGAATATTAATTATGCAAAATGGACCATAATGATTTGTTTTATATAGACAAAACCGATCTCAACGAACACCATCTGCGCCACATTGCCCGATAAAATCGTTCGATATTACGGGAATAGCGACGCGCATCGAATAGCCGCGATTGATTGATCTTTTGCCGCATTTCGCGGCGGGTCTTTGCAAGGCTCTCGCGATCACCGGCAAGCGCGGTCGCGAGGGAAACATATTCATCTGGATTGCGGCCGACCAAACTCGAATATCCAGCCGTCGTGATCAAGCTAGCTGCTGAGCGCGCCAGCAATTGTTCGCCAAGTAAACAGACCACCGGCACGCCCATCAATAAAGCTTCGAACGTCGTTGTCGCGCCGTTGAAGGGCGTTGGATCGAGGGCGATATCAACTTGGTCGTAATTTGAGAGATGCCCTGCACGCGCTTCGGTATCCGGTTTCAGCAAAAGACGGCTTGCCTCGATGCCAGACGCTTCAAAAAACCCAACAACCCTATCGCGGACTTCCGGCATGCCATAAAAATCGTAATACTTTAGCGAAAGTCGCGAATCTGGAACGTCGCGCAGGATACGCGTCCACAGCGACAGTGTCGTGTCGTTGAGCTTGATCGGATTGTTGAA
>PAZH01000072.1 GCA_002716125.1 Rhodospirillaceae bacterium
CCGGAGACCGGACAATACATTGACATCAATGACGCCTGGACGACGGTCACCGGTTACGGCCGCGAAGAAACTTTGACCAGCAACACTTTCGATCTGAATATTTGGGCAAATCCGGAAGATCGAACGGAATTCGTTCAACGGATAACAGACAACGGAATTGTCCAAAACTTCGAAACGCAATGCCGGACGAAGAGCGGTAAGACGATTGATATTCTATTGTCCGGCGAACTGATCGAGTACCGGGGTCAGGATTGTTTGCTTATGGTCGGCCAGGATATCTCCAAGATGAAGGAACTCGACCGGATCAAGAACGAATTCATATCCACCGCCAGTCACGAGCTGCGAACACCGCTGACATCGATCCGCGGTTCGCTCGGATTGGTTGCCGGCGGCGTGACGGGCGAAATACCGGACCAGGCAAAGAACCTCGTCGATATCGCCGCGAAGAATTGCGAGCGCCTTCTCCTGCTCGTAAACGACATTCTCGACATGGAGAGAATCGAGTCCGGCAACATGTCTTACCGGTCCGAACCGATCGAACTGAATGAACTCGTGGCGCAGACGATCGAAGCAAATCAGGGTTATGCCGACGAACACCACGTTACATTCGTACAACACCGATCGCAGAAAGACGCTTTGGTCCGCGGCGATCCGGAGCGACTGGCGCAAGTTTTGTCGAACCTATTGTCGAATGCCGCGAAGTTTGCGCCAACGCAATCCGAGATCATAATTTCAACCACTGCCGATACCGACACCTGCCGCGTTTCCGTGACCGACAAGGGGCCCGGTATTTCGGCGGAGTTCCGCGCGCAAATTTTCGAAAAGTTCACGCAAGAAGATGCCTCCGACGATCGACAGGTCGGCGGAACCGGTCTCGGCCTCAGCATTTCTAAAGCGATTATCGACGGACATGACGGCGTTCTCGACTTCGTTTCGGAAGTCGGAAACGGGACAGAGTTCTATTTCAACCTCCCAAGGCACAATAATGCCGATTAAGTGCCAAAAAGGACTTGAGGACCGGTAGCCCCGCTACAGATTAGTCATGTCGTAACTGAAGCGAGCCGGCGCATCGTCAATTCCGGCGTTTCGATTGGTTGATCCAATTTTCCGCTGATACGGCCAGCGAAGCATTGAACTCGATGGAAGGTACGAATGCCCGAAAGCCACCCGCACGCCGAATGGTCCGGCAAGATGTTCGATCTGATGCGCGAAGCCGGCGTAAAGCTGTTTGCGCATGTCCCAGATGCCGGAAACGACCGATTGATCGCGCTTGCGGAAGAAAACAATGATACACGCGCAATCTTGCTGACAACGGAAGAAGAAGGTGTTGCGGTTTGCGCCGGTGCGGATCTCGTTGGTGAACGCGCCGTCTTGTGCATGCAGTCAAGCGGCCTCGGCAATTGCCCGAATTATCTCTCATTGGCAAAGGGAGCCCGCTTTCCGTTGCTTATGATGATCTCCATGCGCGGCGACTACGGCGAGCAAAACCCCTGGCAATATCCCATGGCGGGTGCCGTCGAACCGCTCTTGGAAGCAATGGACGTTTTGATCTTTAAGGTCGACGTACCGGACGATCTCGAAAAGGCGACGTCCGCGGCCTTAAATGCGACCGGAAAAGGTGCGCAAGCCGCGGCAATTGTCCTCAGTCAGAAATTCCTGGGCGCGAAAGGATTCTAATCATGACCGCACCGAAACCCGGCAATATCGATCGACGTGAACTCTTACCGCAATTGTTCCCCAATCACGAAGAATGGCTCTTTGTGAGTGGCCTCGCCGGCGCGTCAAAAGACGCTGCGGCGCTGACCAACGACGGCGCGAATATCTACACCATGGCCGGCACGATGGGTGCTGCTGTCGCGATGGGACTTGGCATGGCACTGTCGGCGCCGAATAAGAATGTGGCCGCGATCAATGGCGACGGTGAGATGCTGATGGGCATCGGCTCGCTCGTCACGGTGGCAACGGCGCAACCGCAAAATCTCACCATTGTTTGCGAAGACAATGCCATGCACGGCGAGACAGGCCGCCAAACGGGGCATACGGCCGGCGCCGCGAATCTTGAGACGATCGCACAAGGCGCGGGCATCACATCAACCATGTCGATTTCCGAACCCTCGGAGATTGCGGCGGCGGCAACTTTCATCCGCGAAGCACCGGGCCCACGGTTCCTGTTGGTTCGCGTTCTGCCGACCCTCCCGGCCGCCTTCAAGCGCGACATGGACATGGCCGCTTGCCGAGTCCGATTCCGGGATCACTTTGCTGCTAACGCATAGCACATCTTTGGGGAGGAACTCGTCATGCAACATCGCATCGATACCGTGACCGTAAACGACGATCCGATGGAGGTCTTTATGTATTTGCCGGATGGGGACGGGCCGCATCCGGGCATCGTACTCGCCATGCATATTCCAGTGGGCCACACGGGCATTGAGAACGACACTTTCACAATGAAAACCGCTGAGCGATATGCCGAGAACGGCTTTGCGGTCGCCGTCCCGTTTATCTTTCACTGGTGGCCGAAATCTGACGATATTCAGATCAAACGGGACGAGTTTCGCGACGATTGGACAAAACTCGACCTACAAGCCGGCTTCGATCACCTAGCCGCGCAAGACAACGTGGACGGCTCCCGGATCGGTATCGTCGGCCATTGCTGGGGCGGCCGGGTCGCCTGGCTCGGCGCTTGCCACAATCCCGACCTCAAAGCATGCGCCGTGTTTTATGGCGGCCGCGTCAACCAAACGATGGGCCCCAATACGCCGCCGGCGATTGATCTTGCCGGTCAGATGAATTGCCCCGTCGCTGGATTTTTTGGCAACGAAGACGAAACACCGAGCCCGGCGGACGTCGACGAATACGAAGCGGCCTTAAAAGCGGGCGGCGTACCGTACGTCTTCCATCGCTATGATAACGCGGGGCACGCTTTCCAGTCCTTCAATAGCGAGGACTACTACCGCCACGATATCAGCGAAGATGCGTGGACCAAAGTGTGCGTATTCCTAAACGAGAACCTGGTCTAGACGCCCTTAAAGTTCGGCTTTCGTTTCTCGACGAAAGCCTGGCGGGCCTCTTTGGCATCAGCGGAACTCTGTAGGATACCGCCGGCATTCGACGTCAGGACCATCGTGGTCTCCAGCGTGCTGTCCATTGCTGCCCTCATAATGCGCTTGCTGGTCCATTGCACCAACGGCGGCAGCGCAATGATCCGCTCGCAAAGCGCGCGGGTGGTTTGCTCGAGTTCTTCCGACGATACCAGGTGATTTAAGAGACCCCATTCGTACGCCCGATCAGCGTCGAGGGAACCGGTATAGGCAAATTCTAGCGCCCGTCCGAGACCGACCATCTTGGGAAGATAATAGGAGCCTCCGTTCTCCATGATCTGCCCGGCCTGCTGATAGCCGATAAATCGGGTTTTCTCGCAGCCGATCCGGATATCGCAATGTAGCGACATATCCATACCGGAACCGACAGCCGCGCCATTGATCATGGCAATCGTCGGCTTCCGGATCACCGAGATATCGCGGTGCAACTTGGTAAACCCGTGATAGAAGTGCTGACGCATTGCATCAGGCCCCTCGTGGGAGCCGCGCGCCCCTTCGACATTCGGGCCGATCTCGTCTTCGCTCGGACGTTCTTTTAGATCCGCGCCGGAGCAGAACCCGCGCCCGACACCGGTCAGAACGATGACACGAACGTCGGGATCATCGTCAGCGGCTCGCATATATTCGCCGACTTTCGCGACCGTCCCGTTATTCTCCGCCGTCCCATAGAGGGCATTCATTTTCTCCGGGCGATTGAACTTGATCCAAAGAATGCCGTTGTCTTCTTTTTCATAAAGCAGGTAGTCGACGAGTTGCGGTCCCATATCGAGCCTCTCCAAAATAAGAAACGTTAATGCTCAATATAGGGGGAGTACGGGTCGCGTCACCCGAAGGCGGAAACGGCTATTTCCCGAGACTATCGATCTGCCGTTGAACAGCCGCTCGTTGCGGCGAGTTTTCCGGCAGGCCGGACTTCGCCTTCTCCCAAAGCCGTCGGGCTTCTTCTTTGTCGCCGGCGCCGTTCGCCGCCAAACCCGAGAAGAAAAGCGCCTCTACATTGTTCGGGTCCAGCGTCAGAATTCTTTGCATAATCTGAGCGGAAGCGGCGGTCGGCTGGTTGCCGGCGGCCGTCCGGATCGTACGCGCATAGAGCGTCAGAATATCGACATTCTCCGGCGCGACCTTGGCGGCACGCGACATGGCATCCCGGGCCTTCTCCGGCTTCTGAAGGACGTTGTAAGAACGCGCCAACCGGATCCAGCCCTGCAGATCGTTCGGATTTTCCTCGAGCTTCGCAGCGAGGCCCGCGACCATCCCTTCGATCATCTCCTGGCGGTCTTCGGCGCTCATACTCTGTGCGTCGCGCATTTGCTCAGCGGTCGGCCCGCGTGGCGCAGATGCGGTCTCGCTGCCGCCCGCTTCCTTGGCGTCCGCCAATCCGAGTTCACCGCCTAGGGCCAATAACTGCCGCTTCACAAAAGGCGCGCGCTCGAATTGTTTCAGGGCTTTATCCAACGCATCTTTCGCTTTCGCCTTGTCTCCCAGGACCCCGTAGGAGCGAATCAATCGCATCCAACCTTCAAAATTGGCGGGATTTTCTTCCAGCTTGGCGGCCAAGCCCGCGACCATACCGCGGATCATTTCCTGCCGATCTTCGGGCGACATCTCTTGGGCGGCGGCGACATCCGCTCGCGAAGGTCCGCCGGGCGCCTGGGCCGGTGCCGGGGCGGCCGGTGCCGAAGAAGCCGCCGCCGGTAACGGTTTCGGCAATGCCGCGACGTCGAGACCCAGCTTTTCGGACGCCTCCGTCAGACGTTGCTGCAACACTTCGGCCCAAGGCGCATCCGCTCGGGTATCGCCCATCAAGGAGATCCAACGGTCATAGGCTTGCTGATACTCCCCGGACTGCCAATCGGCGAGGCCTAGGTAGAACCGAGAAGTCGGCTCCTCGGCGTCTTTGGAGAGTGCTTGCTCGAACGCAGCGCGGCTCTTCGGCGTGACACTGCCGTTCGCGGCCAGCGTAATCGCTTCCGCATATGCTGCATAGGTACCGGCATCGCCCGGTCGCAAGGCCATCAAACGCTCGAATGTCGGGACGGCATCGGCAAAATTGCCCATTGTCATGTAAGTCCGGGCGAGTAACTGCCAGCCTTCGACACTATCCGTGTCCTTCTCGAGGCGCTTCTTCAGGCGATCTGCAAGGCTCGCCAAATCCATTCGCCCGCGGTTCTGCCGTTCAGCGTGCTGTTTGCGCTCTTCTGCCCGTTCGGCAAATGGGCGCGACGGTTGACCGGGTGAACCGGTATAAAGATAAGCGCTGACGGCACTGCCGATCAGTATAGCCGCGAGCGCAACAGCGGCCGCCGGTTGGCGCGATATCGCGTGCGACTGCTGCCGGCGGGCGGTATCTGCGGCCAGTATGCGCCGGCTAATTTCCGCTTTTGCGGCCTCCGCCTCGGCATATTCGAGACGTCCTTCGTCGTGCTCCCGCACAACCTCCGCAAGCTGGTCGCGAAAGACCTCGATATCGAAGTCCGCTTCTTCGCGGCTGTCTTGCTGCTCGCGAATCAATGGCCAAACAACAACAGCCACAACGGCGCACAACATCAGGATTACAGCGATCCAAAACAACATGCGGCGTCTACCCGTCCTTTTGATTGTTCTCGTCGAGAAGTGCCGAGATTCGACGTTCTTCGTCTTCACTCAGCGCCGCAGTCTGCATTGCCGCCGTCGGACGCCGGCCCCGCAGGAAGACGACGAGACCGATCACACCGAGAACAAAGATTACGATCGGTCCATACCATAACGCGTAGGTCGACGCTTTAACCGGTGGCTTCAGCAGAACGAAATCCCCGTACCGTTTGACCAAGAAATCGAGAATTTGTTCATCACTATCGCCCTCGGTCAGACGTTCGCGGACAAGCACGCGAAGGTCGCGCGCCAAGTCTGCGTTCGAATCATCGATCGATTGATTCTGACAAACGAGGCATCGGATATCCTTCGAAAGGTTCCGCGCACGGGCTTCAAGTTCCGGATCTTTGAGGACTTCATTCGGCTGCACGGCGATTGCGCCGCCAACCGGCAGCAACAACACGCAGAGTATGGCGAGTATCGCGGCTCTCATCCGCGCAACTCTTTGAGAAGCGGTTCAATCGTCTCGACGTACGTTTCCTTAAATAATGGGCCGACATGCTTGTATCGAATACGCCCTTCGCGATCGATCACGTAAGTCTCCGGCACACCATAGACGCCCCACTCGATACCGGCTTTGTTCTCAAGATCGAATCCGATGCGGGCATAAGGATCGCCGAGTTCGTCCAGCCAATCGACTGCCGCCTTGCGTTGGTCTTTCCAATTGATGGCGTGAATCTTCACATCGCCCGTCTTGGCCAATTGCATCCAAAGCGGATGCTCCGCACGGCACGGCACACACCAAGAGGCGAATACGTTGACAAGCGCGACTTCACCTTTGAGGTCACCCGTCGCGAGCCCGGGCTTTTCAGGCTTTAAGGCCGGCAGTTCGAAATCCGGTACAGGTTGGTCGATCAACGCCGACGGTAAGATCCTCGGGTCTTTCGTAAGCCCGATGCCGAAATAAACGGCCATGCCGAGAAATATCGCGAGCGGCAAGATAAAGAAGAGGCGCTTCATCTCTTGTCCTATTCTGCTGGCGCCGGTGCGGCGCGAGATGATCGGCGCGACGGGGCGCCGATCCGCAATCGCCGGTCGGTCAATGAGACAATGCCACCCAAAACCATGATGATCGATCCAAGCCACAGCCACGGCACCAGCGGCTTATAGTAGAGGCGCGTGGTCCAACCGCCTTTTCCGTTCGGCTCCCCAAGAACCGCGTAGAGGTCACACATCGCCGTGGTGTGAATTCCCGCTTCCGTGGTCTCGTCGCCAGAGACCAGGTAGCGGCGGCGTTCGCCCGACAACTTCGCGACAACCTGTCCGTCGTCGCGCACCGTGAAAGTCCCGCGTTCCGCCGCATAATTCGGTCCGCGAACATTCTCCGCACCTTCAAATGTAAACTCGTAGCCGGAGACCTCGACCTTATCGCCGGGCCGCATAATCTGGATGCTCTCGACCTGCCAGAGGCCGGCCCCTGTCACGCCCGCAACCGTGACAGCAAGACCGAAATGCGCCAGCGTCATACCCCACGCGGCGCGCGGCAGACCGATCGCACGCTTTACCGAATCGCTGAGCGAAACGCGGCCAAAGCCAATCCGCTCTCCGAACTCCACCAAAACAGAGGCACCTAACCAAACGGCAATCCCGATACCCATCGCGCCGAAGACGCTTTTGCCCCAAGTCAGATACGCCGTGATCAAGGTCAG
This sequence comes from Rhodospirillaceae bacterium, assembly GCA_002716125.1. Lineage (GTDB taxonomy): Bacteria > Pseudomonadota > Alphaproteobacteria > UBA8366 > UBA8366 > UBA6544. The sequence continues at coordinate 7,382 of PAZH01000072.1, forward strand.
GATCAATGCCGCCGCGAAAGCGAACTTCAGCCGCGCCAGTACGCCGCCGAGATCGGCTCGTTTCCACGGCAACAAGGGACCGACACCGAGCGCGATCACAAGCGGCACCATGAGTGGAATGAATGTGGCGTTAAAGAACGGCGGCCCTACGGAGACTTTGCCACCGCCGAATGCTTCCAAGAAAAGCGGATAGAGCGTACCGAGGAAAACAGTTGCTGCGGAGGTCGTCAGCAAAAGATTGTTCAAAACGAGCCCGCCCTCGCGACTGATCGGCTGGAACAGTCCGCCGCTCTGCAATTGCGGCGCCCGCCACGCATAGAGCGCCAGACTGCCGCCGATCGCGATAACCAAGAGCAAGAGAATGAAAACGCCGCGTTCCGGGTCCGTCGCAAACGCATGGACCGACGTGAGCACGCCCGAGCGTACCAAGAAAGTGCCGATCAAACTCAGCGAGAATGTGAGGATCGCGAGCAGGATGGTCCAACTCTTCAGCGCATCGCGTTTCTCAACCACAATGGCCGAATGCAGCAAGGCCGTACCGACCAGCCACGGCATAAAGGAGGCGTTTTCCACTGGATCCCAATACCACCAGCCGCCCCAGCCGAGTTCGTAATACGCCCACCAGCTGCCGAGTGCGATTCCCGCGGTCAGGAACAACCACGCGAGCAACGTCCAGGGACGTACCCAGCGCGCCCAAGCAGCGTCCACCTTCCCCTCAATCAGGGCGGCGACAGCAAAAGAAAAAGAGATCGAGAACCCGACATAACCGGCGTACAGAATGGGCGGATGCAAGGCCAATCCCGGATCCTGGAGCAACGGATTCAAGCCGCGCCCATCAATCGGTGCGGGCACCAAACGTTCGAACGGATTCGACGTCAGGATAATAAACAGAAGAAATCCAACGGAGACGAGGGCTTGTACGGCAAGCGTGCGCGCTTTCAGACCTGGCGGGAGATTGCGCCCGAAGCCGGCAACGATCGCGCCGAACAACGCGAGGATCAATACCCAGAGCAGCATCGAGCCTTCGTGGTTTCCCCACACGCCGCTGATCTTATAAATCATCGGCTTCAAGGAGTTGGAATTCGCCGCCACGTTTTTAACGCTGAAGTCGCTGGTGACATAGGCGTACATCAACGCGAAGAACGAGATCAGCAACAGTCCCAGCTGCGCCGCCGCGGTCGGACCGGCGACCGCCATCCAGCCACGATTGTTCTGATGCGCGCCGATCATCGGAACGGCGGCCTGCGTCACCGCGACGCACAGCGCGAGGATCAATGCAAAATGGCCGATTTCAACGATCATTTCTTACCTTCCCCTTCGGCGTGTTTCCATTTCCCAGATTTCTTCAGCGCTTCGGCCACTTCCGGCGGCATATAATTCTCATCGTGTTTCGCTAAGACTTCACGCGCAAGGAAGACGCCGTCCGGACGGAGTGAGCCTTCCGTCACAACGCCTTGGCCCTCGCGAAACAGGTCCGGCAGGATACCTCGATAACTGACCTTGATAGTGTGATCGAGATCAGTGACTTCGAAATTATGCACCAGTCCGTCTTCGGCTTTCGAAATAGAACCTTCCTTAACGAGACCGCCCATCCGGAAGTGTTGTCCTGGTTCGATCTTCTTTGCATGAATGTCGCTTGGACTATGGAAAAAGACGATATTGTCTTCTAGCGCCGTCAGAACCAATGCCGCGGCAATTCCCAACATCGTCAAACCCGCGACAACAGCGTACAGACGGCGTCGTTTGCGCAATGCAGCCGGCGGGCGGCGTGTTCCTTGTGTGCTCATGCCTCGTCCTCATCCAATCCGCCGCGCCGCTGTTGGCGCAGCGTATCCGCCAGTCGTTCACGGCGACGCATTGTAATGATAGTCTGCGCCAGAATACCGCCCAGAATCACCGTCGCGATCAAATAGGCCGGCCAAATAAAGGCTGCATAACCGCCCATGTCGAGGAAATCGCTCATCCGCGGGCCTCGACCAATTGGAGATTGCGAATTCGAGCGGCCGCCACCTCGCTTCGAACCCGCAATATCAGGATCGAGACATAGAACAGCGTAAATCCAAGCGCCATCAGAAGCAGCGGCCACAACATCGAACTGTGAATTGCTGGCGCATCCAGTCGTGTCACACTGGCGGGCTGGTGCAGCGTATTCCACCAATCGACCGAGAACTTAATGATCGGCAGATTGACCGCGCCGACCAGCGCCAGAACGGCGGATGCCTTCGCGCCGCGAACCGGATCATCGAACGCATTGTTAAGGGCGATATAACCGAGATAGAGGAAAAAAAGGATCAAAACCGACGTAAGCCGGGCATCCCAAACCCACCAAGTGCCCCACATCGGTTTGCCCCAGAGCGAGCCGGTGACAAGGCAAATTAGGGTGAAACCCGCGCCGACCGGCGCACTCGCCTTGCCGATCAGGTCGGCCAACGGATGCTTCCAGATGAGGGCCATCGCACTGGCGATCGCGATCGACGAATAAACGAACATCGCCATCCATGCGGACGGCACATGTACGTACATGATCCGCACCGTTTCCCCTTGCTGATAGTCCGCCGGGGACACAAAAAGCCCCAAATAGAGACCGCTGGCGAGACACAACACAGTAAGGCCAGCGCTCCATGGCAGGATGGCGCGGCCCAATCTGAGAAAGCGGTTCGGATTCGCGAAACGATGCATAGCGTCTATATAAGGGTTTCGGCGCGTCGGTGCTCGTAAAATTTACGGCATCGCGTACGTTCGGTTGCGACCAAATAACTCATTCGCAAGATTGCCTCAACGCCGCCGCCGCCGCCCACGTCGACAGCGGTAGAGCGGCAGCGAGCATAGCGGCCAGAATGAGGAGATGCGGCCGCACCGACAACTCTCCGATTGCCGCGTCGACAGCGGAAACACCGAAGATTAAAAGCGGTATGTAGAGCGGCAGCACCAGCAGCGAAATGAGAACCCCGCCGCGCCGCGCACCCAAGGTAAGGGCGCCGCCAACCGCACCAATCAAACTCGCGACAGGTGTCCCGAGAAGGAGGCTCAATATAAGCACACCGAACCCGCCCGCCGGCATATTCATGAATACGGCGAGGAGAGGCGAGGCCACGATCAACGGCAGGCCGGTTAAGAGCCAATGCGCAGCCACCTTCGACAAAACCACGGCCTCAAGCGGCACCGGTGAGAGCAGCATTTGCTCCAGTGAACCGTCTTCGTAGTCGTGCTGAAATAATCGGTCGAGCGATAGCATGGTCGAAAGGAGTGCCGCCACCCAAATGACACCGGGCGCCATTCGCGCCAGGAGGTTCGGTTCCGGTCCGACACCTAGCGGAAATAAGGTGACCGTAATCACGAAGAACATCAGAACCATCACCGCATCGAGGCCCTGCCGCAGTGCCAGTCGCAGGTCCCGCAACACGATCTGAAAACAAGCTTGCATCATATCGGGACCGCCTCCCGACCGCTAAACGCCGATACATCCAGCGTCGCCGCGTCCTCAAAACCGAGTTCCGCATGCGTGGAGGCAACGACCATACCGCCGCTGTTTCGATGCTCAGCGATCCGCGCGCGCAATGCATCGAGCGACGCCGTGTCGAGCGCAACGCTCGGCTCGTCGAGCAGCCAAATTTCCGTTCGGATGGCCACGAGGCGGGCCAAGGCGAGGCGGCGTTTTTGTCCGGCAGACAGGAAGCGCGCCGGGACGCCCGACAAACGCGACAAATCGAACGCTGCCAATCCTGCATCCGCGTCGCCACCGCCATGCAGCGCCGTCCAAAACGCCAAATTTTCACGCGCCGTCAGCGCCGGTTTGGCCGCGTCGTAATGCGCGACGTAGTGCAGATTCGCACGATGCGCGATCAGGTCCTCTCGAACGTCTTCGCCGCCAAAGCGAATGACCCCGTCGGATGGCGCTGCCAATCCGGCCATGAGTCGCAACAGGCTGGTCTTACCGCTGCCGTTCGGCCCTGTCAGCAAAAGAGCGCCGCCGGCCGTGACCTCAAACGACAATCCCGCAAAGACCAGCCGGTCTCCGCGGATGCAGGTCAGATTTTCTCCCGTAAATGGCGCGGACATGAACAAAACGCGTTAGTTCCCAAGGCTCGCGAGAATATCGAATCGAACAGGAGAATGAAACGCGATTGGACACAATAAAGGCGGCCGCCGGGGGTGGACCGGCGGCCGCCGATTGGGACGACCCAATTGCAAGGCCGTTCTGGAGGCCGTCAGGGAAAGCCTCCGTCTGAGAGGGGAGGTCTCAGTCATGACAGTAAACTCCGGTAGTGTGGCCGGTATTTGCTCTCAATAAGGCAATATTGTGGCAATCGAAGCCAATCGACCGAAAACCGCGCCCATAAGGGGGCTATTCGTATTGGCGGATATCGTCGATCACTTTGCCGTCGTTCGGCAAATCGCCGAGACCAACGAATTCGACCGTTGCCCGGACCTTACACTCGGTTTGAAACGCTTCCGAGATTTTTGCGGACAGCGCGTCATCTCCCGAAGCGATCTCGCATTGCAAGGTCGATGTATCCAACCCACCCTCTTCGCCAACGACCAAACGCATCTTTGCGACATCCGGATGGCTTTTGAGGACGCGGTCGACCTGTACCGGATCGACAAACATGCCGCGTATTTTCGTGCGCTGGTCCGCGCGACCCATCCAACCCTTTATACGCGGGGCCGTCCGACCGCAGGGACTTTGGCCCGCCAAGATCGCCGACAAGTCACCCGTACCGAATCGGATCAACGGATAGTCTTCGTTCAGAATCGTGACAACGACCTCGCCGACCTCGCCTTCCGCAACAGGCTCGCCGGTGCCGGATCGGACGATCTCCACGATCACGCCCTCGTCCAAGATTAGCCCTTCTTGCGCTTCGGACTCATAGGCGATGTTGCCGACATCCGCAGTGCCGTAGCATTGCAAGACCGAAATGCCGCGGTCCGCATAGGCTTGCCGCAATGGCGGCAGCAAAGCGCCGCCCCCGACAAGCGCCTTCTTGATGCAGGAAAGATCGGCACCGAGTTCGTCCGCTTTCTCAAGGATGATCTTTAGAAAATCGGGCGTGCCCGCATAGGCGGCCGGCTGGAAATGCACCATGGCCGCGACCTGCTGTTCGGTCTGCCCGATACCGCCCGGGAAAACGGGGCAGCCGATCGCCGCGGCACCGCTGTCGAACATCATGCCGGCAGGCGTGAAATGATAGGAAAAACAATTGTGAACCCGGTCTCCCGCGCGGAATCCGGCCGCGAACAAAGCCCGCGCAATCCGCCAGAAATCGGGCCGGCGTCCTTGCGGCTCGGCAATCGGCCCCGGTGACAGAAATAACCGTTCCATGCCCTCGACCGGCGTTGCATTAAGACCACCGAAGGGCGCATCCGGCGTTTGACGCTCGATGAGCGCGCCCTTTCGGGTAACCGGCAAAGTCGCGAGTGCGTCGCGACTCGTAATCGATTCCGGATCAACATCGGCTAGTGCGTCTGCGTTACCGGGTGCCGATTTCGCCAACGCCACCTGTTTCGGCAAGGCAGCCAGCTGCGCCGCTTCCCGTTCCGCCGGGTCGCGGGTCTCCAACGCATCGTAATATTCAGTCATGGGTCCTGCGTCAGGCAAGCCAGCGCTTACGCCGGCGGTAGGATTTGACGTCGCGGTAGCTCTTGCGCTCGCCGCTCGAAATGCCGAGGTAGAATTCTTTCACGTCTTCGTTCTCGCTCAACATGGAGGCTTCGCCATCCATCACGATACGACCGTTCTCAAGAATATAGCCGTATTTCGCATAGCGGAGCGCCATGTTCGTGTTCTGCTCGGCCAATAAGAAGGTCACACCTTCTTTTTCGTTCAGCTGCTGTACGATCTCGAAAATTTCCTCGACCAACTGCGGTGCCAAACCCATCGACGGTTCATCGAGCAAAATCATCGACGGTTTCGCCATCAACGCGCGTCCAATGGCCGTCATCTGTTGCTCACCGCCGGATGTATAACCCGCTTGGGCGCGGCGGCGCTCCCGCAGGCGAGGGAAGTAGCTGTAGACCTTTTCCAGATCGGCATCGACGGCGGCGCGGCCGTCCGAGCGGGTATAAGCGCCCGTCAGCAGGTTTTCCTCGACCGTGAGATGCTCGAAACAATGGCGGCCTTCCATCACTTGGACGACGCCTTTCTTGACGAGGTCGTGTGACGTCAGCGTATCGACACGCTCGCCCATATATTCGATCGAGCCCTTGGTGACATCGCCCCGCTCCGCCTTTAGCAGGTTGGAGATCGCCTTCAGAGTGGTGGATTTGCCAGCGCCATTGGCGCCCAACAATGTCACGATGCCGCCCTTCGGCACATCGAAGGAGACGCCCTTCAATACCAAAATGACGTGGTCGTAAATGACCTCGATATTGTTGACCTTTAGGATCGCTTCAGCGTTTTCGCTCATGTCTCGGAATTCCGATTTGCGCTCAATCTACATCGCCGGAATCATCGGCAATAAATTCTCGTGAAACAAGAGACTGCGGAGGCCGGCATCCACCGGCACTCCGCTTTGTCTCATCGGCACTCAAGCCGCGTTTGACTGGATTAGCAGTCGGTCCGCTTCTTGTAGTCCCACTTCTTAGCCTCTGTCTCGGCCGCTTTTTCAAGCATCGGGCGGACGATGTCGCGCATCGGCGGAATCCAATCCGAGACGATCTTCCATTCGGTACCCGTCCACTCTTGGAACAGGACCGGTCCGCTGCCTTCATGGTCGGCACAGGAAACCTTAATGGGCTTACCGAAGCCCTTCGCGCCCAATTCCTCGAGGCGTGCTTCAGTCAAGTTAAGGTTCTCCAAACCCCAGCGCATTTCCTTGCCGGTGATCTTCTTGCCGTGCTTCTTGATAGCGGTACGGGCCGCTTCGATGATCAACATGGCGTTGAACATACCGCGGTTGTACAGGACGTCGCCGAAGCTCTCTTTCTTCGCCGCTTCCATGTCGCCGTTGTAGACGGTCTTCAGGACACGCTTGTGCATTTCCGAGAAGGTACCCGGCGCATGGAACGTCGCGGCGCGATAGCCCTTGGCCTTGTCGCCCGTCGGCTTCACGTCGAGCTCGTCACCCGACCACCACACACCGATGAACTTGTTCATCGGGAAACCGAACTCGTGCGCGCGTGAGACCGCGGTCGGATTCATGACGCCCCAGCCCCACATGAACATGTAGTCGGGGTTCCAGCGGGCGATCTTGCGCCACTGGCTGCGTTGGTCCGCCATCTGTTTAGCGGGAATGGCCCAATGCTTGAACTCAAAGCCGTATTTCTTGCCGAGCGCTTCGAACAGCGGAATCGGCTCGCGGCCATAGCCGGACTCAAGGAAGATCAAGCCGATCTTCTTACCCTTCAGCTTATCCAAGCCGCCCTGCTCGTTGCCGACATACTGGATGAAGGCGGACGCCTGCGACCAATAGCTTGTCGGGAAGTTGAAGGCCCACGGGAAGTAACGCCCATCGGCGGCACCACTCATCCCATACCCCATGGTGAAGATCGGAATTTCGTCCACCGGCGCTTTCGGGACCAACTTGTAGGTCAAGCCCGTGCTGTTCGGGTGCGAGATGATGCTGCCCTTGCTCTTCATACGTTCGTAGCATTCGACGCCGCGGTCGGTCTTATAGCCGAATTCGCATTCTTCGAATTGCACGTCGACGCCTTCGACGCCGCCGGTCTTCTGAACATATTTGAGATAAGCAGTATAGCCGTTGGCGACTTTCGTGCCGCCCGGCGAGAACGGTCCCGTACGATAGCTAAAGACCGGTATGAAGATCGATTCTTTCGCGAAGACTGGCGTCGTCGCAAAGGACCCGGCGGCCACGGCGGCAGCCAAAAGTCCGGTCGCTAAGGACTTAAATTTCATTGATTCCTCCCTGGATAATGAATTTCCCAGACGTTGTTTTCTTAGCGGAATTTCGACTCTAACACGCCCCCATTTCGCAAAGCAATTAATGCGGGAACGGCCAAAGCCGGAGTTTCTCCTTAGCGATTTGCCAGAGACGGGCGAGGCCGTTCGGCTCGACGATAAGGAAGAACACAATAAGCCCACCGAAGAACATAAATTCGATGTGCTGAATCACGTGTGATGGCACGTCCAAGCCAACCGCGGGGAATATATTCCGCAAAAAGACCGGCAAAAGGACGATGAAAGCAGCGCCCATAAAGGAACCCATAATGCTGCCGAGCCCGCCGATGATAATCATGAAGAGAACTGGGAAGGACGTCGTAAGGATCTCGAACGCCTCCGGATCGACGCTTTCCAGATACATAAGCACGTACATCGCGCCAGCGACGCCGATATAGAACGAGCTAACCGCGAAGGCGAGGAGTTTTGTCTTCAGCGGATTAATGCCGATGAGCTCGGCCGCGATATCCATATCGCGGATCGCCATCCAGGCGCGCCCAATGCGTCCACGTACCAGGTTCTTCGCCATAAACGCCAAGACGACAACAACAACAAGCATCAGCAGGTATTTCGCCGCCGGCTCCGCGTTCGGTCCCATGACGGCAATGCCGAACATATCCCGGTTGGGACCGCCGATGGTGTGCGACGGACTGTAGTTCGACAGCCATCCGATCCGGTTGATGGACCATTCGACAAAGAAATGGGCAGCCAATGTCGTCACCGCCAAATAAAAGCCCTTAATCCGCAGACTCGGCAAACCAATGAAGATACCAAAGATCGCGCTTATAAGCCCAGAAAACATAAACACGATGAGGATGTTCAGTTCCGGAAACGCCGTCGTGATTTTGAAGGCGGCATAGGCACCGATCGCCATGAATCCACCGGTCCCAAGCGAAATGAGCCCGCAATAGCCCGTCAGGATATTCAATCCGAGAGCCGCCAAACCAAGCGACAATACCGGGAATAGAATGACCTCGTAATGGTACTCCTTGGCGAAGAGGGGCGGAATGATAAACAAGAATGCCAGAAAGGCGTAGATCAACCACCGGTCCTGCGCGATCGGGAAGATCTGCTGGTCCGACGCATAGCTCGTCTTAATCTGGCCGGCTTCGCGATAAATCATGACCTAAACCCTCTCGATGATCTTTTCGCCGAACAGGCCCTGGGGTCTGAACATCAGGAAGACCAGGGCCAGGACGTAGGCAAACCACTCCTCGATCGAACCGCCGAGGGCGTCGCCCCAATAAATTTCCGCAATCTTTTCACCGACACCGATGATCAACCCGCCGACGATCACGCCCGGCACGGAGGTGAAGCCGCCGAGGATCAAAACCGGCAACGCTTTCAAAGCGATCAACACGAGACTGAAATCGACGCTGCTGCTGGCGCCCCACATAATACCCGCGACCAACGCCACCAAACCGGCGACGGACCAGACGACAACCCACATCCATTGCAGCGGAATGCCGATCGAAAGCGCCGCTTGGTGATCGTCCGCAACAGCGCGAAGGGCCCGGCCAACCGGCGTCTTCTGGAAGAACAAAGCCAAAAGGCCAACCAACAACGCCGCAATGACACCTGCCGTGAGGTCGAGTTGCTGTATTCGAATATTGCTGTCGAACATCGGGATGATGATCGGATCACGGCCAATATGCAGCGCTTCAGTCGGCACCAGTTTGGATCCGCCGCCGAAAATCGTTTGCCCGAACCCTTCCAGGAAAAAGGCGAGACCGATCGTCGCCATAAACATGATGATCTCTTCCTGGTTCACCAAGTGTCGAAGCATCACCCGTTCGATGATGTAAGACAGCAGCACCATCGCCAAGAAGGCAATGATCACGGCCGGAATGATCGGCACGCCGAATTCGAACACCGTGATCAGGCACAAGACCGAAAACACGATGAAGATGCCTTGCGCGAAATTGAACACGCCAGACGCTTTGTAAATCAGGCAAAAGCCGAGGGCGACAAGCGAGTACATAACCCCCGCCATCAATCCTTCGGCGATCACTTGGATGAAGAAGACCGGATCCTCGAAAATTTGGAGGAACGGGTCGACGCTTACGTTATAGAGAAATTCCATGACTTAATTCTTCCACCCTGTCCCTGCGCTCAATCGTGCGAGACGCCGAGATAAGCGTCGATCACATCTTGGTTGCCGCGGACCTCGTCCGGCGTGCCGTCGGCGATCTTTTTCCCGTAATCGAGCACAACCACCCGGTCGGAAATATCCATGACAACGCCCATATCGTGCTCAATCAGCGCGATGGTGGTGCCGAACTCGTCATTCACATCGAGAATGAAACGGCACATGTCTTCCTTTTCCTCGGAATTCATGCCGGCCATCGGCTCGTCCAGCAGCAATAGGTCCGGTTCCGCGGCTAAGGCGCGACCGAGCTCCACCCGCTTTTGCAAACCGTAAGGCAGGCGCCCGACCGGGGTTTTTCGGATCGCCTGAATTTCGAGGAAATCGATAATGTCTTCCGCTTTCCGACGGTGCTCCAATTCTTCCTGGCGGGCGGGGCCGAAATAGAGCGCTTGCCAAAGGAAGTTCTTGTTCATCCGCGTGTTGCGGCCGGTCATGATGTTGTCGAGAGTCGACATGCCGCGGAACAAGGCGATGTTCTGGAACGTCCGGGAGACACCTTCGCGCGCGACCTCGGACGGCTCCATCTGCGGTCGCGTAACGCCCTTATAGGTAATAGATCCTTCATTCGGCTTATAGAAACCGTTGATGACATTCAGCATGGACGATTTACCGGCACCGTTCGGGCCGATAATTGCGCGAATCTCACCCTTGCGGATGTTGAAGCTGACGTCCTGTATGGCTTTCACGCCACCGAAACTCAAAATGACGTTGTCGACGGACAGCAATATCTCGCTGTTCTCGTCGGGGCGTATGTCCCCGCCGACCGCTTCGTCCGAAATCGTGCTCGCTGTATCGGTCATTCTGCTGCCTCGGCGATGTTAGACGCGCCGACCGATACGTCCCGAATCGTCAAATCGGCGCTGATGGATCCCTTTCGGCCATCTTCGAACGTGACTTCGGTTTCGATCGAGCATTGGTCTCTGTTGGAATACAACGCGTCAATGAGGGGGGCATACTTCTCGGCGATATGACTGCGCCGGACTTTCTGTGTCCGCGTCAACTCGCCGTCATCCGCATCAAGTTGCTTATGCAAAACGAGGAAGCGTTTGATTTGCGACCCCGAAAGATTTTCATCGTCGGCCAAATCCTCGTTCACCTGTCGGATATGCCCCTCGATGATATCGTAAACTTGCGGGAGCCCCGCCAGCTCTTGATAACTGGCGTACCCAACGGCATTCCGCTCCGCCCAATTGCCGACCGCTTCGAGATCAATATTCACGAAAGCCGTGACATAATCTCGCTCGGCACCAAAGGTCACGACTTCGAAGATATCCGAGAAGAACTTCATCTTATTCTCGATGTACTTCGGCGCGAACATGCTGCCGTCGTTCAGCTTACTGACGTCTTTCGCCCGATCGATGATTTTCAGGTGGCCGTCCGCGTCAAAAAAGCCCGCATCCCCCGTATGACACCATCCGTCGGCCGTTTTCGCCTCCGCCGTTGCCTCCGGGTTCTTGTAGTACTCCTGGAAAATGCCAGGACTCTTAAACAACACTTCGCCATTGTCGTCGATCTTGATGTCGACGCCCTCAGCCGGTTTGCCGACGGTGTCGGGCTTGACCTCGCCATCGGGCTGAATGGTCACGAAGACACTGGCCTCCGTCATACCATAGAGTTGTTTCAGGTTAAGGCCGATGCCGCGATAGAAATTGAAGATTTCCGGTCCGATCGCTTCACCGGCGGTATAACCAAGGCGCACGCGGCTTAATCCCAGCGTATTCTTCAACGGCCCGTAAATGCAGATATTTCCAAGCGCATACAGCAGCCGGATATTGGTCGGGACAGGTTCGCCATCGAGAATCTTGGAGCCCCATGTCTTCGCGATATCCATAAAGTAATGGAACATTTTTCGCTTTATGGCGCCGGCGTCCTCGATACGGATCATCACCGAGGTCAGCAGATTTTCGAAGATCCGCGGCGGCGCGAAGAAGAAGGTCGGGCCGATCTCAAAGACATCGTTCAAAACCGTATCCGCGGATTCGGGACAGGCGACACAGAAACCGGAACACAGCGCTTCGCCATAAGAGAAAATGTGATCGCCGACCCATGCCATCGGCAGGTAGGCCAAAATCTCGTCATTCTCGTGCAGCCCCTCGAACTTCACGGCGTTCAAAGAACTGATCAGAATATTTTCATAACTCAGGACCACGCCTTTCGGCCGGCCAGTTGTGCCGGACGTGTAAAGCATAATCGACGTATCGGGCCCCTTTCCCGCCGCGACTTCCTTCTTATAGGTCTCGAGATTTTCGCCCAACGATGAGTTCGCATTGGAGACAAGGTCGTCATAATTGTGCAGATAGGGAAGCTGATAGTCGCGCAAGCCCCGCGGATCGACATAAACCACCCCTTCCACCAAGGGGCAGCGATCCTTAATTTCGGCGACCTTATCGACTTGTTCTTGGTTTTCCGCGATAACGAATTTGACTTCCGCGTTCTCAAGAACGTACTGCATTTCTTCGGCGACGGCGTCTTGATAAATCGGCACCGGCACGCCACCGAGCGCTTGCACCCCATACACCGACCAATAAAGCCGTGGACGGTTGTCGCCGATGATCGCGACACGATCGCCGCGTTTCACGCCGAGTTGCATCAGACCGATCGCTATGTCGCGGACTTCGTCAGACACTTCCCGCCAGGACCACGTTTGCCAAATACCGAGATACTTCTCGCGCATGGCGGGACGGTCGCCACGGACTTCCGCATTCCAAAGCAGCAGTTTCGGGCCCGTATCATTGACCGACAGATCCGGCCAAACGGATGTATTACCTGGTGCCGTCATTCGGTTTCCTCCCCCCGGGCCGCAAACGACAAATACCGCCCAGACGCTTCAATCGGAAAAATCACGTAACTTCGCAGGACCGAAGGTCACGCATCTCCCAGATTCCCAATCCCGTCGACCAGTGCCTCATTATTGTTTGTGAAGCTTTTGTTGTTCTGGCGACGGCTCGCCACTCGTACCTTCTGTCGACTAGGGCGTCAAGGACCCGCGGCGCGCTCTTCCTGTTATTGTGACAATGCGCGCGAACAGGCGATGCAGACTCGCTTTTCGCACCGACCGCGATGCGTCCGATAGGATTGTAATTCAGCCGTTCGTCTACTAGGACAATGAATGCCGACCAGAAGCAGAATGCTTCACCGCAACGTGATTGGTTGAGACGTTTATTTATTCGTATGGTTCGGACCATGAAATGGGGCACCCGTATATTCGTAATGACGTCGATGGTGTTGGGCTTTGCGCTCGGCGCTGCGCAAGCCGCCGAGCGTCCGATCGTCGTCGAACTATTTACGAGCCAAGGTTGTTCTTCTTGCCCGCCGGCTGAAGCCTATCTTCGGGATCTCGCGAAAAGAGACCATGTCATCGCTCTCGAGTTTCACGTCGATTATTGGGATTACATTGGCTGGAAAGACAAATTCGCCAAACGCGAATTCACCGACCGTCAGCAGGGCTATGTCGAGAGCTTGAAGGGACGTTACAAGTATACGCCCCAAATGGTGATCGATGGGGTCACCCACACGGTTGGATCGAATCGCGGCAAGGTGGAAGCGCTCATCGATCGCCAGAAGCGGTATAAGAATTCCGGCCCGAAAATTAGGGTTCGCAAAGAAGCCGGATCAATCGTTGCGAAGATAAGTGCCGCGCGAACGTCCGACACTTATGACATCGTTTTCGTCACCTTCGACAAGGAGCATGAAACGGCGGTGAAACGGGGCGAAAACCGCGGCCGTAACCTTATCAATGCACGTGTCGTGCGTGAATACGAGATGCTCGGCAAATGGACCGGCTCGCCCGTCGATCTCACGATTCCAATTGCCGAGCGTCCCGGAAATGGCGGGTGCGCCATCTTGATCCAAAAACGCGGTTACGGCGAAATTATCGCCGCGGTGAGCCTACCGTTTGACGGCTAGAACCGTCTGAATCTTCCGTTACTTCCTGTAAGCCATCGCCATGACATCCGCCATGCGCTTTGCGTATGCGGTCGGGTCCGGCAATGCTTCGCCTTCCATGATCCGCGCCTGATCCAGGAGCAAGTGCGCCGCATCCTTCAACGCCACGTCGAGGGCGCTCTTCGCAGCGGACTCCGCCAAGCCGGATATCAACGCATGTTTCGGATTGAGTTCCAAAACCCGCGGCGTGACTTCGTTTAGCTGACCGTGCTGTTTCAGAATCCGCTGCAAATTCATATCGAGATCGTCGTCATCGGCGACAAGGCAAACCGCACTGTCGGTCAGTCGGGCGGAGGACCGTACATCCTTAACCGAATCGCCCAGCTCAAGCTTAATGGCCGCGATGAGCGCATCTATGCCCTCGACTGCCTCCTCGGCTTTTGCATCGTCGTTCGTCTCTTCCTCGCTCGCATCGATCTTCTCGAGATCGGCACTGCCGCGGGTCACCGACTTGAATGGAGTTGTCTCGTACACGCCAACAGAGGGCAGCCAGAATTCGTCGATCGGATCCGTCATCAACAGGACTTCGATGCCTTTCGCACGGAACCCTTCCAGTTGCGGACTGCGTTGGACCGCTTCCAGTTCGTCGCCGGCTATGTAGTAAATCGCTTCCTGGCCCTCTTTCATCCGCGCTTTGTATTCCGCGAGGCTGACCAGCTCATCGCCAGCCGTCGTCCGAAATCGAACAAGATTAAGCAGCTTCTCGCGATGCTCAAAATCTTCGTAGAGACCTTCCTTCAGCGCCGGACCGAACGCCTCCCAGAAACCAGCATAAGCTTCGCTTTCCTTTTCCGCCTTCTCTCCCAGCGCATTCAAGACGCGGCTGGTGACGCCGGCCTTAATCCGGGCGAGGACCGGATTGTTTTGCAGCAATTCGCGGCTGACATTCAGGGGCAGATCTTCGGAATCGATCACCCCGCGCAAAAAGCGCAACCAAGACGGCAGAAGATGCTCGCAGTCATTGGTGATGAAGACGCGCTTCACATAAAGCTTCACGCTGCATTTGCGCTCCGGATGAAACAGATCGAACGGCCGCGTCGTCGGCACATAAAGCAGGCCGGTGTACTCGATCATACCCTCTGCCCGGAAATGCAAAGTGAGCCAAGGCTCATCGATCGCATGGCTGACGTGGTGGTAAAACTCTTTATGAGCGTCTTCGTCGACTTCGCCTTTCGGGCGCGCCCAAATCGCGGACGCTTGATTCAATTTCTCGCCGACCGGCGCTTCTTCACCACCGCCCGTTTCCGTTAAGGAGATCGGAAAGGAGATGTGATCCGAATACGTTTTTACGATATGACGCAAACGCATCGCATCGAGATACTCATCGGCTTCCTTCTTGAGATGCAATGTGACTTCGGCGCCGCGTTCGGCATCGGCCGTCGGCTCAATGGTGAACTCGCCCATGCCGTCCGACTTCCAAATCCAACCGTCTTCATCGCCCGCCTTGCGCGTTGTGACGCTAACTTCGTCCGCAACCATGAAAGCGGAATAGAAACCGACGCCGAACTGGCCGATAAGATTTACGTCGCCTGATTTTTCGTCCTCATCCTTTTTCGCCTCGGACACCGCTTCGATGAACGCTGCGGTCCCTGAACTCGCGATCGTGCCCAGATTATCGATGAGATCTTGATGATTGAGGCCGATTCCATTGTCCGCCACGGTCAGCGTCCGCGCCTCTCTATCAAACTTGATATCGATCCGATACTCGCTGTCGCCCGACGCCAAATCAGCGTCCGTCAGCGCGGCGTACCGAAGTTTGTCGCACGCATCAGAGGCATTCGAAATCAGCTCGCGCAGAAAAATGTCCTTTTCGCTGTAAAGCGAATTCGCCACGATATTCAGCAGGCGGCTGACTTCGGCTTGGAATTGGTGCCGTTCACCACCATTCGCGGATGTCTCCGAGCCGTTTTTTGGTTTTGTATCGGTCATGGTCAAATCCCCAAGGCTTCTCTCTTCCCTCGGGCGCTATATGAGAAGTAAGAGCGCGTCCCGCAAGTCCCAAGCGTCATCCGAAGGCGCCTCGGAGGAGGACTTCAGCTTCGCACGGAACCGTCTACTGGTTGAAATTGCAGACGATGCCGAGCGTACCGAAAGTTATACAGGCCGGGCATCTTTTAAAGAATCCGTCATGCAGGCGCTCGCGGATGTCCCCCGCGAAGCGTTCGTCCCCGACGGCAGTCGGCGCAAGGCCTACGACAATCGGCCGCTCCCGATCGGGCAGGGGCAGACGATCTCACAACCCTATATCGTCGCCCTTATGACCGACTTGCTCGATCTCAAACCGGACGATCGGGTGCTCGAAATCGGGACAGGTTGCGGCTATCAGACCGCCGTTCTTGCGGTATTGGCGAGCGAAATCTTCTCGGTCGAATATTTAGAGGACCTGCATCGGTCCGCGAAAGTCCGTCTCACCGATCTCGGTTGCCAGAACATTCGGTTCCGCCACGGCGACGGCTGGCAAGGTTGGTCAGAGCATGCGCCATATGACGCGATTATCGTCAAGGCCGCCGCCGCTCGAATACCGGATCGACTCAAAGAGCAATTGGCGCCGGGCGGACGCCTCTTGGTCCCCGTCGGTCGGCAACACGAAACACAGTTTCTGACGCGAATCGTCCGTTCACCGGACGGAACCTTCGACGAAGAGCGCGGTTTGCCAGTGGCCTTCGTGCCGTTGGTCGAAGACCGCTGAGATAATCCGGGTTTTTCACGCTAAAACGGGTGGTCGGGCCGTGATTTCATCGGTCGCACACGCTATATAGAAGTCATGTCACAAGCACCCGGCCTCGACGAAGCGTCGCTCGCGTTCCTGCACAAATGGGAGCCAGCGAAACGCGACGACCGCCCGCTCACGGAGGGCGGCAAAAAGTTCGATCTCGTCTCCGAATACCAGCCGGCGGGTGACCAGCCGCAAGCCATCGCCGAGTTGATCGAAGGAATCGACGGCGGTGCCCGGGATCAGGTCCTGCTCGGTGTGACCGGCTCCGGCAAAACCTTCACCATGGCGCATGTCATCCAGACGGTGCAGCGCCCGACGATCATTTTGGCACCGAACAAGACGCTGGCCGCGCAGCTTTACGGTGAGATGAAGGAATTCTTCCCAAACAACGCGGTCGAGTATTTCGTCTCGTATTACGACTACTATCAGCCGGAAGCTTATGTCCCGCGGACCGACACCTATGTCGAGAAGGAAGCGTCCGTGAACGAGCAGATCGACCGGATGCGCCACTCGGCGACGAGATCGCTGCTGGAGCGGGACGATGTGGTCATCGTCGCCAGTGTTTCTTGCATCTATGGTATCGGCGCGGTCGAGACGTATTCGCAAATGGTGGTTACCGTGAAGTCGGGCGCGCAGATCGATCCGTCTGACCTGTTGCGCAAACTCGTGGAGCTCCAATACCGGCGAAACGACGGCAACTTCCATCGCGGTACGTTCCGGGTGCGCGGCGATACAATCGAGATTTTCCCGGCCCACTATGAAGACCGCGCCTGGCGCATTTCCCTCTTCGGTGATGAAGTCGAGGCAATCCATGAATTCGACCCGTTGACCGGCGAGAAAGCGGGCGAACTCGAGACCGTGCGGGTCTACGCGAACAGCCACTACGTAACGCCAAAACCGACCCTGCAACAGGCGGTCATCGGTATCCGTCAGGAACTGCAGACACGGGTTCCGGAGTTGGAGGCCGCGAACAGGATCCTCGAGGCACAGCGCCTCGACCAACGCACCACCTTCGATCTCGAAATGATCGAGAGCACCGGCTCTTGCGCCGGCATCGAGAATTATTCCCGCTATTTAACCGGTCGCAATCCGGGCGAACCGCCGCCGACCTTGATCGAGTATGTTCCCGATCACGCATTGATGATTATCGACGAGAGCCATGTAACGGTGCCGCAGATCGGCGGTATGTTCAAAGGCGACTTCGCGCGCAAATCTACCTTAGCAGAGTTTGGTTTCCGGCTGCCTTCCTGTATCGACAACCGACCTCTCAAGTTCGAAGAGTGGGAGGCGATGCGCCCACAGACGGTGTTCGTCTCGGCAACGCCTGGGCCGTGGGAGTTGACGCAGACCGGCGGGGTCTTCACCGAACAAGTCGTGCGGCCGACCGGCCTCACGGACCCCGAATGCATCATCCGACCGACCGAAACACAGGTCGACGACGTTATGGCGGAATGCCACAAGGCGGTCGCCGCCAATCAGCGGGTTCTGATCACCACGCTCACGAAACGCATGGCGGAAGATCTCACCGAATACATGACGGAAGCCGGCCTCAAGGTCCGCTACATCCATTCCGACGTCGACACCTTGGAGCGGATCGAGATCATCCGTGATCTCCGCCTCGGCGTCTTCGACATTCTGGTCGGCATCAACTTGCTGCGCGAAGGACTGGACATCCCGGAATGCGCCTTGGTCGCCATCTTGGACGCGGACAAGGAAGGCTATCTCCGTTCCAAGACATCGCTGGTTCAGACCATTGGACGCGCGGCGCGAAACGTTGACGGCCGGGTCTTGCTCTACGCCGACCGAATGACCGAATCCTTGGAATATGCCATCGGGGAGACCAATCGCCGGCGCGCGCGCCAGGAAGAATACAATAAGGCGCACGGCATCACTCCGGAATCGGTCAAGAAACAGATCGGCGATATATTGGAGAGTGTCTACGAACGGGACCGATTAACGGTCGACGCAGGCCCGGCGGCGGATCATCTCGTCGGGATGACCCTCAAGCATTACATCTCCGAGCTCGAGACTCAGATGCGTCACGCCGCCGCCGACCTCGAGTTCGAGACCGCGGCGATGCTCCGCGACGAGATCGGACGCCTCGAAGCCTACGATTTGGAAATGCCGGCCGATTCGGTGCCGATCAACACAGAAATCGCAGCCACAATTCAAGGCATGCCAGACGCCCTCGCCCCCAAGGCCAAGAAGACCTACGGCGCCCAGCATCGCGGTAAGAAAAAGGGCAAACGGGCACGACGCGGCCCCGGCCGGATGGTCTAGCGCCCAGCGCTAACGGGCCGAGCTTACCTTTCGGGCTGTATCGACGTCCGGACTGCGGTAAAGCCGCTCCGGTACTTGCGCGAGCGTCGACTCAGCCAGCCGCTCGTCTCGGAGCCCGTAATACTGCGCGAAGCTCATGATCAACGGACGCCATTTATCCGGATCGATCCGGTTCGGGTTGCCGTCCAGCAGTATCGAGCGGTTGAGATGCACCCGTTGGATGCGTAATTCGAATATAACGGATCGCCCGCACACTTTTGGATCGTTTTCCGCCAAATCTCGCCAGTGTTCCACCACCGCTTCCATCTGCACCGGACATTCACCGGCGCGTGGCGCGGCGACTGTTTCGGCGGCCAGAGGCGTCAGATCGGCCTTTTCGAATTTATGAAACTCAGTCTGATAACCGCGAATAACTTTCGCCTCCGGCACCGGGTCCGAACCGGTTGTCAGGGCCAGCCGGTTCACCGCGTCGACTTGCCTCACGGAGGGTAAGTTGAGAACGCACTCCCCTGTGCGCTTTAAGTTCTCAGTCGTCTTCGAGGCGGTGGCCAACCCCAAGACACATCGCCATCCGAGCCAGAAAGCGGATGACATCGGCGCAAGATTTGCGCTGCCGCCTTCATTCACTGAACTGATGAGAACGACCGGTGTGCCAAAATAAAGAATCGGCGGCTCGCCGGAAACATGGGTATTCTTTTCTATCATCAGAGCTCGTGCCTCCCGCAAATTCGACCGTCGGATGACTTAGGAGATCGGAGGCACACGGTGCGACCCGAAACTTGCGGAAAGTGTGGAAGTCGCGATCGCAAAGCTCTCGTGGCCGTCACTTGCCCCATATCAATTTGGCGCGACCTGCTCCTGCATTATATACTCTTTGTTAAGCGAAACAGTGTTTCTGCCGCGAACCTATTAAACGACCCTATGGAGGGAGACAGATGTCCTACACGTTGGAAGATTTCGCCGCCGATTGCCGTAACGCGCTGCGGGCCGACCCCGGCCAGAGCGGACAAGAGAAAGTTTTGGATTTTGTCCGTAAAGCTTTACAGGACGAGGAATTTGTCGCCACCAACGTGCCGGCTTCCCTGCCCGAAGACCGCAACGTCATTTATCGGGATGAAGAACTCGGTTTTCTGATCTGCGCGCACAACAATCCGGGCGCCAAGAATGGCTACCCGCACGACCATGGCTCGACCTGGGCAATTTACGGCCAAGCCGTCGGCGAGACCGAAATGACAGATTGGAAAGTCGTCGAGAAAGGCGACAGCCCGCGGACGGCGACGAAAGTCGAATTGGAAAAAAGCTACCACCTGAAGCCGGGCGATGCGCATCTCTATCCGGCCGGTGCCATTCACGCGCCAATGCGCGACGGACCGACGCGTCTGATTCGCATTGAAGGCACAGATACCGAGAAGCTCGAGCGGACTCGCATCGAGCCGGCCTAGCAAGAACGCGATATCAGGGGCACATTGGAGGGAGGAACGGGACCATGCATGATCTCGTGATTAAGAATGCTGTGCTTGTCGACGGCATCGGCACACCGGCGTTCGAAGGAGAGATTGCCGTCACCGGCGGAAAGATTGCGGCGGTCGGCAACGGCGAACGCGTCGGCGAGGGACGGACAACAGTTGATGCGGAGGGGCTGACACTCGCACCCGGGATCATCGACCTGCATACACATTTCGACGCACAGCTGACATGGGATCCCTACGCCACCCCCTCCAACCGGCTCGGGGTTACCACCGTGGTGATCGGCAATTGCGGCTTCACCATTGCACCCTGCAAGCCGCAGGACCGTGATCGGATACTGAAGAACCTGACCCATGTCGAAGGCATGTCGCTGGAAGCCATGGAAGAAGGCATCGATTGGGACTTCGAGACGTTTCCCGACTACATGGACTCTTTAGAGCGCCGCGGTCTGGTGCCCAATGTAGCAGCTTTCTGCGGGCACTCATCCGTCCGCACCTGGGTTCTAGGTGAGGAAGCCTCCGACCGCGCCGCAACGAAAGACGAAGTCGCGGAAATGAAGAAGCTCGTTCTTGAAGCGCTCGATCATGGGGCCTGCGGGTTCGCAACTTCGACGCTCGAGCAGCATAACGGGCATGCCGGTATACCCATGCCGTCGCGACTGGCCGACGAACACGAAATGAAGGAGCTGACCGGCGCCCTCGGCGAAAAGAATAGAGGCGCATTCATGCTGACCAAAGGCATGACGACGACGGTGCCTTGGCTGGAAGACATCGCTGCCCGTAATGGCCGACCGGTGATGATCGCAGCCATGTTCGTCGACCCGGGCGATCCGGAACGCGTCTTCCGCGAAATCGGCGAAATCGAGGGTGCGCGCGAGCGCGGCCGGGAACTTTGGTCACAAGTCGGCTGCTTCCCGCTCGGTATGGAACTCAATCTCGTCCATCCCTACCCACTCGAAGCCCTGATCAATTGGCGTCCGGCGATCGAAGCAGAAGGCAGCGACGACTATAAGCGTGTCCTCGCCGATGCATCGTTCCGACAATCGCTGAAAGACGAAATGCACACGACGGGTGTCCCCAATCGGTTCTCGTCGAATAATTGGGACCACATGAAGATCATGTCGGTTGGCAAAGCCGAGCATAAAGATTTAGTCGGCAAGATCGTCGGCCAACTCGCCCGTGACGCGGGCAAGGACCCCTGGGACTGGTTCCTCGATTTCGGTTTGGCGGACGACCTCGAGGCCGAATTCGAATGTCAGCTCTTCAATGTCGATGAAGACCGGGTGGTCGACTTGCTGCGCCATCCGGCCGCCGCCGTCACGCTGTCGGATGCGGGCGCACATCTTTCGTTCCTATGCGATGCGGGCTTCGGGCTGCACCTCATGGGCCACTGGGCCCGAGACCGGGGCGATATGACGCTTGAAGAAGCGGTCGAAAAACTGACCTCGCGCGCAGCCGATATTTACCGCATTAAAGATCGCGGTCGCCTGCAGGTGGGTGCTTGGGCGGACTTGATGCTGTTCGATCCCAAAACGGTGGGCCGCGGCGAGAAACGTCGAGTGCAAGACCTGCCGGCAGGGGCAACACGCGTCGACACACCAGCGGTGGGCCTGCATGGCGTCTGGGTAAACGGTGTCCGGACCGTCGACGAGGCGGGCGAGAACGTTGCCGATTGCGGCAAGCCCGGACAGCTGCTACGGGACTTCGCCGATTTGTCCTGAGCTTAGGCGTGTTGTTTTAATGTGCGTCGCGCAATGACCATGCGGTGTACTTCCGTCGGTCCCTCGTAGATACGCGACAGACGGATACGCTGCGCCATGAGGCCGAGCGGCAATTCCCGCGTCATTCCCATTGCACCGAAACTTTGCATCGCATTGTCGACGACCTCGGTCGCCATTTCCGTCGCAAAGACCTTGAGCATCGAAGCCGCGGTGCGGATATCTTCGCCGCGCTCGGCCATACGGGCCGCATCCTGCATCATCAGACGCGTTGCATGGATTTTCGTCGCCGCGTCCGCAACCCACCACTGGATGGCCTGACGGTCCGCGAGTTTGACGCCGAAGGTCTCACGCTGTTGCGTATGTTCGCACATCATTTTCAAAGCGCGTTCCGCCATACCAATGCAGCGTGCGCCAATTTCCAACCGGCGAACAGTTAGACGCATTTGCATGGGCGCGAACCCTTCACCGACTTCGCCGAGAACCTGACTTTCCGGTACGCGCAGATCGTCCATTACCAGCTCATAGGTGCGGGAACCGCCGAGCATCGGTATCTCGCGCTCGATTGAGAAACCCGGCATATCTTGTTCGATAATAAAGGCGGTGATACCGCCGCGTGCGCCCTTTCCCGGATCCGTCGTCGCCATGAGAATAATGAAATCGGCGGCGGGTACATTCGAGACCCAGATCTTACGTCCATTGATGACCCAGTCGTCCCCGTCTTTGACGGCTCGCGTCTTCATC
Organism: Rhodospirillaceae bacterium; assembly: GCA_002716125.1. Taxonomy (GTDB): domain Bacteria; phylum Pseudomonadota; class Alphaproteobacteria; order UBA8366; family UBA8366; genus UBA6544. The sequence goes on from PAZH01000072.1 coordinate 30,294, forward strand.
TGGGCTGGATCACCGCCGGCACCCGGCTCGGAAATCGCGATACAGGACTTCATTTCGCCCTTGGCATAAGGTTCCATGTATTTCTTCTTCTGCTCGGGCGTCGCGACTGCATCCAGCATCAAGAGGTTCGGAGAATCAGGCGGGAACGTAAACGGCGTCACTGTGCTCCAAAGCTTCTCGCAGATCGCCAGCATCACTGTCGCCGGCAAATCGGAGCCCCCCATTTCTTCCGGCGCATCCAAGGCGAAAAGTCCAAGCTCCTTGCATTTTTCAAACAGCGGCGCCTCTTCCTCCGGCAACAAACCCGCCTTCTCGCCGCTCGCTTCGCGTTCCATGACGACCTTCTCGAAAGGCATCAGTTCGTTCTCCACAAACTTCTCGACGAGATCGAGAACCATGCGGTGTTCTTCGGTGAATTCGACAGTCATTCCTTCTTTCCTTCAATTAGGGGTCAGCCGCAGCAGAATTGTCATAGACATCGACAACGCAGCGCCTCCTGACAAGGGCGTAACGTGAAGAAATGAGGAAAGATCGTTTCGTTTGCCGCTCGGCTTGCGCCGCGCTAGACAAGTCAGACAGAACCGCAACAGGTCGGACCGATGGCGAAGGGCCTCAAAGCATTCACAATGTTGATCCTCGGATCTCTCCGGGATTTGGCGCCGATCATATTGGTCATTGCGTTCTTCCAACTTGTCGTGTTGCAGCAGCCGATCCCAAATGTAGAGCGCATATTGGTCGGTCTCGCGTTGGTCATGCTGGGACTCACCTTCTTTATCCAAGGCCTGCAAATGGGACTGTTTCCCATCGGCGAGACCATGGCCGGCGCGCTGACGCGCAAAGGCAGTCTTTTTTGGCTCCTTGCTTTCGCGTTTCTCTTGGGCTTTGGCACAACGGTCGCCGAACCAGCGCTGATCGCCGTCGCCGCCGAAGCGGCGGAGGCTGCGGCGGAAGGCGGATTTGTCGCCGCAAACGAGACGGCGAAGTCAGACTATGCCTTAGGATTGCGGATGACCGTCGCATTCTCCGTCGGTATCGCCATCCTGCTAGGAGTCTTTCGAATCCTAAAAGGTTGGCCGATCCACTACTTGATCATCGGCGGCTATGTTGCGGTTGTCCTGCTGACCTTGTGTAGCCCCACCCGAGATCGTCGGTGTCGCGTATGATTCGGGGGGCGTGACGACGTCGACTGTGACTGTCCCCCTGGTCACCGCGCTCGGCGTCGGCCTGGCCAGCACCATTCGCGGGCGCAACCCGCTGACCGACGGCTTCGGTTTGATCGCCTTCGCCAGTCTGTTTCCGATGATGTCGGTTTTGGCCTACGGGCAGATTTCCAGCTGGCGCCGACGGCGGC
>PAZH01000073.1 GCA_002716125.1 Rhodospirillaceae bacterium
CGAACTTGAATTTGATCGGCCATGAATCCGTTTTCGAAAGAAGGCGAGGAAAGATCGTCAAATATAGTCCTTCGCACGCCCGCTTGCGATAGCCGAATCTGTGTAATTCGCCCTTAATTTTGTCATAAGCGTTGGCGGAGGGGAGAGCGAAAGCGTATATTCACGTCTCTGAAATATTCAACCACATTCGATTGAACGGAATCTCGATGGTAGGCAGTGTAAACAAGGTCATATTGGTCGGAAATCTAGGAAGGGATCCGGAAGTCCGTTCGATGCAGAATGGCGGAAAGGTCTGCAATCTAAGCGTTGCAACGTCGGAACGCTGGAAAGATCGGAATTCCGGCGAACAACAAGAGCGCACCGAATGGCACCGGGTCGTCATTTTCGACGATCGCCTTGTCGATGTGGCTGAAAGATTCCTTCAAAAAGGCCGTAAAGTGTATCTGGAAGGTGAGCTCCAGACCCGTAAATGGCAGGACCAATCGGGGCAAGATCGGTATACCACCGAAGTCGTTCTTCGGCGTTTTCGCGGACAGTTAGTACTGCTCGATTCCCGCAGCGAAGGTGGCGGGGGCGGATACGACGCGCCCTCTGACTATGGTGCACCCGACAACAACATGGGCGGTGGCCCAATGGGGCCGAGCGGGGGCGACTTAGACGACGAAATACCGTTCTAAGTAAGGGCCGGCATTCGTCGGCAAAATGGCTCATAAATACCTTATCTAGTTGTTCGCATAGCATATATCTGCTAGATTTTGTCAATTCGATGACAGATTGCGCATCGAGCTTTAACACATCTTTATGCATCACAACGCGCGACAAATAACTTGAGCACTCCTCCTCCAAGCGAAGGTCCTTTGGACGGTGGCACAATAGCCATCGAAGAGGAGATGAAGCGCTCATATCTCGACTATGCGATGAGTGTCATCGTGAGTCGTGCGCTGCCGGACGTTCGAGACGGTCTCAAGCCGGTGCACCGGCGAATTCTCTATGCGATGCATGAGAACGGTTACGATTCGAGTAAGCCTTACCGCAAGTCCGCGCGTATCGTCGGCGATGTAATGGGTCGCTACCATCCACATGGCGATCAGGCGATCTACGATGCCATGGTTCGGATGGCGCAAGAATTCTCGATGCGTCTGCCGTTGATTGACGGCCAGGGCAATTTCGGCTCGATGGACGGCGATCCACCGGCCGCTATGCGTTATACAGAAGCGCGACTCGAACGTGCTGCCGAAACGCTCCTAGACGATATCGACAAGGAAACCGTCGATTTCCAGGATAACTACGACGAATCGGCGCGAGAGCCGGTAGTTCTCCCCGCTCGATTCCCGAATATGCTGGTGAATGGTGCGGGCGGCATTGCTGTCGGAATGGCGACGAATATTCCGCCACACAATCTCGGCGAGGTCATCGACGCTTGCTTGGCTTATATCGACGATCCGATGGTCGATATCGAAACTTTAATGGAGCACGTGATCGCCCCGGACTTCCCGACTGGTGGGATCATTTTGGGTCGTGCGGGTATTCGGGCCGCCTTTATGACGGGCCGCGGCTCGATTGTTATGCGCGCCCGTACGCACATTGAAGAAATCGGCTCCGACCGCGAAGCGATCATCGTCACGGAAGTTCCGTATCAGGTCAACAAAGCACGATTGCTTGAACGTATCGCGATGATGGTTCGCGACAAGCAGATCGAAGGTATTTCCGACCTGCGTGACGAATCGGACAGAGAAGGCGTCAGAGTCGTTATTGAATTACGCCGCGACGCCATATCCGAAGTCGTGTTGGCGCAGCTTTTCCGGCATACCCAGCTTCAAACCAGCTTTGGCGTAAACACTTTGGCATTGAACGGCGGTCGGCCGGAAATGCTGAATTTAAAGCAGGTGATTGGCGCTTTCATCGAGTTCCGAGAAGAGGTCATTACCCGCCGGACCATCTATTTGTTGAAGCGCGCTAGGGAGCGTGCGCACGTTTTGGCTGGCTTGCTCGTCGCCATTACGAATTTGGATCCGGTTATTGAGTTGATCCGCTACTCGTCCGATCCTGCCACAGCACGTCAAAAACTCATGGCGCGGGATTGGCCTGCGGGCGACGTCGAAGAATTTATTAAGCTGATTGACGATCCCGGGCATCAAGTGGTCGATGGGCATTACCACTTATCGGAAACGCAAGCGCGCGCCATCCTGGAATTGAGACTCCAGCGTCTCACGGGAATGGAACGGGATAAGCTGACAGACGAAACCGCAGAGCTTGCGGAACGGATTGGCGGTTTCCTGGAAATTCTCGGTTCGCGCGAACGGCTCTTTGAAGTGATGCGCGAAGAGTTGACGGAGATGCGCGAGGCGTACGCAACCGAGCGCCGAACTTCGATTGAGGAAATGGAATTCGAGCACGATATCGAAGACCTGATCCAACGCGAAGATATGGTCGTTATGGTAACCCATGGCGGCTATATCAAACGCGTACCGCTTTCGACGTATCGCGCACAGCGAAGAGGCGGGAAGGGCCGTTCCGGCATGAATACCCGCGACGACGACTTCGTCAGCCGGCTATTCGTGACGTCGACCCATACTCCGGTCCTTTTCTTTTCGTCGAAAGGGATTGTCTATCAACTGAAGGTCTACAAACTACCGCTCGGTAGCCCGCAAGCGCACGGGAAAGCGATGGTTAACCTCTTGCCGCTTGAAGAAGGTGAATTTATTACGACGGTGATGCCGCTGCCGGAAGATGAGGAAAGCTGGGGCGACTTCTACGCCATGTTTGCGACGCGGATCGGCAATATCCGCCGCAATCAACTGTCGGACTTCGTCAATATCAAAGCGAACGGCAAGATCGCTATGAAGCTGGAAGAAGGTGACGTCCTTGTGGATGTGCAAGTTTGTACAGAGGAGGACGATGTCTTATTGGCGACGCGAAACGGCATGTGTATACGCTCGGCTGTCACGGATGTGCGTGTCTTCAGCGGTCGCACATCGACAGGTGTTCGGGGAATCCGTCTGAGCGGCGGCGACGAGGTTATTTCAATGTCGATCCTTCACCACACAGAAGTCGAAACCGACGTCCGGGACGATTATCTCAGAGGCGCTTCGGCGCTTCGACGCGCCGGAGATGACGAATCCGGAGAAGCGGGTGAGGAGCGACCCAGCGAGTTGCCGCAGGAAGAATTTGACCGGCTTGCAGAGAATGAACAGTTCATCTTGACCGTCACGGAACGCGGATTCGGCAAGCGCAGTTCGGCTTATGAGTACCGCACGACCGGTCGTGGCGGTAAGGGAATTGCCAATATTGAAATGACGGATCGAAATGGTCCTGTCGTTGCCTCTTTCCCTGTGGCGTCTTCGGACCAGATTATGCTGGTGACAGACGGCGGTCAGTTAATCCGTTTTGCTGTCGACGAAGTTCGAATCGCCGGTCGCCGCACTCAAGGCGTCACTCTGTTTCGAATTGAACAAGATGAACGTGTCGTCTCCGTTGCTCATCTCAGCGAGGTAAACGGCGAAGGCGACGAAGAAGAGACAGAAGATCAAGCCGAGGCCAGCGGAAGTGGCGAAGAAGCCACCGAGACGCCCGGTGGAGAAGAGGAATAGCTTTATGGCGGAAGAACAGGTCGGGGTTTACCCAGGAACCTTCGATCCAATCACAAATGGCCACCTGGACATCATCATACGTGCAGCAAAAGTCGTCGATCATTTGATCGTCGCAGTCGCTCTGAACGCCGGCAAAGGACCGTTGTTTACGGTGGAAGAGCGATGCCGGATGGTTGAAGAAGAAGTTGCAAAATCAGGCAAGGTCGAACCCGGAAAAATTGAGGTACGCACTTTTGACGGCCTCCTCGTAAAGTTTGCGGCGGATGTCGGTGCAAATGTCGTGGTCCGTGGTCTTCGCGCGGTTTCCGATTTCGAGTATGAATTTCAAATGGCGGCGATGAACAGCCGATTGGAACCGGACGTTGAGACGGTATTCCTAATGGCTTCAGATCGAAATCAGTTCATCTCGTCGAGGTTCGTAAAAGAAATCAGCATGTTGGGCGGCAACGTGCGGCACTTTGCGCCGGAAGGTATCGCCGATATCCTAGAAGAGAAATACGGCAAAAAATAAGCCCGCCAAAAGTTTATATTCTATCGCCGAAACTCGTTCGGTACGAAGAACAGGTGGTCTTTCTTTTCCGCGGCTAAGTGACAGCTGACGCAGAACTTTACGTTGTCGGCATTTTCGCCATTAGTGCTTCCGGAGATAGATCCGTCAGGCTGAATGAGCGTATAGCGCCAATCGCCGCTCACGTAGTTAAACCCTGCCGGCATTTTCTCCATAATAAAGAGCGGACCAGGCATAAATGCGCCGCTTTGATCGACGGCAAAACTATCCTTGGCGATAATCGCACCAACAGGTAACCGACCGGCACGCTCATATTTTAGATAGTTTTCAGCCTTTTGGTTCAAATAATTGTTCAGATATCGTCGTCCATGGCTGAACGAAGGATAGGGTTTTGTATTCGCGCGCTCCCAGTTGGAAAAGCGACGGGCAATGGGATCTATTGAAGATCTAAAATCCCGGTGCAGCGCGTCGGCGTTTTGCTTATAGATAATTTCGGCTTCATCAGGATGAAGGGAACGTGTTCCCGTAAGGCGCTTATGTCGAGCTAGTGTCGATTTGCCCGTATTCTCGATGAAGACAGGTTCATCAAATCCAAACTCTTCGTCGTCCGTGGCGCTGACTGCCGCAGGTCCCGCAATCAATAGTACGCCAACTGACATTATCCGGGTTAATGCACGAAAGTGCGTTGTCGAATGTGTGTTCGTAAGCATCTGTCTACGGGGACCGTTCAACTTGCCAGGCAAAATCTTCATGGATTTGACTCGTTATGGCGGATCAAGCGTGAGGCCTATGATCCTGCCAAACCGAGAGTGCGGCAATTCAATGCATGTAAACAGAATGTGTCCAATGCGTGTAATTCCGTGATTTCCACTTGTGTTTACAACGCGATATTTAGATTCTCTCATTTCTCAATCTTAATAATTAGAGCAAACTTGGTTCTGATTGTGTTCCAGTGATTAGCTTACGCATATTTGTGATTGCTTGATTTGGTGATTCGGTTTGAGGGATTGGCGAAAATATTCGGATTTGGTGTACGAGGCATTTTCCGCGACACCTAGCGTTGAGGAGATGCGAACACGCATCGCTGGCGCCAATATCAATGAACAAAGCCTTTTGGCGACCGATTATTTGAATCATTTCAACGAAGTCGCGATGATTCTCGAGATGCTGCCCGACATGCCGGACTTCGTCGAAGACGTTAAGTCCTGGTCGCTTAAGTCTTATAAACAGCATTTTATGGACAGCACATTTTCCGACAAAGAATTGGCTATCGCGGCTTATGATTGTGTGCCAACGACCTATCTCATCGCGTTCGAATCTGCTGTCAACTATACGGCCAAACTGATCCACGATTCGATCCCAACAATCGAAACGGCGATCGAAACGTCCGACAGAGATCGCATTGAATTGGCCACAAAAGATATTTGCGGGAAGATTGAAGCTTCAATGAGTACAATGCGAAGTATTGTTAACGGTGAACTTAGTACGCTCGAGCAGGATGATATCGACCAAATGTTGTCCGACCCGCTCGAAGAAGCGGCGAACACGGCTCCCGAACCTGCGGTAGACGAAGCGGAGACGCAGGAAACGGGCGCGTTGGATCAAAACTCGATCGATTCATTGTTTGATTAGAAACCTTCCGTCGTACCAGTCTTGATTAGACATTTTGCACCTAGGCTAATATGCCGAGCGGATAAATCCGTGCCGGAGTGAATTTGAATGGTAACGAGCGCATCTCTTCCAAATCAGATCGTTGGTGCGACAGATCAAACGTCCGCAGAGGACCGACCGCTCAAAGTGATGCACGTTATCACCGATTTAGACGTCGGTGGTGCGGAACGTATGCTCGTTTCCTATCTGACAGCGCCGCGCAAAGTCCCATTGGATTGCCTTGTGGTGAGCTTATTGTCGGGCGGGTATTTCGCGACTTGGCTGCGAAAGAGCGGCTTGAGAGTCGACGAAATGAAGATGGGGCGTCCGATCGAGAATATGCTCTCGCTCTTTCGTATCGCAGCGACAATAAGACGCGAGAAGCCCGACATCATACAAAGCTGGATGTACCACGCGGACCTCGTGTCGACGCTTGCCCTGTTATTGTCGGGGCGGATTCGCAAAACGCGGCTGTATTGGGGTGTTCGTTGCTCCGATATGGATACGAGCCGATATCGAATAACGCTGAAGTTTGCGATTTGGGCGTGTTCGTGGCTGTCCTGGATTCCGGATGGCATAATCGCCAATTCCCATGCTGGCATGAGCGTGCACAAGAACCTCGGTTATCATCCCGGGAACTTTTTCGTTATTCCGAACGGTGTAGACACGGGTCGGTTTGCGCCGGATGCGGAGCTCAGGCGGGAAGTGCGCAAAGAGCTAAACATTCCCGACGACGCGTTTGCCGTCACAATGGTTGCTCGGCGTGACCCTCAGAAGGATCACGAGACCTTCATTAAGGCGATAGATCTTATACCCGGCGCGATTGGCGTATTGCCCGGAAAAGGTACCGAGGAGTTCGCAGATCAGCCCAATCTACGTCGTCTGGGCGTTCGGGAGGATATCGAACGGATTTACGCCGGTTGCGACATCGTCGGCCTTTGTTCCGCCTTCGGCGAGGGCTTTCCCAATGTCTTGGTCGAAGGGATGTCGGCGGGTCTAGCGCCAATCGCGACGGATGTGGGTGATTGCGCCCTGATCGTCGGCGATGTCGGGGAAATTGTCCCGCCACGCAACGTCGAGGCGTTCGCAGGCGCGATCCGCTCCGTTATCGATAAGGGGCGAGAAAAGGTTCAAGAAGCCGGTGCCGAAGCTAGAGAACGGATAAAGCAAGAATACGCGCTGGAGCGCGCCGTTGCGACTTTCGACGATGTTTATCGTGGCGCGGTCGAGATCGATCAGTCCAGTCGTTCGCAGCCGATGCTCGCCGTTTTCAGCGCCGTAGTGTCCAGATTAGCCGCATTCGGCGCCCTCATCGCGGCGGCGCGGATGTTGGAACCGGTCGAATTCGGGGTCTTTGCTGTGTTGACGGCATTAGTTGGTCTCGTCAATGCGGTCGTTTCGGGCGGCGGCGATATGTGGCTCAACAGTTTTACGGGTAGTTCGACGCGCAAATTGGGCCACGCACCGCGAATCAGTCCCGCATATTTGACGATCTGTTTGGCACTTGCCGCCACAATGGCTGCCGTAATGAGCGGCGTGTTTTTCGCTTCGAACGTATCGTCGGTTTCCGAGTGGATCGAAGGACACGCGCCCCAAGTTGCGATGTTTTTAACCGAATTTCCCTTGGCAACGCTGTTAGCTGTGTTGGGCGCCTGTTTTGCCGGTCTGTTCGAAGCACAACTCGCCGTATTGCGGGCGGGCAATCGCGTGACGGAGTTTTTTGTTTTTCGCGACTTGACGACACCCGTCGTCGTATTGGCTCTAATCGTTCTCCTGAACCCGACAAACGCGATCGAAATGATGCTGTTGTACTGTGTCGTTTGGGGCGGTGTGTTTCTAATCGCGTTCCTTTTTATTCGAAGGGCTTTGGGTGTTTTACCCGGACTGATAACGCTCAGCGCCAAACGTTGGCTGAGTATGATTCGTCACACGGGTGGCCTTATTTACGGTAACTTCGGTTCGCGACTGTCGATTCACATCGACGTACTTGTTCTGGCCCATCTCGTAAGCATCGCATCGGTCGGCGAATACAGGGCCGCGGCACAGTTCGCAATTGGCTTCATGGTCGTGCAACACTTCGTGTTTCTAAGTTTGCCATGGCAGATGCGCCGTACCACGCAGGGCAGCGAGCATGGTCCCGGATTCGCCTGGGTTAACCTTCAGCAGCGCTCGCTTCTCGCGGTTGCAGGGACGGCATTTGTTATCCTTTGGATTTTTGCCGAAGCGTTACTCGGCCTCTTAGGTGAACGTTTTCTGGTTGTGACAGATATCTTCCGGATCTTTGTCCTGATTCGATTTATCGACCTATTGTGGGGGCCAAATCACGAAATGCTCGTCAGTAATGGCTTCACTGTTCGTGACGCGCACGCAAACGTTATATCGCTGTTGATATGGGTTGTCGCGTTCGTCGTCATACAAGAAGCGATCGGCAATTCGATGAACGCTGCTGTAAGTGCAACGGCGATCGCGTCGCTCGCGGGCCAAGCGTCGCGGTACTGGATGATTCGCAAGGTCGGATTAGTACCGATTATGGGGCACCGGTTGGGGCCCGCGTTGCCAATTGTCCTGACGGGCGGCGTATTGGTCTGGTGCGTCGGCGTCTTGTAAGAGCGCGGCGCAATCAGCGTTGTCTAAACTGCTGCTGATCATTTCCCGTTGGATTTCCCGGCGCGGACTGAACCGTATCCTGCGCTCGCGCTACGGTCACGGTAATCACGGAACCTCCTAAAGCGCGGCGCTCGATCTGGATGGTGGCCACCCGTTCCGGCCGTGAAAACGTCAATACGCTGATCCCCGATTGAACGGACATAATCGGCGTCCAGTCGAACAACGGCATCTGTGTCTTATAGAAAGCGTATGTTTCGGTTGCGTTGACGCTGGTGACCATGACCAATCGGCCCGTCCATTCATTCTGACCGCTCAGAATAAGCGATTTTTCAGCATCCAGAGCGGCATCTTTCGGGATGGGAACGTCGGAAACCGGCCGAAACGCTTCGCTCGAAGCACCCGCCGCGGCATTCGATTGCGTCGCGCTTAACGGCTCGTTTAGCGCGCACGCACCAAGCAGCGATATTGCAGCGAAAGACGCAGCGATAATCGAAAATTTAGCTGGGGAAATCATAGGTTAAACCTAACATAACGCGGTTTCCCGACAAGACGTTTGTCGCGCGGGTTTTATTCCTTGATCTTAACAAGCAGCATCAGCGGAATAGCCGCGAAAGCGACCGCTGCATATAGTGCAAATGAGTTCGCGTAGCCGACCATCAACCCTTGGCGCGTGACCTCGGAGCCCAGTGCCGCAAGGCCCTGTACCGTATCGAACGACCACAAACCCATGACTTGGGGAAATTGAGCATTGTCCGAGAAGGGGGTTATGTTCTCGGCAAGTTCCGAATAGCTGATCCGTCCCGTACGCGAAATGGCCAAGACACTTACCGATATAAAGATGCTGCTGCCGAAATTCCGAAGCAGGTGAAATATTGAAGAAGCGTCAGGTAGTAAATGGATTGGTAGGGTGGCGAACGCGACAATCGACAGCGGGACCCACATTATGGCCGAGCCGATGCCTTGCAGAATGCCGTTCAAAGCGACGGTTAACGGGTCCACTTCGAGGTTGAATAGGGCCATATTCCATCCCGAGATCCCGATGGCGGCGACCCCTAGTATCATACCAATTCGAGGATCGAATTTGGCCATTTGGGCAACCGCGAAAAAACCGATGACCATGCCGGCGCCGCGCGATGCCAGCAATATTCCAATCATAGAGTCCGGGTATCCCATCAAGTTTTGCAGCATCGTCGGGATCAAGACGGTCGGTGTGATGTTCAACATGCCGTAGATAAAGACGAGCACGAGGCCGATCGAGAAATTACGGTCGAGGAATAAGCGCGGATTAATAAACGGTTTTTCGTGCGTCATTGTATCGACGACAAAGACCCAAAAGGCGGCCACGATCAGCGCGAGATAGGCTAAGATTTCAAATGAATCCCACCAATCGAGGCGTTCTCCGCGATCCATCATCAATTGACCGCACGTGACCGCAATCGAAAGTGCGAGGAAACCTGTCCAGTTCAAGCTTGTTGGATGACGTTCGTTCGTGTCGTGCACCCATAGCCATACAGCGATGAAGGTCGCGGCACAGAGCGGGAGAATAAGCAGAAACACCATCCGCCAATTGTAAGCTTCGGATAAATAACCACCGATCGCCGGGGCGATCGCCGGTCCGATCACAACAGCGATACCAAATATGCCCTGTGCGAATGCGCGCCGTTCTGGCGGATACACGGCGACGATGATCGCTTGCGCCAGCGGTACCAGCGGGGCGCCAAACGCGCCTTGCCCGACGCGATAAATCAATAGCGGCACGAGCGTATCGGCCAAGGCGCATAGAACCGACGCAATCGAGAATCCGATTATCGACCACAGCAAGACGTTTCGATGTCCCCAACGGGCGACCATCCAACCGGTCATCGGTGTCGCGACAGCGGTGGCAATGACGTTGAGGGTAACGACCCAGGATATCTGATCCGGTGTGGCGGAGAGCGCACCCTGCATTTGCGGCAGAACGACGTTCACGATGGTCAGCGTAATTGCGTAAAGCATCGTGCATAGCGAGACCGCGAGCAGGATCAATCCCCGCGGAATATTCGACGTCGTGCTGCTTGCGGTTGCGCTCATGCCATCTCCGATACCGCTATTCTACATGAATGCGGTATGACAGATAGTTCGGCCTTATTGTACCGGTGCCGAGCGGTAGGCGACCTGAGGCGTATAGAGCGGGCGGATCCGGATCGACTGATTTTCCGTTACACCGAGCAGCGCGATCCCCTTTTCATCGAGCGGAACCGTCCCGAGCGTGACCGCCGGATCTGCGACCAACCAACCCCGGAGCGGTGCGCCGATATCATCGTGCAACTCGATCTTCTGTCCGACTTCCAACGACGCGCCTACGATGTCATCGGGGTGAAGTCGGATCGTCCGTCTCTTGCTTGGCCCTGAGTCGACATACGGATCTGCCGTGCAACGAACCGTCTTCAAACTGGGCCGCCCGGCGGAAATTTCGTTCCGGCGCGTGGTCGTTGCTTCCTCGGCAATATCGCCGTTCGTGTCGAAACACACACCGTAGACTCGCTCTGCTATTTCTTGCGAGACGATGTCGTTTTGCACGTCACGCCGAACGTCTTGCGGATCCCGTGCGAGCGGGTCGCCGAAGCCGCCACCGGCCGCCGATTGCAGGATGACGGTGTCGCCCTCTGATAAAGGATGTCCGCCGACCTTACCCGGTGAGTCGAAACGGTGCTCCGTGCCATCAGCGCCGATGACATAACTGTCGACCGGCGCACCGGTCTCGCCACCGTGGATACCGAAGGGCGGCATGATCGCGCCATCGGAAAGGAGGGAGTAGAGCGCGTTACCGCGCGTGAGCCGAAGGGCCCGCCGCATACCGAGGCCGCCCCGTCTTTCACCGGCGCCGCCGGAGTCTAGTCCCAGCTGTGTCCACTCGATGTGAAGGGGGAAGCGACTCTCCAGGACTTCTGTGGGCTGCACGGTTGTCAGGTCGCCCCAATCGATTGCCGCCATCGCGCTTGGGCCGTCCGATTCCTTGAAACCGCCATTCCCGCCGCAAGACCACTCATAATGGACGAACTCCGATCCCGTTGCCGGATCGATACCGCCGATGAGATTGTGGAAGGAAGTTCGATGAATATCGGCAGACACCAATTCCGGACAGGCTCGTGAGAGCGCGCCCAGCATTGTTGCGATCACGCGTTTGCGAATCTCGCCGTGTGATCCGGCAGGGGCAGGGTGGCCGACATTCACGATTGTCCCTTCCGGCGCTACAACCGTTACCGGCCGAAACGATCCATGGTTCAGCGCATGCTGTGCATCCAATGTCGATTTCAGAGCGATAAAGACGGAGGCAGCCGTTACCGCGAGCGTAGAATTTACAGGCGCCGGCACTTGCGGTGAGGCACCCGTGAAATCGGCGGACAGTTCATCGCCCCGAATGGTTAGATTAAGCGGCAGCAACAGCGGCTCAAATCCGCCCGGGCCAAATGTTTCAAGATAGTCTTCGTAATAATATTCGCCGTCGGGCAAGGCGCGAATGTTCTCTCGCATCCGCACATCGGAGCGCTCTAAGTTAAGTTCGACGCAATCCAGCAAAGTCTGCATCGAGTACCGCTCGGTCAGTTCGGACAGGCGGCGTTCCGCTGTCCGGCAGGCTGCTAGACTAGAATTAAAATCACCCAAACGCTCTTCGCGAACCCGCATATTAGAGAGCAGGACCTCCATCAGCGGTTTGTTGATCTCGCCGCGCTCTACGATCTTCACAGGGGGAATACGAATTCCTTCTTGATAAATTTCCGTTGCCGTACCGGACATGGACCCCGGCACCGCGCCGCCAACATCGGCCCAGTGCTCGCGCACGGCCGGAAAGAACACCAACTCGCCGTCCTCAAAGACCGGATAGATGATCGTCACGTCATTCAAATGCGTGCCGCCAAGGTAGGGGTCGTTCATCAGAATGATATCACCCGGCTCCAGATCGTCGCCCAATTCTGCAAGCGCACTCTCGACCGACCAGGGCAGGGGCACGACATGAGAGCCGATATCTTCCGACTGCGCCACGACCTGTCCCTTCGCGTCGAAAAGGCCGCATGAAAAGTCCCGGGCTTCATAGATCGCGACTGATCGCGCAGTGCGGAAAACAGTCGCTCGCATCTCGCGGACAACGGAAATCAAGCCTTCGGTGACAACTTCAAGGGTTATGGGATCGATGGCAGACATCAGGCTCCCTCCCGTGTCAGCGTCAGAATGCCGTAGCGATCCTGCTTGGCGGAAAATTCAGGCGGCACAACGGTCGTCGCACCGTCCTCCTCAATGATGGCGGGGCCGGGGATCGATCGGTCCGTCGGCAAGTCGACGCGGTCGTAAATAGGCGTCTCGGTGAATTCCGAGTTAAATGAGATCGACCGCTTCGCGCTCTGTGCAGCGTCTTTGCTATTGGCTTGTTCCGGTAAATCGATTGCGGGTCCATTTCCGAAGCCGACAACCCGAAAAGAGACGATCTCGCTTGGACCGGTATCCTTTTGCGCATAACGTTCTTCATAAATCGCTTGGAAGGCGGCCGCTATATCGCTGATATCACGTGGGTTATCCGGCATCGGTGTCGTGAGTTCGAAAGCTTGTCCAACAAACCGTATGTCGAGATAAACCTGAAGCCGGATATCCGCATCATTGAATCCATCGCGCAGAAGGCGATCGCGGGCTTCTGTCCGCATGGGTGCGAGAATTCCTTCAAGTCCAGCCAGGTCGATGTCGTCCAGCTTTGTCAAACGGGTTTGGGTGACATCGTATCGGGTGTCCGCGGTCAGTAAGCCGAAAGCCGAAAACGTGCCCGGCATCGGCGGAATGACGATACGCGTTATGCCAAGCTCTTCCGCGATATCGGCCGCGTGAAGTGGGCCGGCACCACCATATGCGAAGAGCGTGAAATCGCGAGGGTCGAGCCCCCGCATAACGGAGATCTCCTTGACCGTCGCTGTCATCCTGGCCACTGCGAGGCGAATGACGCCTTCTGCTGTGCGCTCCGGCGAGAGCCCGAGTTCATCGCCCAGGGTCGAAACGGCGCGCATTGCCGCATCTTCATCCAGCTTAATTTCGCCACCAAGCGCCAAGTCGGGGCGAAAGCGGCCCAAAACGACGTTTGCATCGGTCACAGTCGGCTCTGTTCCGCCCTTGCCATAGCAGGCCGGACCAGGGGCCGCGCCGGCAGAGCGCGGGCCCACGTTTAGGAACTTGCCGGGATCGAGATAAGCGATCGAGCCACCACCGGCACCGACCGTCTTGATTTCGATCTGTGGTGCCCGGTTCGGCCACATTCCGACATGGCCTTCAGTGGTCATATTGTATTCGTAATTGCGTATCAGACAGGCGTCGGTGCTGGTGCCGCCCATGTCGTAGGTGATGATATTGGGGAGGTCCAAGAGCTTGGCGATCCCAAGAGATGCGGTAACGCCGCCGGCCGGCCCCGACAGCATCGCGTTGACCGGCTCCGCCGACATGGCAGCAGCACTCCAGGTCCCGCCATTGGAGCCCATGATTCGCAATGGTGCCGAGATCCCGTTCTCACCCAGCCCATCCGCAAGACGCCCCAAATATTGTGAGACTTTCGGACCCACATAGGCATTGAGTGCGGTCGTGGAGAAGCTCTCAAACTCGCGGTATTCCGGCAGAATTTCGGAGGAGATCGAAATCGGTATATCCGGCAACGCCTGACGTACGATCTCCGCCGCGCGGCGTTCGTGATCGGGATTGGCATAAGAATGCAGAAAACAAATGGCGATCGCTTCGACGCCTTGTTCTGCAAGGCGTTTGCAAGCCGTCGCTACATGGTCCTCGTTCAGTGCCAGATGCACGTCACCGGCCGCGGTCATCCGCTCATCGACTTCAAGCACACGCGCGCGTTCGACAAGGGGCGGGGGACGCACTGCCTTGATGTCGTACAGACTCGTCCGGTTGCCACGACCGACGATCAGGACGTCGCGAAAGCCGCGTGTTGTGATAACCCCGAGCCGGGCGCCGTTCATCTCGAGTGCGGTGTTCGTTGCGACCGTCATACCGTGGGCAATTCCGGCGATGTCTGCCGCCGCGGCTTCAGTCATCCGGATGGCGTTTAGGACGCCGTCGGCATAGCTAGGTGGCGTTGTGGGCGTCTTAAGAGAGCGCATTTCGCCCGTCCGAGCGTCGCGCATCACCAGATCGGTGAAAGTACCGCCAACATCAATGCCGAGTGTAATCATATTGGTAATGAGATTTGTCCCGCCGAGCGGTTCCTTCAAGCAAGGGAACGCCTAAATGTCCGTATATTCGAGTGGATTCTATTTTTTTCGGAAAACAACCCCATGCACAGTACTACGATACCGCTGTGTCCAGGTATAGCGATGCTCTATAGCGAATTTCGACAATCAAATTCATATCATAACGCTTCTATAACATATTGAAGACAAATTGTCTCGAACAGTGTGGGATACTGGCTTATATTAATTCGGAATTTAGGTCCCCAAATGCTTACTGGCTAAACTTACGATGAAGAGGCGCCAATGACCGAAAAGGAACTCTTAGACCTCGTGGGTCGCGTGCATCATGCGTTTGCGACTGATGACGTCGAGCTCGCAGTTTCCTTGTTCGCCGAGGACGGCGAATACGATCAGTTCAACGGCCAAGTGGCCAAAGGTCACGAGAAGATTCGAGAGGTGCTAACACCCCAGTTCGAGCATGCCTGGGGTGAGATGCGGTTCGATCATAAGACCGAATTCGCCAACGAAGCCGCCGGCACCGTGGTCACGACGTGGACCGCGAGTATGACCCTCAAGGAAAAGCCCGTTACTTTCGATGGAATCGATGTTTTCTATTGCAAGAACGGCAAGCTGCAGCGCAAGGAAACCTACACCAAAGCCAAAATGGCGTTGCTCTCGAGCGAATATAAGGTTCTTTGACGGATAGACTGCGGCTTAAGCTTCCGCCGGCATTGGGAGCCCATTCTCGTCGAATTCACCGACCAGGTACGTGCCTTCCGGATTGCCGTTCCCATTATACTTAAAATACGCCACATGCGTGGACGGAACGCCAAAACTGCGGGTGACCGGTTGGCCATCCTCGTCTTCCTCGTTCTGCCACATATGCAGCCATTTGAGGATATCCGCGCCATCCGTCAGCTTGTTATCTGTAACAGCCTCTTTCAGCTGTTCCGTACTCATCCACGCGTATTCGCCGTCGCTGAGCTTCAAGGTCGGCGCGCTTGTCTTTGTGCGGTGACCGTAGACCCGGCAACGCCATTCGCCGGCGTCTTCTGCCGCTGCGGGTCCGGCGAGATCGACCAACCAACTGAGCCAAGGCAACTTTAGCCCTAGTTCTTCCTCAGCACCCTTAAAGATGGAACCCATGACGTTACAGGCATCCAGAATCATTGCCGTGGCATCTTCCTTGGCATCGAATCTCGGCAGGCGCCAACCGTCTACCTCATTGCCGAGGACGAGGACCTTCTCGTCTCGATCTTCGATCAGTACTTGGCCTTCCTCGATACAATCGACCGGCTCTTCCTCAATTGACGCAAAACGCCCATCCCCCCGGTGGTAGGGCACCAAGTGCTTTGCTTCGTCGGATAAGTGTTCATGGACGGCGGTCGGGTAAATGGTCGGCCCGCAAGCGGGCGGCGACGATTTCGCATGAAACTTCATATAGAGACCGCAACGGTCTGAATTCCCGTAATTCGGACGTGGCTCGTGCCAAAGGAACCCGTTCATCAGAACAACATCGCCTTTCTTGAGCGACGGGTCGATCAGCTCAATTTCTGACGCTTTCGGAACCTGGGCGGCTTCGACTGGATGCACGCGGCCGTCGGACGGCATCAAGGGGGATTTTAGATGCGAACCTGGCGAGACGGTGAGGGGGCCGGCCGTCTCCGTATAGTCGATGAATGGAATCACCGCGAACATCCATTTCACATACGAGCCGACGCAACGCCAAGGCTTGTAGTCGTAATGGGCACCGCTGCCATTCACGAAAGGCTTGTCGGCAAGGCCGGCTCCCGGCGGCCGCATGATGGACCAATATTGCGCTAAAGTCGCCGGTTCGCCGAAGAGCTCTTCGATGGCTTCCATGATCTTTGGGTGAGCAAGGCTGACGTCGGCGATTTCGGGGTGATCTTCCAACACGCGCGGTCCCATAGAATGGATGCCGGCTGCCGGATAGGCGGGGCCTCTGTGGAAGGTGTCGTAATCACCGCGGGTAAAGGCAGCTCGGATCGGCATTGCAAGCTGATCAACTTCCGCCTCCGTCAGCACACCTCTAAGGACGTAATAGCCGTTCTTTTCGAACTCTTCCTTCATCGCTTGGCCTTCTGTATTTGGGGGAGGGCGGCACCCTTACATTATAAAAAGTACGCAGCCGGTGCTAATTCTCAAGGCATACGGCGAGTTTTCACAGCCATACCGGTGCCTTTCTTTGCGTCGGTATGTAAGGTCTCAAATACGTATCGTTGGCCGGTGTCTTCCGTTAAAGTGCCGGTCTTCGACGCCTTCGTTAAAATCCGGGACAGCGGTCCACGTGCGATATTTCAAATCCTTTCATCGGAGTCCGGCCAACATTATTGCAATATTGGCAGGTCTCGTATTTTTCGTACCAACCGAAGTATTAGCAAATCAATTACTTGAGAAAATCGATTCAAAATACAATACAATATTAATATATAAAGATAACAATTACATAAAAATGACTTTCGGATACAATAAACGTATCTATACAGAAAGCGTTACCAATACAAAAGATCGAACGGAACTACCGGTCGTTTACACCCGCTATATGACCGCAGCGCTTCCATATGCCGCTAAATTGGACCGAATACTTGAGATCGGGTTCGGCGGCGGCACAACGGCTTGGTATCTGCATCGCTATCTCCCTGATACGAAGATTACCAGTGTCGAACTGGACGACAAAGTCTTCGAACTTTCGGAAAAGTATTTTGGCATCCGAAAGGGACCGAACTTCGATGTCCACATTAGAGATGGGCGTCGGCACTTAATGCGATCGAAAGAAAAGTACGATGTCTTGATGATCGACGCTTATCGTGGCCCTTTCGTCCCGTTCCACCTGATGACCAAAGAGTTTTATGAATTCGCAAAGGCGCGCATGCAGCCCGGCGGCGTGTTGGTGCAGAACGTTGAGCCGACGACGATGCTCTTTGAAGCGGCAGTTGCGACACTTCGGTCCGTCTTCGATCAAGTCGAGTTCTATGCCGCGCCCGGAAATGTGGTGACGGTCGCCTATGACGGACCGCGCCGACCGCGGGATACCCTGGAGAATACAGCCACGGCGCTTCAAACACGCCATAAGTTTCGCTATCGCCTGCCGAAATTATTGAAGGCTCGCCGGTTCTCGACGAAAATTCTGGATCAGAAGCCGCTCACGGATGATTTTGCCCCCGTTGAGACGCTTCGCGCGATCGAACGCCACAACGCGAAATGGCTAGAAGAATGAGACTGTCCGGGCGGCTCATATTGGTACAGGGCATCGTCTTTTTGCTCGGCTCCGTCGTGATGGGCTACGAGATGCTCGCGAGCCGCTATTTGTTCCCGTACTTCGGTGGCAGTATTGAAGCTTGGGGCGCCCTCATCTCGACAGTCCTCGCTGCCTTGATGTTCGGGTATTCCCTAGGTGGCTATTTAGTAGACCGTCGACCGGACTTGAGAATTTCATCGTTCTTGGTCGCATTTGCCGCGATTTGGCTCTATGCGCTGCCGTTTCTTGCGAAAGATGTCCTGTCGTTGATTCTCGATAGCCTCGGTGACGGCCCAATCGCGACGATATCTGCATCCGTCATGCTGATGTTTGTCCCTTTATCGTGTCTCGGCACGCTGTTGCCCTTTGTAATTCGCGTCATTCTTACCGATATCGACCACGCGGGCCGCGTCGCCGGTTTAAGTTATGCGATTTCCACGCTTGGTAATATTTTTGGCACGTTGTTCGTCACCTTCGTCCTAATTCCGCGATTTCCAGTGAGCCAGGTGACCGAGTGGCTGGCCTTTACGACGGCGCTCGGTGCGGTCGCACTTTATCTGCTGCGGCTGAAGCGATGAAAGGTGCGTCTTGGAGCCGATTTGTCCTCTTTCTTTGCTGCCTATTCGTTCCGTTACAGGTGTCGGCGCAAGACGAAATCATCATTAAAGGCGCACACTACCCGGAAGGTTTGTTTTGGGATCAACGAACGAGCACGCTCTATTATGCGGAAATGCCGCGCGATCGGATAATGAGGCACGTGAGCGGCGCTCCGTCCGTTTTCTTCGCATACAAAGGATGCGGTCCGACCGGTATCGCACCCATCGGCGATCGATGGGCCATTGCCTGTCACATCGGACGCTCTCTCGTTATCGCTGACCAAGAAGGCCGCTTCGTACGGGAAATTAAGTCCGACGGAAAGGGCCGCGCTTTGCAGAACCCGAACGATATCGTCAGTGACGGGACGGGTGTCTACCTGTCCGATTCGGGCACTTTCAACCCAAAGGCGCCGGCGAGCGGAGCCATTTACTACTGGCGGCCTGGGCATGATCTGGCACGCCTCCTAAGCGGCCTGCACTATGCGAACGGCGTGACGATTAAGCCGGACGGCGAAACGCTCTTTGTCTCGGAGCATCTCGGTCGGCGTATTCTGGCTGTGCCGATCCATACGCCGGGGCACCTTGGAAAGCCTCGCGTATTCGCCGATATCGGCAACTTGCTGACGTCTGCTGGACCGCTGACAGGCCCTGACGGATTAGAATTTAGCGAGAACGGTCGTCTTTATGCGGCGATCTACGGTGCCGGGCGCGTTATGGTATTCACGGCATCAGGCGCATATGCACGAACGCTCCGGCGTCCTGAGACTTATCTGACCACGGTTTCGTACATGAATGACCGAAACGCCCTTTTTACCGCCGGCGCGTTTGAAAACCTGAAATATCCTTATAAGGGAAACATTTCGCGGGTTCGTCTTGATCTAAAATAAGATCGCATTCTTCAGGGAAGAAATGGTGAGCCCGACAGGGTTCGAACCTGTGACCTACTGATTAAAAGTTATTTCAACTTACGGTCGGCGAGATTATCTCAAATTATCTACAGATATCTTCCGTTATATAATACTCAATTTAATCAATGCATTAGTGCGTATTTTCTTTGCGGCGCGGCGAAGGTGTGTCATAATTTCATACCGAAAGATAGCTGTATATACTTTATTTTTGCCCCCCACGTGCCCCTTAAATGAACGATAAAGACATAATTGCCGCTCCCCCCAAAAGTAAACG
>PAZH01000074.1 GCA_002716125.1 Rhodospirillaceae bacterium
CGGCGGCCGCGTCGGCCGGGCGCTCGCCGGGCATCGACATTGCGTCGGAAAGCAGCGCGGCCTTGATATTGCGGCACGAGAGCGGCGCGTTCTCTTCCGTCATGCTGGATTACGGAACCCGGCCAACGGTGCGGACGACTCAAATTGCCGGCACTGAAGGTGTCCTCGATCTCGATCTCGAGGCGCGCCGTATTCGGCTGACGGACATTGCCGGCGGATGCGTTCTCGACGAACAATTCTCGGGCGAATATGCCGATGACTATGTCGACGAGATGGCAAATTTCTTCGCGAGTATTGATGGCGCTGAAACGCCGCTCTGCGAAGGACGGGAAGCGCTCACGATCTTGGAACAGGTGTTAAGGGCGCGCGAATTGGCCGGCCTCGAAAACCCCAGGTAACGACATGACCACAATCGCAATCATTCAAGCCCGGATGGCCTCGTCTCGGCTGCCCGGCAAGGTCCTCAAAACGCTTGGCGGTGCGCCGGTCCTGGCACGGGTCGTCCGTGCCGCGACGTCCATCCGAACTGTCGATAAAGTCATTGTCGCGACGTCCACCAGTCCGGCGGACGATGCGATTGAGACATGGTGTTCGGAAAATGGCGTCGCCTCCTATCGCGGCTCCGAGGAGGATGTTCTGCGGCGATACTGCGATGTCGCGGCCAATGAAGACGCCGATGTCGTGCTGCGCCTGACGGCGGATTGTCCGTTGATTGATCCTTCGGTCTGCGAGCAGGTTTTGGCCCTTCTGCAACGGACGAACGCCGACTACGCATGTAATACCGACCCGCCGACATGGCCGGACGGGCTCGATTGCTGGGCGGTGACCCGCGCGGCGCTCGAGCGTGCCGGGCGCGAGGCGACTCGCCCATCGGACCGTGAGCACGTCTTGTCCTTCATTCGAAATCATCGCAATGCGTTTCAATGCGAGATTCTCCGCTGTCCATTGCCGGATCTTACGGCGGAACGATGGACCCTCGATACGCCGAGGGATTTCGAGTTTCTCAGCGCGCTCGTGGAGCAGCTGCCGCCCGATGTCGAGGTGCCCGGATATCTGGAAGTCTTGCGCGCATTGGATAGCGCGCCCGAACTCAGAAAGATAAACGCGGATAGTCAGCGCAACGAAGGTTTCGATAAATCTCTTGCAGAAGAAGGCCTGCTGCAGGCGGAATCCTTCGAGGCGTCCGGCCGGGCGCTGGAGCGGGCCCTCAAGGTCATACCGCTCGGCGCGCAGACGTTCAGCCGGAGCCATATCCAGTTTCCGGAAGGCCAAGCTCCACTCTTTCTCACGCATGGCGACGGTGGGCATGTTTGGGACGTCGATGGTAACGAATATGTCGATTTAGTCTGTGGGCTCATGCCCGTTCTGCTCGGATATCGCGATCCGGATGTCGACGAGGCGATAACCCGGCAACTGGCGCGCGGCATAACCTTCTCACTGGCGACCGAACTTGAGGCGGAAGTCGCGGAGAAGATGGTTCGCACCATCCCGTGTGCGGAAATGGTCCGGTTCGGCAAGAACGGCTCGGACGCGACCGCGGGGGCGGTACGCGTTGCGCGCGCGGCGACGGGCCGAAACAGAATTGCCGTCTGCGGCTATCATGGCTGGCATGACTGGTATGTCGGCGCCACCAGTCGCAATAAGGGTATTCCCGAAAGTATCCGCGGCCTCACGCAAACTTTTCAATATAACGATCTTTCGTCTTTGGAGGCGTTGTTCGCGGCCTATCCCGGCGAATTCGCGGCGGTCGTTTTGGAGCCGATGAATATGATCGACCCCGACCCAGGGTTTCTCGAATCGGTTGCGAAGCGCACGCGAGAGGAAGGCGCCGTCCTTGTCTTCGATGAGATAATAACCGGCTTCCGGTTTGCGAACGGCGGCGCGCAGGAGCTTTTTGGCGTCACGCCGGACCTGGCGACTTTCGGGAAGGCGATGGGCAATGGCATGCCGATCGCGGCGGTTGTCGGGCGCAGTGACTTGATGGCCGAGATGGAAGAAGTGTTCTTTTCGTCAACCTTCGGCGGGGAAGCCTTATCTTTGACGGCGGCAAATGCGGTACTGGACAAGGTCCAACGCGAGCCGGTGGTCGAAAAACTATGGCAACTCGGCGCCGAATTGGTCGATAGTATAAGACAGTCCATCACGGAGAACGGGCTTGATGATGTCATCCGCATACGCGGTAAGGCACCGTGGACCGTGATCGATATTGCGGACCACCCGGACGCTCGAAAAGAGGCAACGAAAACGGCGCTGCTCGCCGGCTTGAATACGCGCGGCGTCCTCACCGTCGGCGTACAAAGTATCTGTTATGCACATACGATTAAGGACGTTTGGCGCGTTGTCGAAGCGTATAATGCGGCCTTGCCTGAGATTAAGGCGGGCATAGATGCCGGGACTTTGGAAGAAAACCTGAAGTGCCCGGTGATCGAGCCGGTTTTCAAAGTCCGATGAGGATCAAGTCGTCAGGCAGAGGATGGATTCCTTTCGAAATACCCGAGAGATGAAGGCCAATCCGGGGATTTCATGACAGCAAATCACATCCCGCGAACTTTAGCGTAGAACCGCCCAACCGAGATTATGAATGGGCGTCGTTTCGACCGGACTGTCGACGCTGTGTGCGGCATAACGAAGCCGGAAGCTCAAGAATTTAAGCCGCGACCCTATCGCGTGCTGATTGAAGGATTGCGCTCTGACGGATTTGAAGTGGTCCGGTAGCCCAGGGTTCACGCGGATTGCCTAAGCCGTCGCATGAACGCGAAAAAGGCCTGTGAAGACAGACGCGAAACAATGTCTCGAAGTATAAGCTTAGAAACCAATCCGAATGAGTCGGTAGTCGACATCCATATCCGCGAGGAAATGGGGTGGCACAGACACCGCGCCGCGCCCGTTGAGCTCTGGTTCAAAGGCTGGATACACGGTCACGATGCTCAGTCCATCGCGGAGTGGTTCCGCGGCAAAGGACAAGATATCTGTGCCTCGGAAGTCGGCGAGTTCCTGGCTTCACTGCAAGGGCACTTCTCGATTGCGGTAAGGGGAACTGATTGGGGTATCGCCGCCGTTGATTGGGTCCGAAGTATTCCGCTCGCAATGGTGAAGGTGGACGGTGATTGGGCGGTTGACGATCAAGCGGATCGATTGCGCCGACGGGCGGGTCTCGGGGCGGCAGATGTCGATCGAGCCTCGGCGCTGGAAATCGCGATGGCCGGTTATACGGTGGATGTGTCATCCCTGTATCGTGGTCTAACGCTTCTCGGGCCGGGTGAGCTTATGATGTTTCGGCGGGAAGAGGCGCCAGAACGTCATCGCTATTTTATTTATCGACCTTGGCAAGCCGCATCTAGCGACGACTCAACAATCTCGCGGCGGCTCGAAGAGCTCACGCTTGAGATTATGGAGAAAACACTCGAATCGATTTCGGGACGGCCATTGATCGTGCCTTTGAGCGCCGGCAACGACTCGCGCTTGATCGTGAGTGCGGCCCGACATTTAGGATACCGCGACGTCCGTTGTTTCAGTTACGGACGGGTAGGTAATTTCGAGGCCGACGTGGCACGCACGATTGCCGAACGATTGGGTTATGACTGGCGATTTGTGCCGTGTACGACCGGACGTGTCAGAAGCTTCTTTGCAAGCAATTCCTTCGAAGAGTACCTGCGGTTTGCAGACAGCTGTTCATCGACGCCATTTGTACAAGACATGTTTGTCGCAGAAACATTGAAGCAAGACGGCTACATTCCGCCAGATGCCGTCTTTGCCAACGGCAACTCCGGAGATTTTATAAGTGGCGGACATATCGCGCCAAGTCTGCACAGACCAGAGCAGGGAGGTGATGTAGAATCATGTCGCGGACGAATTCTGGATGCGCTGTACGAAAAGCATTTCGGCCTGTGGGGGGTTCTTCGGACAGTTTCGAATAAAGCACGGATTACAAATCGCTTAAGTGCGTCGCTGGAACGTGCTGAAGCGAAAGTAGAAGATTGTGAGAATAGTTTCGGTCTATATGAATTTGCCGAATTCCAGGACCGCCAATGTAAATATGTCATTACCGGCCAGCGGATATATGAGTTTCTGGGTCATGAATGGCGTCTGCCGCTTTGGGACAATGCTTATCTGGCGTTCTGGGAGCGCGTCTCTCTCGCTTCGAAGGCTGGACAAACGCTCTACACCCGCATGCTTCAGGATGCGAATTGGGGTGGTGTTTGGCGCGATATACCAGTCAACCGCCTGAATATTCGACCGCACTGGCTCCGACCGCTAAGGTTTTTAGCGAAAGGCGTATTCGCGCCGTTTGGCCGAGAGAGTTGGCACCAGTTCGAGCGGCAGTACTTGCAATATTGGATGGATGTTACCTGCAACAGTGCATGTGTTCCTTACTCGAAAGTTGCAGGAGATCGTCGAGGAAGCCGGCACTCCGTTTCGTGGTTGGCGGAGCGATACCTCGCGCGTCACGACGTTTCAATTGATGAGTTCGGACTCGAATGAATCGTCCGATTCGGACTCTGCATGTGGATATTGAAGGCGGGCGTGGCGGTTCTTCGCGCAGCCTATATCAATTGATTTCCCGTCTAGATCGGAGCCGTGTCGAGCCGATAGTGGCATATCGTGAGACGGGGCCGCTCGAAGATTGGTACAAGGACTTAGGCATTCGAATCGTCCATGTACCGGAGATCGGGTCCTATGTGCCGCGAACGAAAAATAGCGCCAAGATATTCGCTGCAAGTCTTCCGCGCCTCCTGGGAACAAATCAAGCGGCCCGGCGACTGCTTGAAATTGCTGAGGAAAATGATGTCGAAATTCTCCATCTCAACTATGAAGGATTGTTTTTGCTCGCGGCGCGGCTCCGGCAACTCACTTCTCGGCCCATGATATGCCATGTACGGGCTCATCTACCGATAAATGCCTGGAGCCGCTGGTTGGTGCGGAAATTATCGCGGGCCGTGGATCATTATTTTTTCATATCGCCACAGGAAGAGGAGCGGGTCCGGCAACTAGAAGCCGGCAGACTGTTGCCTGGTCAAGTTCTCTGGAATATAGCGCCGCAGTATCGCAAGCGCGTGCCATTTGATGAGGTGAAAGAAGCCGTATACCTAGGCAATATCGATTGGTCTAAAGGCACAGATAGACTGATCGATGTCGCTGCTGCATTGAAGAAGCTCAGCGTTGATGGCCTCAAGATAGCGATCTATGGCGAACCGAGACGCGCGCGCCCCGCTTATTTCAATCAAATGAACGCTCGAGTGCAATCAGAAGGCCTGAGCGGCTTGATTGAATTTCGCGGCTTTACGAGCGAACCTGAAACCGTTCTTTCCAAAGCGTTCGCACTCATTCGCCCCAGCCGTGAGCGTGATCCTTGGGGCCGAGATGTGATCGAGGCGACGTCTTTCGGCGTACCGGTTCTGGCAACCGGGGACTATGGCGGAGTTGTGGATTCAGGGGTAACGGGATTCTTGGTCGATCCGTTCGATGCGTCGACGATGGCCGCGAAATTGAAGGTGCTTCTTGAAGATGAGACATTGTGGAAACGGATGAGCGCAGCCGCAATTTCTCGGGGCGAGACAATTTTTAGCGGTCAGCAGCAGGTCGCGCAGTTTACGTCGGTTTTAGAAAAACTCCGTAGCGAAGACGTTTGATATGAGCAAAATCGATGCGGTCGCCATCGCGACACCAGCCGAAACGCGCGGCGATATCATCCGGCGCGCCCTGAATACGAAGAAGCCTGTTCTTACTGCGACCGAATATGTCTATTTCCGCTTCTAGAATTACGGGCGACGTTTAACCGTGTGCGGGTTTGCTGCTCTCTTTGAGGCGGGACGACGTTTCGCCCCGGAACTGCTAAGCCGGATCGATGCGGACTTGCTGCATCGGGGCCCGGACTCGGGCGGCATCTTGAACGAGGTCGGCGCGTCGTTCGTATTCAGACGCCTTTCGATCCTCGACCCGACCGAAAGCGCCGATCAGCCGATGACGGATGACTCCAGCGCGCTCTCGCTTGTCTTTAACGGAGAGATTTACAACTACAGAGCCCTTCGGGCTGAGTTGGCGGCCGCGGGGGTTCAATTCAAGACGGACGGTGATTCGGAGGTTGTGCTCGCGGGCTATAAAGTCTGGGGAGAAGACGTTGTTTCGAAACTGGAGGGCATGTACGCTTTTTCTATTCTCGACCGAAACCGCGGCATCGCCGTGGCCGCGCGCGACCCGTTCGGAATCAAGCCGCTCTATCTCCTGCGTCATCGGAAGTTGGTCGCTCTTGCCAGCGAGATGAGGCCGCTCCTGCGCTTCGTGCCTGCCCGCGCGGACGAAGACGCTTTGGCGGATCTACTGACCTTCGGTTGGGCGCCGTCGCCGCATAGCAATATGCAACAAATTGAGCGCGTTCCCGGCGGCACACTTTTGCGCATCGACTTGAAGTCCGGCGATATCGTTCGCCGCAACTTTTCGGATATTCTTGATACCCTTTCGGCCGATTCGAGCGTCTCCGTCGAAGACGTTTACGCGGAGGTCGAAGAATCGATACGGGCGCACCTCGTCAGCGATGTCGGGTATACGGTCCAATTGTCCGGCGGTGTTGATTCTAGTCTTGTCGCGGCGGTCGCCTCCAAATCGAGTGCGCGGCCTGTCCATTCTTTCTCCGTCCGCTTAGAGGACGCGCGGTTCGACGAGAAAAAGTACCGCGACGAAGTGGTCACGCGGTATCCGCTCGAACATCACGAAATCCCGTTTTCGGGAATTGAGTTCGCTGAAGAATTGCCGCGCGCGATCCAACATATGGAGGGGCCGGTGCCGCATGGTGGGTGCGTGATGTTGATGTTGCTTTGCCGCGCTTCCAAGAAGACCTCGAAAGTCGTTTTGACCGGGGAAGGGGCGGATGAAATGTTCGGCGGTTATTTGAGGTACGAGTTATGGCGGAAACTGGCCTGGCAGGAACGACTGGGTAAGTGGTTTCCGAATTCCCTTTTGCCGGCGCGGCCGCCCTTTCTGGGCATTCGGGCGATGGCGGGCCGGGATGCCGCTGCTTACAGCAGCGTTTACACGAACTTCGAAAAAATTCAATCACTGTTCCCCGACTTGCTTCCGACACTGGGAGAGCGTGAGAAGCACAGCCGCCGGTTCCGCGATTTTCGCGATCGGCTTTTCGCCGTCGATCAAACCTGCTACCTCGAATCCGTCTTATTGCGGCAGGACAAGATGAGCATGGCGGAGTCCGTTGAAGCACGCGTCCCGTTTCTCCATCTACCGCTCCTTCGCCGTGTGAACGCGCTGAAGCATTCGATCCGGGTTCCGGGTAAGGAAACGAAGCCCGTTCTCAAATCTCTGGCGGCAAAGTATCTACCGGATGAAGTCGTGTTCCGGCGCAAGGTGGGGCTCACGCTGCCCTATCGCGACTGGCTGGCCGATGAACGGGCGCTTGGACGTTACTTGGAATATTTGACGGAGTCCGGCGCGGAACTGTCGACATATGCGTCGCGAGACAATCTCCGGAAACGCGTCTCGGAATTTCGCGGCGGAGACGACAGCGTCGCACCGGATTTATTCCGGTTGGTAAATATCGAACTGTGGCTGCGCAGCGTAAAGGATGTCGCGGCGCCCGAATGGGGCGATCAACAAGCTGTCCTCCATTGATCGGAATGACGGCCGGCGTAATCGTCTTGGACGACGGAAAATTGGGAGCGGAAATACATTGACCCGAATAGGTGTTGTTGGAACGGGCTACTGGGGCAAGAACCTCACCCGGAATTTCTCGGAGTTGGGCGCGCTCGCGGCAATCTGCGATTCGGATACGGACGCATTAAACGCGATTGGCGAGAAGTATCCCGCCGCGGATCGGTACGCGGATCTTGCGGCGCTTCTCGCGCAACCGGACATTGACGCCATCGTCCTTTCGACACCCGCCGAGACGCATGGTGCGCTTGCCCGCCAGGTGTTGAATGCCGGCAAGCATGTCTTCGTCGAGAAGCCACTGTGCTTGGACCCGAATGAGGGACGTGCGTTAAAAACGCTTTCGGAGACCGCCGATAAGACACTCATGGTTGGGCACATGCTTTTGTACCATCCGGCCTTTCAGGCGTTGCGGAAGCATGTCGACGCGGGAGAGATTGGCGACATTCGATATATTTATTCGACGCGCCTATCGCTCGGACAGATTCGCCGGACGGAAAACGCGTTGTGGTCGTTCGCTCCGCACGACATTTCGATGATTCTGTCGTTGACGGGAAAAATGCCGCAGCGCGTGGTGACGAACGGGGCGGCCTATCTTCAGCAGAATGTCGCCGATACGACGATGTCGCACTTTACGTTTTCGGAAACGTTGCAGGCCCATATTTTCGTTTCGTGGCTGCATCCGTTCAAGGACCACCGGCTTGTCGTCGTGGGCAGCGACGGCATGATTGTGTTCGACGACGTGCGCACGGGACCGGAGAAACTTCTTTTCTATAAGCATCAAGTTTCCGTGGCGGATGAATTGCCGACGGTAAATCGGGCCGAAGGCATGCCGATCGAATACGCCGACGAAGAACCTCTTCGCCGGGAGTGTCAGCACTTTTTGGATTGCATCGCGCAGTCGAGGCCGCCGGCATCGGATGCCGCGGAAGGAATCCGCGTGCTGAGCGTCTTGGACGCGTGTCAGATTTCTCTCAATTCCGGTACAGGCGTCGAATTAAACCATGACGAACACAACTTTTATCCATAGCTCCGCCGTCGTTGACGGTAATGTCGAGATCGGGGACGGCACGAAGGTCTGGCATTTCTGTCATGTCTTGTCGGGCAGTGCGATTGGGTCGGATTGCGTGCTGGGACAGAATGTGATGGTCGGGCCGGATGTCCGAATTGGTGATCGTTGCAAGCTGCAGAATAACGTTTCCGTATACAACGGCGTCGAACTTGAAGATGACGTGTTCTGCGGCCCGTCCTGCGTCTTCACCAATGTTCTGACGCCGCGGGCATTCGTTGAACGAAAAGACGAGTTTCTGCCGACGATCGTTCGCAAGGGGGCCACGATCGGCGCGAATGCGACCGTCATTTGCGGCACAACGATCGGACGCTACGCGATGATCGGGGCAGGCGCCGTGGTAACGCGCGATGTGCCAGACCATCAGCTTGTCATCGGCTCGCCCGCCCGCGCGATCGGTTGGGTTAGTATCGCCGGCGAAAGACTGGACGATAGCCTTGTTTGCCCTCGCACCGGCGAAATATACCGCCGTGCCGGCGATGGCCTCACCCTTGTTGAATAGAGGAAGAAACTAACGATGGGCCACGACATTCGGTTTGTTGACTTGAAAGCCCAATACCGACGCCTGGAAGAGGAAATCGGCGCGCGGATGCAGCAGGTTTTGGAACACGGTCAATTTATCATGGGACCGGAAGTGCCGGAATTCGAAGCGGCGCTCGCCGCGTTTGCGGGCGCGAAACATGCCGTCGGCGTCGCCAATGGAACGGACGCCTTGCACATCGCGCTGATGGCGGAAGAGATTGGGCCGGGCGACGCGGTCTTTCTGCCGAGCTTTACGTTCACCGCGACGGCGGAAGTTGTCCTGCATTGCCATGCGACACCGGTATTTTGCGATGTCGATCCGACGACGTTTAACCTCGATTTAGAGGATCTGGAGCGCAAGGTAGATGCTGTCGTTGCCGCCGGTAAGTTGACGCCCCGCGCGGTGATTGCCGTCGATCTCTTTGGCCTCCCGGTGGACTATGCGGCCTTGGCAGAAATCGCGGCGCGGTTCGATCTGTTTGTGCTGGGGGATGCGGCGCAAAGCTATGGCGCAGAGTGCGGCGACCGCAAGGTCGGTGCACTTGCGCCTGTCACAGCGACGAGTTTCTTTCCGGCGAAACCGCTTGGCTGTTATGGCGATGGAGGCGCGTTGCTGACCGACGACGGTTCGCGGGCAGACATATTCCGGTCGATCCGCGCGCACGGGAAAGGGACCGCGAAATACGACATCACGCGGATCGGTTTGAACAGCCGTCTCGATACGCTCCAAGCCGCCGTCCTCATTCCAAAGTTGGGCATATTTTCCGACGAGTTGGAGAAACGCCGGCGCGTGGCGGCGATGTATACGGATCGGATCGACGATATCGCGCGGACCCCGCTTCGCGACAGCAACACGCTAAAAAGCGCTTGGGCGCAATATTCGATCCTTGTGGATCGCAGGGATGACATTGCGTCTCGCCTAAAAGAACACGGCGTTCCGACAGCAATCTATTATCCGAAGCCGATGCATTTGCAGCCGGCTTATCGTCATTTCGGCGAAGGGGAAGGCTCGCTGCCAATCAGCGAACGGCTTTCCGATGAAGTTCTCTGTTTGCCGATGCATCCTTATCTTGATACCGAGACCGTCGATAAAATTTGCGATCTAATCCGCTCTAGCTTGCAGTCGGACTAGGAAGTTACTCCCTTCCGTATCGGTGAATAACGCCACGGGGTTAAGAGACGGATCCGACAAATGACGCGTGATGTTGTCTTCATTCTGCCTTCCTTTGCCGGCGGCGGGGCCGAACGCGTTCTTGTAACCCTGGCGAACGGTTTGAACCGCGACGCGTTTCGACCGCAAATTCTTGTGCTCAATCCGACGGGCCCGTTGCAAGGGTTGATCAATCCGGAGATATCGGTCACCAGTTTGGAATGCTCGCGGGTCCGTGACGCCTTATGGGCCCTGCGCCGAACGATACGCGGGCTCTCGCCCGATTGTGTCGTATCCACCATGGGATATTTTAATTTTGCGGTCCTGGCCGCTTGCCGGCCTGGGATGGGCCGCAGCCGGTTCTTTGTGCGCGAGGCCAATGAGCCGGACGTGACGGTAAACGCCATTAGAGTGCCGATGTTGGCGTGGACCCTTTATCGGTTTCTCTATCCATGGGCCGATACGGTTATCTGCCCGTCGCAACGAATTCACCAAGAACTCGGCCAGCGTTTCGGTATACCAGAAGATCGATTGTCAATTCTGCACAATCCGGTCGATGTTGAGAAAATTCGAGAAGCCGCCGCGCGCGACATGGTGCGGCGCGATGCGTCGGTTCGGTTCGTGGGGTCGGGCCGACTAACAGAGCAGAAAGGGTTCGATCGGCTGCTCGACATGTTTGCCGCGCTGCCGGAGAACGCCCGGTTGGTCATTTTGGGTGAGGGGCCGGACAAGGAAGCCTTGCTCGGGCAAGCCGCGGCACTTGGCGTTTCGGAGCGGGTCGAGTTGGTTGGCTTTCGGGAAAACCCATGGGCTTACTATGCTTCGGCGGACGCATTTCTTTTGCCTTCAAGATGGGAAGGCATGCCGAATGCGGCGCTCGAGGCACTCGCGTGCGGCACGCCTGTTATTGCGACGCCGGAAGCCGGCGGAATCGCAGAGGTCGCGGCGCTCTCGGCGCCAAATGCCGTCCGGCTTGTGGCGACTGGCGACGAATTTATCGAGGCCATGATGCGGGTCGATCCGATACCCATTGCGGCGCCAAGGTCGAGTCTTTTGCCCGAGTCGTTCTCTCTGGATGCCGTAAATGCGGCCTTCGACGCACTACTCACGCAGCCGCGGAAATAGTTCCGGCTAATCAATGGCCGGCGGCGGTAGCGAATCCATAATCGCTCTCAGCCCGGACCGCCAATCGAGCGATGCGATTTCGAAACGTCGGGCCAACTCCCTAAGATCCAAGCGCGAATTAAGCGGCCGTGTGGCCGGTAGAGGATATTCCGTTGTCGGAATACCGCGAACGCGATTGATCCTTAACGGCCAACCGCGCCGCCGAGCGTCTTCGAAAATAGCCTCGGCAAAGCCATGCCAGGATGTCGCGCCGCTGGCGGTCGCATTCACCACACCGCCGTTCTTATTCAAAAATTTGGCAAAATCGCCATCGGCCTGACGAAGAATATTCGCGGTAATTTCCGCGAGCAGGTATGCCGGAGTCGGAGCGCCGATCTGGTCGTCTACGACGGCGAGTTCTTCACGCTCGGCGCCAAGTCGCAGCATTGTCCGCAAGAAGTTTTGTCCTTCGGCGTCATATACCCAGCTCGTTCGCAAGATAATGGCATAGGCCTTCGAGTCCAAAACCGCGCGATCGCCGGCCAGTTTGCTCTTCCCATAAACGTTTAGAGGCGCTGGCGCGTCATCTTCCCGCCACGGCGCGACACCACTTCCGTCGAAGACGTAGTCCGTCGAATAATGAACCAGCGCGGAACCGGTTCGTTCGGCCCACCGCGCCAGCACTTCGGGGGCGACCGCGTTCGCCGCGAAAGCCGTATCGGCGGCGGTTTCCGCGCCATCGACATTGGTGAATGCGGCGGTGTTCACGATCAACCGTGGTTGAATGCGCTCGAGAGCGTTGTTGAGGCTTTCCGCTGCCGCGAAATCGACGTCGTCGCGGTCGATTGCAACGACGTCTCCCCATTCGGAAAGAAGCGGTTGTAGGGCCCTGCCCAATTGACCGCCCCGGCCGGTCAACAAAATCCTCATGACGATTGAACGAATTCGGGAAGGATCTCCGCCGCCGCGAGTTGTACGCCCACCTCATCCTTGTCGGACAAGATCGGATCATCAATCGGCCAATCGATATTGATATCCGGATCGTCCCACTTGATGGTTCGTTCGGTACTGGGGCTATAAAAATCGGTGCACTTGTACATCAGGTCGACGGTTTCGCTCATGACGCAGAAGCCATGTGCAAATCCCGGCGGTATCCATAGTTGATGCGCTAAATCCGAGTCCAAGGTGATACCGACCCAGTCGCCAAATCTCGGGCTTCCGCGCCGCACGTCGACGGCGACATCGAAAATCGTACCCGACAGAACCATGATAAGCTTGCCTTGGGCACGGGGTTCTTGAAAATGAAGCCCGCGCAATGTGCCTTTCACCGATCGCGAAACGTTGTCTTGCACGAATTCACCGACGACACCGCTGTCGGCATACCGGTCGCGTTGCCAGGTTTCCAAGAAGCGGCCTCTCGAATCGGGAAAGATTCGCGGTTTAATAAGGAGTACTTCCGGCAAATCGGTTTGGCTTACGTCCATGCTAGACCCGGGGTTTTCCAATCAAATTCAAAAGGTAGTCGCCATATCCGCAACTCATCAGAGGTTCAGCTAGTCGCGTCAATTCATTGTCGTCGATCCAGCCTTGGCGCCAGGCGATTTCTTCGATGCATGCAATCTTTTGCCCTTGGCGCCGTTCGATCGTGGCGATGTAGTTCGACGCATCTAAGAGCGAATCATGAGTGCCGGTGTCCAGCCAAGCGAAACCGCGGCCCAGTTGTTCGACCGAAAGCGCGCTGTCCCCAAGGTAGTCATTGTTTAAGGCGGTGATTTCAAGTTCGCCACGCGCCGACGGCGTCAGGGTTCTTGCGCGCTCCACCACGGAGCTATCGTAGAAATAGAGCCCGGTGACAGCCAGGTTGGTCTTGGGTTCTTCCGGTTTTTCTTCGATCTCGAGCGCACGCCCGTCGCCGCCGATCGTAACGACTCCATAGCGGCCTGGATCGTTCACTGGATAGGCGAATATCGTTGCGCCGGCGCGGTTGTCGCCAACCGATTTTAGGCGTTCGCTTAGGGTAGATCCGTAGAAGATATTGTCTCCCAGGATCAAGGCGACATTGTCATTTGAAATGAAACTGTCCCCGATGAGGAAGGCTTGGGCGATGCCTTTCGGTTCCGGTTGCACCGAAAACGAAAATTGCATTCCGAATTGCGAGCCGTCGCCGAGGAGCTCGGAGAAGCGCGGCAAATCCCGGGGTGTCGAAATGATCAGGACGTCTTGGATGCCCGCTAGCATAAGCACCGACAGCGGGTAGTAAATCATCGGCTTATCGTAAACGGGGAGGAGTTGCTTGCTCGTGCTTCTCGTCGCCGGGTATAGGCGCGTGCCTTCGCCGCCTGCTAAAATTATGCCTTTCTTCACGTGCCGCTCCCGCGATGTCCCGTTCGGCCCAATCGGCGGCCATCATATTTTTCCCGCACCACGTCGATCCAATCCTCATTGTCGAGATACCAATTAACGGTCTGCTCGATACCGGATTTAAAATCGTACTCGGGCCGCCAGCCGATTTCCGCTTGAATTTTCGCTGAATCGACCGCGTAGCGCGTATCATGCGCGGGTCGGTCTGTCACATGTTCGATGAGTTCGGTGTAAGGCTTGCCGGACGTTCGGGGGCGAAGCCGGTCCAGGATGTCGCAAATGTGCCTCACAACTTCCAAATTTTGGCGCGATGCATTGCCGCCGACGATATAGGTTTCGCCGGGGATGCCATGCTCCAGGACCATGGATAATGCGCGGCAATGGTCTTCCACGTGAACCCAATCGCGTACTTGAAGGCCGTTCCCGTAGATTGGTAGGGGCTGTTCCGCCAATGCTTTGGTGATCATCAGTGGTATAAGTTTCTCAGGGAACTGAAACGGGCCATAATTATTCGTACAATTCGTGACGATTGCGGGTATGCCGAATGTCTTTTGCCAAGCATGAACGAGATGATCCGCCGACGCCTTCGAAGCGGCATACGGTGAATTTGGCGAATACGGACTATTCTCCGTAAACTCGCCCGTCTCGATGGATCCGTATACTTCATCCGTCGAAACATGCAGAAAACGGAATGCCGTTTCAGAATTGGCGCGTGCGCTTTCTATATAATAAGCGCGAATACTTTCTAGCAAAGTGTAGACGCCGACGATGTTCGTGTCGATAAAATCTTTCGGTCCGTCGATCGATCTGTCGACATGCGATTCCGCGGCAAAATTTACAATTGCTCGTGGTGAATGTTCGGCCAGCAGGGTATCGATCAAAGCACCGTCCGTTATCGAGCCATGAATGAAACTATGCTGTGGATCCCCGTCCAGCGAGGCGACATTCGCTCGGTTTCCGGCATATGTCAGGGCGTCGAGTGTAATCACGTGCCAGCCTCGCCCAACCATATGATGGACGAAGTTGGCGCCGATGAACCCGGCGCCTCCGGTGACTATGATTTTTCGGTCGCTCAACGAACTTTCTCGTGCGGCATTCTGGATGAGTACGAATAATTAGGCGGAAGCAGAACTATTAGTGATTCGCAATACCCACTGCAACCTTACTCCACTTGACGATCTTCCATGAGCGGTCGTTCGCGAAGGGTTCGATATCGAAACCAGGCGCCGGCAACAACGGAAGTGACAATTGCCGTCAATACCAACGCGACGTACATGCGTTGATCGACCAAACCACTTGCCAGCGCGATACTGGCCAAGACAATCCCCGGCCCGCCGCGCGTGTTCATGGCGACGGCGAAATTCAGGCTGGTGAGATTGTTGAATCGCATGGCCCGAATGGCGCCGAACGCGCACAAGCCCTCGACGACTGTGGAGAAGATAAGGAAACCGAAAAATAACCACGGATCGAAAGCGTTCGGCAAATCGATCGCATAGCCGACAATCGCAAAATACAAAGGGATGAAAAACGCCAGCGAGAAATTCGCAATCTGATTTTTCTCGTTCTCCATCTGGCCCGGTTTCAAGGAACCTAAAACGATTCCGGCGACAAAGGCGCCGAAGATGACGTTTACGTCTAGCAGGGCTGCGAATTGGGCGACGAGGAAACACCAGATTAACGCAAATCCAAGCTTGGCGGAGCGGACGACGGTGGTGATGCGCAGGCGCTGTACGAAGGTCAACAAAATCGGCCCGACAACAATACCGACGGCGCAAAACAGAAACGGTTTTGCAACGGCGAGGCTGAGGTCCGTCTTGCTCGCGACCTCCACGCCGGCAAGACTTGTCGCGATCGCGAGGACTGCCCACAACAAGATATCCTGTATCGTCGCAACCCCGATAACGATGCGTGCGAAGCGCGTTTGAATGATGTCGAGGTCGATAAAAATTCGGGAGATCACCGGGATCGAAGTGACAGCGACGGCGATGCCGACTATGAGGGCCAGCGTGAGCGCGTTCCCGTTCGGGCCGTTATAGGTGCTCATATCGACAAATACCGTGATTGCCCAACCCGCAAGGAACGGCAATACCGTGACGCTTGCGAGGAGGACGAGCATTACCCGTTTGTCGTGCTGAAAGACGCCGTGCTGGACGCGGAATCCGGCGGTAAACATGAGCAGTGTCAGACCGACCCAATGAAACGCGTTGAGCAATCTGTCCTGGAACGGATCCCCCGGTATCAGGAATTCCGTGATTTCCGGCGCGAAATAACCGAGGCAGGACGGCCCTAGAACGAACCCGCCCGTAATTTCGCCAACCACGCGGGGGAGCCGCATTCTTTCGAAGGCGAAACCCATGAGATGCGCCGCGAGCAATAGCGCGACGATCGAAGTCAGGAAGTTGGCGAGTTCGGCGTTTGTAAGCATATGACTGCGGACGATCCGTAAAGAATGCCGAATGTTTCCGGCGGTTCCTCACTAGCCGGACACCGGATTTGCGATTGGTTGCCGTTGTTCTTACCGGCTGAGCCGCGCGATGGCCAGTCGAGCGAAGACTGCGCCGGCTCGTCAGGAAACGACACCGTAAACGCCGCTTGCATAGGCGAGGGTCAAGTCGTTAAAGAGTAGCCCACGTTTCGGTCCCTTGTCTAAATCATCCGGTTTAGCCGAGGCTGTCTACTATTTGAATGAGTCCCCTACGCGAAATGAAGAACTCGCCCCGCAAGGACAATATCCGCAGCCATTTCGACCGGCTGGCGGACGACCGTACCCGCTGGATCGCGCGAAATCGGGCTTATTACGGTGATGATCGGAAATACACCCAGTTTCTGATACCTGAAGGGTCGCGCGTGCTGGAAGTCGGCTGCGCGACGGGAGAACTGCTTGCGGCGCTAAAACCAAGTTATGGCGTTGGTCTCGATTTTAGCGAAAAGATGGTCGAGATCGCGCGGCGTAATCATCCGGAACTCACGTTCGTCGTCGCGGACGCGGAGGAAGAGGACGCGTTCTCCCAATTGGAGGGGACATTCGATTATATCGTCTTGTCCGACACGGTCGGGTATCTGGATGATATCGAGCGCGTATTCCGGGCCATACGGCGGATATCCGCTCCGCATACGCGTTTGGTGGTCTCTTACTACTCTCATTTGTGGGAGCCAGTCCTGACCTTGGCCGAAGCCGTTGGCCAAAAATTGCCGCAACCGGACGTGAATTTCCTCTCGTCCACCGATATAACAAATTTGCTATATATAGCCGGCTTCGAAGTCGTCCGTACAGAATGGCGCCAGCTAATCCCGAGGCGACTACTCGGGCTTGGGACCGCCATCAACCGGTTCATCGGAACCTTACCGGTTATCCGTCGGCTCTGCTTGCGTCACTATATTGTCGCGCGTCCATTCGAAAGACGGTCCGATTGGCAACCGTCCGTCTCCGTTTTGGTCCCGTGCCGGAACGAGAAAGGTAACATTGAGTCTGCGATTACCCGGATGCCGCGATTCGCTGAAGATATGGAAATCCTCTATGTCGAAGGCCACTCGAGCGATGGCACATTCGAGGAGTGCGAACGGGTCCGGGACGCTTATGCCGGTGAGTGGGAAATTCGAGTGGCGCAGCAGGAAGGAAAGGGTAAAGGCGACGCGGTCCGCAAGGGCTTTGAGATGGCGCGCAAAGATATCCTCATGATTCTCGATGCCGACCTCACCGTCGCACCGGAGGATTTGCCGAAATTCTATCAGGCGATATCCGAGGGC
Source organism: Rhodospirillaceae bacterium (assembly GCA_002716125.1). Taxonomy (GTDB): domain Bacteria; phylum Pseudomonadota; class Alphaproteobacteria; order UBA8366; family UBA8366; genus UBA6544. The sequence continues at coordinate 17,610 of PAZH01000074.1, forward strand.
ACGGGCGAATTTATTAACGGCACCCGTTTGGTTTATCCGATGGAACGGGGCGCCATGCGGTTCTTGAACTATTGGGCGAACCGCACATTCGCCCTGATCTTCTCGTTTCTATTGAACCAGCGCTTTACCGATACGTTGTGCGGCACCAAAGTGCTTTCGAAGAGGCACTACGATCAAATTGCGCTTGGGCGAGACTATTTTGGCGAGTTCGACCCGTTCGGCGATTACGACCTCATATTCGGTGCGGCGAAACTTAATCTGAAAATCACGGAAGTTCCGATCCGTTACGCGGACCGTACGTATGGCGAACCCCAGATTTCACGTTTTCGGGACGGATTTCTGCTGTTGCGGATGGTTATCTTCGCGTGGCGGAAATTGAAGGCGTTCTGACACATGTCGGCCGATATCCGGCTTCAAGACCACCGGACCGTCTGGGATATCAAGCCCGTTTTACGGGAAATCTACGGGGACTATCACAAATCCATTCTGGCGGCACTCGGAGAGAACGGCCCGATACTCGATATCGGTGCCGGCAGTGGACATTTCCGGAGCATGTCGGACCAAGTCATCTCGTTGGATATACTTTCGGCGCCGTGGGTGGATGTGGTCGGCGACGCCGAAGCGCTACCGTTTGCCGATGCCAGTATTTCCGGCATTGCGATGCTCGACGTTCTGCATCATTTGCCAAGCCCGATGTCGTTCTTCAATGAAGCGAAGCGTGTGCTGAAACCGGGTGGACGAATTGCGATGATCGAGCCGGGTATAACGCCGCTGTCTTGGCTCTTCTTCAATTTCTTGCATCAAGAAGACGTCGATATGTCTGTCGATCCAATGGCGGATCAACCGCCGATCGTGGCGGATGATCCATTTGCGTCGAACCAAGGTTTGCCGACGCTTCTATTTGCGCGCGATCGACATCGGAAACGCTTTGCGGCCGCATTGCCGGAACTCAGCATTACACAAAGGCGCTGGTTAAGCCTTTGGGCCTATCCGTTGAGCGGCGGATTTAAGCGATGGTCCCTGATACCGGCCGTTTCCGTCGCGCCGATTTTGGCCGTTGAGAAAATCATGCTGCCGATCCTCGGGCCTTTGATGGGTTTCCGGCTAGCGGTCGTCTTAGAGCGCTCGTAAGATTAGCGATCTGAATTGAGCCGTCCGATGAGCGAACTGGAACCGATCATTCCCAATATCGAGGTCACCGACCCGCGGTCTGCGCTTTTTCGCACGGCCGGGTTCGCGATGTTCGTTATCGATCCGGCTGACGCCAAGATTCTTGTGGCGAACCCCGCGGGCGAACGCCTCTTCGGTTTGTCCGGCGACGCGCCTGTTGCGTCCTTGGAGACCTATTTGAGCATTCCGAAGTCCGAGCTGCTTAATATTTTGCATCGGGCCGCGGAGGTTGGCGTCTTAGAAATTCGCGACCGGCATGCACCCATCGGCGATTCGCATCGGGAACTGGAGTTCCACGGCGGCCTTGTTCAGTGGGACGGCAAACAGTGCCTCCTCTCGACCGCATTCGATCTTTCCCAAATTCACGGGCCGAACGGTTGGAGCGAAGGGACCTCATTCGACCCATTAACGTTTCTTCCCAATAAGGATTTGTTTTCCGATCGCTTGGAACAAACGCTCGCGCGAGCGCGCCGTACGAATGAGCAGTTTGCGGTTCTTATTTTAGGGTTGGATCGCTTTAAACAGCTGAACGAAACCCACGGCCATACGACTGGCGATGAACTTCTTAAGTTATTCGCGGAGCGTCTTCGCGGATTCGTGCGCGAAACGGACACTGTCGCGCGTCTGGGCGGGGATGAATTCGTTGTGCTGGTGACGGCGCTTCAAGATGTGGCGCATTCGGCGATCCTCGCGCAAAAAATACTCCGATCACTCGCGGACCCCTTTGAGATTCTTGGTGTCGATATGCGCATCACGGTGAGTATCGGTATTGCGCTCTATCACCCGGAGTTGACGGCTCCAGGTGACTATCTCGAACGGTCCGACGCGGCGCTGTCCGTCGCGAAACAGGAAGGCCGAAACACGTACCGGTTCCATACGGAAACGCTGGACGACCTCTTTCGAACCGAAGTCGCCATCGGAACCGATTTGCATCACGCGTTGGACGATGAAGAACTGACCATCCAGTATCAGCCGCAAATCGATTTGCGCACCAATCGCGTGGTTGGCCTGGAGGCGCTGGCGCGCTGGTCGCACCACCGCCGCGGTCAAGTAACGCCGTCGGAATTTATCGGGGTGGCCGAGCGCACGAACTTGATTGTGCCGCTGGGCATTTGGGTGCTGCGGCAGGCGTGCCTGCAGGCACGGATTTGGTTGGATCAAGGCCTGTTGCCGGATGTGATGGCGATCAATTTGTCGCCGCTTCAATTTAAGGACCAGCAACTGGTGGCGGATGTGCGCGGTGCGTTGGGCGAAAGCGGGGTGCCCCCGGAGCGGATCGAGCTCGAGATTACGGAGAGCGTCGTTATGGAATCCATGGGCGGTTACCATGCGACACTGGCACGCTTGCGTTCGGATGGTATTCGCTTCGCGATCGATGATTTTGGAACCGGCTATTCGTCGCTGAAATATTTGCGCAGCTTTCCGGCCGATAAGCTGAAAGTAGCACAGGAATTCGTATCCGGTGTGCCGGAGGACCGAAACGATACGGCCATCGTGCGGGCGACCATCGATCTCGCGAAGGATATGGAGATGACCGTTATCGCGGAGGGCGCGGAAACCGCGGCGCAGGTGGAGTTCTTGCGCGCTCTGCGCTGCGATCAAGTCCAAGGCTACTATTTCAGCCAACCCTTGGACCCCGATCAGGCGACGGCCTTTCTCAAGGAACGCAAATGACCGAATTCGCCGACCTCCCGGAACATCAAGCGACGGGCCGGATCGCGGAGATTTATGATGAAATTCGCGTCTATGGCGCGGTGCCTTACGTATCGTCGCTGCAACGCCAATTGGCAACGATCCCGGGTTGCCTGGAATGGGTTTGGGAAGCTGTTCGGCCGGCCTTCATTGATGGCCGCGTAACGTTGGCCGCCTGGGGCGCTGTCGAGGGTTTGGTCCTGCCGGCAATCGCGCCGATACCGCGACCGGCGCTTCGCGTGTTCGGGGTCGACGCCGAAGGCGAAACGGCCCTGCATAGCATCTACGAGACCTTTTTGCGGGCTAGTCCGGTGAACATGGTGACGGCCTCTTTGATGGCTCGCATGTTGGACGGGGTCCCCGATAAGAGTCCGGCTAACGGCTACGATGCGCCGTCATGGCAGCCCCCGCCACCGCCGCCAGCGCTGCCGTCTTTTCCGCCGGAGAGCGCATTCGATGCGGCCAGTCAAAGTCTTCTCGAATTGTTCGAAGTCGATATGGATGGCGCGCGTTTTGTGCCGGGTTTGTACAGGCTCCTGGCACACTGGCCGCCATATCTCGCCCACGTGGCTGTGGAGATTGTCCCCCTCTTCCGGCGCGACGATGTCGTCGAGATTTGTTCGCAAATCGTGACGCGGATCGATTCGGTCGTGCCGCCCTTGGCGAAGGACCTGTCGGCTGGTCCGATGCCTTTCGACTCCGAGACTGCCGACGCGTTGCGTGGCTCGTTGCGGGTCTATCGAGGGCTGACCAGTCCTCAGATGATTGTCTTCAGTGCAATCCTTAAAGACGCCCTTCCGGCGGCGTCTTCGATCTGACAATATGAATGCATGAAAGTTCGCATTCATTATTGCCAGCCTTGAGGCTACAAAGACCGCGCCCTCCGTGCGAAGGCCCGTTTAGAAGCCAAAGGTCTCACCGAGTCTGAACTCATCCCCGGTCGGCCCGGTCAGTTCGATATCGCGTTTGATGACGATCTCGTGTTTTCCCGGCATCGTGTCCGCCGATTTCCGACCGACGATGAGGTCGACGCGCTGGTCGGCTAGATCGAGAAACCGCCGACCTTCGTCTCCAGGTATTCGACAATGCCTTCGCGGCTGCCCTCGCGGCCGAGGCCACTGTCTTTCATCCCGCCGAAGGGGGCTGCAGCGGATGCCGGGTTGATGTCGTTGATGCCGATGATCCCGAAATTCAGCCCTTCGAACATCCGCATGGCGCGCGCAACGTCGCGCGTATAGACATATGCGGCGAGGCCGTAATGGGTGTCATTCGCGAGCGCTAGGGCCTCGCGCTCGTCTGAAAAGGGAATGACGGGCGCGACGGGTCCGAAGGTCTCTTCTCGGTAAATTCGCATGTCCGGCGTAATGCCGTTAAGGACGGTGGGTGCGAAGAAGTGACCTTTACCAAGGTCCCCGTCCGTCAGACGGCTACCGCCGCAAACGATTTCCGCGCCTTGCGCCGCCGCTTCATTGACTTGCGTCTCAACCTTCGCGACAGCGGCTTCGTTGACCAGCGGGCCGATGGTAACGCCTTCCTCGAAGCCGCTCCCCGCTCTCATCTTGGAGACGCGCTCTTCCAAAGTGCCGACAAAGTCGTCGACAAGTTTCTCCGAGACATACATCCGGTTCGGGCTGATGCAGGCTTGGCCCGTGTTGAGAAACTTCACCAGTTGCGCGCCTTTGGCGGCGTGTACGGGGTTGGCATCGTCGAAGACCATGAAAGGTGCATGGCCGCCGAGTTCGCATGAAACCCGCTTCATATTCGCGGCCGCCTTACCGGCCAGCATCTTGCCGACGGCGGTCGAGCCGGTGAAGGTCAGCTTGGCGACTTTCGGGTTGGTGACGAACTCCTCACCCACCGGTGCCGGGTCTTTCGCGGTCACAAGGTTAATGACGCCTTTCGGGACACCCGCCTCTTCCAAGATTTTGAATGTTTCGATCGCGCAAAGCGGTGTCGCTTCCGCCGGCTTTAGGACGACGGTGCAGCCGGCCGCAAGTGCGGGACCGACTTTCCGGGTGATCATGGAGACAGGATAGTTCCACGGCGTGACCGCGGCGACCACGCCGACCGGCTGATGCATTACGATGAAGCGCTGGTCGGGTCGGGCAGAGGGTATCGTCTCACCGTAAACCCGTTTTGCTTCTTCGGCGAACCACAACAGGAAGTCAGCCGCGTATTGTACTTCCGTCGTCGCGGCGCGGAGCGGTTTACCCTGCTCTTCGGTCATCGTGCGCGCGAGGTGATCCTTGCGTTCGATCATCAACTGCCAGGCACGATAGAGAATGGCCGAGCGGTCGTAGGCCGTCGCGGCGGCCCAAGCGGGAAAAGCCTCGTAGGCGGCGTCGATGGCACGCGCGGCTTCTTCGCGCCCGCCGTCCGGAACTTCCTGGATAACGTCGCCGTTGGCCGGGTTGGTGACCTCGAACATTCCGCCGGACCGAGCTTCGGTCCATTCGCCTGCAACTAACATCCTTTTTCTCCCTAGCGATCCGAGAGGAACTATCTAAGGGAGTGGCGTCTCTACGGCCAGTCTTTTGGCGGATGTTCCCGCGAAATCATGCCAGTTCTTCGAGCAGCAGTTCCTCGGGTGCTTCCTCCACGATCGACCACAGGATGGCGAACCGTGCATAGCAGGAGAGAATCAGCTCGCTGGAGCCGCTCCCGCATAAATACTCAAGCCACGTTTGGCTGTCTTCCGACTCGGTCAATTCGAATAAATCGCTGAAAACCGCACCGAATAGACGCGCGAAATCAGCGTCTGAGAAACTTCGATTTGGCCGTCCGTCCGACGAAAGGGTGCCTTGGTGCTTCGTGATCAAGGTCACGAGATGCGAGCGTCCGCGCTCGAATTCCCGGAACCCCAGGAGCAACCGTACCAGCAGGCGGAACCCAAAGTTCCGGTAGCGACGATCGCCGGAGAGATGTGTCCAAATGTCCCGATCCTGTGCGGACGGAATTTCGTCCAAGATCTCCTTGGCCTCTTGATCTAGTTGCGCGTAAAGCGTGTCGCCCAACGATTGGTGGAGGAAGATATCGAGACCGGTGACGACGGACCGCGATAGACGGTGATCGGGATCCTCTGTATCGAAAAGATCCGCGATGCGCGATGTCACCGGGCGCAAAAGAAACCGCCGCCGACGATGGTGCTGAATTTTGACGGGCAGATTTATTTCCATTGAGGGCTGGTTGCCGAGACAGCTATCGCACGTCTGCCGCATGGAATGGCTCAGGTTTTCGGTCAAGTAATCGAGCAGAAGCCCGATATCGGCCGCGGATTTGTCATCTTTCCCAGCCGGCCCTTTGAGGATGACATCTCCTAAACTCGCAATTGCGCCGGTTGCGGCCTCGATATTTCGTGTGCATGCCTCGGGGCCGTCGACCGTAAACCGCCAGGTTGGACGACGGCCGAGCCGGAGCGCGCGTTCGGCCGCGACCCGGAGCGCGCGTTCGGCGAGTCGTCCTTCGAGAACCTCTCGCTGTTTCCGCTCGCCGGCAGCGTCGAGCCACCGTCGAAACGCATACCAAGCCGCAAGAAATGTGAAGATGATCGCGGTGGAAATGCCGCCCGCATTTCCGACCGCTTCCGGCAATGTGATTGATAGTTGCCATAAGCCGAGTGTAACAACCGTAGCACTCGCGCAGAGCGCCAAGATAAGGCCGTCCGTCAGTGCCTTGTTCTGTCGTAACGCCGCAAACCCGTTCTGACGGGACGATCCACATAAACGTTCTGAGAACCTCAACTTCCCCTCCGTCGCACAAATTCAACTGAGTCTTTGAGTTGTATGACGATAAGAAATGCTCGTTAAAACAGCAACAAAATTATCTAAAATTATATTTAATAGAATATCGTTTGGTTAATATCCATTTCTGCGAGAGGTCGTTCAGGGCGTTATCTGGTAAGAGCCGGGCGTGTGCGCAGGAATGAATTTATGTCGCCACAGACCGGGCAACGTCCGAAAGGAGACAACACAACGTGCCGAGGTCGGTCTGCACCTTTTCGAATTCTGGTCGCTTCGCGTAGGTCACCTCATCCATATAGAGGCCCTGCTTTGTTTCGATTTGAAGGCTGTGAATCCCGTTGGCTGGATCGCCATGCTTATGGATACGTTCCGCACCGGCAAAATGCTTGTTTGCCGTGAGGTTGTCGCCCAAGCCGGATAGACACTCGACGGCGGCCGCGACAAACGCGGGATCGCACGTCTTGGCGTACCCGTCTCCGATATCAAAGTCTGAGCGGGGCGCCGGCGTCACGCGGCTCGCGACGGTGCAAGACGCCCGGCAGATAAGTTTCTTGGATACCCGTACTCACGGCGTGACGATATTGTAAGTCGCGTCTCCATCCGCCTCGATCTGCGCTGGCAACTGTTCCTCCCAAGCAAGATAGTCGCGTGCCGCTTGATCGTTCCCCAAATGCCGGTCATGGACCCAGAAAAGGAAGTCGATCCGGTCGTCTTGCGAAATTGCATCTTGTGGCGTCGCCTCGATGGGACGCCCTTCCGCCTTCCACCGTTCGCGTCCGCCGGACAAGATGGCAATCGGTTTGTCGCTCATTTCCTGCAAATCGAATGCAATCAATCGCGCGCGCGTCTCATGCATCGAATAGAGCACGATTTTCGGTGCGTCGCTCAGGGCATCGAGCAAGGCTTGCGCGCGAGGGCGGACCCCCCACGTGGCGCCCGGTAGGCGATCCTCCACATAGTCTTCGCTGATGTCCGTGTCGGCGAGCGCCAATTCACCCGCCGCTAAGCCGGCCGCGACCGCTTCGCCATCCATCTCTTCGAGATCGAGTGCTTCGAGACCGAGCGTCGGTGCCTTCGGCATACCGGTCTCCGTACCGTCGCTCCCGATGCCGCCTTCGAGCGCATAGACTTCCCAACCCATCTGGACGAGCCAATGCGCTGTGGTGATCGCCCGGACGTTCGCATCGTCGTCGATCAAGACGATCCGAGCGCCTTTTGTGCCACACCACTGGTCCGAGCTCTGGACCAGCTGGCCGCCTGGCGCGAAGACCGATCCCGGCATATGTCCCGCTTCAAACTCTTCCTGGCTGCGCACATCGAGGACATAGGTCGTACGGTTTTCGTCATTCCGCCACGCGTCAAAGGTCGCGCGATCGATCGTTTTGACACCCCAGTGATCCGCCATGTCCGCCGCATAGGTCAGCGCTTTCGCCTTCGCTTCTTCGCTCAACGTGCCGTAGCTGCGTTCCGTGCCGTTTTCCAGTTGGAATCCCGCTAAACGCCATCCCATCGTTCCGCCCCGCAACGCAACCACCCGGTTGGGCAAGCGTGCGTTAATCAGCGTCTGCGCGCCAATGATCGATCGTGTCCGCCCCGCGCAATTGACGACGACCGTTGTGTCGGGATCAGGTGCGAAGTCGTGAACCCGGTAGACAAGCTCCGCATTCGGCACGCTGACACCCTCTGGAATATTCATTCTATTGAATTCGGCAGGTGTCCGGCCGTCGAGAACCACGACCTTTTCGCCGCCGCTCTGCATCGCGTGAAGTTCTTCCGGCGAGATCGACGGCGTATGGGCCGCATGCTCCACGACTTCGCCGAAGGCTTTGCAGGGGACATTGACGCCCATGAAGACTTCGTAGCCGGCATCGGCCCAAGCGTCCATACCGCCTTCGAGGACGGCGACATTGCTGTAGCCCAACACGTCCATCCGTTTGGCGGCTCTTTCCCCGACGCCGTCGCCACCGTCGACCAATACGGTTCGCGTAGAACGGCGCGGGACCAATTGGCCGACGCGCATTTCCAAAACACTATAGGGCAATGGAATGGCATAGAGCATATGGGCGACCCCGAACTGGCCCTCTTCCCGAACGTCGAGGAGCGCCAACTCCCCGCCATCGTTGATCATGCCCTTCAAAGTCTTTGCGTCGACCGTTTTCACCACGTCCGGCTCCCCGTTTTTATGTGCTGGTGAAGGAACTACGCGCCCGACGGGTGGTTTTCAATGCCGCAACCGCACAAGTATATTTTGCAGTGCAGCAATATTGTTGTGACATGGCGGTCCGGCAAGCGTATTTGAGTGTATGGAACGACAATCACTCGAGCTCGCCGGTTAAAACGATAAAAAACACAAGGCGCGCGGAAAACGATGGAACAGTTTGTAAAGACGCATGGATTAAGCGTTGACCCAATCCTTTTTGACTTCGTCAATGCGGAAGCACTCCCCGGGACGGATCTGGACGGCGATCGGTTTTGGTCGGCCCTTGCGGCGATCATCGACAAGTTTGCACCGCAAAATAAATCGCTGCTTCTGAAGCGCGATAAATTGCAAAGCCAGATCGACGCTTGGCATGCGGAACGTCGCGGGAATGCATTGGACTTGGACGCTTACCGGTCGTTCCTGTCGGAGATCGGCTATCTGGTGCCGGAGGGCGGTGACTTCGAGGTCGCGACGGCGAATGTCGATCCTGAACTTTCAGCGATCGCCGGACCCCAGCTGGTCGTTCCGTTGACGAATGCGCGTTATGCACTGAACGCGGCAAACGCGCGTTGGGGCAGTCTTTACGATGCACTATACGGCACGGACGCGATTCCGGAGACTTGCGGCGCCGAGCGGGGCGGTGCGTTCAATCCCGTGCGCGGGCGTTTGGTCATTGACTATGCGCGTAGCCTCCTCGACCTGGCGGCGCCACTTGATGCCGGCTCGCACCGCGATTCCACCGCCTATACCGTGGAAGACGGCGAACTTGTCGTCGCCTTGTCGGGCGGTAAATCGCATCGACTGTCCGATCCGGCGAAGTTCGCCGGGTACGTCGGCGACGCCGCGGCGCCGACGTCCATCTTGATCTCGAACCACGGATTACACGTCGAAATCGTGATCAATCGAGACGGGCCGATCGGTCGTGACGATGCGGCGGGGATCGACGATGTGTTGCTGGAATCGGCAGTGACGACGATCATGGATTGCGAGGATTCGGTCGCCGCCGTCGACGGCGAAGATAAGGTCCTGGTCTATCGGAACTGGCTCGGCCTGATGCGGCGAGACCTGACGGCATCCTTCGAGAAAGGCGGCGAGACGGTCGCACGCCGGCTCAATGAAGACCGGCGATACACTGCGCCCGACGGGTCCGAATGCGTCTTGCCCGGTCGTAGCACCATGTTGGTCCGCAATGTCAGCGACATCTTGAAGTGCGGGGCCGTACTGGATGCGAACGGCGATCCGGTGCCGGAAGGCATTCTCGACGCGGTCATCACTTCGCTTATTGCAAAGCATGACTTGTCCGGTCCGATGAAGGGCGGCAACAGCCGAACCGGTTCGGTGTATATCGTGAAGCCGAAGATGCATGGGCCGGAGGAAGTCGCCGCGGCCGCCGCGCTGTTTGCGGCCGTCGAAGACGCGCTCGACCTGGCGCCGCTGACCTTGAAGATGGGCATCATGGATGAAGAGCGTCGGACCACCGTCAACCTGAAGGAGTGTATCCGCGCTGCCAAGGACCGCGTGGTCTTCATCAACACCGGGTTCTTGGACCGCACCGGTGATGAAATTCATACCTCCATGGAAGCGGGGCCGATGATCCGCAAGGCGGACATGAAGGGCGCCCCTTGGATTCAATCCTATGAGGACTGGAACGTCGATATCGGTCTCGAATGCGGCCTCCAGGGGAAGGCACAGATCGGTAAGGGCATGTGGGCCATGCCGGACCGGATGGCCGAAATGATCGAGAGCAAGATTGCGCACCCGATGGCTGGTGCCAATACGGCCTGGGTGCCGTCGCCGACGGCGGCGACCTTGCACGCGTTGCATTACCACGAGGTCGACGTATTCGCGCGCCAGGACGAGCTGAAGGCGCGCGGCCGCGCGGACCTCTCGAAGATTCTCTCGATCCCGGTCGCGGAACGCCCGAACTGGACGCCGGAAATGATCCAATAAGAACTCGACAACAATGCGCAGGGGATTCTGGGCTACGTCGTCCGTTGGGTCGACCAGGGCGTCGGCTGCTCAAAAGTACCCGACATCAACGATGTCGGCCTGATGGAAGACCGCGCGACCTTGCGCATCTCAAGCCAACACATCGCCAACTGGCTGCACCATGGTGTTTGCTCGGAAGAGCAAGTAATGGAGACGATGCGCCGGATGGTGGCGGTGGTCGACGGTCAGAACGCGGACGATCCGCTCTACCAACCGATGGCCGCGGACTTCGACGCCAGCATCGCCTTCCAAGCAGCGTGCGAACTGGTCTTCCAAGGGCGCGCACAGCCAAACGGGTATACGGAGTTGGTCCTTCAAGGCCGCCGCGTCGAAGCGAAGGCGCAGCAGGTCGCGTAGGACCTCGGTTCGGCACTAGAGCCCGCGCGTTACCAAGCCGCACCGAGGCCGAAGAGCCGGGGTCCAGGTTCTCGCAAGTGACAAATTGTCTAGTTTGTGTTAGCGTGCCTGTCCGCTTTTCAAACAGCGCCGTTCTTTGACACGTAAATCATTGGCACCGTCTTATAGGGCATCGCTGTATGGCGGAAAAGCGGTAGGCTATTACCCCAAATAGCGGGTGCATGGGGTCGAACCGCGAAAAAAATATGTATGCCGAGGGTATAGCGAAGTCCTGTAACCGACTACAAACTGTCATTCCCGCGAAGGCGGGAATCCAGACTGTGAGATTATCCCATTTAGATTCCCGCTTTCGCGGGAATGACGAGGGGCGGTGGGGTCGGAACGACCAGAAAGTCGCTCAGTCTTTAAACTCGCCCTAACCGCTCGCGAAGCACGCGCTTTAGCACCTTACCCGATGGGTTGCGGGGCAGTTCGTCGAGGATGTGGAGTTCTTTCGGGCTCTTGAAGCCGGCGAGGTGGGCGCGGCAATGGGCATCGATGGCGGCGTGATCGATCTCCGCCCCCGGTTTGGGCACCACGACGGCAGCGACCCGCTCGCCCCAGTCCGCGTCCGGCAGGCCGATGATGGCGGCCTCGAGGACATCTTCCATTTGATAGACAACCCGTTCGACCTCGGAAGAGGCGATGTTTTCGCCGCCTGAGATAATCATGTCTTTCTTGCGGTCCGTGAGGAACAGAAATCCGTCTTGGTCGAGATGGCCGACATCGCCGCTCCGGAACCAGCCTTCCGGATGAAAGGCGGCCGCCGTCTTCTCACGGTCGCGCCAATAGCCGGTGGTGATTTTAGGGCCGCGCAGGCAAATCTCCCCGTCTTCGCCTGGGGCCAAGCGATTGCCCTCGTCGTCGCGGATATCGACCTCGACATGCATGATGGCCCGTCCGGTGGATCCGATCTTCTCGATCTCCATCCCCGCTTCCATCAATGTGTCGCCGCCGAAACTCTCCGTTAGGCCGTAGGCATCGATATAACGGGAATTGGTGAAGAGTTCCGTGAATTCCCGGATGCGGGACTCGGGCGTCCGCTCGCCGCCGCCGACGCACCACCGGAGGCTGGAGACGTCGAACCGATCCCGGTCCGGGAGGTTCAAGACCATGTTGGTCATCACCGGTGCGAACCAGGCGCAGGTAATCTTCTCGTCTTGGATGGTCCGAAGTGCGGCCTCGGCGTCAAAATCGCGATGAATCACCATCGTCCCACCCATCCACAATACCCCGATGCCCGGCAGGTCGATGCCGCCCACATGATACATCGGCCCGACAACGAGCAGCTTGTCTTGCGCCGATTGCTGTAGGGCGACGGCTTGGTCCATCGTCTTCCAATAGAAATTATCGTACTGGTGGATCACACCTTTCGGATGATCCGTCGTCCCGGACGTGTACATCAATCGATAGAGATCGCTGCCGTTTCGCCGAACGGCGTTGGGCCGCTCTTCGGTCTGTGCCATGGCGCGGATATCGGCCTGTGCGGCCGGATCGATATGAATCACGCGGGGCAAGCCGGTCGCGAGGTCCGCGAGTTCCTCGTCGACCAGCAACAGTTTGACGCCGGCATGGTCGTGGATATAGGCGACTTCGGCCGCCGCGAGCCGGTAGTTGATTGGCAAGAGTACGGCGCCGATATGGCTCGCTCCCAGCACAAGATCGAGGAACCCGGCACTGTTTTTCATCACCAGGGCAACAACATCGCCTTCCGCAATACCTTCCCCACGAAGCCACGCGCCTGCCGAAAGTGCGCGGTCAAGTAGATCGGCATAGGTGATGCGCGCGCCGTCGTAGACAACAGCGAGGTCGTTCGGCCTTTGTGTGGCGTGAAATCGAATAAAGGCGGTCAGGTTATGCATGGTCGAGCCTCGAAGCGCGCGGTTAGGCCGCTATATCAGAATTGGACTGTTGCCGGTTGCAGTCCAGACATCAATTCCGAGCCATAGGAGGCGACCATTCTTACCGTAAACGCCGACACGTTAAGCAAGCAGATCACCGAAATCTATCGTGCCTGGGGCATGGCGGAAGACGTTATAGAGATCACTGTACGCAATATGGTCGAAGCCGATCTGCGGGGCATCGATTCGCATGGCGCCGGGATGCTGCCGACGTACAATCTGCGCCGCAAAAACGGCGTCATGATTCCGACGGGTGAACTGACCGTGGTGCGCGAATTCGCAGCAACCGCGCTTCTCGATGCCGGAAACGCGCTCGGTCACTATGCGACGACGAAAGCGATGGAAATGGCTTGCGACCGCGCAAAGGAGTTCGGCGTTGGTGTCGTCACGGTACGGCGATCCAACCACTATGGCGCGGCCGGCGTCTATTCCACGATGGCGGCGGACCGGGGCATGATCGGCATGTGCATGACGGGGTCGAGCCAGCCGGCTGTCTTGCCGACTTTTGCGAAGGAGCCACGCTTTAGCACGAACCCCATCGCCGTGGCCGCGCCGGGTTTAAAGAACGAGCATTTCTCGCTCGATATGGCGACCAGTACCGTTGCGGTCGGCAAGTTGAACATCGCGCGGCGTGCGGGAAAGGAGATTCCGCTCGGCTGGGCGTCGGACGAGACGGGGACACCGACGACGGACCCGGTAGCGGCCTTGAATGCAGTGCCGAAGCGCCTCTCGCCGATTGGCGGCAGCCGGGAGCTCGGTTCGCATAAAGGCTACGGTTTGGGCCTTGTTGTCGAGATTCTGTGCAGCGTTCTGTCGGGCTCCTACACCGGCGCCACCGATATGATGACGAAGGAACAAGGCGAGACGTTGAATATCGGTCATTTCTGTCTCGCCATCGATCCGAACGCCTTTCGGGAAGAAGGTGAATTCGAGGCGCATATGGATGCGTTGATGGATTGGATGCGGGATACGCCGCCGCTTGATCCGGCGCAACCGGTGCTGGTGCCGGGCGACCCCGAACATGAAGCGCGCAAGATTCGGGTGGCAGAAGGTATTCCAATGACCGATACCTTGGTCAAAGAAGTGCGCGAGGTCGCGGAGGAGGCCGGCGCGCCACTCCTCATCGGTAACTGAAGGCGCCCAGATGACCGAAAGAAGTCCGCTCTCAAGACTGCTCGGCATTGAGATGTTGGAGGAAACGGCCGATCGAGCCGTCGCGCGTCTTGAAATCCGGGATGAACACAAGAC
>PAZH01000075.1 GCA_002716125.1 Rhodospirillaceae bacterium
ACGCGTTACTCACCCGTCCGCCGCTGCCCACCACCCGAAGGTGGCTTCTCGCTCGACTTGCATGTGTTAGGCCTGCCGCCAGCGTTCGTTCTGAGCCAGGATCAAACTCTCACGTTACTGACGCCTGTTCGCATAAAACAAACAGACAAACATAAGAGCCGTCCAAGCATTCTGAAGCATCTTCAGAATACACGGAACAACTTTAATGCACCAAACAAGCACACCAACGCCGACCGCGCATCCCTTCCGACATCAAACAATTCACTTTGTCAAAGAACTGCCCCCAAAACGGCAAGGCCGCCGGGGGCAAACAGCACGGCCCCGTCCGAGGACGTCCGTGCTGTGGGCGGGGCTTATACGCCCGGCCTAGAGTGGTGTCAATTGGTTATTGCAGGTTTTTTTCATGTTTTCGAAAAAAGTTTAAAAAGGCCGAAAATTCCGAAGGTTGACATGCACGGGACACATAAACATGATGCGCTCCGCGAGAAGGTGACGAATAAAACGTAGTAATACTTCTGAATACGTGTTTAAAACTTCTTGCATTGTTAAATAAATCAAATAAACATCGACAAATAATGCGATATTCACTCCGCATAGCATCAGTCCTCACGGTCGCCGGCGGCATCGCGCTTTTCGCGATGGACTCCGATCAAGCGATCTTGCCGGCGAGCGACATCGAATCGGCGCGGGACCCGGGTCGGCAAATTGCTTCGACGACGCTGGCGAGCGATAGCGCCGCCGAGTCTGTGCGCCTCTCTTCGGTCTACAAAGAAGTCCTGACCGTCGGTAAGGGCGACACCCTGATGGCAATGTTGGTGGACACGGGGATCGCACCGGCCAGTGCCGACCGGGCGGTCCGCACGATGTCGCGGATCTACAAACCGCGGCGGATCAAGCCGGGCCAAGATATCGTGCTGTCGCTGAAGCCCGACCTGCGCGCCAAGTCGGTCGAACTCATGGCCATGAAGATTTCGCCCAACGTGGAACGGGATATTCTCGTCACGCGGACCGCGAAGGGTTTTCAGGCGAAGGCGGTTGACCGTCCGTTGACGAAAGTGGCGATGCATGCCAGCGGCAAGATCGACACCAGCCTCTATGTCGCCGGCGTGAATGCCGGCTTGCGTCAGGCGACGCTTGCCAAGTTGATCCAGACCTTCAGTTTCGACGTCGACTTCCAACGCGACATCCGCCGCGGCGATGCCTTCGACGTCATGTACGAAGAATATCGCGACGAAGACGGTGCGGTCGTCAAATCCGGCGATATCCTGGTTGCCGAGATGACCTTGAGCGGTAAGAAGAGCCGTCTGTACCGTTTCGAAACGAAGGACGGCTTTTCCGATTTCTACGACGCAAAGGGTCAGAGCGTCCGGAAGGCGCTGCTGCGCACCCCGATCGACGGGGCGCGAATCTCCTCCAACTACGGCATGCGACGCCATCCGATCCTCGGTTACAACAAGATGCACAAAGGCCTCGACTTCGCGGCCCGGCGCGGCACCCCGATCTTTGCCGCCGGCAACGGCTTCGTCGAGTATGCCGGCCGCAACGGCGGCTACGGTAAATACGTCCGCATCCGACACAATTCGACCTTCAAGACGGCCTACGCTCATATGCACCGCTACGGCAAGGGCATCCGCAAAGGACGCCGGGTCAAACAAGGCCAGATCATCGGCTATGTCGGCTCGACCGGCCGCTCGACCGGGCCGCACCTGCACTACGAAGTGCATAAGAACGGCCGGCAGGTGAATCCGCGCAGCATCAAACTGCCCTCGGGCCGTAAGCTGAAAGGCCGTGAGCTCCGCACCTTCAAAGCGCATGTGGCGGCGCTCGAGAAGCAATACGTCGCGCTCACCGCGCAACAGCTCGCCGACCGCCGCTAGGCGTTAAGCCGCTTCCGCCACTTCACCGTTGATCGTCAGCGCGCCCTCGCCGGCGGAGACGTGGACCGTGTCGCCATCGGAAATACGGCCCGCCAGCACCATGGTCGCCAGCGCGTTCTGCAACTCTTGCTGGATCACCCGGCGCAGCGGCCGCGCTCCATAGACCGGGTCGTAGCCTTTGTCGGCGAGCCAGGTCTTGGCCGCCTCGTCGATCTCGAGCGTGATCTTGCGGTCTTCCAACATTCCGGTGAGATGGCGCAGCTGGATGTCAACGATGCCGGTCATGTGCGGCCGCGACAATCTGTGGAACAACAGCACTTCGTCGATCCGATTGAGGAACTCCGGCCGGAAGGACGCCTTGACGACCTCCATCACGCCGTCGCGCACCGCGTCGCTATCTTCGCCCTCCGCTTGGTTAGCCAGGATTTCGGCGCCCAGGTTCGAGGTCATGATCAGCACCACGTTCTTGAAATCGACCGTGCGCCCGTGCCCATCCGTCAAGCGCCCGTCGTCGAGCACCTGCAGCAATATGTTGAAAACATCCGGATGGGCTTTTTCGACTTCGTCGAACAACACCACCTGATAGGGCCGGCGGCGGACCGCTTCGGTCAGCATGCCGCCCTCGTCGTAGCCGACATAGCCTGGCGGCGCCCCGATCAGCCGCGCGACCGAATGCTTCTCCATGAATTCCGACATGTCGAGGCGAACCATCGCCTGATCGTCGTCGAAGAGGAACCCGGCGAGCGCCTTGGTCAATTCCGTCTTACCGACACCGGTCGGCCCCAGGAACAAGAACGAGCCGATGGGCCGGTTCGGATCCTGCAGGCCCGCGCGGGCCCGGCGAACGGCGTTGGAGATGGCGACGATCGCCTCCTCCTGGCCGATGACGCGTTCGCGCAGGCTGTCTTCCATGGCGAGCAGCTTCTCGCGCTCGCCCTGCAGCATCGAGTCAACCGGGATGCCGGTCCACCGCGAGACGACGGCGGCGATGTCCTGGTCGCGCACTTCTTCATTGATCATCCGTTCGGCTTCCGGGTCCGCCCCGCCACCGCCACCGAGTTTGGCTTCGAGATCGGGGATGACGCCGTAGAGCAATTCGCCGGCCTTTGCCAAGTCGCCCGCCCGCTGCGCTTGCTCGGCCTCGATGCGGGCCGCGTCGAGCTGCTCGGCCAGACCTTGGCTGTCCTGCAGGCTTTCCTTCTCGGCTTCCCAACGTTCGGTCAGCGCCCCGGATTTCGCCTCCAGGGCCTCGAGTTCGGATTCGAGCGCGCCTAGGCGCTCCTGACTCGCCTTGTCGGATTCCTTCTTGAGGGCTTCGCGTTCGATCTTCAGCTGGATGATCCGGCGGTCGAGCTCGTCGATTTCCTCCGGTTTCGAATCCGCTTCCATCCGCAGGCGGCTCGCCGCCTCGTCGACCAGGTCGATCGCCTTGTCCGGCAGGAACCGGTCGGAGATATAGCGGTTGGAGAGGGTCGCGGCAGAGACGATGGCCCCGTCGGTGATCCGCACCCCGTGGTGCAGCTCGTACTTCTCTTTCAGGCCGCGCAGGATCGAGATCGTATCCTCGACCGTCGGCTCGGCGACGAAGACCGGCTGGAAGCGCCGCGCCAAGGCTGCGTCTTCCTCGATATGCTTGCGGTACTCGTCAAGGGTGGTGGCGCCGACACAGTGCAACTCGCCCCGCGCCAAGGCCGGCTTCAGCATATTGGAGGCGTCCATCGCCCCTTCGGCCGCCCCTGCCCCGATCAGGGTGTGCAGCTCGTCGATTAAAAGGATGACCTCGCCGGCCTGAGCTTCGAATTCCTGGAGGACGCCTTTCAGGCGTTCCTCGAACTCGCCCCGGAATTTGGAGCCGGCGACCAGGGCCCCAAGATCGAGCGACAAGAGCCACTTGTTCTTTAGACCTTCGGGCACGTCGCCGTTGACTATGCGCTGGGCCAGGCCTTCGACGATCGCCGTCTTGCCGACGCCCGGCTCGCCGATCAGCACCGGATTGTTCTTGGTGCGCCGCGAGAGGACCTGCATGGTACGGCGGATTTCCTCGTCGCGCCCGATCACCGGATCGATCTTGCCGTCGGATGCCGCTTGGGTCAGGTCACGGGTATACTTCTTAAGCGCATCGTATTGATCTTCTGCCGTTGCGGAATCCGCTGTGCGTCCCTGGCGCAACTCGTTGATGGCCGTATTCAGGCTTTGCGGGTTCACGCCGGCCGTGGCAAGTGCGTTCGCGGCCCCGGTGTCTTGTGACAGAGCGAGCGCAATCAGCATACGCTCGGCGGTGACGAAATTATCGCCCGCCTTCTCGGCCAGCTGTTCCGCCTGCTCGAAAAAGCGGACAAGCTCGCGGGTGGGATGAACCTGACCCGCGCCCGCGCCTTCGACAGACGGCAATTTGGCGAGCGCCGCTTCCGTGCCTTTAAGCGCCGCAGCCGGGTCGCCGCCCGCCGCGCGGATCAATCCAGCGGCCAAGCCTTCCTTGTCATCGAGCAGCACCTTCAAGAGATGCTCGGGTGTCAGTTGTTGGTGTCCGGATCGCATCGCCAGGGTCTGAGCTGCCTGGACGAAACCGCGCGATCTCTCGGTATAAGTCTCAAAATTCATTTTTTCACTCCACGCGTCTCCCTGCTACGAGGCAAGACGTTGATGGGCCGTTATTTACGACTGTGGACCCGATTGCGGCATCCACAAATTTCATATGGCGATTGGGTCGGCGGCGCGCAAGATTTAGGTGCTTTGGGTCAGGAACCACTTTCAGCACCCTCATCGTCGCTGGCCGGGGCATGCGGCAAGAGGGGCGGGAGCCGCGTTCCGGTTTTCGTTTTCCGGAAATCAACCCCATGCACCGTATACCGATACCGCACTTGGGTGTCGGCATACGACCTTTTCGGGCGACGAAGCTGATGCGCCACGCCGTGCAGAAAGGCGTCCATCCGTTCCATTTCAAGATTGAGCATACGACGGCGGGCCCGTTCGGCGCGCGTATAGGCGCCATGCGTCCGGGCATTGGCATTGCCGGGGGGCGCGCCCGAACGTTGGCCGCCATGCATGCGACAACGCACACCATCAGTGACGACGGGTGCGCGGCACGGTGTTCCGGCGCGGGTCCGCGCGCCGCATCGGCGCATTGTTTTAAGCCCCGACATGTCGCGGCGATGAGCGGATTTGCCCCGGCGGCTCGCGTGTGCCGGGCGGGTCATTCCGATTGCCGCGGATCCGTCTCCGAGGGGTCAGGATCGGCCGCAGCGCCATCGAGCCAGCCAACGACAATCTTCTCGTCCCCGGCGCTCGGGGCCCGACCGCGCTGCCATACGTCGAGGGTGCGAACCTGCCAGCTGTAAAGCGCCAAGAGCCGCGTGCCGAGGCGAAGTTCGAGGGCCCGCACGTCGTCCTCTTGTCCCGCTTCCGCCGCCCGCGCGAGGCACGCCAAGGCCGCATCGTGCGCACCCGCCATTTGCGTCCGCAGCGCCGCTTCAACGCCGTCGTCTTCCGCCGGTACCGGATGTGCCGATACCTTCACCGCTGACAATTTGGATGGCAGCACGTCAATTTCCTTCATGTGAAAATTAAAGCCGTACAGCCTTAACACATAAAAGACATTTTGTCTATTATGCATTTGCAATGCGGGCGGCGCGCGCGTGTGGCCGGCAAGGGCACGTATCGATATGATCGAACGGCGCGTGTGGTTGGGACAAGGCCGCCCCGACGCGCGCCTTGAGCCCATCGAGACCCCATTCTGTTGATGTCGAAGAAAATCATCGCTGTTGCTTTTATTACCGTTTTCGGTCTCGAGGTCACCGCGCGGCTGCTGCCTGTCGAGCAAGGATATTTCCTGTCGGACGTAACCGACACCGACCCGGTCGCCCACCGCGAACCGAGCCGGCAGGCAACCGCGTCGAGCGGCTGGCGGCTTGAAAACCCCCGATCGCGCAGGCTCAACAACGAAGGGGTTCTGCACGACGACGATTACGAAAACGGGGCCGGCACCCCGCTCGTTGCCATCATTGGCGATAGTCAGGTGGATGCGCCGGGCGTCGACTTTCCGGATACGGTTCAAGCGCGATTGGCGAAGCGTGGAACCTGGGCGTCACGATTTTACACGTTCGGCATGTCCGGAGCGCCGCTTTCGCAATACGTTGTGTGGACGGATTATGCGCGCAAATCCTTTGCGCCAGATGCGGTCATCTTTGTGATTTCACCGAACGACTTTCACGAAAGTTTCGACGAAGCCGGTTTGTTTGAAGGGTTTCACTATTTCGTTTCATCGGACAACGGTCGCTATCGTTTATCGCTGCGTCCGCACAGGCGTTCGCTGCGATCCCGATTGGTTGAGCACTCGCATCTTCTCGCTTATTTGGTGCACAATCTTGGCGTCCCCGAATGGATCCGCTCAGCGTTCGCCGACGCCGATGTCTTATCGGACCGTAAGATACGTTTCTTAACTGATTGGTTCTTCGCCGAACTCAACGCTTTCGGTCTTGGCCCGCAGAATACCGCATTCGTCCTGAGCCCGCTGTCCGATCGTATTTATCTCCAGCCGGAATGCCAACCGAGCTCATCGGGCCATCCGATGGCGACATTCAAGGCGGCAGCCTCCCAAAGAGATTATCCCGTGGTCGACCTCGCAGCGAACTTCTGCAACGACTATCGAGACAATGGAAAAGAGCTCGAATTTCCAGGCGATGTTCATTGGAATGCCGAAGGCCATCGGGTTCTCGCGGACGCGATTATGGAAGTGCTCGATAAAATCGCACCTAACCGTTAATGCGCGACCGTCGGCCGGCGCGCGATCAATCGGGTTCGACCGGACTGACGCAGACGAGGACCATATGCACCTGCCCGTCCGGGCCGGCGAGCGGCAGGAACACCCGGTTGATCGGAACGAACTCCTTCCCGACGTCGATTGGGCGCTCGCTTGCGAAGACGGGCTCGCCGCTTTCGATCGCATTCATGTATTCGGCGCGCGTCTTGGCCCAGTTCGACGAGAAATGTGCCGCTTCCAGATTTTCGCCCGTCGGATCTCGACCGCCGTGCTCGCAAATCCACGTTCCAACCAGGCGATAACGCATTTCAAACGGCGCGTGGGTGACATCAACCAAAATCAAATGGGGTAAGACATCCGCAAGATCGAGTGGTTCGATGTCCGACCGTGCGGGTAATTTCCCGTCCCGGCATCGCGCCCGCCAATACTCATACACACGGCGGATCTTCAAGTGCCTGCTGATTCTCGTTCATTCGACACCATCCCCGTTCCTCGTCTCTAGAATGAGGCTATTCCGGCTTCATAGATACGCAAGGGTGTCGCTTTGATCCTTCCGCCCACTTTCGACATAGTAGCGGCAAGACCCACGGAAAAAGGACGATATCATGGAGAGGCGGCGCTTCGGCCGGACCGATTTAGAAGTTTCACGATTGACCTTCGGCTGCGGTGCGGTCGGCGGGTTGATGGTAAAGGGCGCGCCGGCGGATCAGGACCGCGCCGTCGCGTGGGCCCGCGACAACGGGATAAACTTCTTCGATACGGCCGCGAGCTACGGCAACGGCGCCTCGGAGACGAATTTGGGACGAGCGCTCGCCGGGAATACCGACGGCATCGTCGTATCCTCCAAGGTGGGCATCGCCGCCAACGAGATGGGCGATATCGGGGGTGCCATAGCCCGCGCAATCGACGCTAGCCTTTCCCGGCTGAAACTGGATCATGTCGACCTCTTTCAGCTGCACAACACCTTAGGACGGGGGGATAAAGTCGCGCCCGAACGTGGCATCGTCGATGCCGATATCGTATTGAGCGAAGTCGTCCCCGCCTTCGAGAAACTGCGGGATGCCGGCAAGACCCGTTACCTCGGCTTCACGGCCAAAGGCGACGCCGACGATCTACATGCGTTGGTCGCATCCGGTGCCTTCGACAGCGCACAAATCTTTTACAATCTGCTCGTGCCGTCGGCCGGCGAGCCCATTCCGGACAACTATCCATGCGATGATTTTCGGGAATTGCTTACCGCGGCGGACCGCAACGGGGTTGGCTCCATCGGCGTGCGGGTCCTGGCAGGTGGGGCGCTTTCGGGAAGCGAAGAACGCCATCCCTTGGGCTCCCAGAACGTGGCACCGATCGGCTCCGACACCGACTACGCAACCGACGTGCAACACGCCCTTGCCTTTCAGCCGCTTGTCGCAGACGGCGTTGCCGGAACGCTGCCGGAACTCGCGATGCGCTACGCCATCTCGCATCCAACGCTCTCGACCGTCGAGATTGGCATCGCGAATCTAGAGCAGGTACAACGCGCCGCCGAAGCCGTCGAAAAAGGTCCGCTCCCGCCCGAGGTCCTGTCGCGGATCCGGGACATCCAAAGCGGTTTCGCTTCAGCCGGCTAGACGGCACGCAACGCGAACCGTCTTCAGCGCAAGAGGACATCGAAGCATGAACATCGAGTTTGACGACCGGCTGGTCGTCGTGACGGGCGGCGCACAGGGCATTGGTCAGGCGACAGCCTCCGGCTTCAAAGCGGCAGGCGCGCGCGTACACCTATTGGATATCGATTCAGATGGCGTCGAGGCGGCGGCGGCAGAGATCGGCACCGGTTGCAGCACGGTCGACCTCGGCGACCAAGAAGCCGTGGCAGCCTGTATCCAAGAAATCGAAGCTACACATGGACCAATTGATATTCTGGCAAATGCCGCCGGCGGTGTGCGCGGACAAATCGGACGGCCCATTTCGGAAGTCTCTGAACAGGACTGGCGCGCCGTCTTTGCCGCCAATGTGGACGCCGCCTTCTGGCTCGCCCAGGCCGTGGGGCCCGGCATGGTCGAACGAGGCCGGGGTCGGATCGTCTTCGTCGCCTCGGGCGCCGGGCTTCGCCCGAGCCGGACCGGCATCCAGGCCTATACCGCCGCCAAGCATGCGCTGGTCGGCCTGACCAAGCAGCTGTCCTGGGAATTCGGTCCGGGCGGCGTCACGGTCAACGCGGTCGCGCCGGGCTTCGTGCTCTCCAATCCCGCCAGCCAAAAGCAGTGGGAGAGCTACGGTGCCGAGGGCCAGCAACGCCTCATAGACGGCCTGCACACCAAGCGGCTCGGCCGCGCCGAGGATATCGCGTCCGCCATCCTGTTTCTGGCGAGCGACGCCGCCGGCTGGATCACCGGTCAGACTCTCTCCGTCGACGGTGGGCGGTCGTAAAGCCCTTTCTCCCGACAACGTCCCGCTGCCTAACCTTACCGCCGTGCCCGGACAGTCTATTTCGTCTAAAAGACCGATAGACAAACCGGGGCGATTGACCATGGGCGACATGCCCGCAAATAAGGACCAAGGCGATTTCGCGGCGCTCTTTACGCCCTATCAACTGGCGGGACAAACGCTGCGCAACCGCATCGCTCACGCGTCGATCACCACGCTTTCGACACCCGAAGGTCGCGTCACGGAACGCGAGATTCGCTACCACGCGAATCGTGCCGCCGGCGGCGCCGCGCTTAGCGTGACAGAGCCCCTCGGCATGATGCGCCATCAATCCCGCTTGCCCCGGGTTCAAGTCTGGCGGCAAGACGATGCGGAGGGTCTCAAGCGATTTGCAGAAGCCGTCGAGAGCCAGGATTGCCGGTTGATCGGTCAAATCCAGGACGCCGGGCGCGGACGCCACTTCCCGGGGCGCAATCCGGAAGCGATCGGTGCGTCGGCCCTGCCCGACGACCTCTCTTGGACCGTCCCGCGACCGCTGACCGCCGCCGAGATCCGCGGCCTGATCGAGGAAGTCGCGGCCTCCGCCGTCCACTTGCAGGATTGCGGCTTTTCCGGCGTCGAGATTTCCGGCGGGCATGGTCACCTGTTTCATCAGTTCCTCTCGCCACATGCAAACCGGCGGGATGACGAGTTTGGCGGCGACTGGGACGGGCGCACGCGGTTCGTAGCGGAAATGGTCGCAGCGTTGCGTGCCGCCTGCGGCAGCGGATTCATCATCGGTCTGAAGCTTCCCTGCGACGACGGCGTCGCGGGCAGTATCCGCCCGCCGGAAGCGGCGGTCGTGACCGACAAGCTGACTGCGCCGGGGAACATCGATTACGTCTGCTTTGCCGGTGGGTCGCACGCCCGGACGCTCGAGATGCACACACCGGACCGGCATGGCCCGCCGATGCCCTACATGGACATCATCAAGGACCTCCAGCGGAGCGCCAACGGCGTGCCCGTCATGGCGCTTGGGCGGATCACCGATCCGGCCGAGGCAGACGGTATCCTGGCGCGAGGCGATGCACAGCTCGTCGCGCTCGGCCGCCCGCTGATCGCCGACCCAGCCTGGCCGAAGAAGGCGCAGGCGGGCCGGAGTTGGGACATCCGCTATTGTCTGAGCTGCAATACCTGTTGGGGCACCATCGTGGCCCAACAAGTCCCTATCGCCTGCGTCAACAACCCTCGCATTGCCCTGCCTGACGAGACGGACTATTGGCCGGAGCCCGTCGAACACCCGAAACGGGTCGCCGTCGTCGGGGCCGGCATCGCGGGGATGGAAGCGGCCTGGGTCGCCGCGGCGCGGGGGCACGACGTCACGGTCTTTGGCACCTCCGCCGAAATCGGCGGAAAGGCCTGGTGGCGGGAGCGATTGCCGGGCGGAGAGACCGTCTCTTCGATCTATGACTATCAAACGGTCGCCGCAGAGCGGAGCGGCGTCCGCTTCGAGCTCGGTCAGGCCGTGTCCCTCGACCAGCTGCTCGCGCACCGTCCGGACAGCGTAATCCTTGCCACCGGCGCCCAGATGATTCGGCCCGATTGGTTGCCCGAGACCGTCCACAGCGAAGGCTGGGTCGTGGACCTCCGCACCGCCATGACGGACGTGCTGCAACATAGCGGTTTGCAGAGCGGGGCGACCGATCCAGGCACCGCCGTCATTTGCGATACCGATCACACCGAAGCGGTTTACGCCGCTGCCGAGGCATTGCGCGCCCGGTTCGCCCGGACCGTAATCGTCACGCCCCGCGATACCATCGCAACCGACGTGCCCATGGTGAATCGCCAGGGCATCGTCCGGCGTTTGGCGGAACAGCGGATCGAGATCGTCACGACGGTGGAGCCGGTCTGGAACGACGCCATCGCCGAGGGAAAGCTCGAACTCATGAATATCTACAACGGGGATATCGTCACGATCGACGACCTGGCGCTGCTGACCTATGCGAGTCCGCGGGTGGCAAACGACGCGTTGCTCGCACCGTTGCAAGAGGCGGGCATCCCGGTGATCCCCGTCGGCGACGCCCGCGCCCCTCAAGAGATGCTCTTTGCCACGGCGAGCGGGCACGAAGCGGGCCATTCGGTTTAGGACAACTCAAACGCGTAAAACCTTGTGCACGACGACGATTTGACCGGAACTAAAAGTGTTCGATACCCATGACGACGTATCCAGCTTGAGACAGAGGAAATAGCAAGATGCAAAACGGCCAGTACCTACCCGATCAACCGGGGCCCCTTGAAGGCACGCGTGTCGTCGATATGACGCGGCTGGCGGCGGGTAATATGCTGACGCATTTGCTGGCCGATTTCGGCGCGGAGGTCATCAAGGTCGAGCGTCCCGGCGTCGGCGACGACTTGCGCCGCTTCGGCGACGAAGAGGTGTGGTGGAAAGAATACGCCCGATCCAAGAAGAGCTTCACACTTAACTTCAGAAGCGAAGACGGCGAGAAACTGCTGCGCGAACTCATCGCCAAGTCCGATATGCTGGTTGAGAATTTCGTACCCGGCACGATGGAAAAATGGGGCTTGGGACCGGACGACTTGCTCGAAATCAATCCCGATCTCACCATCGCACGGGTCTCGGGCTGGGGTCAGACCGGTCCCTATGCCCATAAACCCGGGTTCGGCACCTTGATCGAAGCGATGACCGGATTCGCGGCCATGACCGGCTTCGACGACCGGCCCCCGTTGCTGCCGCCCATGGCGCTCGCGGATATGGTCGCCGGCACCGCCGGTTTTGGCGCCGCCGTCGTCGCCCTGCTGGCGCGCGAGAAAGGCAAAGCCCAAGGCCAAGTTATCGACCTGTCTCTTTTCGAGCCGCTGTTCAGCGTCATCGGCCCGTGGGTTGCGAACTACAAGCTGAACGGTACCGTGCCGATCCGCGAAGGCAATCGCACAAAGGTCGCGGCGCCGCGCAACGTGTATGAATGCAGCGACGGTAAGTACCTTGCGCTGTCCGCCTCCATGCAGTCGATGTGGGAGAAGGTTGCGCATGCCATCGACCGGCCGGAACTGATCGAGGATCCACGCTACAAAACTTCGAAAGACCGCGTCGACAACATCGTCTCGCTCGACGAGATCGTCGGCGGATATATCGCCTCCAGAACGCTGGACGAAAACCTCGCCTATTTCGACGAGATGGGAATCACGGTTGGCCCGATTTGCGACCCGTCCGATCTCATCGATAACGCGTATATTCGCGGCCGCGGCGTCATCGAAGATTTCCCGGACGAGAAACACGGCTCGGTCCCGCTGCATTCGGTCTACTCGCGATTGAGCGAGACGCCGGGCACCATCCGGTCGCCGGCCCCGGTCCTGGGCGAGCATACCGAGGAAGTGCTGCAGCTGCTCGGCCGCTCGACTGAAGATTACCGCCAACTGCAAGAAGACGGCATCGTTTAACGGGATACCCTATTGCCGCGGAGTTCGAACCAATGTCCCCACCCCCTTCCCTTTCGGTAAACGGCCATATCCAGACGTTACCGGACGATATCGCCGCCGATACGCCGCTGCTCGATATCCTGCGCAACATACTCGGTCTGACAGGGACCCGGTTCGGCTGCGGGCTCGAGCAATGCGGCGCCTGCATGGTCCTGGTGGACGGCAAGCCGGTGCAATCCTGCAACGCCGCGTTGGACTCGGTGGCCGGGAAAGACATCACGACGATCGAGGGGCTGACAGGCACCGACGGCGGGCGACACCCGCTGCAGCAGGCCTTCCTGGATGAGCAGGCCGGACAGTGCGGCTATTGCTTGTCCGGCATTCTCATATCGGCGAAAGCGCTCTTGGACCGCAACCCAAATCCGACGCGCGAAGAGATCGCCGCTGCTCTCGACGACAACCTCTGCCGCTGTGGCTCGCATATCCGTATCCTGGCAGCGGTCGAACGTGCCGCCGCCGCAATGCGGGAGGCGGCCCGATGAGTGACAGCCCCAACTTCCCGGCGAGCCTAACCGTCAATCCGCGCCTCGACCGTTGGATCAAATTCGAGGACGACCGCACCGTACGGATCGCTTCCGGCAAGGTCGAGATCGGCCAAGGAATTGTCACCGCGCTCGCTCAGATCGCGGCGGAAGAACTTGACGTGCCGCTTGCGCGCATATCGCTCCTCTCCGGCAGCACGGAGCACGGCCCGGATGAGCGCTATACCTCTTCCAGTCTCTCGATCATGGTCTCGGGTGCGTCGATCCGGCTCGTCTGTGCCGAGGTCCGCGCACTGCTTACGGAGCAAGCCGCTTTGCGGCTCAACTGCGCACCGGAGGATTTGGATATAACGGAAGGTGCGTTCGTCAAAGACGGCGGAACCACCGGACTCGATTATTGGGACGTCGCCCCGGCCCTCGATTTCAGTCAAGCGCCAACGGGCGCCGCCGCGCCGAAATCGCCCGCAGACTATAATGTCGTCGGCCAAGACATCCCGCGGGCCGACCTGCCCGGTAAGGTGACGGGTGCCGCCGAAACTTATTTGCACGACATCCAGCCGGACGGTGCCCTGCACGCCCGGGCACTGCGGCAACCCGGCCCGCGGGCAATCTTAGACGCACTGGACGAAGACGCGGTGCGGCACGCCAGCGGCGATCCCGATCTGCGCATCGTGCGCCGCGCGAATTTCGTCGCGTTCGTCAGCACGGACGAGCGCAAAGCGGAAGCCGCTGCGACCTATGCCGAGGCGAATGCGGAATGGACCGGTCTCCGAGACTATCGCGGACGCGAACAGGAAGGCGCTTGGCTGGTAGACAGACCGGCCGAGCTTCGGACATTCGGCGCGCCGGCTGTCGATCTCGGCGACGCCGCGGACGTGGTCACGGCAACGTACACCCGACCCTACATCGCGCACGCCTCGATGGGGCCCTCGGCCGCCGTCGCGCATTACGACGGCGAGACGATGACGATCTGGTCGCACGGCCAAGGTATGCACCCCTTGCGCCGGAATGTCGCCGAGATGCTGGACCTCGATCCGGACAAGTTGGTGTGCCATCACCGTCACGGCCCCGGCTGCTACGGCCACAACGGCGCGGATGACGCGGCGGCGGATGCCGCCATCGTGGCACTGGGTCTGCCGGGCGAGACCATCCGCCTGCAATGGCGGCGCGAAGAAGAGTTCGCCTACGAGCCGGTAAGTCCCGCCATGTCGGTCACCGTCCGGGTCGCGGTAGATGCGGACGACAACCCGGCGGATTGGACTCAGGAGATCTGGAGCGCCACGCATGTCCAACGCCCCGGCTCGGGCAGCGGCTATCTGCTGGCCAGCGAAGCACTGGAAAACCCGCCACCGCCCGTCGAAGTCACCGACCCGCCGCTGGAAAGCGGCGGCGGCGGCACCCGCAATGCCGTCCCGCTATATCGGATACCGGCGCACCGCATCGAGCATCATCTGGTGACGGAAGGTCCGGTCCGCACTTCGGCCCTTCGGGGTCTCGGCGCGCCGACCAACGTCTTTGCCATGGAAGGTATGATGGATGAGCTGGCGGCCCGGGCGGGCAAGGACCCGCTCGAATACCGCTTAGCGTTATTGGACGACCCGCGCGCCCGTGCCGTGCTGACACGGACCGCAGAGATGGCCGGTTGGAAAGACCGCGGTACCGGCGGCGAGGGCAAAGGCCTCGGCATCGCCTTCGCACGCTACAAGAACATGGCGGCCTATTCCGCCGTTGCAGTCGCGGTCACCGTGGCGGAAGACGTGCGGCTCGACCATGTCTGGAGCGCCAGCGACGCCGGTTTGGTGATCAACCCCGACGGCGCGCGCAACCAATTGGAAGGTGGCATTGTGCAAGCGGCCAGCTTTGCCTTGAAGGAAGCCGTGAAAATCGAAGGCGACGGTATCGCATCGCGGGATTGGGAGAGCTATCCGATCCTCCGCTTTAGCGAGGTGCCGCCGGTCGACGTCGATTTGATCGGTTCGCCGGACAACCCGTCGCTGGGTATGGGCGAATGCACGGTTGGGCCGACCTGCGCCGCGATCGGCAACGCGGTGGCGCACGCGCTCGGCCGACGCATCTACGACATGCCCCTCAACCGCGAACGGATCATGTCCACCCTGCTCGCTTCGTAGCGCTGTGCCGGCCCGAGACTGGCTGGGCAGACTTTGGCTATGGTTGCAGTCTTTAGGACCGGTCCCCAACCGCCGCGAGGTATATGAATCATGTCCATGATCCTTGCCGCCAATGCCAACGCTCAGGGAAGTCATGTCGGCGAATGGCGTCATCCCGACGCCTGGGACAAACCCGCCGCCAACATTTCGAACGCCGTGCGCCTGGCGCAGATCGCCGAAGCCGGCAAGATGGACTTGCTGTTCATCGCCGACGGCAACGGCGTACGCAACATGGACAAGCCGGATCTCTTCGCCGCCACTTCGCCGTCCGACCGGCCCGGCGTGTTCGAGCCTGTGACCTTGCTATCGGCGCTCGCGATGGTGACGAAGCATATCGGCCTCGTCGCGACGACCACAACGACCTATGACGAACCGTTCCATGTCGCACGGCGCTTCGCTTCCTTGGATCACATCAGCGGGGGTCGGGCCGGCTGGAACCTGGTCACAACGTCTCATGCCTATGACGCACTCAACTTCAGCCACGCCGAACACGTCGCGCGCGAGACCCGCTACGAGCGGGCCAACGAGTTCGCCGATATCGTGAAAGGCCTCTGGGATTCGTGGGCCGACGATGCCTTTCCGCAAGACAAGGCGAGCGGACACTTTCTCGAACCGGCGAAAGTCCAGAAGATCGCGCACGCGGGCAAGCACTTCCAAGTCTCCGGCCCGCTCAATGCCCCGCGGCCGCCGCAAGGCCATCCGGTGATCTTCTCCGCCGGTCAGTCGGAAGCCGGACGCGACCTCGCGGCGCGTCATTCGGACTGCCTTTTCGCCATCGAGGCAACGCTGCCCGCAGCACAGACGCTTTACGCCGATTACAAAAACCGTGTCGTGACGCACGGGCGCGCACCGGATGACCTGAAGATTCTGGCTGGCGTCACCATCTTTATCGGCGAGACCGAACAGGCTGCGGACGACCTCGCGGGCGCGTTGGACGACCTGGTCCCGCCCGCGGTCGGCGTCGATTATCTCTCGAAGATGACCGGCCTCAATATGAAGGAACATCCAGTTGATGGCCCGATGCCCGGCTGGCCGGAAGGACATCACGGCCCGACCGGCATCGCCGACGCAATTGTTCAGGTCGCTCAAGACGAGAACCTGACCGTGCGGGAAACCTATAAACGGATCCTGCCGCAGATGGCCGGCAATATGTTCAAGGGAAACCCGATCCAGGTCGCCGACGTCATGGAGGAATGGTATCGCGGCAAGGGCTGCGACGGCTTCATGATCGCTGCACCGGTGGTGCCGACCGGTATGGAACGCTTTACCCGCCTCGTCGTCCCGGAATTGCAACGCCGCGGCCTCTTCCGGCAAGACTACGAAGGAAGCACGTTGCGCGAAAACCTCGGCTTGAAACGACCCGTCCGGCAGGTCCGGGACTAGTCCTCGTCCGTCTCGCCCGGCTCGTAGAGGCAGTCACGGCCGAGTTTGTCGAGACAGAGCTCCGCCGTCCATGGCAGCATCAACGAGCCGCACCGGCTGTCGCGATAGATTCGCTCCAGTGCCAGGTTCTTCAACATCGACTGCCCGCCGCAGGTCCGGACGGCGAGCTGCGCCAGCTCGTTCGCGTTCTCCATCACCGTGTACTGCGCAGCGTAGGCCCGCATAACCTGGTCCTTGGAGGGATTCGCACGGGCTTCCGAAATCGCCTGAAACCAAACCGATTTGGTTTGCTCCAGCATCACCCGCATTTGCGCCACCGCGATTTGCTTTGTTGGATACATCCGCCGTTTCACCGGCGGCACACCTTCCATCTCGCCCCGCAGATATTTGACGGTGAAGTCGTAAGCGGCCTGTGCCTGCCCCATATAGGCGGGGGTCAAGGTCATGAACATATGCGGCCATTGGCTCGCCGCCTTGAAATAGAAGCCAGGCGGCATCAGCTCCGCCCCATTCGCCACAAAGACGTCGTCGAATAGGAGATTGCGGCTGACGGTGCCGCGCATACCGAGCGGGTCCCAATCCCCCTCGACCGTCACGCCATCGGTATCGGCCGGAATGGCGAGGTAAAGCGTGTTGCCCCGACTCGCGCGATCGTCCGCGCTCTGCAGCTCCGTGCATAAAACGCCGTAGAAATCCGCATTCCCGGCAAGTGAGGCAAAGATTTTCTTGCCGTTGACCCGCCAGCCACCGTCAACGCGGAGTGCCGTCGTCCCGAAGGCAACCATACCCGCGGCCGCGGCACCCCCTTCCGAGAACGGTTGCGCATAGATCGCACCTTCGTCGAGGATGCGCCGGTAATGGACGGCCCGGTTTGCTTCGTGACGGCGCCGGTCGGCATCATCCATCTCCAAATCGTCCGTAAGCGCGCCCGACCAGAGACACGAGCAGACATGCATGTTCCAGGTGAGCGCGGTCGAACCGCAGTACCGCCCAATCTCGGCGGCGACCACCGCATAGCCACGCAAGTCGACGCCGTGTCCGCCATAGGCCTCGGGAATGCAAATACCCATCAAACCGGCATCGAACATGTCGCGGTAATTCTCGACGGGGAAAGCCGCATCGCGGTCGTAGCCAGCCGCACGCTCGGCAATCTTACTTTGCCCGATATCCCGCGCCAGCGCGGCCAAGTTGCGTTCCTGATCGCTCAAACCCCAGGCATCGGGTTCAAACATCGGGGGGTCGGGTTGGTGGGCCGTCATGGTTATCAGCACTCCAATGGGTCTTCGGTGGCGGCTTTAGCCGACCAATTTGCCGTTCTCGACGACGGGCACATCGTCAAGCGCGATGGTGCACCGAAGCATGGGCAGGTCGAAATGGCCAAGCGTATGCCGCCCGGCGACTTCGTTGGCACCGGTGGAGAAGAGAAAGTTACCGGCGAGCGCGCGCAACTCTGTGCCATTCGTGTCTCGTTGGTCGTACATGGTCAGCGCCTCGTACCGCGCCGCCGGATTAAGACCCCAACCGACATGGGAGACACCGTAAGCTTCGGGATCTTCCCATGCTTCGTAGTATTCCCGCATCAGGGAGGCATCGAGTCCGTCGCCTTCGACGGCGGTGACGTAGTCATCCTCGATCGTCAGCGTGATCGGCGTCTCGAGATAGCGTTTGAAGGTCAGATTGATGTCGCCGGGCGCCAACACCAATCGTCCGTTGACCGAATGGCGCTTCGGAAATGCGACGACCACGCCGCCCGGCCAATGCGCAACCGTGCCCGGCCGGTCCGTCCAACCCCAAACACCCGCCACCGGGCTTTCCGTCAAATCGATCGTCAGATCGCTGCCGGCGTCCGAAGTCACGGTCATGTTGGTCGCCTCGCGGCAGCGCGCGACCGCCGCGCGCACCCGGTCTTTCAATCCTTCATCGGGCGCTAGCCGCTCCAGCGCTTCCGGATGTTCGTTCGAAATCATCAAAACCCGGGCCCCGCCCTTTAGGATGGCGGGCAGTTCGGGTGCGTGCAGCAGTCCCTCCACCGTCAAATCCACGACCAAACCGCTTCCCGACAAGGCCGCGACCGCCGGCGCAAGCCCCTGAAGCGCGTCACTCGCCCCGGTCGACCGGACCGGTACCGGCGCGCTTTGCGGTGGTGTCGGCATCACGACATGGAAGGCGCGCGCGCCCAAGGCTTGCAGCGCCAATTCTGTGAGATGAACGTTTAGGTCCCGGGACTGGGTTTCCGACAGGATCGCAACCGGTTCGCCCTCAGCCACACCGCAGAGCGCAAAGACACGCCGGAAGGCATCAATCCATTTCGCTTCGATTCGATCGGCGAGCATTCCCTCGGCCCCCTGGTCAACATATCGCCGGCAATCTTGCCTGCACGAAAGGGTTTGATCCAGAGAGACGCCGCCGCAAAAGTATGCGGCGCACCGGCGTGAACCGCAGCACCCTACGCCTTAAGAGCCGAGCGATTGCGCCAAGGTCGTCGCGTTGTGGCGCATCATCTTGAGGTAGGTGGACGCCGGTCCATCGCTCCCAGAGAGCGCGCCTGGATAGAGCGTACCGCCGATGGCGGCACCGGTCTCGCGCGCGATCTGCTCCAAGAGACGCCGGTCCGTGATATTCTCGATGAACACGGCCGAAATGTCCTGCTTGCGCATCTGCTTGATCAAGCGCGCAACATCCTGCGCCGAAGCCTCCGATTCCGTGCTGAGCCCCTGGGGAGCCAGGAACGTCACGCCGTAGTTACGCCCGAAATACTGGAAGGCGTCGTGCGAGGTCACCACGGTACGTTTGCTTTTTGGCAGATTCGCGATCATGGCGCGGATTTCCGCGTCCAGCGCTTCGATCTCCGCGACATAGGCCGCACGGTTGGCCTTGAAGGCGGCCGCTTTCGCCGGAACGGCCTTCACAAGCGCGGCCGTGATATTGTCGACATAGGTCACCGCGTGCTTCAGGCTTTGCCAGGCATGCGGGTCGAAGGCGCCATGGTCATGACCATGGTGATCGCCATGATCTTCATGGTCGCCCTTCTTATGGTCGTCATGACCGTGTTTCGCATGCTCGGCGTGGCCGTGTTTGTGTTCGTCCTTTTTATGATCGCCGTGCCCGTGCTTGTGATCATCTTTCTTATGATCGTCATGGCCGTGCTTGTGATGATCGTCTTTATGATGTTCGTCTTTGTGTGCGTGGCTCTCTTCTTTGCCGTGGTCGTCGTGGCCGTCTTCAAAGGGAATCGCTTCGATCCCCTTGGTCGCGACGACGCGCGTGCCTTTGAATCCAGACGCTTTGACGAGGCGGTCGATCCAACCTTCGAACTCCAACCCATTTACGAACAGAAGTTTGGCTTTGCTGACCCCACGGGCATCGGCGGGTGTGGGTTGATAGACATGCGTATCGCCATTGGGACCGACAAGCGTGGTGAGTTCGATATGCGGCCCGCCGATACGCTTCACCATGTCGCCGAGGATCGAAAAGGTCGCGATAACCGGTGTGGGTTTGTCCGACTGCGCAAAGGCCGGCGCGGCGATCGCGAAAGCCATCAGACCCGTCGCAAGACTCAAAACAGCTCTAAGGTTCGTCATGAGAGTACCCTTTAGGTTTCAATCCGGGGGCGAATGAAGGTTATTGCGATCAAACCGCCCACCGGCCCGATGATGATCGACAAAGCGTAGAAAACACCTGTCACAAGGATAATCGCCGGCCCGGAGGGCAGGCTGAAATAATAAGAAAGCAGGAAGCCGCTATAGCTCGATAAGATGGCCGTGATAATGGCCGCCGCGATCATTCCGCCGATGCTCTCGGACCAAAATCGCGCGGCCGCCGCGGGCAGAATCATAATACCCACGGCCATGAGCGTGCCGAGCGCATGAAACCCGCCAACCAAGTTCAGCACGACGAGCGCCAGGAAGGTTAAATGCGTCATTGCGCTCAATCCGCTGACCGAACGCAGAAACTGTGGGTCGGCACATTCCAGAACGAGAGGCCGGAACAGCGCCGCAAGGATAAGGACGGACAGGCTTGTGATCGAACAGAGAAGGATCAGAGCCGCATCGTCGAGGGCCAGGACGGCGCCTAACAACACATGCATGAGATCGACATTGCTGCCGCGGGTGGAGACGATCAGAACGCCGAGGGCCAGCGAAATCAGATAGAACGCCGCAAGGCTCGCATCTTCCCGCAATGCCGTGATGCGCGTGACGAAGCCTGAGAGCAGCGCCACCGCCATGCCGGCGATGAGCCCGCCGATGGTCATGGCGCCGAGCGAAAGACCCGCGATCAGATATCCAATTGCGGCGCCCGGCAGGATCGCATGCGCCATCGCGTCGCCGGTCAGGCTCATCCGCCGCAGCATGAGGAAGACGCCGACCGGCGTCGCGCCGATGGAAATGGCGATACAGCCAAGCAAGGCGCGGCGCATGAAGCCAAACTCAGCGAACGGCGCGAAGAAAATATCCCAGATCATACCGGGAGCCGGCCGCAGACATGCGGCGGACCGGCACAAGCTTCACACATTTGCCGGGCCCGAAATTGGTTTTCAGACGTGAGCACCTTCGCCGTCGGCCCATGGGCGACCAGCTCACGCGCGAGCATCAACGTATCGGGGAAATGCGCGCGAATGGTTTCCGTATCGTGTAAGACCGCAATCACCGTGCGGCCTTCGCCATGCCATCCCTGTATCACGCCCAGAAGGTCCGACAAGGTCCGCGCGTCAATCGCGGTGAAAGGCTCGTCCAACAGCACGAGCCGCGCATCTTGCAACAAAAGCCGCGCGAACAACGCCCGCTGCAACTGCCCGCCGGAAAGTGTTCCGATGGGTCGCCCTTCGAGACCTGTCAGTCCGACCGCCGCAATCGCGGCGTCGATCCGCGCCCGGCGCGCCCGCCCCAGCCATCCGAAGGGGCCGATCTCCCGCCAGAGCCCCATGGCGACAAGATCGACAACCGACAGCGGGAAGGATTGGTCGATCTCCGACTGCTGCGGGAGATAGGCCACATCTTCGCGGTTCAAGCCGCCAAAAGCGAGCTTGCCCGCCAGCGGTTTCAGGGAGCCCGTGACACCTTTCAGCAGAGTCGACTTGCCGGCGCCGTTGGGGCCGACGATGGCGGTCAGACTCCCCTCGGCAATCTCCGTGTGCAGGTTCTGTACGGCCGGAAGCCGGTCGTAGCCGAGTGTCAGGTCGTTAAATACAAGGGCCGGAGTCACAGCACACCTCAACCCGCCGTCGCCCAGAAGAAACCGAGCCACAGCACCGCGACGACGACCGCCGAGGCGACCAATCGGGGCCCAACGCCGAGAAGGAGCAGACGAAGCATTGGTTGTTGTTCGGTCATATCAATACGGGCTCGCTTCGGCGATTGTTGGAACGGTTGGCTTCAAATCCGCGTTCTGCGCAAAATTAGAACGCACGCAGTGTTATATTGTATCATTTTGAAACTTCAAGCGAGTCTCGATCAAAATTTGTGCAAAAGGATTTCGATCAAACGCGCGTTCTCAGCGATCAGGCTGGTCAATTTGGCTGTCTTTGGGTACCTCTAGAGACAACATTTCAACCGACGCCGACATGATGAAAGGCTCGAGCCATGCCTCTGCAAGTCCACCAATTTCCCTGTCGATCGGATAACTACGGGTTTCTGGCCCATGATCCGGCCACCCAATCGACCGCGTGCATCGACACGCCGGACGACGACGCGACGAACGCCGCGCTCGAAGAGAACGGCTGGCGCCTCACCCATATTCTCAATACGCACCATCACGGCGATCACACCGGCGCAAACCTGTCGCTGAAAGAACGCTGGGGCTGCACAATCGTCGGGGCGGCCAACGATGCGGAACGGATTCCGGGCATCGAGGGGCGCGTGTCGGACGGCGACACCTATACCTTCGGCGGATTGGATGCGAAGGTCTTCGAGGTGCCCGGCCATACCACCGGACACATTGCCTATTACTTCGAAAGCGAGGGCATCGCCTTCGTCGGCGATACCTTGTTCGCGCTCGGCTGCGGCCGTCTGTTCGAAGGGACGCCGGAAATGATGTGGAACAGCTTGCAGAAGCTGATGGCGCTGCCCGACGACACGGTCGTGTATTGCGCGCACGAGTATACCCAGGCCAACGCCGAGTTCGCGCTTTCCGTCGAGCCCGGCAACGACCGCCTGGTGGCCCGCAGCAAGGAGATCGACGAACTGCGCGCAAAAGGCCTGCCGACCGTGCCGACGACCATCGGTCTGGAGCGGGAAACAAATCCGTTCGTCCGCCCGATGAGCGAGAACCTGCAAGCGACCATCGGATTGAGCGGCGCGGATTTGGTGTCCGTTTTCGCGGAGACCCGCAAGCGCAAGGATAACTTCTAAACCGGCGAACCCCGTATAGGCTTCGTCCTATTCGAAGCGGTCCGGCGAGACGTCGGGCCGGTGACGCGCCCATACCGGTGCGCCAGCCGGGCGTTTGCTCACCGCCGCCGTCAACGCTTCCACTTTGCGAAGATTGTCCGGCCGCCATGCATCTTGCTGTGCCCAGCGGCTGACGACGGCGATGTAGAGGTCCGTGAGGCAAAACCCGGACGCCAATAAATACGGGTCGCCGGCGATTTCTGCCTCAACGATCTGCCAGCGCTTGCGCCACGTCGCGCGCGCGACCTCGCGCACGCCGGGCGCGACATTCGGGGTCGGCGCGAAACGCTCCGGATAGTCGTTGATCTCGACCATTGGATAGATTTCGGTTGCGACAAACAGTAGCCAGCGAAGCGCCTGTGCCCGCGCGGCTTGATCTTGCGGTAACAGCCCCGCGTCGGGATGACGGGTTTCGAGCGTCAGGAGAATGGCCACGGATTCGGTCAGCGTTTCGCCTGCCGGTGTCACCAGCGCCGGTATCTTGCGTTGCGGATTGACCGCCGCGTAGGTGTCGTTCCGCTGCGCCTCGGTCTCAAGGTCAACGTCCCGAACCTCGTAATCCGCGCCGATCTCCGCCAAGGCCAACTCCACCGCCAGAGAGCCCGACCGCCGGTGCCCGTAGAGTATGTAGCTCATGTCTCTCTACCGTTTTGTCGCTGCAGAATTCAGGATAGGTTAAGGGATTCCTAGTCGATGCTAAAGCGGCATCGGAAGATCAATGCTTCGCTCAAGGCTTTCAGACGCATGACGACCAGCAAAGAAGTGACGGTTCTCGGTGCCGGCGCGATCGGGGTTTGCGTGGCGCTCTACCTTCAGCGCGATGGTTTCACGGTGACGCTGATCGACCGGGACGAACCCGCGAGCGGCTGTTCGTTCGGCAATGCCGGTCTCATCCAATGCGCCAGCGTCGTCCCGGTCGCGACACCCGGCATCGTGCGCCAGGTGCCGCGGATGCTCCTCGACAAAAGCCAGCCGTTGTTCATTCAATGGCGCTACCTGCCGTCCTTGTCGCCATATCTCCTGCGCTTCCTCGGCGAGGCGCGCGACAACCGCGTCGCGGCGAACGCCCGGGCGCTGGCCAGCATCGTGCCCGATTCCTACGAAGCTTACCGCCCGCTGATTGCAGCGGCGGGGATCGAGGAGATGGTCAAGCCGAGCGGCGAACTGCACGTCTTTGAGACCGACGCCGCCTTCCGCGATGCGCAAGCGAACTTCGAGATGCGGCGGGCCCACGGCGTTCCGGTCGACACGCTCGACGCCGACGCCGTGCGGCAACTCGAGCCGTCATTGGCGCGCTCGGTACGTCACGGCCTTTTCCTACCCAGTTGTTATCAGACGGCGAACCCTTTCCGGTTTATCGACGCCTTGGCGCGGCATTTCATAGCGCAAGGCGGGACCTTCCTGAAGCGGGAGGTGCGAGACCTCTCGCTCGAGGCGGACGGGACGGTGGCAATTGCGACCGACGCGGGCCACCTTTCCGCCGAGACCGTTGTCCTCGCTTTCGGCGCTTTCTCGAAACCTTTCGCGGCGCAACTCGGGATCCAAGTACCGCTCAATTCGGAACGCGGCTATCACGTCCAACTGCCGGAGCCCGGCGTCACGCTCAATCGAACCGTCATCTCAGGCGAGCACCGCTTCGCCATGTCGCCGATCGACGGCAAGGTTCGGATCGTCGGCACGGCGGAGCTCGCAAAGGTCGGTGCACCGACGAACTACCAGCGCGCAAAACGGCTGATCCCCTTGGCGCAACATCTTCTGCCGGGCCTGGATGCCAGCGGCGGCCAGGAATGGATGGGCCATCGTCCCTCGACGCCGGACAGCCTGCCCGTGCTCGGCCGGTCGGCGCGCCATCCGAACGTCTATTTCGCCTTCGGCCACAATCATTCGGGACTGACGTTGGGCGGCATGACGGGAAGATTGATGGCGGACCTCGTCGCCGGACGTCCCGCCTCGGTCGATCTGGCGCCGTTCGATCCCGCCCGCTTCCAAGGTTAAGGCCGCGGC
Organism: Rhodospirillaceae bacterium; assembly: GCA_002716125.1. GTDB lineage: Bacteria > Pseudomonadota > Alphaproteobacteria > UBA8366 > UBA8366 > UBA6544. The sequence goes on from PAZH01000075.1 coordinate 24,946, forward strand.
GCGCCGGCCTTAGATATCCTTCACAAGCCGCAGCGCATCATAGATGGCAGCATGGACATTCCGGGACGAAACCGCGTCCCCAATCCGGTAGAGATCGAAGGTTGCCGACATATCGCTCACCGCCGGCTGCGGTTCGCCGGCAAGCAGCGCATCGTAGTCGATCCGACCCTTGTTCCGGCTTTTCGGTTTCAGCGCGAAGTAGAGATCGTCCAGCGGCACCACGCCATCGTTGACCACCACCTGATCGACGGTCCGCGTCATCGGTACATTCGTGTAATCCGAGCCGATCCGGCAAGTCAGCGCGTTGCCGTCCTGCGACACGCCTTCCAGGATATGCGCCGGTGTGAAGACGACACCGTGCGGCTGCAATGCCCCGAGATACGGCGTCAGGTTCATTCCCATGACTTCGGATGCAATATTCCGCTCCCGGTTCATGAACTCGAGCCGGGCGCCGGCCTCGGCGATCACGACCGCCGCTTGCAGGCTAGCCTGATCCCCCGCCGCATCCCATAAGAGAACGGATTCACCGGGCGCGACATCGCCGCTCAAGATATCCCAACTGGAGACCGTCAGCGCGCCCCCGACAAAGGCCGGCGCCGGCGGCAGCCCGCCGGTCGCCACGATGACGACATCCGGCGCCAGCGCCAAGACGTCATCCGCCTCCGCAAAGATATTGAAGCGGAACGCCACGCCGTGCGCCGCACACTGTGTTACGCGCCAGTCGATCATGCTTTGAATTTCGCGGCGGCGTTGTTCGCGCACAGCGAGCCGAAGTTGCCCGCCCGGATCGTTCGCCGCCTCGAACACCGTCACGTCATGCCCCCGCTCGCCCGCGACCCGCGCCGCTTCCAGTCCGGCCGGGCCGGCGCCGACGACCACGACCTTGCGCGGCGCAGCGGCCCGTTCAACTACATGCGGCATGGTCAATTCGCGCCCAGAGGCGGCGTTGTGGAAGCAATGCGCAGCGCCGCCTTCGTAGATGCGGTCGATACAATAGCTGGCGCCCACACAGGGCCGAATGTCCGCCTCTCGGCCCTCGGTGACCTTCCGCACGATATGCGGGTCGGCGAGATGCGCCCGGGTCATGCCGACCATATCCAGTTTCCCGGACGCGATGGCATGCCGGGCGGTCGCGACATCGGCGATCCGTGCCGCATGGAAGACCGGAAAATTCGTGGCTTCACGGACTTCGCCGGAAAAGTCGAGATGCGGCGACGACGCCATACCGGTGATCGGGATGACGTTGGTGAGATGGGCATCGGTGATGACCCGGCCGCGAATGATATTGAGGAAATCGATCAGACCGCTGTCACGGAAGTAGGACGCGATCCTAATCCCTTCTTCCTTGTCGATCCCGCCCTCGGCCTGCTCGTCCGCCACCAAACGGAGGCCGACCAGAAAATCGGGCCCGACGCGTTTGCGGATCTCGGTCAGGACGTCGACGGTGAACCGCATCCTGTTTTCGAACGCGCCGTTGTAGTCGCCGGTCATCTCGTTAATGAGCGGCGTCCAGAAACTGTCGAGGAGATGGCCGTAGCACTCCAACTCGAACCCATCCAGCCCGGCCGCCTGCATGCGTTCCGCCGCATCGCCGTAGTCCTTCGCAATGCGGTCCATATCCCAATCTTCAAGAAGTTTCGGGTAGGCGCGGTGCGCCGGCTCGCGCTCGCGTCCGGACGAGACGACCGGCAGCCAGTCCCCGGCGTTCCAATAGGTACGGCGCCCCAGATGAGTGAGCTGGATCATTACCGCGCACCCATGATCGTGACATTCGTCGGTCAATTCACGCAGCCACGGCACGACTTCATCTTTGTAGGCGATGATATTGCCGAAAGAGGCTGGACTGTCCCGGGAGACGACCGCCGACCCCCCGGTCATCGTCAGCGCGACGCCGGCCTTCGCACGTTCCGCATGATAAGCGCGATACCGTTCCTTCGGCATACCGTCTTCCGTATAGGCCGGCTCATGAGACGTGATCATAATTCGGTTTCGAAGACGCAGATGCTTCAGATCGTAGGGCTGCAGCAACGGGTCGTTTGGCATGGTCGGACTCCCACCCGATTCGGATTCGCTTTCGTCCGGATCTTAATGCCGACTTGCGATGCAGAGTAGCGCTTACAGCAAGACCAAACGCAAATTGAAGTGGCCGAGAGAGGGACTCGCTCTATCTTTCGCTTCAATTCAATTGCGATGCACATGCACAAATCAGGAGAGCGATCCATGGACCCGCAACACATAAACCCGAAAAATCTCTCGCACCGCTCGGATGTGACCGTTTGGAATGGCGTCGCCTATGTCGCCGGTATCATTCCGCCGGACAACTCGCTCTCAATCGCCGAACAGACGGCCGAAGCGCTTGCCATCATCGACGGACACCTGGCGGCGGCCGGCACCGACAAGTCACGCCTGCTGACCGCGCTCATTCATATGACCGACGTGAACCGCGACGTCGCGGAATTCAACGCCGCTTGGAGCGCTTGGCTCACACCGGGTCGCTTGCCGATCCGAACCTGTGTCCAAGCCGGGCTGCAGGGCAGCGCTTATTTCGAAGTCACGGTAACGGCGGCGATGCCCGAATAGGGAACCGTAGGGAGGTCTTCGTCATGCAGGCGGATTATGTGATCGTCGGGGCCGGATCGGCCGGCTGTGTGCTGGCCAATCGATTGTCCGAAGACCCGGGCACGCGCGTCATACTGCTGGAAGCGGGCGGTAAGGACACCAACCCTTATATCCATATTCCCGCCGGCTTCATGAAGATCTTGGACCACCCGACACTGACTTGGGGTTTCAAGGCGGACAAGGCATCCGGTCTGAACGGGCGCGAGATTCCTTATCCACGCGGTCGGGTATTGGGCGGCTCGAGCTCCATCAACGGCATGATCTACATCCGCTCGCAGCCGGAGGACTACGATCATTGGGCGCAAATGGGCAACCGGGGTTGGGATGCCGCCGGGACCTTCCCTTATTTTCGCAAGGCGGAGAATTGGGACGGTCCCGCCGACGACGTCCACGCCAAGGGCGGCCCGCTCTTTACCTCGCAGAACCGCGACAAGCCGGCGCTTTGCGAAGCGGCCATTGAAGCCGGCCAGCAAATGGGCTGGGAGTACCGCCGAGACCTCAATGACCTGCCGCATGGTCTTGGCGATCATGTCGGCTGGGTGCAACAAACGAGGGGCGGCCGCTTCCGCGCCAGCGCCGCCCGTTCCTATCTGCGCCCAGCGATGCGCCGGCCCAATCTACAGGTCGTCACCAACGCCATGGTCCACCGGCTCGTGTTCGACGGTAAGCGCGCGACCGGTGTCGAATTTTCCCGCGGCGGCAAGACCGAGTTCGCAAACGCCAATGCGGAAGTCATCCTCGCGGCCGGCGCCATCGGCTCGCCACATCTCCTGCAATTGTCCGGCATCGGCGATCCCGACCATCTCGGCCGGATCGGGATTGAAACGCAACATGCGCTGAACGGTGTCGGCAAAAACTTTCAGGATCACTTCATCGTCCGTGTCCAGGCTTCGGTGCAAAACATCGCAACCTTGAACGAGCGTTCGCGCGGCATTCGCTTTGCCGGTGAGTTGATGAAATACGCGCTCAACGGCACCGGCATGCTGACCTATGCCGCCTCCTTGCTGTCGGCCTCCGTGAAGGTCTTGCCGGAATCGGCGACCCCCGACGTACAGGCGCTGTTCTCTTCCGCGAGTTTCGCGCTCGGCCCCAAACGCGTCCTGGAAAAAACGCCCGGCATGACGTCCGGCGTCTGGCAAATGCGGCCCGAGAGCCGGGGCTATGTCGAAGCCGTCTCAGCCGACCCGCACGAGCAACCGGCAATCAATCCTAATTACATGGCCGAGGACCGCGACCGGCGAACCGTCGTGGCCGGCCTGCGCATGGTGCGGGATTGGTTCAACGCACCGGCGCTGAAACAATATCTCGTGGCGGAGAAATTCCCGGGCGCCGACCTGCAGACGGATGACGAGCTCCTCGGCTACGCCCGCGACATGGGCTCAACCGTCTTCCATGCCACGTGTTCCTGCAAGATGGGCAACGACCCGCTGGCGGTGGTCGACGACCGGTTGCGGGTACACGGTATGGAGGGCCTTCGCGTGATCGATGCGGCCGTTATGCCGGCTGTCACGTCGACCAACACCAATGCACCGACCATCATGATCGCGGAGAAGGGGGCCGACATGATCAAGGAAGACGCCGCGGCACGCCAAGGGGCGGCGGCGTAGGACGGGCGACGCTTCGCTAGAGCGTATTGATATACTCGACGACTTCGGACATTTCCGTATTCAACTTCGGTGCAAGTTCTTTCACCGGCGCCCAGTCGCCCTTCTTGCTAGCGAGCTCCATTTCTTCGCAAATCTCGGCCAAGGTATACGCGCCGATGGATTTCGCCGCCGACTTAAGCTTGTGACTGCCCAGCGCCACTTCCTCCAAGGTATTCGTCTTCACTGCGGCCTGCACCTCTTCCCGGCATTCCTCCGAAGGATCGACGAACTCCTTGAGTATTTCGACGATGGTCTCCTCTTCATCGCCGAAAATCTCCTTGAGGAACGACAGATCGATCGGTGAATCCGCCGCAACTGTTGGCGGCGGCGCCGTCGCGACGGACGGTTTCGGCGTGCTCGGCATCCATTTCTTAAGGGCACCGTGCAGTTTTGCGATCTCGACCGGCTTCGACAGAAAATCGTCCATCCCGGCCTCGTAACACTGTGCGACTTCTTCGGTCAGCGCGCTGGCCGTTATCGCCACGATCGGCAGGCGCCGACCCGGCGCGTTATGCCCCTTCTCCCGGACACTTCGGGTCAGGCCAAACCCGTCAAGGTTCGGCATGTGGCAATCGGTAAGCAATACGGCGAAATCGTTCTTCTCCATGGCTTCAAGCGCCTGCTCGCCGTCGTCGGCAATTAGGGCGGCAAAGCCCAAGCTATTCAATTGCCGTAGGATGACTTTCTGATTGGTGACATTGTCTTCCGCCAAAAGGATGAGCTGACCGGCCGCTTCCGCCTCTTCGATGCTTGGTGGTGCGGCAGTGTTTATGGCGGCCTCTTCAATCTCGTCGTACTCGATATCCGGACTGGTCTTACCTGCCGCCGCCGCGATCGAGCGAATGAACGGCGCCCGCTTGATCGGGTTCAAGACGGTATAGACCGTGTTGTCGAGGTCTTCGCGCTCGGTCTTGCGATGGTCGACCTAAGGACGAAGGCGGTGTTAGTCGCATGCGTCTTTGACTGGATCGCACGGATGGTGTCCGTGCGCGCCTTGAATCCGATATTCTCCATGAACAGGATATCGAACGGCGCGCCCCCATCTGCGGCCGAGCCGATCTGCGATTCGACGAGTTCAAAATCAGGCTGTACCGTAACGTCGACACCCGTTGTGCCCAAGTAAGCTGGCAGAGCGTCACGCAAGAAAGGGTCCTGCAATGCCAGTAAGACCCGAAAACCGGAAAGATCATAGTCTTCCGATTTTATTTGATGCTCCGTCGCGATGGGCAGTGTGATCGTGACGGAGAAAGTCGACCCTTCGCCCAACGTGCTTTGGACGCTGAGCGTGCCATCCATGATTTCGACCAGCCTCTGCGAGATCGTGAGGCCGAGCCCCGTCCCGCCGAACCGGCGCGTGGTCGAGGTCTCCGCCTGCGTAAACGCCACGAAGAGATTCTTCTGCGCCTCTTCAGAGATCCCGATCCCAGTGTCGATAACGCTGAATTGCAGGACCACGTCCTCCGGTCGCGTCGACGCCAGTCGGTCGACCCGGACGTGAACACTGCCTTCTTCGGTGAACTTCACCGCATTACCCGCCAGGTTGAAGAGAATCTGACGCAACCGGACGGAATCACCTAAAACACCCACCGGGATTGCCGGGTCTACATAGGCGTGCAGCAGAATATCCTTCTTGCGTGCATTCGGCGTGAGAGTCTCCGTGACCCCCTCCACGACATCGCAAACCGACATCGGTGTGGCTTCCAAATCCAGCTTGCCGGCATCGATCTTCGAGAAATCCAGGATGTCGTTGATGATCGTGAGAAGCGCATATGCCGAAGTGCGCACCGTATCGACCATCTCCCGCTGATCGCGCGACATCTTGATTTGCTGTAGCAGGTCCACCATGCCGATGACCCCGTTCATCGGGGTGCGGATCTCGTGACTCATGGCCGCGAGGAACTCTGCCTTGGCCTTCGTCGCCTGTTCGGCCTCATCGCGCGCTTGAGCCAATTCCTCGGTTCTCTCATCGACCAGCTTCTCGAGATTTTCGTGCGTTCTCTCCAATTCGGCCTCGGCACGGCGGCGCTCCGTGTTCTCCTGCTCTAGCGTCGTGACCTTGTCCATGATGGAATCGCGCATCGCGGCGAGCGACTTCGCCAACATCCCGATTTCGTCGTTTCGGTCGAGGTCGATAGGCTCGTCCAGTTTACCCTCGCCCATCGCAACCGCGGTTTGCGTTAAACTCTGGATCGGCCGAGTTACACCTCTTCCGATATAGGTGGCGGCGACCAAACCGAGCGAAAGAACCAGGATTGAGACAACCACGGACAGGGCGACCGACTGTGTGAGCGCCGCTTCGGCCGCCGGCCCCAGCGTATCCTGTTCATGTTTGATCGCGAGTTTCAGCCGTTCAATGCGTTTGGCGACGTCCGGTCCGATACGGTCGAGTTCGTAGCGGATCAGCGTATTCCGTTTGGTGATCGTCTGGTGGACTTCATCAAAGGCATCCAAATACTCGCGCTGGGACTTCTGGACCTGTTCCGCCAACGCGCGGCGTTTCGGATCCTGCAATTCATTCGAGAGTTTCAGATAGTTGATTTCGACATCGCGAAACTCCCGAATGGCGCGAGCCCGCGAGGCATCGTCGTTCTCAATCAAGAAGCGGTTCGCATAAAGCCGGCCCAACAGCAAACTTCGGAGCGTGATACCGGCTTGATAGGCCGCCGTCGCATCACCGTCGTCCAGGGCGCTCGTCATAATCGCCGTGAGCGCTCTTTCGGTCTCGGGACCTAAATTGTTTAGCTTTCTGGCAACGAGTTGGTCGCGCCGGGTCTGAAGTTACGTCACTTCGCCGAAGGTCGCGACATAGCGTTGGAGGCTTTCCTCCAAGTCTTCAAACAGCACTTGGCGCGCGGAATCCTCGCCGGCCAAATTCTTGTTCTCTTGAATGAGGGCGAGCGTTTGCTTTGCCCGCTCCTCGACACCTTCGATGTTGCTTTGGTTCGCATCAATGACAAAGTTCTTCGCGAAAATCCGCGTCATCAACATGTTCGCCTGGACACGGCCATCCGCTTTGGTCTGTCGCGCTAGTTTTCGATAGGTCCCGAACGTGTCTTCCGCGTTCTGTAATCCATTGTAGCCGACAAATGCGATGACCACCGCAAGCAGCAGGACACAGGCGAATCCAATATAGATTCGTGCGGAAATATTTACATTCTTCATGGTACCTCGCCCCCCGACAGTGCACCGAGCCCACGTCAAAAATCACACGCGTTCCAAAACAGCAAGCAACTGCGCGCTTTCCCCATTTGTTGCAAGGCTCACAAAATTAGGCAACGCTAATATTTTTAATCGGCGCCTCAGGCCTTCCGGTATATAGCGCCCGCACACACGTGAACCCGTTCCAAAGTATCTTCGACAAGGCGTTAACTTTTGGTTAGGAACAGGCCTCTATAGTTCAACACACAAAGAGGAACTTGGGGGAAAGGTTCTCGCATGAATTCCGCGGATGGCGAAATCGACGTGGATTTAGGAGGTAAAGTTTCGTCGTATATGGATTGGCGAAGCCTTGACCCCGCGCTCAACTTCGACAACCCGCATCTATCCGAGATTTGTTCGATTTGGGAGGCAAAACGCGGGGCGCGCGGAATGCCTAGCCGCAGCGATTTTTCACCTGAAGGCCTAAAACAATTTCTCGGCAATATCATGCTGATCGACGTGGAGTACGCGCCAGTCCGGTTCCGCTACCGGTTAATCGGAACGAATATCGTCAATCGCATGTTGCGCGATTCCACGGGCCGATATCTCGACGATTTATACGAGCCTGAGTTCTATGAATTGGCCGCAAGATCCTACAACTTCCTCCTCGATCAAAAACGGCCAATCCGGGGGTTTGGCGACATGTCGCCCCTGAACCGGTCCTACTTGAAGTTCGAAGCTGTCGATCTGCCGCTGTCTGAGAATGGCGAGGCGGTCAATATGATCATGAAATGCGCTTACTTCATCGAGGCGCAAGCCGAATAAGTCTGTCCATCTAACTATCCGCTTCGCAGCAATCGGCCCGGCAGGGCACCAGTGGCTTCGCCGTCCCGCCAGACCGCCTCTCCGGCAACGAGAGTTGCGTCGATGCCCGTCGCCTGTTGCAGGAGGCGCTTGCCGCCCGCCGGCAGGTCATAATGAATTTTCGGCGACTGCAGCGTCAGCGCGTCGTAATCGACGATGTTGATATCGGCGCGCAGGCCCGGCGCAATCCGGCCCCGATCGGAGAGGCCGATCGCAGCGGCATTGTTCCAGGACAGGCGACGGACCATATCTTCCAATCGATGTTTGGGGCCGCGTGTGCGGTCCCGCGTCCAATAGCTGATCGTATGTGCCATGTCGGTGGCGTCGCACATTACGCCCACATGCGCGCCGCCGTCGCCGAGCCCGATCAGCGTATTCGGGTGATCGAGCATCTCGTGCACGACCGCGAGATCGCCGTTCGCATAATTTGTGGTCGGCCGATACAGAATCGTTCGCCCGTCCCCTTCCAGCATCAAGTCGTACGCAAGTTCCGCCGGCGTGACACCGCGGCGCGCGGCTTCGGCCGCAATACTGGTATCCGGATCTGGTTCGTATTGCGGCGGATCGCCGAAAGGGAATATCCGGTCCCACTGCTGGAACCGCCGCTTGCGGATGATATCGCCGCAGGGCTCCGAAATAAGGCGGGCCCGCAAAGCCGGGTCGCGCAGGCGGGCCATTCGCGCCGCAAAGGCGAGATCCTTGACCTCGGCCCAGCTGGGGCAGGCGCTGAACGGATTGATCGACAGCTCGAAACCCAGCAGAACGCTCGTCGGCCGGCCACGGATCTGTGCTGTAATCCGCAAGCCTTCGGCATTGGCTTCTTCAATGCGGCCTAACAAATCGCGCCATTCTTCGGGCCGCGCCTCTTTCTGAAGCAATGTCATCGTGAGCGGCAAGCCAGAGCGTGCCGCCATTTCGCGGCGAAGGTCGAATTCCGCATCGATCGCGTCCTCGAAGTCCCCCACGGTTTGAATCCAGCCCCGCCCGACATCGGCCAGGGCATCCGCAATCTCCAGCAGCTCTTCCTGCGACGCCCCATAAGACGGGATCGGCTCGCCCTCCGCTGTCCGATGCTGCAGCAGGCGGGATGTGGAGAATCCGAAGGCACCAGCCCGCATACCATCCGCCGCCAACTGCGCCATCGCGGCCCGGTCTTCCGCTGTCGCCTCTTCGCGGTTGGCGCCGCGCTCGCCCATGACAAAAACGCGAAGTGCGGCATGCGGGACTTGCGTCGCCACGTCGACGTCGTATTCGTTACCTTCAAGCGAGTCGAGATAATCCGGGAAACTCGCCCAGTTCCAAGGCAACCCTTCCTTCATAACGACTTCCGGAATGTCCTCAACCCCCTCCATCAGACTGATCAGCATGTCGTGATGATCCGGGCGGACCGGTGCGAAACCGACACCGCAATTGCCCATCAGGACCGTCGTCACACCGTTCGCCGAAGACGGCAGAATCTGGTTCGCCCAGGTGACCTGCGCGTCGTAATGGGTATGCACATCGACAAACCCGGGAATAACGATCCGGTCCGTGGCGTCGATCTCCTCGCGCCCCGCGCCCGTTACTTGACCCACCTCGGCAATCCGTCCGTCCGAGATCGCCACATCACCCGCATATGCCGACGCCCCGGTTCCGTCGACAACGGTTCCGCCGCGGATAACCAGATCAAATAAATCGCTCATGACGAGATGCTCCCTACCTCCACCAATCGGCTCATGATAAACCTCTCCCGATTTGCGCATTCGCCAAGGGGAGACCTCACGATGAAAACCATCCTTATGACTGGTGCCGCCGGCGGTATCGGAACGTATCTCCGTCCGGAATTCAAAGGGAAGTACGCACTGAGGCTCTCGGATCGCGAGCCCATCAATACCCTCGGCGAAGGGGAGAGCTTCGTGCAGGCCGACCTCAGCGACCTCGATGCAATTTGCGCCGCGGCTGAAGGCGTCGACGGTATCTTGCATTACGGTGGCTGCGCGGGTGAAGCGCCCTGGGAGACGATCCTTGACGCCAATATCGTCGGCATGCGGAACGTCTTCGAAGCGGCGCGGCTTTGCGGTGTCAAACGCATCGTCTGGGCCAGTTCGAATCATGCAGTTGGCTTTTACCGGCGTGACGAGACGATCGATCATACCGTCTATCCCAAACCGGACAGCCGTTACGGCGTCTCGAAAGTCTTTGGCGAAGCGATGGGCAGTCTGTATGCGGACCGATATGGCCTAGAGGTCGTCAATTTGCGGATTGGAAACGTTTCGACCGAACCCGTGGACAAGCGGCGCCTCTCGATCTGGGTCAGCCCGCGCGATCTCGCCCAACTTTGCGGCATCGCGCTCGATCATCCGGACATCCGGTTCGAAATCTTCTATGGCGTCTCGGACAATGCCCGTAGTTGGTACGACAACCGCAATGCGGAAGCCTACGGATACCGCCCGCAGGACCAGAGCGAACCGTACGCCGATGCCGTGCTGGCGAAAGAAGCGCCGACGGATCCCGCCTCACCCGACGAAACCTATCAGGGCGGCACCTTCGTCCTTTCCGAAGGCGGCCGTAGCCCGAAATAACGCACTCGCCGCTATTCAGACCGCGCCATGACGCTCGCGCAGGGCGGAATTGAAAGCTTCGAGCTGCGCCATAACCCGGCCGAAAATCGATTCGGCTGGATACCGGCCCGTTGGATCCGGCGCTCCCGCGGCGCCCGCCATCATACAATCCACGGCGTCTTCGATCGTATCGACGGCCATGATTCGGAATTTCCCTGCCGCAACAGCTTCGACCACCGGGTCGCGGAGTACGATGTCGTCGGCATTGACCCGCGGGATGACAACGCCTTGCTCACCCGTGAGACCGCCGGATTCGACACAGGTCCGGAAAAAGCCCTCAATCTTGTGATGGACACCGCCGACCGCTTGCGCGCGGCCGTGTTGATTGAGCGAACCGGTGACCGCCACGCTTTGGTGGACCGGCACGCCGGACAACTCCGAGAGGATCGCAACCAGCTCCGCAATCGAAGCGCTGTCGCCTTCAACACCGCCATAGCTCTGCTCGAAGGTGATGGAGCAATCGAACGATAGCGGGAATGTGCGCGCAAACCGCCCGGCGAGCAAACCCTGCAGAACCATCACACCCTTTTGTTGGATGGGCCCGCCAAGGGCAACGTCCCGTTCGATATTGATGACACCATGTCGACCGATCGAAGCTTTGGCGGTAACGCGGGCCGGCGCACCAAAGGCGTGGTCGCCAAAATCGCGTACCACCAGCGCGTTGACTTGTCCGACAGCGTCTCCCGCCGTCTCGATCATGACCGTGCCGTCGGCGATGGTCTCTTGCATACGGTCTTCGATCCGACCGTTTCGTCGCCGGCGCTGCGCCAGCGCATCCTCGACGGCAGCCTTTCCGATTGTGTCATTGCCGTCGCGTTCGGCAATGCGGACAGCCTCGACAACGATATCTTCGATTAATTCAAAGCGTGCCGTAAGCTTGCGCCGGTTGGCGGCCGTGCGCGCCGCAAACCCGAGCAGCGTGTGAAGCGCCGCACCATCGCATTCCAAATCACCGAATCGTCGAGCGCTTGCTTGGATCAACCCGGCATAGGAGGCGGCGTTTGCAGGCGAACTCTCCAAATCTGCGTCGATATCGGCCTTTATCTTGAAATAAGTTTGGTACTCGGGATCCGCTGAAAAAAAGGTGTAGTACCATTTCGGCGCCCCGACCACGACGACCTTGACGTCGAGCGGTATTTCCTCGGGCTTCGGCGCTCCGGCCACCGGCACACCGCCGGCACGGTGCAATTCTTCAAGCCGTATCGAGCGGTCCCGAAGCGCAGCTTTGAGAAAGAACCAAACCGTGGGATCCGCCGCGAGGGCTTCGGCGCGCAAGACCAAGATACCGCCGTTCGCCCTATGGAGCGCACCCGGCCGGATCATGCTGAAATCCGTCTCCATGCCGCCTTCAGCGGAACGATATTCGATATAGCCGAACAGATTCTGATACGTCGGGTTCGGTTCGAGAATGACGCCTTGTGTGTCGCGCTCCGACTGGTCGACCAGCAGATTAACCGCGTATCGCCGCGCCGCCCACGCTTGGCCGCCCGTGCGGGTATTTGGATCGCCGACAAACATCTCAATGTGCTCAAGCACGTCTTCGCGCATCTCGACGCACCATCGCGCCAACCCTTCGATCTCGGTGAGATCGGCGATTAGCCGGTCGAAAACCGCGCCAACGGCATGATCGGCGACCCGGCGATTCAGTTCCTTAATCTCGGCGCCGACCGAGGCCTCGGCTTCAGCCGCAACTCGCGTGAGTTCGCGCAGCCGTTCGGCAAAGGATTCGGCGGTCGCCTCGACGATCGCTCGTGTTTCCTCAGGCAATTGAGCCGCCGACAAGGGCTCGCCATCTTCGCCCAGCGCAACGATGACCGGGCCCTGCGGCGATTGGACGATGTCCAGTCCCGACTCCCGCGCCGCCGCCCGCAATGTTTCGTACCCTTCGGTTACGCCTTGTTGGCCAATTTCGCCCGCTTCGCGCACGTCCTTTAAATAGCCTTCCGACGCAAAGGCCTGCGTGAGATTCTTCGAGACGGCCTCGACCAACGCCTCCATACGACGGCGGAAAGTTCGACCCATACCAGCTGGCAACCGGTAAGGTTTCGGTTGGGTCGGGTTTCGAAAATTGTTGAGATATACCCAATCATGCACCGGCTGCCGGTCGGCGCAATGCTGCCGAAGAAAAGACAGTGTCGCCGTCATCCGGCCGCTTCGGTCTTCACCGAGAACGAAGACATTGTATCCGGGGTCGTCGATGGAAAGCCCGAACTCGATCGCCTCGCGCGCGCGTTCATGACTCGAAAGGTTAAAGACATCCGCAGATTCAGTCGGATCTACGTCAAATGCGGGCAATCCGACCTCTTCTGCCGTCAATACGGTTATTGTCATCGGACGGCCTCCTGAAGCCTCGTGTTCTGAGGGAATCGATCATCGCCGGAGCAACATTGGGACACAAGTCGATTGCATCCGTTTTCAATGCATCGGCAAGCCTGCTAGCCTTCCTGGCATGACGATCACCTTGCGAGAGATCAAACGTTATCCGGTCAAAGGATTGCGCGGCGAGACCTTGGATGCCGTGGCGCTGACACCCGGCCAACCGTTGCCGCACGATCGGCGTTTTGCTTTGGCGCACGCATCGAGCGGTTTCGACAGGACGAACGGCGGTTGGATGCCGAAGAACCATTTCCTCAACCTCAGCCGCGACGAGAAGATCGCGCAGCTGTCCGTGAGCTTCGAGCCGGCGCGCAACCAATTGACTCTTTCGCGTGGCGGTCGGCAAGTTGCCTCGGGCAATACGGAAACGCCGGTTGGACGGATGATGCTCGATCAGATCTTCGCTGGTTTCACGCCGGCGGGCGCCCGCGGCAATCCGAAACTGGTCGAGGCGGGAGACACGGCCTTCGCCGACGTGCCGGAACCTTATGTGTCGATTCTCAGCACCGCGAGCCTGACCGAAATCGAACGGGTCGCCCGTCGGTCCATCCAAATTCAACGCTTTCGCGGTAACTTGGTCGTCGACGGCGCCGAGCGATGGGAAGAGCGGGATTGGCCCGGCCGAAAGCTTCGGATCGGCGACACGGAATTACAGGTCGAAGAGCCGATCGCGCGTTGCGCCGCAACCAATGTGGACCCGGAGAGCGCCGCCCGCGACATGAACATCCCGCTGCTCTTAGAGCGCGGATTCGGGCATACCGAATTCGGCGCCTACGCGCGCGTGCTCAAGGGCGGCACGATCCGCCCTGGCGATACCATCGAATTTTAAGATTCGTTTGCGGTGCGAGCCGACAGCGCCGAGGCTCAATCCCCGACGGCGGTTTCCTGTTCGGCTTCCTCGGCCTCGCGCGCCGCTTCCGCCGGCTCCGACGCCTTCTTTGTCACGAAGGCCGGCATCTCATCAACATCCGCCTCCGGCTGCTCTGCCGCTACCGCAGGTGTCTCGACAGCCGCTTCTTCATTTTCGGCCGATTCTTCCTGCCGATTGCGGCGGCCGCCATTCTGACGCTGATTTTGTTGCTTCTCGCCGCGGGCTTCCGCTTCTTCGCGCTGTGCGGCAAGGATGCGGTAGTAGTGTTCCGCGTGCTGGAGGAAATTCTCTGCCGCAATCCGGTCACCGGACGAACTCGCGTCGCGGGCCATGGCGAGATATTTCTCGTGCACCTGGAACGCGTTGCCGCGAATGCGGACGCTGGGGCCGTTACTGTCGAATGTTTGGTTGCGGGACGGACCGTTACGTCTGTTCGAGTTCCGACCGCGCGAGCGTTTAGAGCCGTGGTTTTGTCTCATGACTTCCGTTTATGTCGAAGTAATTCCCGCGTCCCAATAACAAAACAAGTCTACAATCCATATGGATTGTGGGACGAACCTCCCTCAAAAGACGGGCTTCTGAAGATTTTGTGCTTTCCGGCATTCACCGTCGCGGATTTCATAACCACGCGCCAAGCACAGTCCGGACATTATAGGTTCATTTGCTGGATTCCAAGGACTTTTTCGCTCTTCACGAGAATGTCACAAACGGCCGAGAACGCAGCGCGGGATACCGGCCAAATCTTTTTCAAGACCGACAATCCGGATACCGCCGTCGCGCAGAATACGCGTCACGGATGCGTCTTGCCCCTGCCCGATCTCCAAGGCTACCAAGCCGTTCGGCTTGAGGATTCGGGGCAATACCGCTGCAATATGCCGATAGGCGTCGAGGCCGTCCGCCCCGCCATCGAGAGCGCCGCGGGGCTCGAAGCGGGCGACCTCCGGGGCCAGATCGTCAATCGCCGCGGTCGGAATATAGGGCGGATTCGACACCACTATATCAAAGGTTCCGCCGAGGCGAGACTCCCAGTCGCTCTGAATGAAATTTGCACGCGCCGCGAGACCGAATCGCTGTGCGTTTTTGCGCGCAATCGACAGCGCTGATTCGGATATATCGACCCCCACGCCCTCCGCACCCGGCCGTTCACTGAGGATCGACAGCAACAAACAACCGCTACCGGTGCCGAGATCAGCGATCTTCACGACCGTATCCGGTTCGGGATATTGCGCGAGCACTGCCGCGACTAAGGTTTCGCTATCCGGTCTCGGATCGAGAACGGACGCGTTCACCTGAAACCGCAGGCTCCAAAATTCGCGTTCGCCTAGGATGTGGGAAAGCGGTTCGCGCGCCTCCCGCCGGCGCACCGCATTTTCGAAGGGCGCCGGCGTCTCGATGCGTTCGTCATCATGCGCAACCAGCCATTCGACGCTTTTGCCAAACGAATGGGCCAACAACAGCCGGGCTTCCCGGCGTGGCCTGTCGATCCCTGCCGCCTTCAGTCGGCCGGTGGCGCGGGCGACGTGATCCCCGACGGTCTCGAACGTCATTGGATCTCCGCGAGACGCGCCGCTTGATCCTCCGCAATCAGGACGTCGATCACCTCATCGAGTTCGTCGCCGCTCAGGATTCGATTGAGCTTGTGCAGCGTTAGATTGATCCGATGGTCGGTCACCCGTCCTTGGGGAAAATTGTAAGTCCGGAT
>PAZH01000076.1 GCA_002716125.1 Rhodospirillaceae bacterium
CTGTGGGCAGCCCAGAACGCGTCAGGCCGGCCGGCGCGACGGTCGATGGCAGCAAGACAACGCCTGACATGCCCGCCCAGAACAATTGATCGACTGCGCTTTGCGGCTCACCATTCACAAAAATCATACGATCCCAGCGTTCCCCTTTTTGATCGTGCGGGAAGGCCGCTGACGAGGCGGTCGGGCACAACAAGACATCCCATTGCTGAAAGAAAGCATGCCACGCCCAACGCATATGAGTTCTGTCCTCGTTCGACGCCATCCAGTCTCGGTGATATTGAACTGACGCACGCAGGTTACGCGCCTCGTAGCTCTCATCGTCGTCCGACAAAGCTGTCACCGCTTCCCGATTGCTCTCAAAAACCTCCGCCGGGAGGCGAGCCGTCGTTACACCGCGCAAAAGCCTGATATAAATGTCGTGCGACTTCGCAAGATCGATTTCCGGACGCGCCGTATCGCTCACCGTCGCGCCTGCTTTGGCGCAGGCATCCGCCACGGCCTGAATCCGATCCGCATATTCGCTGTCGACGGGGCAATTCTCATCACTTGTCATGACGGCGATACGGAATTCCGAAAGATTTCGCTTAACGGGTTTCGTCAGATCGAGTTTGTATCCATCCGCTTCCAAAAGGTCGGGTCCTGCCATCGCCTCTAGGGCGACCGCGAGGTCCTCTGCACCACGGGCCAACGGACCGACAACGGAAATATCCGCATGCGACAGCACGCCCGGCATCGCTTGACCGCGCAGTGGCACCAGGCCCCAAGTTGGTTTATGGCCATAAACGCCGCAATAATGCGCCGGATTCCGAATAGACGCCCCAATATCACTGCCTGCCTCGAGCGCCGTAAGGCCCGCTGCCAACGCTGCTGCCGAACCGCCCGACGAGCCGCCCGGGATACGCGAGACATCCCATGGGTTGTTGGTCGTCCCATAGATTTCGTTGAACGTCTCCCAGTCGCCCAGAAGAAGCGGCACATTCGTCTTGCCGAATAGATTGACACCAGCGGCCAGCATTCGGTCCACGACAACGGAGTTCGTCTGCGCAATATTGTCCTTCAGCTCGGGCACACCCCAGGTCGTCGGCGTCCCAATCCAGTCATAGCTCTCTTTAATCGTCATCGGAACGCCATGCAGCGGCCCGACACGAACGCCTTTCGCGATCGCGTCGTCCGCCGCGATTGCCCGTTCGCGCGCTTCTTCGCGCTCCAAACGACGATCGCGTTCAAGCCAGCGTTGTGTGAATCGCAGCGCGCTAAAAAATGCTCCAGCAGCTCAAGGCAGCTGATCTGTTTCGAGCGGATCATCGCCGCTAGTTCGACCGCGGTTTTATAATGTAAAGCGTCAGACGCGCCACTCATCTTTATCACTCCCAATTCCTCGCTATTTCATCAGCCTACCCGCGCGTTGGCGCTAAGAAAACCGGCCAATACAAGCGAGCCAACTTCGACAATCCGAAGCGCGCATGGTTAAATTGCAACATTCGCTATTCTCGGAGATATTCCATGAAGTTCGGCTGGCTCACCCTCGCGCTCTCTCCGTCGCCTGACGAAGACGCGGCACGTATCGAACAGCAAATCGCTCAAGTCCAAGAAGCGGAACGTCTTGGGTTCGAGGACGTCTGGCTCACGGAGCATTATTTTACGGGGGAGAGCGTCTACAACGATGCATTGACCTTCGCCTCGGCCCTCGCGATGCGCACGGAGCGCATTCGTATCGGTTTCGCGGTCGTCCAGATGCCATTCCATCATCCGGTCCGCCTGGCGACCCAATTGGCGTTGCTGGACAATCTAAGCCGTGGCCGGATCGATGTCGGCGTCGGTAAAGGCACCGTTTACAATGAATACGAGTTTGTCGGTCACGGTCTGCGCAGTCACGACAGCCGTCAGCGTATGGAAGAAGCGACGGAAATCCTCAACCGCATCTGGACCGAGTCACCGCTTACCTTCAAAGGCGAGTACTACAACGTACATGTCCCGGCGCTCCGCCCGCGCCCGGTCCAGCAACCGGGACCCCCGCTATGGCGAAGCGTGATCTCTCCCGGCTCCTTCACAGAATGCGGCAAACTCGGCATTCCGATCCTGACGGCCCGTCTACCTGTCGACAAGATCAAGGAACGCTGGGCGCTCTACGAAGCAGGCCTCGATGAGGGGGGCCACGATTTGGAGACGAGAAACCGCCTGCTAGAGCAAAGCGCCCTTTGGCGTAATGTCTATGTCGCGGAGACCGATGCGCAGGCGGAGGACGAACTCTCGGAACTGCTGTTGCATACTCGCGAGCACATGATGCACGTACGTGAAGCCTACAATCCGGACGATTTCGAGATCGACCCCGTCATGCTGAACAATTGGACCGACCCGGCTGTGCCGGACTCGACCGCCATTCCTTTCGTCCTAGAAACCGGTTCGCTATATGGCTCCGTCAAGACGGTGACCGAGCAGGTAGCCGAATTGCGCGACGTCGGCGTCCGTCACTTGCTTTGCCAAACCGGATTTGGCGATATGAGCCATGAACAAAATTTGGCCTCGATGCGCCGTTTCGGCGAAGAGGTCATGCCCGCCTTTACGCAAATTGACGCGGCAGCCGAATAAGGAACGACGAATGACCATCAAACGAATTGGCGTGACAAGCGAATACGGCCCACTGATGAGCCGCGGTGTTATCTACGGCGATACGGTTATGCTGTCAGGCGTCGTGGCCGGTGACTTGTCGCAAGATACCGAAGCCCAGACACGCGAAATTCTTCGCACCATCGACGGGTTGTTGGCGGAAGCCAGTACAAACCGGAACAACGTTTTGACCGCGCATATTTGGCTTTCGGACATGGCCAATTTCCAACAGATGAATGCAGGGTGGAACGATTGGGTCGATGCGGCGGCACCTCCAGCTCGGACCTGCGTCAGCGGCGAGCTCTATCATCCCGACTGCAAGGTTGAGATTACCGTCACCGCCGTAACCGGGAACTAGAAATATGGAGACGGAACGCTACGACATTATCGAAGGGCCAGGACGCCCATCGATTTGCCTAGGCATGGCGCGGGGCGACTGGTTCACAACTTGTTGTACGGCAAACGACTTTTCGCTCGATATCACAGGCCAGACACGCGACATCTTCGATGTCTTCGACCGCCACATGGCAGAGGCCGGAACGGATATCTCGAAGGTCCTGTTCGTGCAGTTCTGGCTCAAGCACATGTCGGATTACGACGCCGTCAACGCCGTTTGGGCGGACTGGATCGACCCAGAGAATCCGCCGGCACGATCCTGTGTGCGGGCCGATATGGCGAACCCAAACGCTCTGATCGAAATCCGCATTTACGCCGCACGCGACTAGCCAGGTAGAAAATATGGCGCGAATTCTGATTGAAGGCGGTTACATCGTCCCGATGGATGTCCGCGATCATGTTATCGAAGACGGTGTTGTCGCCATCATCGACGATCGTATCCACTACGTTGGCGAACGGTCGAATTTCGACGCCTCTGCTTTCAAGGCCGACAAGACGATACCGGCGGAAGATCGAGCGGTTTTGCCAGGCCTGATCAACACGCATATTCACCTCATCGGTGCTTATCTAAAGGGTGTTACGGAAGATACGCCGGGCCGGGCGGGCTCCGGCCTCTTCAATCGGGCCTTACCGATCCTCGCGGAATGCCGCGACCCGGACGACGTCTATTGGGGCTCGCTCGCGCACGCAGCTGAAATGGCAACGACAGGAACGACCACCTTGGTGAACACATGGCACAAGGAGGTCAACGTCGCGCCCGCCGTCCGCGATATTGGCATACGGGCCAGCTTAAGTGAGATGCTAGTCGAGATCGGTCTCGGTGGCCTTAGCGCCGACACGACCGAACGGCCATGGCGGACGGACCGTCTCGAGCGCGCGATGGACAACGCCGTCCAACTGCACGAGACATGGCATGGCGCGGCGGATGGTCGGATCACAACGCGCGTTTCACCGGGTGGACCCGGCTATACATCGCTCGAAGGTATGGCGCGCAGCCGGGAGTTGGCCGACAAACTCGGCGTCGGCATGAACGTCCATATCGCCGAAGTGCCGGGCGAGACCGAATTCGCGCTCAAGCTTTACGGCGAGCGGCCGATGCAGATTGGCGTCGAAAGTGGCGTGCTCGCACCTGATACGATCGCGATCCATTGTGTCTTCATGGACGATCACGACGTCGAACTTCTGGCCGAAAGCGGTGCCACGATGTCCCACACCAGTTATCACGTCGCGAAACGCGGCTATTTCCCGCCGATGGAGAAGGTCTACCCGAAAGGTATCAATATGTCGCTTGGCAGCGACTGGTGTTCGAACGATCTTTGGCAATACATGAAGTTCGCGATCCTCGTGCCGCGGACGATCACAGGAAACGTCGAGATGCTATCCGGTTGGGATGCCTTGGAGATGGCGACGATGGGCGGCGCACGCGGTCTCGGCATGGCGGATGAGATCGGCTCGCTCGAAGCCGGAAAGAAAGCGGATATAATTCTTGTGGATATCTCGCGCCCGTCCTTTCGCCCAATCCGCGCCGATAATTTCTGCTCCAACCTCGTTTATAACGCGACCGGTGCGGACGTATCCGATGTCTATGTCGACGGAAACCCAATCGTACAAGACCGGGACGTGATGACCATCGACCGCGCCGAGATGAACCGTGAGGTACAGCACCGCGCGGAAGCGATCTGGGCCAGGGCGGAGAAGAACTTCCAAAGGATTAATCCTTAAATACGCGCCGCATGATAAATTCGTTCGCGGCCCATTGCGTCACGCCAATACGCACCAATATTACCGCAAACAACCTTCGCGGCAGGAGCATCCCATGGAAAAGAAGACGCAATTCTATATCGACGGTAAATGGGTGGCGCCCGCCACGCCGAACGAGCTCGACGTCATCAACCCGGCAGACGAGACGGCCTACGCGACGATCTCGCTCGGCAGCAAAGCGGATGTCGACGCGGCGGTTGCGGCGGCAGATAAAGCTTTCCTTGACTGGGCCGACACACCCGTCGAAGAACGGATCGCCCTGATCGAGAAGCTGGCGGAGGTCTATCAAAGCCGCATCGACGAGATGGCAAAGGCGATCTCCATGGAAATGGGCGCGCCGATCAAACTCGCGACCAACGCACAAGCCGCCGCCGGTCTCGGCCATATCAAGGCGTTTATTCGCTCACTGAAGAGTTTTTCCTTCGAGCAACCGCTGCGCGAGGGCGCGGAGAACCAACACATGATTTACGAGCCGATCGGCGTCTGCGGTTTGATCACGCCGTGGAACTGGCCGATGAACCAAGTAACCTTGAAGGTCGTTCCCGCTTTAGGCGCGGGCTGTACGGTGGTCCTGAAGCCGTCCGAGATCGCGCCGATGTCCTCCATGTTGTTTGCCGAATTCATCGACGCAGCCGGATTCCCACCCGGCGTCTTCAATCTCGTAAACGGAGACGGTCCGGGTGTGGGCGAAGCGATGAGTAGTCACCCGGGCATCGACATGATGAGTTTCACCGGCTCAACCCGGGCCGGAATCGCGGTCACCAAGGGCGCGGCAGATACGGTCAAGCGCGTTGCGTTGGAGCTCGGCGGCAAGGGTCCGAACATCGTCTTCGCGGATGCGGATATCCAACGCGCGGTCAAGGCCGGGGCGCGTCACTGCTTCAACAATACGGGGCAATCCTGCAACGCGCCGACACGCATGTTGGTCGAGCGTTCGGTCTACGACGAAGCCGTTGCCGTTGCCAAGGAAGCTGCCGAAGGCACATCCGTCGGCGACCCGTCGGAAGACGGCAACCATATCGGCCCCCTCGTGAGCCAAACCCAATACGACAAGGTCCAAGGCCTGATCGAGAAAGGTATTGAAGAAGGCGCTGAATTGGTCGCAGGCGGCCCCGGACGGCCCGACGGCTTCAATCGGGGTTATTTTGTGCGCCCCACCGTCTTTGCCAATGTGAACAATGACATGACGATTGCCCGCGAAGAGATTTTCGGGCCCGTCCTCTCAATGATCCCTTTCGACAGCGAAGACGAAGCCATCGAAATCGCCAACGAAACCCCTTACGGTCTCGCCTCCTACGTACAGAGCGGCAACCTGGACCGTGCCCGCAAGGTCGCACGGCGCTTGCGTGCCGGCATGGTCCACCTTAACGGGTCGGCGCAAGCATCTGGCACACCGTTCGGCGGCTACAAACAATCCGGCAACGGCCGCGAAGGCGGTGAGCACGGTTTGCTTGAGTTCCTGGAACTGAAAGCGGTCTCGGGCTGGGCCCCCAGCGAGTAGGGCTATTCGTATAACGCCCGCAGTTTCGCGAGGTCATCATCGCCGGGCGCGGCAAACAAGCCGGCCCGGCTGCGGTCGATACCAGCGGCTTTCAAATCGACGAGCATCTCCGCCGTCTTTACCGTTGCGGCCAGGCCGTCCACAACGGGGACGCCGTCGACGTCGCTCAAACCCTGATCGACGAGGAACATATTGAGCGGATTGCCGGCCACAAGAAACGCGCCGGCGCCACGCTCGATAGCTGCCCGCGCCGAGTCTCGGAACCGGTCTAGATAGGCCGGCGGATCGTCATACATGCGCGGGAAATCGTCATAGGTGAGATCGAGGCTCGCCCCTTCCGTCATGCGCGATGCGAGCCCGTAGCGATTTGCGAGTTCCTCGACCTGTAGTCTGATTTGCCGATTGTGACCGATGACCGCAAATGCCGGCGCCAATTGGCAGGCGAGATAAAGCGTGCTCTCGGTGATGAAAACAACTGGAATGCGGAGTAACTCCCGCAGCTCGTAATACCCGTGATCGAACGTGTTGATGACCCCGACGGCGTCATAGCCTTCCGGCTCCGCGCGAAGCGCGCTTTCGATCACTCCGGTGACAACCTTGTGCTTTGCGGCATGATAGCGGTCTTTGCCGAACGGCGTCGAACCAATACCGAACACCGCACAATCCGTGCCTGGCCGCGCCACCGCCTCGAGACGCCGCGCCACGGCATCTTCGTAGAGACGACCGTAGGGTGTTCCGCCATCGGCGGACAAGCCACTCCCGCTCTGCAGCCAGATTTTCATCCGCTTATCTGCCTCTAGGCTCACCCTTCAACACGCTCAGGGTGAGAATGTAAGTAAGAAACCTCATGCTGAGCCCATCGAAGCACGAGCTTCCTTAAGCTCACAAATGCTTCTGGAAAAACGCGACCGTCGGCTCGATGGCGGTCATCTCCGTCTGACTGGCTTTCTCGAAGCGGAACATCTCGATCTCGCCGCCGGCATTCTGATAATTACGGACAAACCGGTCTGGTTCGTTCAAATCGGCCCCGCTGTCGAGATCTCGATAGTCATGCACAGGGTCGGGCGAACCCTGAATCCAGAGTGCCGGCGGCGTTTGCACCGCCTCACCGTTTTCCAACGCCAGCATGGGATTGCCGTCCGTCATGTTCTCGTCCGTCACCCAATAGAGATCATGGCGCTCCGGAATATCGCCGATCCAAGCTGGTGGATTGTCAGAAACGCGTTCGCGGTGCGCATGACGATAGCGCGACAGCGGATTGATAACCGGCCACACCATGACGACCGCTTGCACAGTCGCATCGACGCCACCGAGCGGAATTTCCGTATACCGCGCATCGTTCGGACGCATGGCGGCCAGCATCGCGAGATGGCCACCGCTCGACTGCCCGACCAGGCCGACACGGTTTGGATCGAGCTTTAGGTCCTTGCCGTTCGCCTTCACCCAGCGGACCGCGTAATTGATATCCTGATTGGAGGTCGGGTAGCCGTCGGCACCATCCCGAAAATCAAGCGCGCCCGCAGCAATTCCCGCCGCCGCCAACGTATCATCGCGGAGGCCGCAATCGTCGATATGACCTTTACACCAGGCGCCACCATGTAGGTCGAGGACAACCGGGAACGGTCCCGCACCGACGGGGGTATGAAGCCGTAATGTGAGCTCTCGACCGCTTCCCGCCAGAATATCGATTTCTTGTGTTGTCGTGGTTAGACTTTCGTTCGGCATTTCCCTCTCCCTTTCTCTGCTATTCTTTCGGGGCGCCGCCCACGGGAATATTGTCGTAGACGCCAACGCCCTGAATGATCAGAAACTTGGCCGGCCCATTGTTTTTGCCATGCACGTAGTGAGCGACCTTCGGCGGCACTTCACAGCGCTCGCCCGCGTTCAGCACGTAGTCGTTTTTCGGCGCCCGTGTTTCCACCACCAAAGGCCCTTCGAGACAGACGAAGGAATCGGTGATTTCGTTATGATAATGCCACGGTATACAGTCGCCCGGTCCTAACGTGAGCACACTGACCCGCATATCGGCCCCTTCCATAACGGATTCGCGACCCGCGATCTTCGCTTGCTCGTACGGCTTCACTTCCATCTTTTTCTCCAGACAATTGGGCAGTTTACCCTATATCGTGATATAAGTGTCAGCGAATGAATGTTTAGGAGGCAACGGTGAATAGTCCTGTATTGGAGTCGGCAGAGCATACGGTTCCCGCAAAAGTCCGCTACATCAACGCAGAGTGGAAAGGCAAGGACGACAGTCCGCGGATCGGCTCACGCGAGAGCCGACGCGCCAATACTTCGTTTCAGGATGTCCGCGTACATGATGCCCGACCGCGCCTCGAAGCGGGCGAATTGACGCTCGATAAGAATGGCTTCACGTTGACGCAGCACCACAGTGCCGTCACCGATTTCCGCGACGATAACGAGCTTGAACGCGTCTACCACAAAGAGATGGAAGCTCTCATCTGCCGCGTGACGGGTGCCGATCACTGCTTCGCCCGAAGTCATCTAATCCGCACGGAAAAACCGATCGATTTCAATGACGGTTACGCCCGCTTCGTGCATTGCGACTACAACATGAAGCGCCTGCAGGAAATGTCGGAGACGGTCCTCGAGACTCACGGGGTCGAGCCGCAGAAAAATTGGATTTACGTGTGGTACAACACTTGGCAGCCCTTCGACCATCCGGTCGAAAACAACCCGCTCGCCTTTATCGATTGGGAGAGCCTGCCGCTCGACGACGTCATCGACTACTACTATACGGGCCGGAACAACGACAGCTTGGTCGCCGCCCCGGTCCATAGCGAAACGCACAAATGGTGCTATTTCCCGGATATGACGACGAATGAAGTCATTGTGTTGAAGCAGATGGACGGCCGGACGGGCGATCGCTCGGTCTACTGCCCGCACACGTCGTTCGACTTTCTAGAACAAGACGATGACTCGTTACCGCGCCGCAGCGTCGAGACACGCCTGCTTGCCGTCTTCGAGGCGAACTAAAGAAGAGTCCGCATTGCCCGCACCGATCAACAATCCGGACCTCGCCCCAGTCGCGGACGCGAATGCCGTCCGCCAATCCGTCCCCATAATCGATTTGGGCGGCGCCGAAGGTATGGATCACCCGGCGACGGCGGCCCGGGTTGCGGGCGAGATCGGCGACGCCTGCCGCGATTGGGGTTTCTTCCAGATCGTCAATCACGGTGTTGACTCCGATCATTTAGCGCACGTTTGGTCGACCATCCGCGCCTTCTTTGCCCTACCCCGCGCCGATAAACGCGCTTTGAATCGAAGCAGCGAGAATCCTTGGGGATATTTCGACCGGGAACTGACAAAGAACCAACGGGACAAAAAGGAAATCTTCGATATTGGGCCGGGAGTTGATGCCGGCGCCTTGTCGGACGATCCCTTCTCCGGTGCAACGCCGTGGCCTGACAGCCAACCGGCCTTTGAAACCGCGATGCGCGCGCATTTCAACATCTGCGAAAAACTCTCCCGGACCATGGTAGAGGCTATTTGTCTCAGTCTCGGGCTGCCACGGGACCGGTTGGCAAACAGTTTTGCGCCCACGCATACCAGCTTTCTTCGCCTCAACTACTATCCGGTGGAGGACCCGCTATCGGATCTCCCCGAAGAAGCGGGCGACGGTGCCGACCTCGGCATCCATCACCACAGCGATGCGGGCGCGGTAACCATTCTGATTCAAGACAGCGTCGGCGGCCTTCAAGTCTTTAAGGACGGTTATTGGTACGACGTCGAACCCGTGGAGGGCGCTTTTGTCGTCAATATCGGCGACATGGTTCAAGTCTGGTCGAACGATACGTATCGCGCAGCTCTGCATCGCGTCCAAGCGATGAGCCTGACGGACCGCTATTCCTTCCCCTTTTTCTACAACCCGGCATACGGCGCTATTGTCGAGCCACTCGAAAGCGCAACCCCGCCGAATCTTTATACCGGTATCGACTGGGGCGAGTTCCGTCGTCTCCGGGCCGACGGCGACTATGCGGATGTCGGCAAGGAAGTACAGATCGCGGACTATCGGGTTCCGGCGGCCGAGTAACGCACCCGGCCGGGGGGTACAGCGAGCCTTTAGATCGACTAAGGTTCATAAGGATATTGCTCCGGAAGAGGTACAGCCATGCGCTTAGCGGTACACACGGACAACCGAAAACAAAACGATGGAACGCGCCCAGACTGGCGCGCGGTTAAAGACAGGTTGACCATTGTTGCCGTTCTGGTCGTTTTGCTTTGCGTCGTTTTCATGATGCTCGATATGGCGGTGATAAACTTCCAGTGCAGCTTCGGGGATTTCATCACCTTCGAGTGCAATCGCTGGGGACAGATTTGGGATGCGAGCCGAAGCGCAACCCCGCCCACCCGCTAGGACGCTCACAAAGGGCCGTTGAACGCCGCTATCTTCTGCGGCAATGCCCGGAAGTCATCGAACGCCTCCGCGAAAACCAGTGTGTCCGTCGGGACCAGACGGAACCCTTCGGTGTAGAGGAAGAACGGGAACCCCGCCGCGTCCGCAGCCGCAGCGTCGACTTCGCTATCCCCGACATAAACGACCGGGGGCGAACCCAATTGACGCGCCGCGACGCGTAACGGTTCCGGATGCGGCTTCCGTTCCGCCAAGGTGTCCCCGCAGACCACCGCGCCAAAGAGGTCCGTCCAAGCATGCGCCGCCAAGAGGACATCCGTCGGGGCCGTCGGCTTATTGGTACAAAGGGCCAGCCGATGCCCGAGCGACACCAATTGCCGCAATGTCTCGTCGACGTGCGGAAACGGAATGTTCGCGGCGCCGGGTGCGGCGGCATAGAGCGCGGAATAACGCTCGAAGATCGCCTCGAACGTTTCCGGATCGACCGCGTCGCGCGCGGTCAACATCTTGGTGACAAACACCCGCGCCCCATTGCCGATATAGCTGCGCGCTTCATCGGTCTCCATCAGCGTCAATCCGCGTTCGGCGAGCACCGTATTGCCCACATCGCGCAGCACTTCGGCACTGTCGACCAAAGTGCCGTCGAGATCGAAAATCACAGTGCTCATACGGTCGTCCTAAAAGGCATCAATTTCGTTTCCGGGCGGAGCTTTATCGGGCGACAATAGATCAAACTGCCACGTTGCGATCAATCCGCTCATCCTCATCTTGCTTCAAAATAAATGCATAGATGGTATTCTGAATTGATCATATCTATAAATTTTCTTTGACCTTACCATGCGATCAATCAACACATTGGGAAGACGAAATCATGGTCGACGTTCTTCACATCAATAAATTGACGGATCACGTTAAGCTCATCGTCAACCGCGGGCCGCACACCACGGAAGACTAGATTTTCGAAGCGTTTCGCTCGCTCGGCGTCGGCGATTTCAAGAACGCGGACCTTTATTTCGGCGGCGCCGACGGCAACGCCGGCTGGGAGCGCCACCCCGCGGGAGACGAGTTGGTCCTAATTATCGCGGGCACGACTGCGTTCGACATCATCGTCGAAGATGATATCGAGACACTGCAACTCTTCGCCGGCAATGTGTTGATCGTGCCGAAAGGCTGTTGGCACCGCTTCCGCTCAGCCGATGGCGTCACCCTGATGACAGCCACGCCCAAAGGCGAAGAACCGCACCTGTTCGTCGACGACCCGCGGGAGGGCTAAAGGCCGATCCTTCGAGACGCGCCTTCGGCGTTCCTCTGGATGAGGGAAATTGAGTGAACTTGCAAAAACCTCATGCTGAGGAGCGGACGCCAGGCCGCGTCTCGAAGCCTGCAAAGCGCCGCTAAATCAACCCATCCATGATGTTGTAACCGACAGCGCGGCCGATACCCTGACGGAAACCTTCGAGGCGGAGGACTTGGCCCGGTGCGATGTTGCAGAGGTTGACGTCGCGCCCGAAGGTGTTGACCAGCTCGGCGTGCTGGGTCGGAAAGCGGTAGGGATCGGCCTCGATGACGATCCGGTCGAACCAGTTTTGCTCTCGCAGGTCTTGCAAGCCTGTCGCTGAAGTGTCGGCGAGCATGTCGATCTCGCTTTGCTCGACAATGACGTGATCGATTCCGCACTCGGCGACCGAATGGATGACGGCGCCGAGCTCGTCGAGCTTCATCGGCCCCGTCGGCGCCTTACGGCCGAATTCGTAGACGATGTCGAAACCGGCCTTCTGGAACCTTTCGATCAGCGCCTTCCGCTCGTCATCTTCGAGTGTGATGTAGTTCTCGGAGACTTCGAAGCCCATCAACTCTTCACGTTTCAAGAGCGCTTCCAAGCCGTCCAATTCGTTCTTCGCATAGGCGTATTCAAACAGCATACCGCCGGCAAACGGATGGCAGTCGTAATCGCGGTAAAGCTTGGCCGCCTTTTTCACGGCCTCTTCGGGCAGCAAAAGACCGTTCATGGCGTAAATTTTCGCGTGATCAATGTAATCGGCGGCACATTCGAGCAGGCTTTCGATACCGCCGCGCCCGCCGGTCCAGCCCATTTCGTCAGGACCGAAGTCGATCATCGTGGTGAGGCCCCGTTTACGAGGCTTCCCTTCGCGCGGCGGTAGCTCGAACGCCATAATGGCCTCCAATTCCGACAGTTGCCGCCTACTCTTCGCGGCCGGCGACCATGCGAAGCGGCGTGTAGACGATCACCGTCTCGCCGTGCTGGTTCTTCACTTCGTTCCGCGTCCGGACCAGCCCGCGATTCCCTTTGGACGTTTGGCGGACCTCCATGACCTCGACCTCGACATGCAAGGTGTCGTTGACGAAGGTCGGCCCTTTCACATCAAGCTCCATGTTGAGGAAGGCAAGCCCGGTGTGCTGCATGGTCGACTGCACCAAGAGTCCTTCCGCGATGGAATAAACCAGGGCGCCGGGAATGGCGCGGCCTTTCACGGCCGACTTCTCCTCGATGTAGACGAGATTGTTGAACATTACCTCGGTCATGCCGGTGGTATTGATGAAATTCACCAAATCCGCCTCAGTCACCGTCCGCCCGATCGTCTGAAACCGGTCGCCGACCTCGTAATCTTGCCAGCAAAACCCAAGCCCAATCGTGCGTAAATCCGAATTCGTCGCCATTCTCGCCCTTCCTTTAACCTATGTTCGCTTCGAAAAGGATGTATTCAACAGGCTCGGTATGGGAAGGCCTAATAGGACCCCACACTTCCGTCGAGGAGACGCCCTTTATCTAATAAGACCGCGGCAGCTCCAGGACCCGCTCGGAGATGTAGTTGAGGATCATCTGCGGGCTGACCGGCGCGATGCGGGAGATCATCACCTCGCGGAGCAGGCGCTCGACGTGATATTCCTTGGCATATCCCATGCCGCCATGCGTCATGATGGCTTGCGTACAGGCCTTAAAACCGGCCTCACCACCGAGATACTTTGCGGAGTTAGCATGAGCACCGCACTCCTCGCCAGCGTCGTATAGTTTTGCCGCATGCATAGCCATGAGTTGAGCTGCCTCAAGCTCCATCCAGCATTCAGCGAGGGGATGTTGAATACCCTGATTTTGGCCAATTGGACGGTTGAAGACCACCCTGTCTCGAGCGTATTGAGACGCTCGTTCTAGTGCCTGCTGACCAATCCCAATTGCTTCTACACCTACCAAGATGCGTTCAGGATTAAGACTATGCAGCAGATACCTAAAACCCTTACCTTCCTCACCGATCAAGTCTTCTTCCTTAACATGCAGGCCATCAATGAAAATCTCGTTCGAATCAACAGCCTTGCGACCCATTTTAGGGATCCGACGGACATCGCAAAAATTTCGGTCAAGGTCCGTGAAAAAAAGACTCAGCCCGTCAATAGGCTTAGCACAATCTTCTTGAGGAGTAGTGCGCGCGATCAACAAAATTTTACTCGCAACTTGAGCGGTTGATGTCCAAATCTTCCGCCCATTTATAACCCAGCCAGAATTCGTGCGCTCCGCGCGTGTTTGCAGATTTGCCGTATTAAGGCCTGAGTTTGGCTCAGTGACGCCAAAACATGATTTATATTCACCGGCGATCAAATCAGGTATCCAACGTTCCTTTTGCTCCTGATTACCGAATACTGTGATAGCGTGTGGTCCAAATATATTCATATGGATTGCGGAGGCAGCACTCATTGCACCCCGCGTCTTAGCCACCGTATGCATCATAATTGAAGCTTCGGTAACCCCAAGCCCAGCGCCGCCAAATTCCTCCGGCATCGCAATGCCAAGCCAACCGCCATCCGCCATTGCACGATAGAATTCCTCCGGGAAATCGCCGCTTTCGTCGTGCTCCAACCAGTAATCATCCTCAAACTCGAGGCAGACGCGTTCCACGGTCTCCCGGATCGATTCCTGGTCTTCAGTCAGTTGCATGGCCATGGCCTACTCCACATTTTTCGCACCGTTTGCGAGCACGCCTTGGTCGGGCGCGGCACAAATCTAATTTAGCTTCGGTCGCCGGAAATTCATCCGGTCGAGACAAGTCTGGAGCTAGGGTATGCAGAAGCCACTCGAAGGAATCAAGGTCGTAGAATTGGGCATCGTCCTCGCCGCCCCATATTGCGGGCTTTTGCTGAGCGATCTCGGCGCCGACGTCATTAAAGTTGAATCGCCGGATGGTGACGAAACCCGCCGCTACCTGCCCTTCGTCGAAGGCAGCGACTTCTCCGCGTTCACGGCCGCGATCAATCGGTCGAAACGCAGTATTTCCCTCGATCTGAAAAATCCGGAGGCCGTGAACGCCTATTTGCAGATATGCGAAGACGCGGACGTCGTCCTGGAGAACTTCCGCCCCGGCGTCTCCGACCGACTTGGCGTCGGGCCCGAAGCCGTCAAGGCGATCAACCCGGACGTCATTTATTGCGCGATTTCCGGCTTCGGACATAAAGGACCGCGCGCCGGGGACCCAGCGATGGATTTCTTTATCCAGGCATTCTCCGGTCAGATGAGTATGATCGGGCATGAAGATGGACCTGTCGCCCGCATCGGCGGTCCGATGATGGACATCACCGCGTCCCTCCATGGTGCGCTCGGCATCGTCTCGGCCCTTTTTAAACACAATCGTACAGGCAAGGGTTCGCTAGTACAAACGTCGCTTCTTGAAGGTCAAATCGCGAGCCTCAGCTATATGTGGCCGGCCATGCAAGCGACGGGTAAACCGCCTGGAAAAATGGGCCGAGGCCACCCCAATTTCTGTCCCTACCAGACCTTCGAAGCGAAGGATGCCGATGTCGCCATCGCGTGCCTCAACGACCGCATGTTCCGCAACCTGGCCATCACCATCGGCCAGCCGGAGCTGGCAGACGACCCTAACTTCGCCACCAATGCAAAACGCGTCGAAAACCGACCGGAAACGGAAGCCATCGTGGAGGCCTATGTCTCGAGCCGGACCGCGCAGGAAGTCGCCGATGCCATGCGGGCGAACGGCGTGCCGGCAACACCCGTGAACACCTTGGACAAAGTGAAAGCCGATCCGCAGGTCGAAGCACTCGGTGGCATGCTGACCGTGGATCAGCCCGGCGTCGGCGAGATCGAACTCGCACACCAAGCACTTTGGTTCGACGGCGAGCGTGCCGAAGCCGAAGGGCCGGCTCCGAAATTGGGAGAGCACGGCGTCGAAGTGCTTGCGGAAGCAGGTTTCGACAGCGCGGAAATCGACGCCCTGAAATCCAC
Organism: Rhodospirillaceae bacterium; assembly: GCA_002716125.1. Lineage (GTDB taxonomy): Bacteria > Pseudomonadota > Alphaproteobacteria > UBA8366 > UBA8366 > UBA6544. The sequence continues at coordinate 15,889 of PAZH01000076.1, forward strand.
CGGCGCCTTAATCGAAAGCTAACTTGGTTCCGCCAATAAGCGGTTCGCGCAGCGGCTTTTGGAACTATGGTCGCAGGCACATACCTAATTTTAGGTCGGCATGGTTGATCCGACCCTATGGTTAATAGGTGCCATCATCGACCCAATATAACTTTCCAAACACCCATGTATGTGTACGGATAGCGGGTAACACTCGCCTTGGTTTTGGTGGCAAGTTTTTCCATCCCTAAGGTTCAACCGCATTTTTCCGCAATTGCCCCAAACAATGGTCGAGAGAGAACCAATAGAAAGTAATTTCGTTCGATCCGAAATTTTGCGTATACTTATTGAATCTAGAAATATTCAGAATTTTATATTTAATAATTATTTCTTTGACGCGATAGATATCGCAAATAAAAAAGAAACAAAATCAAGAAATAGTACAATTTTATTTTGGGAAATTATTTATTTTGTCGCAGAAGGCAACTTTCGTGGCGCGAAAGTCTCCGTCTCCGACATCTATCTGTCGCTCGGTGTCTCAAAGAGCACCGCGATCCGTTGCGTCGCACAGCTTGAGGACCTTGGGATACTTGAAAAAGTGCGGGACTCGAACGACCGACGTCGCGCAGTGATCACTTTGACCGGGAAGTTCCGGAACGAATTCGTGGATTTTCTGGATAAGATGCTTCATCAACTGAAAAACGTCGTCGACTCTAACGCAGTCCGCTAGCCCGCCGCGTATCGAAGTCATCTCGCCATGGACGGACGGGCCCGCACCCCCTAAATTCCCTTGCTGCAAAACGAAGAGGAATGCGGATATGAAGGCGGTCGTCCTATACGAACACGGCGGACAGGAACAACTCATCTACGAGACGAATTACCGCGATCCGGAAATCGGTCCGGGCGACGTCTTGGTTCGGGTGAAGGCTTCGTCCCTCAACTATCACGATGTCTTCACACGCCGCGGCATGCCGGGGATCAAACTTAATCTGCCGGTCATTCCCGGCCTGGACGTTGCCGGCGAAGTCGCCGAAATCGGCCCCGAGGTAGAAGGATGGAGTGTCGGCGACCGCGTCCTGGTCGACCCGATCAACCGCGTCGAAGGCGGCCTCCAGGGCGAGACGTGCGACGGCGGCATGGCGGAACTTTGCCGTGTCCGCGCACATCAGTTGATCCCCATTCCGGAGGGCGTATCGTTCGCTCAGGCGGCGTCGCTCCCGGTCGCATACGGCACCGCGCATCGCATGATGTTCGAGAACGGCAACGTGAAGGCGGGCGAGAAGATGTTGGTCTTGGGCGCCTCCGGCGGCGTCGGCACTTGCTGTGTCTTGCTCGGCAAGAAGATGGGGATGGAAGTCGTTGCCTGTGCCGGCTCGCAAGACAAACTCGACCGCCTCAAAGAGATGGGGTCGGACCATGTCCTCAATTACAATGAGGTAGACTTCCGGAAAGAGATCAACGAGATGTACGGCAAGCCACATCGGCGAACCTATGACGGCGGTGTCGATGTCGTCGTGAACTTTACCGGCGGCGACACTTGGGTGAACTCGTTCAAATGCATGAAACGCGGCGGGCGGCTGCTGACATGCGGCGCCACAGCCGGTTTCGATCCGAAAACGGACATTCGCTATATCTGGACCTTCGAACTGAAGATTTGCGGTTCGAACAGCTGGACGAAAGAAGATCTGACGGACCTGATGAGCTACATCCAGGACGGCTCGATGGAACCGACCATCGATACAACGCTCCCGCTCGAACAGGGTGCTGAGGGCATTCGCATGATCGAAGACCGCGAAGTCTTTGGCAAAATTATTATCGAGCCGTAAGGAAAATTCATGGCCGAACACAAGGCAACGCTCGCCGAGTTGAACGAGCGCATCAAGATGGGGCCCTATCATCAGTGGCTCGGTGTCGAAGTGACGGATTTGACCGAAGACGAAGTCGTCTTCCGCATCCCGTTCCGCGAGGAAATGATGGTCCACCCGGAGCGCCAATACACACATGGCGGTATACTCGCCACCATCATCGACATGGCGGCGGATTACGCGATCATGGCTTGGGCCGGCATGGCTGTCCCAACGATCGATATACGTGTCGACTACCACCGCGCCGCCATCAAATGCGATATGATTGCAAAGGCGCGTATCGTAAAGCTTGGACGCGTCTACTCCACGGCCGAAGCGGAAGTCTATGACCCCGACGGTAAGTTATTGGCAAGCGGCCGAGGCACGTTCCTAACGAATGTGATCAAGGACTGATCAAAGCGTGCTTCTCGGGTTGCCAGGCCGGTGTGTAAAGGCAGAGCGCTTGGCCAACGCCGATCATGACGAGCCCCAGCGCCACAACCCAGAACACAGCGGTAATTTCCCAGCCGGTCGCGACCGCGAGGCCGCCGAGTCCGACGACGACGAAGAACCGGAGACCTGAGGCCATGACGGGCAAAAGGACACGTCCCGTCCCCTGGCTTGCGAAATAGAGCGCCTGTCCGGCGCCAAATAGCGCATAGAAGGGCCCCGCGATCGAGAGATAGGCCGCGCCGAAACC
>PAZH01000077.1 GCA_002716125.1 Rhodospirillaceae bacterium
CAAGTCGATCGTCTATCTCGCGGCCTACTCTCTTTCGGACTATTTGGACCATTCGAAAGTAAAGTCCTATCGCCTTTCCGACCCGAACCTGCCGAACCTTGCCGCCATCAAGAAAGACCTGACCAAGGACTGGGCGATTCTCGAGTTGGAGAAACCGCTGGGCGACACCATCGGTTATCTGCCGTTGATGCCGATCAAGGGCAAGGAAATCGCCCAAGCCAGCTACAGCAAGGACAAACCGCACGTCCTAACCGTGAACGAGAAATGCTATGTTACGGGTCGGGACAAGCGCATGCTGAATCACGACTGCGACGCCACCTTCGGTGATTCCGGCTCGCCCATTCTTGTGAGAGACGGCAAGAAGATCGGCGTCGGCGCGCTTAACGTCGCGGTCGGGTCGCGGAATGGTAAGTCGGTCGGCATCGCGATCTTTCTGCCGAAGGGCGCGGTGAAGTGATTCACGCTCACCTCTCACTCACATTACACCTCGTCCTGAGTCTGTCGAAGGACGACATCGCGTTTGCGAGCGCGAACATGCTTCGACAAGCTCAGCATGAGGAAATACGCGAATGGAAACATGGCAGTATATCGGCATCTTGGCCGTCGTTTGGGTCACGGCAATCTTTGTCTTGCGACGCTGGCTATCGACGATCCTCTCATTCGATGTCGCGTGCGGTGGTCTGCTGCTGTATCTCATGATCATGTCGGCCATTAACGACGAGTTTTCGCTCGAATATCTCGGCGCCTATTGAGAACGGCATTTACGAAACGCCTTAGCGGCCCCATATCGCTTTCGGGATAAACCGCTGAGATAAAAAGAAGGAATCGGCTCATGCGCTGCGAAGTCGTCGCCATCGGATCGGAACTCCTGCTGGGGCAAATCGTCGACACGAATTCGTCCTGGATTGGCGAGCAATTGGCGATGTTCGGCATCGATTCGCATTTTCAAACCAAGGTCGGTGATAATTTCGAGCGTATGGAGTTCTGCATCCGCCAGGCCTTGGACCGCAGTGACGCCGTGATTTGCTGTGGCGGTCTCGGCCCGACTCAGGACGACATTACCCGCGACGTGATCGCGCATATCATGGGGGTCGAACTGGTCCGCGACGAGGCCATCGTCGATAAGATCCGCCACATGTTCGAATCCCGCGGCCGACGCATGACGGACAATAACCGCCGCCAAGCCGATATACCGGCGGGTGCGGAGCCGATCCCGCATATGCCGGGCACAGCCCCCGGTCTCTATTGCCCGATCGGCGACAAGGTCATTTATGCCGTGCCGGGCGTGCCTTACGAGATGCGTGAAATGATGGAAACCTTCATCCTCCCGGATATGCAAAGGCGCTCCGGCCAAACGGCTGTGATCCGCAGCCGCACACTCCGCACTTGGGGCGACAGCGAATCCGGTCTTGCGGAGAAGCTTGCCGACCGGATCGACCAGCTCGACAGCATCGGCAACCCCACCCTCGCCTTTCTCGCCAGTGGCATCGAAGGCATCAAGGTGCGCGTCACCGCGAAATCGGAAGATGAAGAGACGGCCGCGCAAATCCTCGCTTCCGAAGAGCAGTTTTTGCGCAATCTCTTGGGCGATATCGTCTTCGGCATCGACGAGGAGACGATGGAGACGGTCGTCCTGGATAGCCTCCGCCGCCAAGGCATGACCCTAGCCGTCGCGGAATCATTGACCGGCGGCGTCATGTCGTCGCGTCTCAGCGACATCGACCGCAACATGGAAGTGTTCAAAGGCGCGGTTATTTCCGCCGGCCATGCGGAAGCCGCCGTCGGCGAAGACCGCGGCCTTGCCGCCGCCCGCCATGCGAAAGAGACATACGGTACCGATGTCGGCGTTGCAGCCGTTTTGCCGGACCCCTCGGAAGGGGCCCGGCGCGGCACCGTTTATCTCGGTATCGTGCTCGGTAATCAGGAATATACCGAGCATGTGGCGCTTCCCGGCGACCGCAACCGTCTCCGCAATTATGCCGTCATCAGCGTGATGAACTTTTTGCGACGGTTGCTGTCGTAGCCGGATCGCTAGGCGGCGATTTCCGCCAAACCGTCGCCGTTCTGGTTGGCAACGGAGAGGTCGCAAACCAGCCATTTCCCTTTGCGGGTCTCTTTCTTATCGCGAACCGTCACATGGACTCGCACCGTGTCGCCGGGATAGACCGGGCTGCGGAAACGGGGCTCGAGACGTCGATGATCGCCGTTCTCCGGCCACAGCCAATCGGTCATGGCGCGGACCATGAATGAATAGGTCATCAACCCGTGGCCGATGATGCTGTCAAACTTCTTACCGTTGGCGAACATCGTCTCGGACATGAAGGCGTCGTCCCAATGCAGCGGATTATTGTCGAAGGACGCCATAGCGAATTCTTTAATCATTTCCCGCGTCACGCTGACCGCCGGGCCGTCGAAGCTGTAGCCAATATCGATGTCGTCGAATGTGAATTTCTGTGTCATGAAGCGTCTCCTTAGTAAGGCCGCATGGTCCAGCCGCGGCCGGAACAGACGACTTGATCGTGCTGATTGCGGAAAACGTTATCGTGGATGGCAAAGGTACTGCCCTTTCGGATCACCTTATCGAGGCAGCGCCCGGTCAAAGTGATGGTGTCGCCGGGGCGGACCGGTTGGTGTATCCACCAGTTCTGGCCCATATTCACCGTACCCGGCGTGCGCATGAAATAGTCGTGCGTCGTACAGGCGAAGAGAAACAGGGCATGAATGCTGGGCGGTGCGATAAGACCGCCGAAGCGTGTCGACTTCGCGTACGCCTCGTCGAAATAGAGCGGATTCAAGTCTCCGATCGAGCGCGCATAACGTTGGATGATATCGAGCGTTATCGTGACCGGATTGGATTCGAGTTCTTCCCCGGGTTCCAGGTCGTCCCACCCGGCGCGCTCGTCGGCGTTCTTCCAGAAGTCGTACTCGAAAGCGTCCGGATCGAATTTGGCGGCGGCTTGTATCATAGCTAATGCTCCGTAGGTTCAACTGCATTTAGCTAAACCGCCGGTGCGAATTGCCGCAAACGACGTCTCGGAAAGTGAGTTGCGCTCAGCGCAAGTCAGAATTTTCGATCTCGGCGTGAAGCCACTGCCTCAGTTTTCGGATCGCCGGGTCCCGGAGCCGAGACTTCGACGTGACCAGGTGATATTGAAATCCGCTTTCGACCCGCTCGGCGAACGGCGCGATCAAACGACCGTCCCGAAGGTATTCTTCGACAACGATATCGGCGCCGACCGCGATCCCCACCCCCTTCTGAGCGGCTTCGTATGCCAACTGTACATCATTGAAAGTTATATCTTTTTCGCGCCCTGGAGATTGGAATACGGAAATGGCGCCGGCCGCCGCCAACCACTCTTCCCAAGCGTTCGGCAACTGGCGTACATGGAGCAACGTCGCCCCGGCGAGATCGGCCGGCGCAACAAGCGTCTCTGCGAGCTCCGGACTGCAGACCGGAAAGGTCGAGATGGCCGCGAGCGATTCGGAATGACGATCCTTCCAGCGCGCGTTCGATAGAAAAATGCCGATATCGAAATCGTCGACGTAACGACCGGTGATGTCACCACTCACCTCGATATCAAGTTCGACATCTGGATGTGCAGTGCGAAAAGCGGGCAGGCACGGCGTCAACCAGCTAAAAGCGAAGGATTGCGGCACCGTCAGGGTGATTCGATTCGCTTCATTCACAATATCCTGCGTGGCCGTTTTGATCGCGGCAAAGGCCGGTACAAGCGCTTCGAGGTAACGCGCACCAGCAGGCGTTAGTTCGACGGATTTGCTGCGCCGGACAAACAGCAATGTATCAAGTTCCTCTTCAAGCGCACGTATGCGCCTGCTGATCGCCGAGGGGCTCAAGTTGAGTTCCGACGCCGCGGCGCCAAAGCTCAGCAATTGGCCAGCCCGCACGAAGACTTCAAGTGATTTCAGCGAAGGCAGTCTGGCAACCATTCACTCACTATACGGACGGGACGGCTCGCGGTCATTAGCTGCAAACGTTTCCCTGCGATGCCTTGCTCAAGCAAGATGGGCAAAGATCGATATCCGCTCCAAACCGTTCAAGGCGCGGCTGATATGGCCTTGCCCATCGTCATCCTCGCCAAAATAGATATCCCCAACTTCGACCGTCCGCTGCGTGCCGTCGCCGACTTCTACATTGATCCCGCCGGTCAGACACAAAAGGACTTGTCGTTACGGCGCATTGTGGAAATCGCGGTCGAAAGTGGGCGGTTTTAGGACAAACTGGAAGCCTTTTAGCGGTAATTCGGCCGTGGTCCAGCCGCTCGGACTCTCGTGGACAAAGGGCAGCCGGTCGTCGCTGAAATGCGATTGCCCGTCGGCACCGGTGCGACAACGGATGACCTCCATACCGGCCTCGCAACTTTCCAACCCAGTCCGCCGGTCGCTGACAAGCTCGTCGTCGAGATTGATGAAGGCGCTTCTGAAATCTTCGCCGCCGAGGGCGCGGCTGATATGCCCGTGACCGTGTGTGTCCCCGACCTCAAGAACGTCGCCAGCGCGGAACTGTCGTTTCTCGCCAAGTCCGGTTTCCACCTCGAGAGCACCACTCAGCATAACGATCAAGCGTCGTCGAGGGGCCGTGTGGAAACTGTAATTCATCGTCCCGGGCGTCACTCGGAAATGGATCGAGGCTGCCGGTAAAAGATCTGTTTCCCGACCTTGCCCGCGCTCGACCGTATAGGGGACATCCACCTCTTCGAAATGCGTATGGCCATCCTCGCCCGTATAGGTTCGTTGGTATTTCAATATCCTGGCACCTCTGTTCGAAGGACGTCGCGTTCGGCCCGTTTAGTCGGCACGACGGGCCGGCAAATGATCGAATGCCTGAATGTCATCTTTCTTCCAATCGTCGAGTTCGATACCGGCGCCATCGGCAACCCGATCGATTGCATTGAAGATCGACGCCACCGCGATGGCATCGGTTAAACCCTGACCGCCGACTTCGCCCGCAACGGACTGACGCAAAGCATCGAGAGTCTGGTGATCGCCGCCAAGTAATGCGCTGCACATCGCCGTCAGAACGCCGCCGGCAGGAATGCCCCCATCTCCCTCGCCCGCTGCCGCGACCGCGGAATCGTACGTCGTGCCGTCTTGCTCGCTGCTCTCACGGAGCCTGAGTGAGTGACTGGCCGTTCAATAAAAACACCCGTTAAGCGACGAGACGCGCGTGGCAACCGCTTCGATCTGCGGAATTGTGATGGCGTGAGGCAAGTCGTCTGGATCGCCGGTCCATTGGGACGGCATATAGTGCGCGTCGACCATCTCACCCAAAAAACCTCGTACCTCTTCCGGCACTAAAGTCATCGCCTGATAGATGTTCGTCACACGTTTGCGGGCACCGTAAATCCACTCGAACGCCGTTCCATCGGCGAGATCGCGCGTTAATGTGGGTACCCAGGCCATGCCAACCTCTGCGGGCGGCCGAATCAGTGTCGGCTCGCCCGGATGCGCTTCCGGCAACGGCCAGATATCAATTCCAATCCCCTGACAAAATGTATCGACGGCAATCGTCGTTGCCATACAGCCGAGTGCTTCGACATATTTCTCGGGTGTCAAACCGGCGTCGATCAGGCCGTCATACCATTTTCGGGTCAGGCGGCTCGGATCGGTCACGATCCGATGGATTTGCTCTACCAGAACCTCCGGCAAAACACCCAAGGAGTCGTGCTCCCCTTCGATCGTATAGGGAGAGAGGGCGTCTTTTCGTTGTGTACAGAGTGTGCAGTTCGGCGCATTCCGTGTTTCCGCCGCGATCGCGACGCGTTCGGCACCCGTCAACCAAGTGCCCGGCATCGCAAGCCGTTCCCATTGACTTCGATGGGCTCGGACGATCTCGTCTCGGATCGGCCAAGCCGCATGTTCGTATGAAATATTCGTCATCGGTTTCCCAAAATTCAATCGTGTGAAAGCTATGGTCCGCGAACGCGGTCCATGCCCTTACCAGTTGGGAACAATCTTAGCGGAACTTTACCGCTTGTCGACGAGGCGGACGGCTTTCGACTCCTTCGCCGGATCGTAGATATCGCTCGCTTCGACGAAATCGATTTTCGGACGAATGCGTGCTGCGGTCTGCGCCGCATCCGTCACTTCAGAGACGACGCCGTCTCGGTCGGAACGGGCACTCGCAACCCGAACGATCATCTCGTCCATGGAGAATGCGTCGCTCTCGTCCTGGCGTGTGAGCACGACTTGAAATTCGTCGAGGCCTTTGACCGCCGTGAGCGATTCGAGCAAAACGGTCGGGTTGATCAGCATGCCTTTGACCTTCACCAAATCCTTGGTTCGCACGATCGGCGGCACGACGCGGTCGCCGCCGCGCCCGCAATGAGGGCACGGCTCATGGGTGAGGCTGACGATATCGCCGACAAGATAGCGAACGAGACATGTTCCCCGCCGGTTGAGCTGCGTGATCGCGAGTGCGCCCCGCTCGCCGTCCGGCAACCGTTTGCCCGTCTCCGGATCGACGACTTCCTGGAACAACAAGTCCGGTGCCGGATTATGCCAGTCACCGTCCTCATGGCATTGTGCCATCCCGCCCGCTTCGGTCGAACCGTAACGATCGAACATAATCGGATTCTTAACGCCATGTTCGCGAAGCCGTTCGCGAATGTCTTCGCGCATCTCCGGCGTGCTGGCTTCGCCCGTTATGCTGCACATACGTACGCTAGAGAAATCGACACCGAGTTCCGTCGCCCGGATGATGGCTCGGCGCACGAAACTCGTGATCCCCCAAAGCACAGTGGCACGATGGCGCTCGATCATGTAGACGGCTTCGTCGAGCGAACGATGCATATTGAAATCACCGAACGGCGCGCCCACGAGGGCCGCCGTGATCGTGGCCCCGGTCGCGTATGCGTTCATCGGCGAACGCATGAAGGCCCCCATCGGCTCTGGCGTCAGCGGAAAGAGATTCATCAAGACATCGTCTTCACGAATTCCCGAAATCTCACCCACTCGTTTCGCCAATCCGAGATAGGCCACATAATCGTGCGTGGTGACATAGAGCGGTGTCGGATCGCTGGTCGAGCCCGTCGTATAGTTCCCTTCCCAGAGCGTCCGTTGTTCGAGCGGCAGGTCCGGACAGTGAAGCCGGAACGCTTCCGGATCGTCCATCAAGTCTTTCTTCGACGTCAGCGGTAATTTCTCGAGATCGTCGATGTTGCGGATGGTCGCAGAATCGATTCCATGCTCATCCCAGCGCTGCTTATAGAATTTATGCCCGCGACCGCAGAGCTCGATCTGCTCGGCGACGAGCTTGTTTTGCACTTCTCGAATTTTTTCGATCGGCTGACGCAGGAATTCCGTGCTCATCGGGCCATTGCTCCCTTGGTCTCGCTGATCATCTGCCGGAAGACGTCGGCCGCCTTCGGCATGTCGTTGATGGCACCCGCCGCTTGCCCAGTCGGGAAATTGGCAATTTCGGGCATCCCAACCGACTTGGCCGGGGCCACGAGTTTCTCGACCCGCATGCGCTGCCACGGCATCGGCAGCAGTTCATTGTCCCGGCCATGCCAGCGCGAGGTAAATTCGTTCTTCAGGACACGGCTCGGCTTGCCCGTGTAGCAACGCGAGACGACGGTCCCGTTCTCGTCCGCGTTCAAGATGCCCTGCTTGTGGGCATCGGGCGCCGTCGCCTCTTCAGTGGCGATGAACCGGGTACCGATCCAGGCCCCCTGGGCGCCGAGCATCATACCGGCGGCGATGCCGCGTCCGTCGATAATGCCGCCCGCCGCCAAGACCGGAACACTCACCGCATCGACAACGCTCGGCACCAGCACCATGGTCGTGACCGTGCCGACGTGACCGCCCGCCTCCATGCCCTGGGCGACAATAATATCGACACCCATCTGTTCCAGCCGCGGGGCATGACGCACCGCCCCCACCATCGACATGACTTTGGTGCCAACCGCGTGGCATTCCTCGACCAACCAGCGCGGTGTGCCAAGGGCGGAGACCATCAAAGGCACCTTTTCCTCTAGCGTTACCTCTACCTGGGCGCGGGCCAGTTCGATAGTGAGCGGCGGCGGCGGATTGCCCTTCAGCCCTTCGACTTTCGGCATCAGATCTTCCAAGAACTCCGGAAATGGCGGCACTTCGCGCGCACTCAGATCCTCCGGAATGTCGCCTGGGATCAGCAGGTCGACACCGAAAGGCTTGTCGGTGATCTCCCGTACGGCGCGAATCTCCGCTCGCAATTCATCCGGCGTGCAGAACGTCGCACCCAAGACGCCGCAGCCACCCGCTTCGGAGATCGCCGCGGTCAGTGGTGCCATGGTGACGCCCCCCATGCCCGCCGCAAAGACCGGATATTCGATGCCCAGCAAATCGCAAATAGGCGTGTGCAAAGTCATGATCTTGCCTCCATCATCTAATTCTTGCCCCTATCCGTCATCATTTGGGCGTCGCTTCAGCATGACGATCTTATCGATCTGGAATACCGTTTCGTCCTTCTGATTGAGGACGTGGTCGCGGAACGTGACGATGCCTTTCTCCGGATTGCGGGTCTCTTTCTTGTCGACGACCTCGATCTCCGTGCGAATGGTGTCGCCGGCCCGTACGGGCGCCAAGAAACGTCCGCGCTCGACCGACATCAAAGAGATCACGGTATGCCGGAAAAGGCTCTCCGTCATTGCCGTCGAAACCGACATGGTGAAGGCGCTCGGCGCGATCCGACCGCCGTATTGAGTCCGCTTGGCATACTCCTCGTCGATGAAAAGCGGCACGTGATATCCAACGAAGTTGCAGAACATCGAAAGGTCGCCTTCGGTCACCGTACGGCCATAGGTCTCGTAGCGTTTCCCGACTTCGAATTCTTCCCAATACAGCGACATCGACTCTATCCTCTCGGAATGATTTGGTAGACGTGGAATCCTTCGAGAACGGTCTCGCCCGCCTGGTTCAGCATCGCCGTCGCGAAACGGACGTATTGCCGTTTGCCTTCGTGCCAGATTTTTTCGACCGTCAGCGTCGTGTGAATCGTATCGCCGATCTTCGCCGGTTTGAGAAAGCGGCTGCCTTGCTCGACAAAAACCAATCCGTCGATCTGAAAACTCGCGTCCGAACCGCCAAGCGCCGTCATTCCGGCGAGCAGCAGACCATGAGCCAAGGGCGCGCCGAACTTAGTCGATTTCGCGTATTCCACATCGTAATGGATGGGATGGTTGTCGCCCGTGAGACCCGAGAAGAACAGGAAATGCGCGTCGGTCAGCGTCTTCGTCGGTGTCGAGAAAACCTGGCCCACTTCGATCTCGAGTTTATCCGTCATTGACGATCCCTCTTTCGCGCTGGCGCGTTTAACCACGCCCAATCATCAAACTGGCGCGAGATCGAAGAGCGGCCAGGGGATGCGGTGACGAAAGCCTCGTCCGACGATGTGCGTTTGCGTGAATTTAGCTGGTTTATGGCAAGATGATAATTGTATAGGGTTCGCCCAGGTCCGTTGGCTTGTGCTACGCGGGCTTCTCCTTTTCAGACCTTAGCAAGCAGGAAAGCTTAGCCGCATGAAAGACCTAGATTTGAGGAACGAGCTCATTCGCACCGTCCTTAAGATGAACGAGTTGGGGATCAATCAAGGCACGTCCGGGAATGCGGCTGTCCGAGTGGACGACGGATATCTAATCACCCCATCCGGCATGGCATATGAGGACATTACGCCCGAAGACGTGGTCTACAAACGAATTGACGGGGATTACGAGAGCCCGAACGGTCTGCGCAAACCGTCAAGTGAATGGCGGTTTCACGAAGATATATTCGTCGCGAGAGACGATGTCGAAGCGATCGTCCATACGCATGGCAAGGCCGTTATGACAATCGCTTGTATGCGAAAGGATGTGCCTGCCTTTCATTACATGATCGGCGTTACGGGTGGGCAAACGATCCGCTGCGCCCCTTACGAAACCTTCGCTACCCAGGCGTTGTCCGATGTCGCGGTAAAAGCACTCGAGGGACGCAAGGCGTGCCTATTGGCGAATCATGGGCAGATTGCGGTTGGCGGGAACCTGAAACAGGCGCTCTCCATGGCCTTGGAAGTGGAAACGCTTTGTGAGGTGTATTGGCGTATCCTATCCGTCGGCGAGCCGATTGTGCTGAACGACCCGGAAATGCAGGAAGTTCTGGTGAAATTCAACAAAGGCTACGGCAGCGGCAAGGCATTTGTGTCGGAAAGCCAGAGTTAAGACCGTGCCGCAGTGCGGTTCGACGGCGACGGCCAAAACACGCAGAGCTTAAGTGACATTTTGTCTAATTTGTGATATAGTGCTCGCCGTTCTTTGACATCGTGAATCAGCCGCTTCGCGCGACAGCGCCGTCCTGCACGCCGGAAGAGCGGTACGCTATTACCCTATTTCCCCGTTGCATGGGGTTGTTCCTCGGAAAAAAAATAATCCGGGAGGCCACAGGATCTTCCTGTCAGCCGATAGACCCATGTTTCGGCGGGCTCCGCATGAGGTTCGATAATTTGGACAAGAGAAGACCTCATCCTGAAGAGACCTCATCAGCGGTCGTCTCGAAGGATGGGCGCGGTCAGTCCGTCTCGGTGCCCGGTACGGCGAGAATTTCGAGCTTGGTGCCGTTATTCTTTTCAATCTCGACCATGGCGTAGGTCGCCGCACCTCCGACGGTATCCGTCGGCGAACCACAATAGGACGCCGTGGCTTCGTTGGTCACCAGTTTCATCGCCGCGTGATGGTGACCGAGAGCCAGGTAGTCGAAGGGGCTCTCCTCGATCTCCGCCATATGGATCGGCGAGGAACGGTGCGACGGCTCCCCGTGCGGCACGTGAATGCCATGGCCCATGCCGATGTAGAATTCGCAGTCAGCCGGGCGCTCCGGGCGACCGCCGAGCGGGCTGAAGTTCGGCGTGTGATCGACCATTCCCTTGCCCCAAACGGCGACGCCGAATTCTTCAATCCACAGCGTCTCCCCATCCTCCGCCATGATGAAGGTGAGGTTGGGGATCGCCTTGAAATCGTGGCGCTGATAGATACCGCCTTCGATCAGGCAATCATGATTACCGGGGATCATCGCCATCGGACAGGGTTGATCGGCGATCACCTGCATCGACCACTCGATGGTCTCCTTGGTCGCGGAATTCGCGTCGAACAGATCACCCGCCAGCAACATGATATCCGGGTCGTGCCCGCGCATCTCGGCCAGCACTTTCTCGAAGGACTCGCGGTAGTAGTCGCTCGCTTCGACATACTGGTCGTGGTGATAGTGATCGCCATCCAGATGAATGTCAGAGCAATGGGCGATGCGCAGTGAATCCGTCATGTCGACCGTTGTGTTGGGAGAAGGACTATCGTGACGGAGACTAATATGCATTTACGTGGACGAGATGCCAGTCAAATGACGGTTTCCGCAAGCCGTGTGAAACCTATCTGTAACCGGGTAGCATTTATCGGCGGGGAGTCAGATCGGAAATGAACGACGCAACCACGGACAGCGGCCTCTACCTGAACGCCTTCGCGGACACGGCAGATCCGATGGATATGACCCAGACGGATGAGTTCGCGAGCCTGCTGGCCAGCGCGGGCGACCTGTCGATTCCGCATGCACCTGATATTGCCTATCGATCCTGTAATGTCGTGGTTCGACGGCAGCGATTTCATTTCCTGGAATGGGGCGCCCCGGACGGACCGCCGATCCTGTTGCTGCACGGCGGACACCAATCGGCGCATTCCTGGGACCTCGTCAGCCTTCACTTGGCACAGAAGTACCGGATCATCGCACTCGACCAACGCGGACACGGCGACAGCGAGTGGGCCCGGAACGGCGATTATTCGAACCACACAATGGCGTTAGACGCACAGGCTTTCACACAAGCCATCGGCCTCGCGAATCCGATTATCATGGGCCATTCGATGGGTGGCCGGAATACGCTGATGCTGACCCGCCTAGACCCCAGCTATCCGCGAGCGCTCGTTATCGTCGATGTCGGGCCGGAGACCATGGAAGCCGGTCGCAAGACGATCTCCAATTTCGTCAAGAAGAACGAGATCTTCGACGACCTGGAACACTTCGTGCGCAACGTCCGGGAATACGACCCCTATCGCAGCCGCGAGCACATCGAACGCACGGTCAAATACAACATGCTGCAGCGGCCCGACGGCAAGTTCATCAGCAAATGCGACTACCGTCGTTGGCGGGGCGAAATTCAAGTCCCGGAGGACGATCGCGACAAGATCAGCCTGGACGACGTCTCCAAGTTCGAATTGCCGGCCCTCGTCGTGCGCGGCGAGAACTCGAACATCCTGGCGCCGGAGGCTGCCGAGCGGTTTCGCGAGGCTTTGCCGCAAGGCCAGTTGGTAACTGTTCCCGAATGCGGACACAACGTACACTCGCAGAACACATTGGGCTTCATCGACGCTGTCGGCGGATTCCTCGCCTCACTCGAGTAACCCGCCCGGCGTCGCCCCGGAGAAAAGAACATGGCGAAAATCATCACCCCGGCCGACGCTGCCAAGCGTTTGGAAGACGGCAGCGAAATTGCCCTTTTGGATGTCCGCGAGATCATGCGGTTCGGGAAGGGTCACGTCTTGCGCGCCACGAACTTGCCGCTCTCCCGGTTGGAGTTTTCTATCCGCGATGTGGTGCCACGCTTGACGACACCGATCCTCGTGATGGACGCGGGCGACGGACGCGCCGCAATAGCGAAGAGACGGATCGAAGCCATGGGCTACACGGATATTTCCGTCGTCGACGGCGGCGCCCCTGGATGGGAAGCGGCGGGCTTACCTCTCTTCCCCGAGATCGAAGTGCCCACCAAGGGCTTCAGCGCCTTTGCGCGGATCAACGGCAAGCCGAACTTTATCAGTCCGAACGAGCTCAAAGCGGCCCTCGAATCCGATGAAGACTGGATCGTTCTCGACAGCCGGCCCCGCCCGGAATACCAAGCGGGCAACATTCCAGGCAGCATCGACGCACCGGGTGCCGATGTTTTGCGCTGGTTCGACAATCTGGTACCGGATCCGAACACCAAGGTCTGCGTCAATTGCATGTCGGCGACCCGCGGCATTCTCGGTGGGCTCAGTCTCGTTGCGGCCGGGGTGCCGAACGAAGTCCGGGTGCTGCATCACGGCACGCGCGGCTGGCTGCTGGACGGCCACGAGCTGGAACGCGGCGCGGACCGGTTCGTGGGCCCGATCTCCGAAGACGCACAAGTCGCCGCGCGCCAACGCGCTGAGGCGATCGCGACGCGCGCTGGCCTCCCTCGCATCGATCGCGCCGGCCTTGACGACAGGCGGACCGAGGCATCCAGAACGACCTACCTCTTCGACGTTCGCTCGCCGGAGGAGTTCGAGGCCGGGCATCTGCCGGGCGCCCGCAACGCGCCCTATGGCTCCATCATCATGAGTCCCGACCGCTATTTCGGAACACTCAACGCCCGGCTGGTCATCGCCGACGACGACACGGTCCGCGCCACCATCAACGCCCTTTGGCTGGCGCAAATGGGCTGGGGCGACGTTGCGATTTATACCGACGGTCTCGAAGGTAGCGACCTGGAAAGCGGTCCGGTTGCGGATACCACCCCGGCCCTTCCCGCCGCAAAAAGTATTACGCCAGCCGACCTGCACAGCGCCCTTGCAGATGGCGATGTTGCCGTGATCGACGTTGGCCCGTCGCCCGATTTCGTCGCGGCGCATATAGCGGGTGCGTCTTGGTGTTTACGACCCGACCTGGCCGAACACATCCCGTCGGCGGGGAAGACTGTCGTCCTGACCTCGCCCGACGGCGCCTACGCGCGTTTTGCGGCAAGTGACACTCAAGACGTCGAGAGCTCGGACGTCGCCGTTCTAGAAGGCGGTATCGAAGCGTGGCGCGCCGCCGGTCTGCCTGTCGAAACCGGCGAGGCGAATATGTTGACGCCACGCGACGATGCCTTTCTCGCGTCGTCGGAGCGCCCGGGTGACCAGCGCCAAAACGTGATCAACTATCTGGACTGGGAGACAACCTTGATGGACGACATTGAGAAAGCGGGGGCCGTCCCCTACCAGAACCTCTTTTGGATTAGGGGGAAATCTGGACGCGCGACATCAGGCGCGGCCCGTCTTGCGCTGGTAATGGCGGCGCGCCTTCGCGCGATTACCGCAGACTTCCATTGAGCACCACGTCCGCCGCCGATTGCGGCTTTCGTCGAGGAACAGCCATCCGCAGGCTTCGCCGGGACAAATCTTGAGCCGCGCGCGATCTTCGGCGCGCGCGAGCAACGCCGCTGCTGAGACCGCAACAGCCTGCTCCAAAGTCGTGCTCGGAGTGAAACCAAACTCACTGCCGTTTCCTTGCAACGCCATGCCGTCCATCGATTCCAGCGCGTCATTCAAGCATGCCAAATCTTCTTCCATTGGCTTGCTTTCGGTAATCACGTGCATGAATAAACGGCGCAGGACCGCACGAAAGCGCCGGATCGTGTTGAGCGCATCTCGCGGCGGATCGATGCTGGCAAGGCCGACAGCGCGGCACCACGCGACCACATCCGCGTCCTTCCGGAATTTGTCTGTGTGCAGTTCACCCGATTCTAACCAATCGGCGGTATTGACGAAATCCAGACAGGTGCGCCCGCCAACGATCCGAAAGGCAGGGTCATTTGAGTTTGGGGCCGTCGTCATAAAACCATTCTAACCCTTATAACGGTTGACGGGCAAACCTGCACCGATATTATAACCATTATAATAGTTATATTTTCAAAGAGCAGACCGATGCCCCCCCTATCGCCTTCACGGTTATCCACGCGCCGGCTCCGCGATTGTCGAACTCGCCCTCGCGGAGATCGGCGCGGATTACGAATTCATCACAGTCGACCTAAGACAGGCCGAGCAACGCGACGACGCCTTCGCATCCGTTAATCCGCAGCGCAAACTGCCGGCCCTCGAAATGCCGGATGGCACAATGATAACCGAATCGGCGGCCATCCTCCTGATGCTCGACCGCCTCCATCCCGCGGCCGGCCTGCTGCCAGGCGACGAAACAGCGGACTACGCGACTGCGCTCCGCTGGCTAATCTTCGTCGCCGCCGAGTGCTATCCGTTGGTCGAGATCAGCGATTATCCCGAACGGTTCGCGCCGGACGGCGCCGAAAACGCAGGGATCGTGCGCGAGAAGGCGCGGGAATTGTGGCGCCAGCGCTGGCTTATCGTCGAAGCCAATATCGCCGGTGATCATTCACTGCTCGCACGTGGCTGCTGCGCCACTGATTTCGCTATTGCAGTCGTCAGCCGCTGGGCCCAGCAAGACGACTGGCGCGCACACAACACACCGAAGATCGACGCCATCGCCGATGCCGTTGCCAACCGGCCTGCAACCGACGAAGCCTGGCAACGCAATTTTCCGCCGGAGAATGCCTAAGGCACTACGCCGTATGGTCATTTATGCCTCGCCGCGAGATAATAATCGGGCACTCTCGCACCGTGTAGAGAGCAAGGGAGGCAAGGATGGCAAAAGAAACCCGTTGGGCGCGCCGCCCATACGATGGACATGCGATCAACCAACCGTTAGAGCCCGACTACGAGCTCTTGCAAGTCGGACCCGGGACTCCCGGCGGCGAGTTCTTTCGTCGGTTTTGGCAACCGGTCGCGATGACAGATCAACTCGGCGAGAAACCCGTCGCGATTCGAATCCTGGGAGAAGATCTCGTCATCTTCCGCGACCTCAGCGGCCGGGTTGGCCTTCTGCACAAACACTGCACACATCGCCGGGCCTCGCTCGAATTCGGTCGGATCGAGCAGAACGGCATCCGTTGCTGTTATCACGGCTGGCACTTCGACATTGACGGTACGATCTTGGAGACGCCCGGTGAGCCGGAAGATAGCGAGATCCGGCATACGATCTGCCAAGGCGCCTATCCGACCCACGAATTCAAAGGGCTTGTTTTCGCCTATATGGGGCCGCCCGAAAAACAGCCGGCGTTTCCCCATTACGATTCCATGGATCTGCCAGACCACGACCTGGTCCCCTACTCCATCCACTCACCCTGCAATTGGCTGCAGGAAAGCGAAAACTCGATGGACCCGTTTCACAGCGTCTTTCTGCACGGGCGCGTCAACGGTCCGCAGTTTCCCGGCCTCGAACACTTCGTCGCGCTACCGGTGGTCGCATATCACACACGTCCGGAAGGGATCGTCTACAGCCATTCGCGCCGACGCGACGATCTCATTCTGATCCGCTTTCACGACCACTTCCTGCCGAGTCTGGCGCAAAACGGCGGTATGTTTCAGGTCCTAAGCGAGCCGAAAACATTCAGCCGCACGAGCCTCACGAAGTGGGTCGTCCCGGTCGACGATAACAATTCCCGAAAGTTCGGCTGGCGCCACTTCAACGATAAGGACGAGGTGCTGCGCCAAGGCAACCGAGACGAGGTCGGTTGGGAAGCCGTGGATTTCTACGGACAAACCGCACATCGCAGCTACGAAGAAATGCAGAACAACCCGGGCGACTGGGAAGCGTGGACCGGGCAAGGTCCGATGAATATCCACAGACGAGAGTATCTCGGTGTCACAGATGAAGGCGTGGCGCTGTTGCGGGACAAACTGCGCCAGGGTATCCGCGCGGTCGCGAACGGAGAAGATATCGCCGTGCCGCAAGGCACGCCGAAGAAACCGTTCCATACTTATGGCGGCGATACGGTTCTGCGCATCCCAAAGGACAATCAGGACGACCGCGCCATGATCGACCGGGTTCAGCGCGCCGTCGCCGACATCTATTTCGCGGGTGATGCCTATGAAGGCGAGGATCGCACCGAATTCATCCGCCGCGGTGTCGCGGAAAAATTCGGCTCCGCCACCTGACAGAACGATGCCGAAATCCATCACCTTGTTCGAAAACCTGCGCGCCGTTCCTTACGTGCCGTTCTATCTTGCGATCGCGCGCGGCGACTGGAAGCGGGAGGGGATCGACGTCCGGGTCGAAACGTCACCCGCCATGAACCAGACTGCCGAAGCGTTGCTTGACGGGCGTGCGGATGTCTCCTGGGGCGGACCGATGCGAGTGATGACCTACCACGATCGCAATCGACGCTCGCCTTTAGTCTGTTTCGGCCAGGTCGTCGCCCGCGACCCTTTTATTCTCGTCGGCCGCAAAAAGAACAATCGGTTCCGGTTTCAAGACCTACGTGGACTTCGCGTTGCCGTCGCCGAAGAAGCGCCGACGCCTTGGCTGACCTTTCAAGACGATCTCGGCCGCGCCGGCGTCGCTCCCGATAGTTGGACCCGTATGCCCGACCGGCCGATGGCTGAAAATGTCGCCGCGTTAAACGCTCGCAAGTTGGACGTCGTCCAGGTTTTCGAGCCTTACGCCGACGCCCTTGTCGAAAGCGGTGCGGGCCAAATCTGGCACCGCTTCGCCGAACGAGGCGACATCGCCTATACGAGTTTTTACACCACACGGAAATTTGCCAAAGAAAATCGCGGCACCTGCGAAGCGCTTGTGCGCGGTATCGCGCGCGCCCAAAAAGCGTTATACGCTGAAAGCTCGGCGACTCTCGCAAAAACCGTCAGGCCCTTCTTTCCCGATCTTTCACAGCGCCGCCTCGCTCGGATGATCGCGGGCTATCGCGGCTCCAACCTTTGGGCGCGGACACCGGCCCTCCCGGCGGAAGCCTTCGTCCGGTTAAAAGCGGCACTGCTGTCCGGGGGGCTCATCAACTATGACGTCCCTTACGAACGCGCGGTTGACGAAGACCTCTCAATCGTCGCCGCATCGAAAGACTAGGAGGTCGCTATGTCTGCCGAACTCGCACGCTTAAGCGTTCCAGCTATCGATATCGGCCCCTTTTTAAGCTGCGATGCGGAGGGGAAAACCTCTGTCGTCGAAGCGGTCGCCGATGCCTGCCGCAATATCGGGTTCCTGGTCATCAAAAATCACGGACTGCCGAACGATGTGCTCGAGGCGGCGTTCCGGGAAAGCCGCGCGTTTTTCGACCTGCCCCAAGAAGCGAAAGATAGAGCCCGCCCGGACGGCCCCGCAAAACAACGCGGCTATCATGGATTTGCCAGTCGCGGCTTAGCCAATACCCTTGGCGTCGAAGCGCCGCCGGACCTGCGCGAGAGTGTTTTTCTTGGTCCCGTCGACGATTTCCGGGATCACTTCCGCCACATTCCCGAGGCGGAATTGTCCTATTGGCCAAATACACTGCCACCGGAACCGGATGGAACGGCCGCCGCTCTTATCGCGCTCTATCGCGGTTTCGAAGCACTGTCAGGCGATCTCTTAAGGATTTTCGCTCTCGCCTTGGAGATGCCTGAAGATCACTTCGCCGACAAGATCGACCGTCACTTTTCGATCCTCAGCAGTCATCATTACCCGGCCCTTACCGAACCTCCCGCGCCTGGACAGTTGCGGACCGGTGCCCATACGGATTTCGGCGCGTTGACGATCCTTGCGATGACGACGGAGCGCGGCGGTCTCGAAGTCCTGATGCCGGATGGACATTGGGCTGGTGTTGTGGCCGAGCCGGGCGAACTCGTCGTCAACCTTGGCGATATGCTGGCCCGTTGGACAAACGACCGCTGGAAATCGACGCTGCACCGCGTCGCCAATCCACCCGAGTTGGAAGATGCCATGAGCCGGCGACAATCAATCGGCTATTTCATGCACCCGAACTACGACACGAGCATAGAGTGCTTTCCTACGTGCCGAGATGCCGGTCGCGATCCACTCTATCCGACCATTACGGCGGGCGAACACATCGCGGAAAAAATCGCGAAAAGCCATTCCGTATAACGCTTACGGCCCTTGCCGCACCGCGTTCAGTCGCTGATTCCAAGCGAGAAATCAGACAGTTGGCGCATATTTTGCTTCAAGAATTCGCAACTGCGTTCGATCAATTTGCGACAGGAAACGAAGCACATGTCGATTGTTTTAATCGTCGAAGAAAATGAAGGCGTCCGAGAATACGTCAAAGACCACGTTTTAGATTGGGGACATACCGTCCTCGAAGCCGGAACGGGTGCCGGCGCGATCGTTGCCATTCGGGAATTGCAGCCAGATTTGGTGGTCATGGACGTCGAATTGCCAGATATGTGCGGCTTCGATGCGGTTAACCTTATTCGCAGCGATGAGTCGACGGCCAACACTAAAGTCATCGCGTTGACGGCGTTGGATAGCGAAGAAGGTCGCAGCAAGGCCAAAGAAGCCCAATTCGCGCATTATCTCACGAAACCGATTATCGATATCGACAGTTTAAGAGACACGATGCACGCCCATCTTTAACGAAGTGTGCGCGCGCCTTTGAATCCATAAATGAATGAGTTGTCGTTAGGACTCGCCGTTAAGCGAACGCCGCCCTGTATTCGGGCGTTCCGCCCGTTCCCCGGATTTAATGCGGCGATCCAAACCCGAGCGTCTTTCTTCGTCACCAAGATCGAACTTCGGCGCTCGCCGGTCGGATTCATCAAGTTTTACCGGTACATCGTTTTTCAATACCCGGTCATAGGCGCGTTCACGGTCTTCTTCTTCCGCAAATTGGACATGCGCCTTAATATTTCCGGATGGCCAATTAACGCCGGCAAAATAAATTTCCCAGTCGCTTTGCACCAACGGCTCGAACAAGGTTTGGCAATCCTGGACCGTGTCCAGCAAATTCAATCGAAGTCCAAAATTAAGCGGCGTTTGTGAAATCGAATCCGGCATTCCAGCTATTCTTTAAATCCACATTGCGCCCGCGCGACCAAATCGAATCGGCGCAGCAATTAATCGAATCAATATGATGATTAATAACAGAACTATGCTCGTTATGTCCAGACATAACGAGCATAGACGAAGAAAACCGGAAACGAATGCGCTGAATTATTCGAGACGTGCAAAGTCAGCAGCGTTCTTTTCAATGTATTGGCGGACCAAGGCAACGACTTGATCGGCAAGCCCTGACGACTCTTCCGTCGGATTGAAGCTGACGCTAATCGCTTCGGAAAGCGGCGTCAAAAGAGCGATATTCTTCGGGTTCGGATTCTCATGCTGGAGCGCACTGGCGATGCTCCCCAGGATGGCGCACAAATCAGAGACGTTCATATAACTCGTCCCCGAAAGGCGCTCGCTGACATCCGCGGCGAAGCCGGAAAGACTTTTAACCTTCGCCTTGATGACATCGTCCACATTTCCGTCCTGAAAAGCGGGAACGATCTCCTTCACCAGCATCGCGATCTCCGGCGCATTCCGTTTCAGGCGCTGTTCATTGATCTCTGTCTGCGCTTCCGAAATCAGTTTTTGCAGCTCGTAGTTATCGACTTCCTCGCCCCGCGCCTTACTGCCCAGCGTATTGGGCACTTCGACCAAATCTAACTTTAGACCGTCTTCACTATCGTCTTTTTCGCGATCCTTGCGCCGCTGTGGTCCAATGTAGTCCGCCGTCACCACGAATTTCTGACGCTCATTCGCCAGTTGTTCGATCCGCTGCATCAACTGGCCCGTCGAAATCGGCTTAAGGAGAATATCGTCGACACCGCTCTCAATAACTTTGCGAACCAAATCGCCATCCGGTTCCCATAGCGTGACCATGATCGTATGAACGGGTTTTTGCCAATCTCGCTTCGCCGTATTTTCGAGATCGTATCGAAACCGGCGCCGCCCTCCATTTGGACGTCTATCAGCAACAGATCGGGCGCGCCCGTCTGAAAGCATTCTTCGACCTCCATCAAAGAGGAACAGTCGCTGATGTCCTTATAGCCTTCATGCATTAAAGCGTTGCGTAGGCCGACCCGGAACTGAGAATTGTCGTCCGCAAAAACGAACTCGATATTCGCTCTATTTGCTTCTTTCACTCATCCGCACCCAAAAGACCGCCCCTCCACTTTATACAATACAGCACAAACAATTTCGATTACAATAAAGATATTTTTGTTTATTTATTCATTATTTGATAAATTTACATACGATAAATACTTATCGATCTATTTTTAAAACAAACATTGCTATAAACACCAAATAATCTTGGCGTAATTTCTAAATCGTTCTCAAAAAGCGAACGTTTTGGAACTTGCGTAAGGCGCGCAAGCATATTCGCCGCAATCCACCAAGCGCCGACAGATATCTAAGGCCGGTAAGCGCGAACTTTGTGCCAATGCTTGGTAAAAGAGGCCGCCATCGCGGGGCTTCGCACAACGACGACGTTTTCATGATTCCCTGAGAACGATTTCGTCACGAAATTGAAGCTACCGGACACAACCGTTGCTTCGTCAATCACTAGGAACTTGTGATGCATATGCGCCTTCTTCGATGCCATACGTATCGAGTGCACCTTAAGTTTCCGATACTTTCGCTTCTTGGCCTTGTGGTAGTCCGTCAAGACTTGGACATCCACACCGCGCTCCATAGCCGCAACCAAGGCATCATAAACGGGGTTCGGGTTTTTCTTAGAGGCGACATTCATACTCCAAACAGCAACTCGAATCGACTTCTGTGCCGCGTCAATTTGCTGATTTATCAGTTCCATACCGGCCGCGCCGAATCCCGCGGAAACGTCTGCGTCTACCGCCGTCAAAGACTCTTCCGCCGGTAATTTGTTAAAGACCTGCGAGTACGCATCGGCCAGCTTCTTACTTTTAATAAAGATCAAGTTTTCAAAGTTGAGTTCGGCCGCACTCTTATTCCAATTAAAACTTCCGGTAATCACCCCGTCGCCATCACGCGCCCGCAGGACCGCGAACTTGTGATGCATAACAAACCACTTCCGCTTGCTCTTCGACTTATAGACACCCAGCGTGACCGGTTTTACGCGACCATACCCTTCGAATGCCGCCGCGCATTTCCCACCGCAATAGTTTTGGTCATAGAACCCAGACACATTTGGATGATTTTTCAACGCCTCGACAATTTCGGGATGAGTGGGCTTGTAACTTGCCCATTCGATACCGGCCGCACGCCGAAGATGTGACAGCAATAAACCTTTCGGGTCGGATTCTTCGTCCGGATTGTCGAAAGCCCAAGCGACCCGCCCGCTTAAAGGGCCGTTCGTCAGCATCCAGTGTGAATACTTACCATCGGAAATCCGCGCCGCCTGATCGGCAGCAGCCGCGTGAACGACACCGACAGCGATCATTGACGCGGCAAGATGCGCAACAACCCAGTTCCGGCCCAACATCATGTGCGCCCGGTCAAAGCAGCGCCTGCGGACACCAACGCTTCAATCTCTTCTTCCGAATACCCCACATCGGCCAGTGCCTCTGCGGTGCTTTGACCCAGGTGTTCGGGGTGCCGGTAATACCCGCCCGGCGTTTTGGAAAAGGAAACCGGAACCTTGATATGGCGAATCTTGCCCTCGGTCGGATGCTCGACTTCGGGAAACATGCCGACGGCGCTCAAATGCGGGCAGTCGAAAAGGTCTTCCGGGTTGTTCATCGGCATGACCGGAATATCCGCTTCCTCCAAGACCTGTAGCCATTCGGCCGACGTCCGCTTTTCCATGATACCGGAGACAATCTCGTAGAGCGCATCAATGTTCTTGGACCGGGAGGGTTGATCCACAAACCGCAGGTCCTGCGCCATATCAGGCATACCGGCGACTTCGAAGAACCGGCCCCAATGCTTATCGTTGTAGGGCAACACGCAGACATAACCGTCCGCCGTCGGAAAAGGCCGGCGATGTGGGGTCAACATACGCTGGTATCCGGCCTCGCCCGTTGGCGGGTCGTACATACGTCCCTGCATATGTTCGTTCATGATGAATCCCGCAAAGGATTCGTACATCGGCACGTGGATCTTCTGCCCCTCTCCCGTCCGCTCGCGGTGGAACAGCGCCATCGAAATCGAATACGTTAGAAACAAGCCGGTCGTCTTATCCGCCAACACGGTCGGACCGTAACGCGGCGTTCCGGTAACCGCACCGAAAAGACCTGCAAGTCCGGATGCCCCCTGGATCAGATCGTCATAAGCCGGCTTGTCGACAAACGGGCCGTCTTCGCCGTATCCCGTTGCCGCAGCATAGACGATGTCCGGCTTAATCGCGGCAATCGAGTCGTAATCGATCCCGAGACGCGCGGCCGCTTTGGGCCGGATATTGTGTACGAAGACGTCCGCACTCTCCACCAATCGTCGCAGCGGCTCTTTCGCTTCGTCCTTCTTGAGGTCGAGAACAACGCTCCGCTTATTGCGGCCCTTCATCAAATATGCCGACGACATGCCCTTGGTCTTAAAGGCACCTGTCCAACGGCCGATATCACCGCCCGGCGGTTCTATCTTGATGACATCGGCACCCATCTCGCCGAGAATCTGAGTGCAGAACGGACCGAGCATGACGGTCGTCAGGTCAATGACACGAACACCCTGGAGCGGGCCGCGAGGAGTTTCAGGCACGATAACGTTTCCTTCTAAGACAACGTCATTAATATGAACCGGAATCTTGTCCTGACAGGCATTGAGACAAGATCAATTCCAACAACCGTGCAAACGAACTCTGGAGACAACGATGTCTGCGAGCGAACGCGCCCACGAGGGCCTCCAATATACCGAGTTAACCAATTTCATGGGCGCTGAGATTCACGGCATTGATCTGAACGTGCCGCTTTCCGAGGGCGCGTTTGCCGATTTACGTCGTCTCTTGGCGGACCACAGTCTGCTCTTACTGCGCAACCAAGACATGAGCCCCGACTCGCAGATTTCCTTTAGCCGTCGTTTTGGCGAATTGGAGGAACATGTCCTTCAGAACTTCTGCCTCGACGGCCATCCGGAAATCTTCGTCGTCTCTAATATTATCGAAAACGGCGAACATATCGGTGCCTATGGCGGATCGAAGGAGTATCACTCCGATCTCGCTTATATCGAAGCGCCGAGTCTCGGCTCGGTATTCTACTGCCTTGAATGCACGGAAGTCGGTGGCGAGACGTCTTTCATCAGTATGTACGCCGTCCACGATGCCTTACCCGAAGAACGGCGCACGTGGCTGACCCAGCAGAAAGCCGTGTTCGACTATCCGTGGAATCATGAGATCAGGAATGCGCATCGCCCCCCGTTGACCGCGGCGCAAATTGCCAACACGCCCCCGGTCTCTCACCCGTGCGTGCGTACGCATCCGGAGACAGGACGCCGCGCCGCTTTCTATAGTCCCATTTGGATTCGTAATTTCGAAGGCATGAGCGAAGAAGAGAGTCAGCCCATCTTAGATGAGCTCTGTGAATTCGCGATGCGCCCCGAGTTCACCTACACCCACAAATGGCAACCGGGCGACGTGTTAATTTGGGACAATCGGTCGAGCATGCACAAAGCGAACCCGTTCGACGAAAAGAACGGACGCCGGCTGATGCATCGCACAACAATTTGCGGCGACCGCCCCTATCTCGACGGGTAGACAGACGCCCGCGCTCTGCTAGGGTGCGGCTATGGCAAGCGACGTCGCCCCAAAAGCACCCCCTGTCTTCGACGAAGGATTTCGCGATCGGTTGCGAGACCTACTCGTTTGGCGGCGCGACGTAAGACGGTTCCGGACGGACCCTTTACCCTCGGACACGGCACTCCGTCTGATCGAAAGCGCCCGATTAGCACCTTCCGTCGGCCTCAGCGAGCCCTGGCGCTTCGCAACTGTTTCGGACCCCGAACGCCGCCGCGCCGTGCGGGAGAACTTCAGAACGGCAAACGAGAACGCGCTCGCCGGGTATTCCGGCGAGAAAGCGCAGTTATATGCGACGTTGAAACTGTCGGGTATGGATCAAGCGCCGCTGCAAATTGCCGTCTTCACGGATGAGACGAGCGAACAGGGCAGCGGGCTCGGACGCGCGACGATGCCCGAAACATTCGCCTATTCGGCCGTCGCCGCCATCCACGCCATGTGGCTGACTGCCAGGGCGGAAGGGATCGGCATCGGTTGGGTCTCGATTTTGAATCCGGCTGAAATCCCGGCGATCCTGGATACGCCGAGCGACTGGCGCTTTATCGCATATCTTTGCATTGGCTATCCGGAAATCGACAGTTCGTCCCCAGCCTTGGAAGAAGCGGGCTGGGAGCGCCGTCGGCCGACGATGGATTTCGTTATCGAGCGCTGATCGCCAGAAGCACCACAATTTCCACACATTGCGCCGTGGTGCCCAAGACATCACCCGTCTGACCGCCGATCTGTTTCTTTGCCAAGGCGGCGACGAGACAAAGAGTCATCAACGCCAGGACCGTTACACCGATACCTGCGCCGAAGCCCAGAAACACGATCGCACCGACCGAGGCGATTCCAATCGCCAGAAGAGCTTGTCCGCCACCCGGCCGCCCCGCGGCGGCCGAAAGTCCATCCGGTCGGGCGGATGGCAGTGCTGCCATCACCGGCCCGATCGCGGCGCGCGACAAGGCGCCCGCCGCCAATAACGCCATCGCGACAGATGCGGCATCGGCGATACTCACGATCGCCAGGATCCGCAACAGGATCGAGAACACCATCGCCGCAACGCCATAAGTCCCGATCCGGCTATCGCGCATAATCGCGAGCTTTCGCTCCCGGCTGGCACCGCCGCCGAAGCCATCCGCGACGTCAGCCAAACCGTCTTCATGTAGCCCGCCGGTCACCACATAGAGCACGCAGACCCCAAGGGCCGCGGAGATCGCCACCGGTAGGCCTAAAGCTTGCGAGGCGTAATAGATCAGACCGCCCAACAACCCGACCAGGGCGCCGACAAACGGGAACATCCATACCGACGACGCCAATGGCCCGTGGCCCGTTTCGCTGTTGCCGCCGACGGGAATTCGAGTCAAAAACACAGTCGCCGTACGAAGTGCGGATATTGGATTTCGTTCGATCTCGCTGGACACGATGGGCTCGTTTTCCGATGTTTCGGCGCGCCACTATGGAATAGTCGACCAGGTGCCGGTTGAGCAACAAGGAAGCACAAATCGTGTTAACGGCGGAAAGTCTCTTAGCTGATTTGCCGGGCCCAGACCAAACGGCCGCCCACACGGCACGCGAACGCCAGGATCAACTCACCAAACCGCCGGGCTCGCTTGGCAGGCTCGAGGAAATTGTTATCTGGCTGTCTGCGTGGCAGGGCAAACACCCACCATCGCTCGATTCCGCCCAGGCGATTGTGTTTGCGGCCAATCACGGTATCGCGGCAGACGGGGTCTCTGCATATCCAAGCGACGTGACGGCGCAAATGGTCGCGAACTTCGAGGCCGGCGGTGCCGCCATCAACGCCTTATCCGCGCATGCTGGCGCCGATTTGACCGTCATCCCGATTTCTCTGCACGAACCGACCCGGAATTTCACCCAAGAACCCGCAATGACGCCCGAGGAACTCACCGACGCAGTTCGTATCGGCGCTGCAGCGATATCGGAGGAAGCCGACATTTTGCTTCTCGGAGAAATGGGAATCGGCAATACCACAGCGGCGGCGGCCCTCGCTTGCGCCCTTTTCGGCGGCAAGGCAATGGACTGGGTCGGCGCCGGCACCGGCGTCGGCACGGATGGATTGAGACGCAAATCCGATGCGGTCGAAGCGGCCCAAGCGCTGCACGGCGTCGCGCTCGACAACCCATTGGAAGCGCTCCGCCGGGTCGGCGGCCACGAGCTTGCCGCCATAATGGGGGCAACCTTGGAGGCACGAAGACGCCGTATACCCGTCCTCTTAGACGGCTTCGTTTCCACAGCCGCAGCATCCGTCTTATTTGCTCACGACGAGAGCGCACTCGACCACTGCCTTGTTTCGCACCTTTCTTCCGAGGCGGGACATCGGCGCTTGTTGGCGCAGCTCGGCCAGGAACCTATCCTCGATCTCCAAATGAGATTGGGTGAGGCGTCGGGCGCCGCCATCGCGTTGTCGATTGTCCGAGCGGCCCTCGCAATGCATTTCGGAATGGCAACCTTCGCGGAAGCGGGTATCGCCGGCAAGTCAGACGACGGTTAAGACACGGCGATAGCGATTCATCGCTGGCTCGGCCACCGCCCGCATGATAGTTTCGCAATCTCGATCGAGAGGAAGCCGGTGCGTTTCTCATGAAGCAATTCCGGCGCTGCCCCCGCAACTGTGAGCGGTGAGATCGCAACAATCAGCCACTGGCGACATCGCTGGGAAGGCGTTGCGGTCACTGAACCGAAGCCAGGATACTTTCATCGGGATTTTGTCTCACCATGCCTCGGAGGGAGGGCAATAGGGTGTCAAACAAAGGTTATCTGCCACCGGTCTCACTCGTGATCGGCGGCGCCCGTTCCGGTAAAAGCGCGCATGCCGAGTCCCTGATCAAAGAGTCGGGATTGACGCCTGTCTATCTCGCGACCGCCACCGCCGGTGACGGTGAGATGACGGACCGTATCCGCTGGCACCAAGAACGTCGCGGCGACATTTGGCAAACCGTTGAAGAGCCACTCGACCTTGTGTCGGCTCTGAAAGAAGCCAGTTCCGCTGAGTCAGCTGTGTTGGTGGACTGCCTGACCTTGTGGCTCAGCAACCTGATGACGCTGTCCCGCGACATCGAACACGAGACCGCGTCGCTGACCGCCGCTTTCCCCTACCTCACCGGGCCGATTATCTTTGTGACCAATGAAGTCGGTCTCGGGATCGTCCCGGCAAACGACCTGGCGCGCGCGTTCAGAGACCATGCAGGTCGATTGAATCAAGCGGTCGCTGCCAAAGCCGATCGCGTCACGATGATGATCTCAGGTCTTCCCATGACCCTTAAGAACGAATTTGAAAACGAGAGGACTCCCCGTGTCTGAACACGGAAAAATCCCAGCGACCGTCGTCACCGGCTTCCTCGGCGCCGGCAAAACAACGCTCATTCGCCATCTTTTGGAAACCGCGAACGGGAAACGGCTGGCACTGATCATCAATGAGTTTGGCGATATCGGGGTCGACGGCGAAGTTCTGAAAGCTTGCGGGAGCGAAACCTGCGGCGAGGAAGATATCGTCGAACTCGCGAACGGATGCATTTGCTGCACGGTGGCCGATGATTTCGTGCCGACAATCGAGACGCTTCTCGCAAGAGACCCGCAGCCGGATCATATCGTCATCGAGACGTCCGGTCTTGCGTTGCCAAAACCGCTGGTGCGCGCCTTCGCTTGGCCGGAAATCCGGACACGTCTGACCGTTGATGGTGTTGTTGCCGTCGTCGATGGTCCAGCCGTCGCCAACGGCCTCTTCGCCGAAGACCCGGAAGCCGTCCAGGCACAACGGGAAGCCGATGAAGCTCTGGATCACGACAGCCCGCTCGAGGAAGTCTTCGAAGATCAAGTTAACTGTGCGGATCTCGTCATCATCAACAAGACCGACGCGATGAGCGACGACAGCCGAAGCGAGACGACCCAAGACCTCCGTACGCGTCTGCGGCCATCCGTCAAGATGATCGAAGCCAGCCATGCGGCCGTCGATGCCGATATCCTGCTCGGCCTGACCGCTGCCGCCGAAGACGATCTCGACGCGCGGCCGTCGCATCACGACGGTCATCACGATCACGAACATGACGACTTCGATACCTTCGTTGTCGATTTGCCGAGTTTCGAGATGCCTGAACAACTAACAGACCGCATCGAAAAGCTATTCGAAGCGCACGACATCTTGCGCCTAAAGGGTTTCGCGGCGATCCAAGGACGCGACATGCGCCTCCTGGTGCAAGGTGTGGGCACAAGACTCAATACGTACTTTGACCGCGACTGGCGATCGGATGAAACGCGGACGACCCGCCTTGTCGTGATCGGATTGAAGGGCCTCGATCAACCAGCGATCGAATCGATCTTAAGAGGTTAAGAGCACAGACGATGCATTTGTTGGCGGCGCAACCGGGTGAGATCGTTGACGGCAGCGAGGCTATCGATCTTGGCCAGAGTCCGGGAGATATCGTATTTATCTCGGCTGCGGATACGGAGCTCGCTTGCCTCTCCGAGGCAATCGCGGACACGGATGAAACTCATCCATCCTTGCGTCTCGCCAATCTCATGACCCTGTCGCACAACATGTCGGTCGACCTTTATGTCGACACGGTCATCCGGCACGCGAAGCTCGTCGTCGTCCGATGCCTCGGCGGTATGGGATATTGGCCATACGGGATCGAGCGCATCGCCGAGACTTGCCGTCAGCGCAATATCGCATTGGCACTTCTGCCAGGTGACGATCAACCGGACGCGACCCTCGACGGGTTGAGCACATTGGAACGCGAAGCACGCCATCAGCTCTGGCAGTATCGAATCCACGGCGGCGCCGAGAATGACCGCAATTTCCTCGCCTACGCTGCCACATTGCTCGGACAGGCCCGGGACTGGAACCCGCCAAAGCCTTTGCTTCGAGCGGGTCTATATTGGCCGGACACCGACGCGGTATCCATCGAGGCAATTCAAGCGCATTGGGTTCGCGACGCACCCGTCGCCGCCATAACGTTCTATCGCGCGCTTCTGCAATCCGGCACCTTGGCGCCGATGGACGGTCTTATCCGTGCCTTGAGCAGCCGCGGTCTAAATGCCCTGCCGATCTATATTTCGGGGCTGAAGGACCCGGTATCGGCAGAACTGTTGGAAGCGCTGTTCGCGGAGAACAAACCCGACATCATTTTGAATGCGACGGGCTTCGCCGTCTCGCAGCCGGGCGCACCGCGCAAACAAACCGCGTTCGACCAAGCCGATTGCCCGGTCTTGCAAGTCGTGCTCGGCGGCTCGACCCGCACCGCTTGGGGCGCCAACGTGCAAGGCCTGTCGCCGAAGGACCTCGCCATGAACGTCGTCCTGCCGGAAGTCGACGGCCGCATCCTGTCACGGGCGATCTCCTTCAAGTCCGAAGCCCGTTTCGACCCAAAGACCGAGATTTCCATCGCGACACACGAACCGGTGCCGGATCGGGTCAACTTCACGGCGGACTTGGCCGCGGCTTGGGTGAACCTCTCGCAGACGCAAGCGGCCGACCGGAAGATCGGCGTTATCCTGGCGAATTATCCAAATCGGGACGGACGCCTTGGAAACGGTGTCGGCTTGGACACGCCGGCAAGTGCCGTCAACGTCCTGAACGCGCTCGCTGAGGCCGGATACAATGTCGGGCCTGTTCCATCGGACGGTAATGCGCTGATGCGGATACTGGCTGCCGGACCAACCAATGCGCTTGCCGGACGCCATTTCCGCCGAGGCGGCGCGCGACTTTCCAGAGACGCCTATCAGACGTTTTACGAAGACCTTTCTTTATCCATCCAGAAGACTGTGTCGGATCGCTGGGGCGACCCTGCCGAAGATCCGTTTTGCGTTGGAGACGAATTCGTCCTGCCGGTCCTTGAGCTTGGCAACGTGGTGGTCGCGATCCAACCCGCCCGCGGCTACAACATCGATCCGGCCGAAAGCTATCACGACCCGGACCTCCCGCCGCCACATGGTTACTTGGCCTTTTACGCGTGGCTCCGTCACACATTCGGCGCACAGGCCGTGGTTCATCTCGGCAAACACGGCAATTTGGAATGGCTGCCAGGCAAAGCAGTAGCACTCTCGGAGAATTGTTTTCCGGAAGCGGCATTCGGTCCCCTCCCCCATCTCTATCCCTTTATCGTCAACGATCCCGGAGAAGGCTCGCAGGCGAAAAGGCGAACGGCGGCCGTCATCATCGATCATCTGACGCCACCTCTAACCCGTGCTGAATCCTATGGTCCGCTCAAGAATCTCGAAGCGCTCGTCGATGAATATTACGAAGCCGCCGGCGTCGATCCGCGGCGCATCGATCTGCTGCGCGATCAAATCCTCGATCTCGCACGCGCAACCGGCCTCGACCGCGATACGGGGATGGAAGCAGCGGAAGAACCGGAAGCGGCTCTCGCAAAGCTCGACAATTACCTCTGCGAGCTGAAAGAAATGCAGATCCGGAACGGTCTGCACATTCTAGGCGAATCGCCGACCGATAGCCTGCGCGACGACCTCTTGGTCGCGTTGACCCGGATCCCCAGAGGGACGGGTGGCGACAGCGACGCTTCTCTTATTCGCGCGCTATCCGCCGATCTCAAGCTTGGTGATTTTGACCCACTGGATTGCGAGATGGGTACCCCTTGGACCGGACCACGCCCCGATGTACTCGCGGAAGACACACAGAAGTGGCGCTCGCAAGGCGATACCGTGGAGCGACTGGAATCACTCGCCTTGAATCTTGTCGCGAAGAAGGCACGTGCACCTGCCGAGTGGACACAAACATCCGCGGTATTGGCAACGATCCGCGAGGACATTGCCCCCGCTGTCGACACCAGCGGCGATGCGGAGATAGACGCTCTCCTGCGTGGATTAGACGGCAGGTTCGTCGTGCCTGGGCCGTCCGGTGCGCCGACCCGCGGCCGCCTCGATGTGTTACCGACCGGGCGCAATTTTTACTCAGTCGATAATCGTACCGTACCCACGCCCGCGGCATGGTTGCTGGGTTGGAAATCCGCCGGCCTTTTAATCGCCCATCACCGCCAAACACACGGAAATTGGCCGCGAAGCGTCGTCTTGTCGGCCTGGGGAACGTCGAACATGCGCACGGGCGGTGAGGATATTGCCCAAGCACTCGCTCTCATGGGCGTGCGCCCGCAGTGGGACAACGCGTCACGCCGCGTGACCGGTTTCGAAATTTTGCCGCTCGACATCCTGGATCGTCCGCGCGTGGACGTCACATTGCGAATATCCGGCTTCTTCCGCGATGCCTTTCCGGCACAGATCGATCTGTTCGATTCCGCCGTCCGCGCCGTTGCCGCACTTGACGAAGGCGAGAAGGAGAACCCGCTCGCCGCGCGAACCAAGAGCGAGCACACCCGCCTTTTGGCCGAAGGGGTCGAGGAGACAGTCGCGGCGAAACGTGCCGGCTACCGAATATTTGGATCGAAACCGGGCGCTTACGGCGCGGGATTGCAGGCGCTGATCGATGAGCGCGGCTGGGAGAGCGAAGACGATCTTGCCCGCGCCTATATTGCTTGGGGCGGCTATGCTTACGGTGCCGGTGCGGAATGTGCTGCTGAACATCGGCTGTTCGAGGAACGTCTTTCGACTGTGGAAGCCGTCATCCACAACCAAGACAATCGCGAGCATGATCTCTTGGATTCCGACGACTACTACCAGTTCGAAGGGGGTGCCGCGAGCGCCGTGCGATACGCGTCCGGAACACAGCCGACGGTCTATCACAACGACCATTCCCGTCCAGAAACACCGAAGATACGAACACTCGAAGATGAAATCGGCCGGGTCGTGCGCGCCCGTGTGGTCAATCCAAAGTGGATCGAAGGGGTTATGCGCCATGGCTATAAAGGTGCCTTCGAGATGGCGGCGACCGTCGACTATCTCTTTGCCTTCGCCGCGACCGCACGATGTGTCGGCGACCACCATTTCGATCTGGTTTACGACGCCTATTTGGGAGACCCTACCGTTCGTCAATTCATCGTCGAGAACAATCCAGCGGCGGCTCGGGAGATCGCGGAGAGGCTGATCGAAGCGCAAGACAGAGACCTCTGGAAACCGCGCTCGAATGCCGGGCGGGCGTTGCTGGAAGAACTCGCAAATAGAGAACTGAGGGCTGTTTCATGAGCGATATGTCTGAAGAGGAAATCAATGCCCGCGCCAATGAGAAATCGCGTAAACGCAAAGAGGCGCGCGACCGCATGTTGGCAACGAAAACCATCGAGAAAGGCCTGTTGATCGTCCATACGGGCAAGGGCAAAGGCAAGTCCACGGCCGCATTCGGCCTGGTCATGCGTGCGCTCGGGCACGGCATGCGGATTGGCATCATTCAGTTCGTGAAAGGCAAATGGGAGACCGGCGAACGTGACGTCCTCGACAAGTTCCCGGACCTCGTCACGATCCGCACAATGGGCGAAGGCTTCACCTGGGAGACCCAAGATCGGGCCCGCGATATCGCGGCCGCCAATGCGGCCTGGGACGCCGCCAAAGAGATGATCGATGCCAGCCGCGGCGACGATCCGAAATACGACCTCATCTTATTGGACGAACTCAATATCGTCCTTCGCTATGACTACATCCCCCTCGATGAAGTCGTTGAATTTCTCTCGGGAAAACCGGAAGACCTCCATGTCATCGTGACCGGCCGAAATGCGAAAGAGCCGCTCATCGAAGCTGCCGACCTCGTGACGGAAATGACGATGGTAAAGCACCCCTTCCGTTCCGGCGTGAAAGCCCAAAAGGGCATTGAGTTTTAGGACGCAGACCCGCGTGGCCGCTATCATGATACAAGGGACCAGTTCCGACGCCGGCAAGTCGCTGGTTGTCGCCGGACTCTGCCGGGCGTTTCGGCGGCAAGGTCTCGACGTGCGGCCCTTCAAACCTCAAAACATGTCGAACAATGCAGCCGTGACAGCTGGCGGTGGCGAAATCGGGCGCGCACAAGCGCTGCAAGCCCGCGCCTGCGAGGTGCCGCCCGATACCGACATGAATCCAATTCTGCTTAAGCCGCAAACGGATGTCGGCGCACAGGTCGTGGTGCGCGGAAAGGTGCTGCGCAACGCGACGGCCCGTGAATACTATACGCTGAAAGACCAACTGCTTCCCATCGCCATCGAGAGTTTCGAAACGCTGAAGGCAGATTGTGACATCGTCATCGTCGAGGGGGCGGGCAGCCCCGCAGAAGTCAACCTTCGACACGCCGATATCGCAAACATGGGCTTCGCGGTGCCGACGGACACACCCGTCATCCTCGTCGGCGACATCGAACGCGGCGGCGTAATCGCAAATATGGTCGGCACCTACCACCTGCTTGAATCGGAAGAACGTGCCCTCCTGTCCGGCTACATCGTCAATAAATTTCGTGGCGATGTATCACTGTTCGATGATGGTCTCGCCCGCATCACCCAAGAAACCGGCATGCGCAGTTTTGGTATTCTACCTTGGTTCGAAGGCGCCCGCCGTCTGCCCGCCGAAGACGCACTCGGCTTGAGCCGCTACGGCAGCAAAACCAACGGCAACGTTTCGATAGCCGTGCCCGTCTTTTCCAGAGTTGCGAATTTCGACGATCTAGATCCGTTGGCCGCCGAGCCGGACGTCGATCTCGTCATGGTCCAACAGGGCGAACCCATTCCGGCCGGTGTCGATCTCATTCTTTTGACCGGCTCAAAAGCCACCCGCGCCGATCTCACATTTCTCTTCGATCAGGGCTGGGATATCGATATCCAGGCGCATGTCCGCCGGGGTGGTGCCGTACTCGGCCTCTGTGCGGGCTACCAAATGCTCGGGCATTCCGTTGCCGATCCGGCCGGCGTCGAGGGGACGGCTGGCGAGACCAAGGGCCTTGCTTTGCTCGATGTCGAAACCGTACTCGGCGGAGACAAAACCTTGAGACCGGTGGAAGGCCGCGAGTTGGCAAGCGACTTACCCATTTCAGGGTATGAGATGCATATTGGCGAGACAGACGGGCCTGCGTTGACGAATCCGATGCTTCGGCTTGGAGATCGCAATGACGGCGCCGTTTCCCGCGACGGTTTAGTCTCCGGATGCTACGTCCACGGCCTGTTTGCCTCCGACCTGTTTCGCGCTGCCTTTCTCGGCAAACTGAAAGACGGGACTTTCGGATCGGTGCGCTACGAATCAATGGTGGAGACGACGCTCGACGACCTGGCCGCGCACTGCGCTCGGCACCTAGATCTCGAAGCCATCGGATCTGCGGCGGGACTGAATTAAATGGCGATGACGGCAATACCAATGGCAGCGACGATACCGCCCGCCAACAAATACAGGCGAAGGGCACGGCGGATATCGTCCGCGCTAGCGTCCTTGCGGCCGTCGCCCATCCAGGCGTCGTCGACATGACGGCCGTCGTAAATGCGCGGGCCCGCCAAGGCCAAATCAAGGGCGCCGGCCATTGCCGCCTCCGGCCAACCGGCATTGGGCGAACGGTGATTCCGCGCATCCCGCATCATCGCTTGGAACGCCGTTCCAGCGCACGTGTCGTATATGAAAAAAGAGGCTGCGATAAATGCCAAACCGGAGAGACGAGCTGCCGGCCAATTGGCGACGTCATCAAGGCGCGCCGCGGCCCAGCCGAAGGCGCGGTACTTTTCGCTCTTATATCCAATCATACTGTCGAGCGTATTGATCGCTTTGTAAGCGAAAATACCCGGCAGACCGAACAGAACATAAAAGAAAACCGGCGCGACGAAGCCATCGCTGAAATTTTCCGCCGCGGATTCGATGGTCGCCCGCGCGACGCCGGCCTCATCGAGCGTGTCCGGGTCTCGGCCGACGATATGTTTCACCGCCGCGCGACCGCTCTCGAGATTCTCCTCCAAACCGACGGCAACGCGCAAAACGTAGTTATACAAGTCTCGAAACGCGAGCAGCGACGAGACGAGAACCGCCTCAACGATCCAATTGCCGGATATCGGCACTTCGCGAATGCCCCAACCGATGAGCCAGCCCAGAAAGGCACATCCGGCGACAACCACAAGCACAGCGAGCACACCCGATATTTTTCGCGTCGCATCACCGGATTCCGGATCGTTCAAAGATTGATCGAGCCGTTCGATAATCCGGCCAATCAAGACGACCGGATGCGGCACGCGATCGTAGATCCGCTTCGGATCGCCGAAGAGCGCGTCCAAGAGAAACGCGATGGTCAGCGTGTAGGCGAAAGCCAATGCGAATGGATATTCGGTCGGGAACGTTATAAGCACAGGAGAATCCTGCGCGCCCGAAGCGAAACCGTCAACGACAACAAGCGAGCGGGCCTGGCACCGCACGAAAGGGACACCGATTATGACCGGTAAAACTGGAATTCTTCTTTGCGGCCACGGAAGCCGCGACGCCAACGCAATCCGCGAGTTTGCGGTCCTGGCGGAAATGCTCGATGCACGCCTACCCGACGTCGATGTCGACCACGGTTTCCTGGAATTCGCGACGCCGGTCATTCGCACGGGTTTGGACGCCTTGCGGGAGAAGGGAAATACGGAAATCCTCGCGCTGCCCGGCATGTTGTTCGCTGCCGGGCACGTAAAGAACGACATTCCCTCCGTTCTCAATACCTATATGGCGCAGAATCCCGGGGTAAACGTCCATTACGGCCGGGAACTCGGGATCGATATGAAGATGGTGCGGGCCGCAGGCAAACGCATCGAAGAAGCTTTGGAAACCGCGGAGACGGACGTCCCGAAACACGAAACCCTTCTGATGGTGGTGGGGCGCGGCGCGTCCGACCCGGATGCAAACTCCAACATTTCGAAGGTTATGCGTTTGCTTTGGGAAGCATTCGGCTTCGGTTGGGGCGAAGTCTGCTATTCGGGTGTCACATTCCCCTTGGTCGAACCGGGCCTCGAGCATGCGACGAAACTCGGCTTCAAACGGATCATCGTCTTCCCCTATTTCCTTTTCACCGGCGTGCTCGTGAAGCGCATCTACGACTACACCGACGCCGTTGCGGCACGGCATCCCGAGATCGAGTTCATCAAGGCCCCTTACCTCAATGCGCAGCCTTTGGTCCTGGAGACTTTCGTCGATCGAATGGTCGAGATTCAGGAAGGGACCGGCAACATGAATTGCCAGATGTGCAAATACCGCGAACAGGTTCTTGGTTTCGAGGCGGAAGTCGGCCTGCCGCAGGAAAGTCACCACCATCATGTCGAAGGGATTGGCACCGACGAAGACCATGCGCACGACCACGATCACGGGCATCATCACAGTCATTCGCACGACCACGCACACGGTCATCACCATGATCACGATCATGACCATGGCCATCATCCTTATCCCCATGCGGATCACCCCCTGGGGCCGGTCAGCATGGAAAAATCGGACGTTAAAACCGATTAGACCGATGACCGCTTATCTCCGCAATCCGCAGGAAATCTATCGAAAGTCCTTCGCCATCGTGCGCGAAGAGACCGACCTATCGCGGGTTTCAACCGAGATTTCGGAAATCGTTATTCGTCTGGTTCATGCCTGCGGCATGCCTGAAATCGTACCGGATATCGCCTATTCGGACGACATGGTATCGGCAGGCCGCAAAGCTTTGGCAGACGGCAAGTCGATCGTGACCGATGTGCGGATGGTAGAGGCCGGCATCATGCGCCGTCGATTGCCCGCCTCGAATCCCGTTCTGTGCGCTATTGGCGACGACGGCCTTGCCGAAGAGGCAAAAAGCCGCGACACGACACGCTCAGCGATCGCGATCGAGAAACTGTCGGACGCGTGGGCCGGCGGCATCGTCGCGATCGGTTCGGCCCCAACAGCATTGTTTCGTGTCCTCGAAATGATCGACGAAGGTGCCCCGCCGCCGGCCGTCATCCTCGGCTTTCCCGTCGGCTTCGTCGGCGCGGCCGAATCAAAGCAAGCCTTGATCGAGGCGGAAAACGGTGTGCCCTTTGTCACCTTGCGGGGACGGCGCGGCGGCAGCGCGCTCGCAGCGGCAGCCGTCAACGCACTTGCCGGACCTCTAGAGGGATAATCGGCGATGACGGCGAAATGGCTCTCGATCATCGGTATCGGCGAAGATGGCCTCGACGGCCTAACCCCTGCTGCGCGTGCCATCGTCGACAACGCCGAAGTCTTCGTCGGCGGCGCACGCCATCTCTCCATGGTACCGCAAGATGGGCGTGAACGGCTCGCTTGGCCAAGCCCGATTCGCACGTTGCTGCCCGAAATCGAAAAACGACGTGGCCGTCGCGTTTGCGTGCTCGCGACAGGCGATCCGCTGCACTACGGCGTCGGCACGACGATCTTGCGCGGCGTCGATATGGACGAAGTTACGATCGTCCCCGGCCGCTCGGCCTTTACGATGGCCACAGCACGGCTCGGCTGGACGCGCCACGAGGTCGAGTGTCTAACACTGCATGGCCGCGCCTTTTCGATCTTTAACGCTTATGTGCAGCCGGGTGCGAAATTACTTATCCTGACCGATGACGGCAGCACGCCGGCGAAGATCGCCGATGCTCTCTGTGTTATGGGCTATGGCGAGAGCCGCATCACCGTCTTCGAACGGATGGACAGTGCCTCCGAAGGGATCGTGCAATCGACGGCCGCCGATTGGCGGGGCGCCAAGACGAACGACTTCAACACGGTCGCTGTCGAATGCATCGCAGGCCCGGACGCGAGTTCGCGAAGCCGGACGCCAGGCTTACCGGACGAGGTATATGCCAACGACGGACAACTCACGAAACGCGAAGTCCGCGCCATCACGCTTGCAGCCCTCCGCCCCACACCGGGCGAGATGCTTTGGGATGTCGGTGCGGGGTGTGGATCGGTGGCAATCGAATGGATGCGCATGCATCCCCGAAACGAAGCCGTTACCATTGAGCGTAATCCGGACCGCGTACAGATGATCGCCGCGAATGCCGAAGCGCTCGGCACGCCGCGCCTCCAGATCATCACCGGTACGGCGCCCACTGCATTCGCCGAATCATCTGCCCCGGACGCAATTTTCATCGGTGGGGGACTTTCAGATGAAGGCTTGATCGAATCGTCATGGACCGCGTTACGCTCGGGCGGCCGATTGGTCGCAAACGTTGTCACGGTTGAAGGCGAACGCCGGTTGATGGATTGGCGAGACGCTCATGGCGGCGAACTCTCTCGCATTTCGGTCGAGCGCGCCGAGCCGGTCGGCCGTTTCACCGGCTGGCGGCCCGCCCTGACCGTCACACAGTATTCGAGCATAAAACCATGAGCGGCACGCTGTACGGCATCGGAGTCGGTCCCGGCGACCCGGACCTCATTACGTTGAAAGCGTACCGGGTCCTGCAAGCGGCACCTGTCCTCGCTTATCCCGCACCCGAGACCGGCGATAGTCTCGCGCGGCAAATTGTGGCGCCACATCTGACGGACGAAAAAACCGAAATTGCGATCCGCATGCCCCTCTCCGCACCGAAGTTCCCCGACAATACCGTCTATGGGGAAGCGGCAACGCAACTGGAACAGCATCTCGCCAAGGGACAAGACGTGGCAGTCCTCTGCGAAGGAGATCCGTTCTTCTATGGATCGTTTATGTATCTCTTTGCCCGAATGGCCGAGAGGCACGCGGTCGAAGTCGTCCCGGGCGTCTCATCGCCGATGGCCTGCGCGGCGGTCTTGGGCGCGCCATTAGCTGCACAGAACGATATCCTCACGATCCTGCCGGCTCCCCTCCCGTCCGACCAACTAAAAGCACGCCTGGAAGCGACGGATGCCGCAGCCATAATCAAACTCGGTCGGCACTTCGAGCGCGTCCGTACGCTCATCGCGGAGCTAAATCTCACAGGCTGCGCCCGTTATATCGAGCGCGCAACGATGGAGGCCGAAAGGGTGGTCCCGCTCGCGGACGTCGAACCCAGTTCGTCGCCCTACTTCTCGATGATCCTCGTCCACCGGCGGGGACAGGCTTGGTTGCGATGAACGAACCCGCCATCATCGTCCTCACGGCAAATGGGCAGGAAACCGCCAAGCGCATATCTGCCGCTTTACCCGATGCAGAGATTTTCGTGCGCCGGGGTCGTGCCATCGACGGAACCGCGTTCGACGACACCGGCGAGATCCTTCGCAACCTGTTCACAAAGGGGCGGACGATCATCGGTGTTTGTGCCGCCGGCATATTGATTCGCTTG
Organism: Rhodospirillaceae bacterium; assembly: GCA_002716125.1. GTDB lineage: Bacteria > Pseudomonadota > Alphaproteobacteria > UBA8366 > UBA8366 > UBA6544. The sequence continues at coordinate 39,412 of PAZH01000077.1, forward strand.
CTGGCGCCCGTCTTGAATTCAAAACGGGACGAACCGCCCGTGCTCGCCGTCTCCGAGGACGGGGCTGTTGTCATACCCTTGCTGGGCGGACATCGGGGCGGCAACCGTCTGGCGGCGGAACTCGCCGAAACACTCGGCGGGCAATCCGCCATCACCACCGCCAGCGACCGGCGGTTCGGCGTGGCGTTAGACGATCCGCCATCCGGCTGGGTTCTCTCGAACCCGGCGGATGCAAATGCATTTCTTGCAAAATTGCTCGACGGCGCCGCCGTCCAGCTTCACGGCACAGCGGACTGGGTGACAAACAGCGACCTGCCGCTGTCTGAGTCGGGTGATCTTATCATTGAGGTGGCTGAGACACCGACCGAGGGCGGCCCGGACCATCTCGTGTATCACAAGCGCGACCTGGCAATTGGCATTGGTTGCGAGCGCGATACATCGGCCGATGAAATAAGGAACCTGGTCACCCAAGTTCTAACAACAAATAGCCTGCCTCGTGAGGCGATCGCGGGTATTTGGACCATCGATTTGAAAATGGACGAACCGGGAATCGCCGATACGGCAACCAGTTTTGGTGTACCTCTACGGTTCTTCGGCCCGGATACGCTCGAAGCGGAAACGCCGCGTCTCGCCAACCCGTCCGAGGTGGTCTTCCGGGAAGTTGGCGCCCACGGTGTCGCGGAAGCGGCTGCTTTGGCCGCCGCAGGGGCGGAAAGCACGCTTATTGCACCAAAAGTTAAGAGTCTCCGTGCGACCTGCGCTGTCGCCCGTGCAGACAGCCCCATCGATGGTCACCTCGGAACCGGACGGGGCCACCTTGCGCTTGTCGGTCTTGGCCCTGGCCAAGAAGCTTGGCGCAGCGGCGAGGCTGCCCAGCAATTGCGCGACGCTGAAGATATCGTC
>PAZH01000078.1 GCA_002716125.1 Rhodospirillaceae bacterium
ATGCGCGATATCACCGGCGCGGTTGTTTTCCTTTGCTCACCGGCGGCCGCAATGATTACCGGCACGAGCCTGCTCGTGGACGGTGGCTGGACGGCACGGTAATTCCCCAATGAAGGCACCGCCGTTTCAGTATCAGCGCATGGCGACATTGGACGAACTCTTGTCTGCCTTGGCGACGCATGGCGACGACGCGAGTATTCTTGCCGGCGGGCAAAGCCTGGTGCCGCTGATGAATCTGCGGATGGCGAACCCACAGATATTGCTCGATATCAATCGATTAACGGAATTGTCCGGCATTCGCGTGGAGGGCGATGCCTTGGTTGTCGGCGCCCTGACTCGCCATGCCGAAACCCTTAGGTCCGCCGAAATTCGCACGCACATGCCATTGATCGCGGCAGCAATGCCGCATGTCGCGCATGATGCGGTCCGCAATCGAGGCACCTTCGGCGGCAGCGTATCCTTGGCGGATCCTGCTGCCGAATTGCCGGCCTGCTGCGTCGCGTTAGACGCGATCATGGAGCTTCGCTCGGAAGCGGGCGCACGGTCGGTGCCGGCGTCTGCGTTCTTTCGCGGCGCCTATGAGACGGCACGCGCCGAAAACGAGGTCCTGGTGGCGGTCCGTATTCCGTTGCCTCGTTCCGGGGTCCAAATTTTTTTCGACGAGTTGTCCCGCCGCAAAGGAGATTACGCGCTGACGGGATTGGCGGCGACCGCGGCGGTCATCGACGGTCGAATTGCTGATCCGACACTCGTCTATTTCGGCATCGAGGACCGGCCGGTCCGTGCATCCGCCGCGGAGCGCGTATTGGCAAACACCGGTGGCGCGGATATCGCGGCAGCGGAAGCGGCGCTTGATGAAGATTTGGACCCGGCCGGCGACCCGCAGACGAGTGCCGCGGCACGGTTGCAGTTCGCCCGCGTGCTCTTGCGTCGCGCGCTTACCCAATGGAGGGGAGGCGTCGGAGATGGATGATTTTCTTGATATCGACCTGACGGTGAATGGGAATCGGGTTTCGGAACGCGTACCCGTGCGGCTCAATCTCGTCGATTTTCTACGGCAGAACCTGGGTCTCACCGGATCCCATGTCGGGTGCGAGCATGGCGCGTGTGGTGCTTGTTCTGTTGTCGTCGATGGTATGGTCGTCCGCGGTTGCCTGATGTTCGCCGTACAGGCCGATGGCACTGTGGTCGAGACGATCGAAGGGGCGAGCGAAAGCGGCCGGCTGAAACCACTGCAAGAGTCCTTTCACGAACGCGCGGCTCTGCAGTGCGGGTTCTGCACGCCCGGTATGTTGCTGACGGCTGCGGCGTTGCTGGATCGCGAAACCAACCCCGACCGAGAGACGATCCGCGATGCGATTTCCGGCAACCTTTGTCGGTGCACAGGCTACCAAGCGATTGTCGACGCGATCGAAACCACGGCGCGAAAGCGAGACGGCGATGGGTGATCCGATGACCTTTCCGAAGCCGATGGGAGAAGACACCCGAAGTCCGCGGGCACCGCGCCTACTGGCAGGCCGCGGCCGCTATACGGACGATATCCCGGCGGCGCGGATGGGGCATGTCGCTTATCTCCGGAGTCCTTATGCGCACGCGCGGATCGTTAATATCGATAGCGAGGCGGCCGCCCGGGCGCCCGGTGTGCTCCTGGTTGCGACCGGTGCGGACATTGCAGCCCAGTGCAAGCGCTGGTGCGGGACGCATGATTTATTCCCAGCCTTGGTGGCCGCGGAACAACCGCCCCTCGCGGTCGAGCGCGCCTGTTGGCACGGCGAGCCTGTGGTTGCCGTCGTTGCCGAGACGCGCGCCGCGGCCGAGGACGCCGTCGAGCTGATCCGCGTGGCATGGGAAGAATTGCCCCCCGTGACAGATGCGGAAGCCGCGCTCACCGGCCCGGCCATGCATCCGTCTCTCGACAGCAATATCGGCTTTGAGACCACGGTCGAGGCCGGCGAGGTCAAGGCCGCTTACGAGGGTGCGGAGATCGTTGTGGAAGAGACCTTCCGATTCGGTCGGCATACCGGCGTTTCGCTCGAACCCCGGAGTATCCTGGCCGACTACAATCCAGCGGAAGACAGCTTGGTCGTGCATCAATCGCATCAGACACCGCACCAACAACAGGACTTGTTTTCGCGCTTGCTCGGTATCCCGGAACACAAAGTGCAGGTGATCTGCCCCGATGTCGGCGGCGCTTTCGGTCTTAAACATCATCTGCATGGAGATGAGATCGCTGTTTGCGCGCTGTCTCGGATGCTCGGGCGTCCGGTCAAATTCATCGCGGATCGACTCGAATCCTTTCTCACCGATATTCATTGCCGCGACCATGAAATCACCGCGCGGATGGCCCTGACGAAGGACGGGCGCATCACCGCGATGGATGTCGACGACCTCTTCTTGATCGGTCCGTATTCCCAGTACCCGCGCTCCAGCGTTGCCGAAGGCAATCAAATCGCCCGGCTGTGCGGGGCGCCCTATCGCCTAACCGATTACCGCGCACACCTCCGGATGCTTTATCAGAACAAGAACCTGATCGGTCATATCCGATCGGTCGGCCACCCCTTGGCGGCGGCGGTGACGGAGGCGCTCGTCGATATGGCGGCGGCAAAGCTCTCGATCGACCCTGTCGAATTGCGGCAACGAAATTACCTGCGCGATGACGATTTCCCGATGACGTCGGCCGGCGGCATCGAGTTCGAAGCATTGTCGTTCACGGCCTGTTTGGACCGGCTGACAGAAATGATGGACCGGCCCGCCTTGTTGACCGAACAGGCGCATTTACGCGAATCCGGTGTTTATCGCGGTATCGGCATCACCACATTCGTCGAGTTGACCGCAATTGGACCCGAGTACTACGGCGGCGGTGGGCAGCATATCAGTGCGCAGGAAGGTTGCCTCCTGAGATTGGAGCCGTCCGGCATGGTGCGTTGCATGACCGGCGTGACCGATCAGGGGCAGGGGATCGACGCCGGCATCCAGCAAATTGTTGCCGGTGTATTCGGGGTGCCGCTGGAGGACGTACAGGTCGAAAGCGGGGACAGCCGCCTGTCGCCCTATGGCGGCGGCTCCTGGGGCTCGCGCGGCGCTGTGCTTGGTGGCGAGACAGCGTTGCGAGCCGCGCGGACATTGCGCGGCAACGTCCTCGATTTGGCGTCGGCGCTTTTGCAATGCGATGCGGGAACGCTCGACATTCGCGACCGCGATATCGTCGATGCAGCTTCGGGACTCGTTCGCATGTCACTCGCGGAACTGGCCGCGACGGGGCATTTCAAACCTTTCGCTTTTCCCAAGGATCTGCAGCCGGCCCTCGCCGTCATCGAACATTATGCCTCACAGGACCGTTTGTTCGTGGTCGGCAATGGCGTTCAGGCGTCGTACTTGGAAGTCGACCCGGAGACGGGCTTCGTCGAGCTTCTTGGCCATTGGGTTGTGCACGATGCGGGCCGGTTGTTGAATCCGTTGCTGGTGAAAGAGCAAGTTCGCGGCGGCGTGGTGCAAGGGTTGGGCGGCGTCTTGTTTGAGGAATGCATCTATAGTGCGGACGGGCAGCTCCAGAACGGCACCTTCGCCGACTATCTCGTCCCGATGGCATCTGAGATGCCGGACATCGAGGTCGATCATATCGTAACGGCGACGAAGTCCTCCGAACTGGGCACGAAGGGCGCGGGGGAAGTGGGTACCGCCGGTGCAATGGGGGCTGTGCTCAACGCCATCAACGATGCGATTTCGCCGTTCGACGCGCGCATCACCGAGACGCCTTGTACGCCCGACCGAATATTGCGGGCGCTCGGCCGCATCTAGGTTCCCGACGTTAACGTCAAACGCAGTCGGTTTTCTTCCCCGACTCGCTCGTAGGATTCGATTTGGCACCATTCCAAAATTAGCGGCCAACCCGCACCGCCTTCGATTTCCGGCGCGGTGTCCGCGCCGCGAACGGGGGTGTCGAGATCCGTGCGGGGATCGAAAGGTCGGCCACGATCGACGAGTGCGATTTCGATCTCGGTCTTGGTCCCTTCGAGCGAGAGGGCGATCGGGTTCTCCGCTGTGGGTTCGCCATGCAGGATCACGTTTCGCGCTAATTCCTCGGCGACGATTTTCAAACGGTGCGTCAGTGCCGGCGCAAATCCGGATTGGCGCGCGAATCGATCCGCCAAGTCGATAACCCTATCGACCTCGGACAAGCTCGGCATTATTTCGACACGCAATCCAGCAACTCCTCAGAGACGCAACAGTAAAGCTTCGGTAACGCCATTGTCTCTTCGACATCGCGCCGTTAGAAACCTATAGGGATTGAACAGGGGGTTAAACGGAATCATGCGAATTAAAGCGGCGATGGCCGCCCTTCTTGGTGGCCTGCTCATAGGCTCTGTTGCATTGGCTGACATTGGGCGCGTCAAGCGCGTGAAGGGTGACGTCACGATTGAGCGGGGCGATCAGAAAATTCCGGCGAAGCCGGGTCTCGTGCTTGACCGTCAGGATGTGCTGGTAACTGGCGAGAAAAGCCGGGTCAGCTTGACTTTCATCGACAACAGCCGCTTTTCGGCCGGCCCGAATAGTCGGATCGTGCTTGAGACGTTCGAGTTCGACACGACCACCCACGAAGGCAAGTTCGTGAGCCGAGTTGAGCGTGGTACGCTCGGTATTGTCTCGGGTCAGATTGCCAAGCAAACGCCTGATGCCACGCGGGTCCGTACGCCGACGTCCATCCTCGGCGTGCGCGGTACCAAATTCCTGGTGGAGGTGGGGCAATGAGCCGATTTATTGTCGTCCTCCTGCTCGCTTTCGTCGTCAGTGCCTGCGGTGCGCGGGATAAAGTTCTTCTCCTGCCGAACGATGATGGCACATCGTCCGGTGCGGTCGCTGTCCTGAGCAACAAGGGCGAGACCCGGCATGTCATCGACAAGCCTTATACCGAAGTCGCTGTCTCGGCCGACAGCGTTTCCGATCCGGCGAAGATCGACGTGGCGGCTCTTGAGAAACGCTATGGCGCCTTGATCGATCATCTGCCGGCACCGCCCGCGGATTATATCCTCTACTTTAAGGAAGGTACGGTGACGTTGGTGCCTTCTTCGCAACCTAGACTGGATGCTTTGCTCAAAGACGTGGCTCAGCGCGCTGGGGGGACGTGCAAGTGACGGGTCACACCGACACGCTCGGCTCGACGAAGAGCAACGATCGTCTCTCGCGCAAACGGGCGGAGGAGATTCGCTGCGTGCTGATCGACCAAGGTCTCGACCCTGCTTTGGTGCGAGCGGCCGGGCGCGGCGAGCGGGAGTTGCTGGTCAAGACGCCCGACCGGACTCGGAACGCCAAGAACCGCCGGGTGGTCGTCACCGTTCGCTAACTGTCGCCGCGATACGTCAGCACCATCACGGTCAGGTCGTCGGTCGGTTCACCGCCGGCCTCGAACGCATGCACCGCAGCGACCAGGTCGTCGACAGTCTCCTGTCCTGATGCCGTTCGGCGTTCCAAAACCTCAAGGACCCGGGCATGGCCGAAGAGCTCATCCGCCGGGTTCTTCGCTTCGGTCACGCCGTCCGTCAGAATGACCATCGTCTCGCCGGGTGCTAGACGGCATCCCTCCTGAGGATAGGGGAAGTCTTCAAAGACGCAGAGCGGCGGACCGCCGTCCATCACGATTTCTTCGATCGTTCCGTCCGTTCGTCGAATCAACGGGTTGTCGTGCCCGGCATTGCAGAGCCGAACGTCTCCGGTTTCGATGTCGAGTAAGCCGATGAGTGCCGTCACGAAGAGCTCAGCTGTATTCTCACGCGAGATTTCCTGATTGGCGGCGATCACCGCTTCTTGCAGATCCTCGCCATGGCGTAGGATCACGCTCTTGCTGAGCGCCTTGGCGAGCGCCATGAAAAGCGAAGCCGGCACGCCTTTGCCCGTTACGTCGCCGACAATGAAGTAGAGCCAGCGGTCATCCACCATGAAGGCGTCGTAGAGATCGCCGCCAACAGCTTTTGCGGGCTCGAGAAAGGCGCGCAGTTCGATGGCGTCGGGCAAGGCCGCCAGTTCGTCCGGCCCCGGCAGCATACCAAGTTGAATGTCCCGTGCCGCTTCGAGTTCGCCGGCGAGCTTCGCGGTCGTGACGCGCTCCTCGACCAAAGCATCGCGCAGACGCGCCCGCGCTTTTTCGGTTTCAGTCAGTTGGCCCGCTAGGCACAAAAGGGCTGCGAGACCGCCGCCGGTGATCGGCACGACCGGATCGTATAGATAGCTCGTGCCAGCGAAGACGGCATAGCTCACCACGACGATCGAAACCCCGCCGCCGAGAACGAAAGCGGCCGCATATCTCGGCGACGCTATCGGTAAAAGAAAGACGGCCGCCAATGCCAAGACAACGGCGAGCAACCACTCCGCCTTTTCGGCCCAATGAGGCCGGATGAGCCACGACCCGCCAAGAATGTTCTCGATTGCCTGCGCATGTATGTCGGCACCGAAACTCTCGGCGGCGACCGGCGTGGCGACGATATCTTCCAGTCCGACGGCGGCGGCGCTGATGATCGCCACGCTTCGCTCGAAGGGTTTGCCGTCGAGACGCGCTGTCAACACGTCGGCTGCGGACACGGCGCGTCCAGCGAGCGGTGGCGAGAACCGAAGCCGCAACCGTCCGTCCGTTTCGGATGGAATTACCCGATCGGCGATCCGCACGGCTGTCAATCGACCGCCCGTGGTAATCAACTCGATCTCATCGACACCCCAGGCAACCCGCAACAGTTCAAGCGAGAGACCGGGCGTCAGGTTGCCCACGATGTCGACGACGAGCGGGACTCGCCGGACGACGCCGTCCCGATCAGGCGGGCCGTTGATCGATGCATGACCGGCCGCCACTTCACCAAGTTCCGGAATGTTCGCGACCGCACCCTCGAAAGCGAGGAGCCCCGCCGGCCTGTTCCCCGAAATCGTGGCTTCCACGGGTAGGTCCGCTGCTGCCGCCTTCGCGTCTTCCGAGGATGCCGGCACACCGGAACGGCTGAGAACGATCGGGGCGCGAGCCAGGATATCGGCAAACGTGCGATCCGGGTCGGGCAACCGTGAGACCGCTTGTGCGGCGTCTTCCGGCAAGCTCGGGTGGCGGCCCGCGAAAGCCCGCGGCGCGTGGCGATCCGCTTTAGGAAAGATCATGTCGAACGCGACAGCCACCGCCCCTTGCGCGAGGATGCTGCGCGCGAGATCGGCAAGGACGTCCCGCGGCCAAGGCCAGGGCCCGATCTCACCAAGGCTCTTTTCGTCGATCTCGATCAGGCGGGCGGGGAATGTCTCGACGCTGCGCGGTGACGCGCGCTGATAGAGATCGAAAGTCTCGTTGCGTATCCGCTCGAAATCGAGAAAAGCGTAGGCGAGTAGAAAAGCGACCAGCCCGGCGGCGCCCCATTGTCGGGCCCGGTCCCGGATGGTGGACTCAGAGATCGACAGTGAGTCCGTCATAGGCGCAGAGCACTTCAAGTGCGCTCTCGTCCCGCATCAATTCTTCATAGCGTGCGGTGTCCTCGTGGTGACTCTCGAGGGTGGCGTCATCGAAGATCGGTTCGTGGTGGAACATCGCAAGCCGCTTCGCCGCTGCGCGATGGCACATATCGACCGCGACCATGCCGCTCGAGTGTCCCCAGTCTTCTTTCATGGTGAGTGATTCGGCGAGGGTGTACATGGTGTCGAAGACGACCAGGTCCGCCTTATCGAAGAATTCGACGAAGGCCTGATCGGCGTCCGGATCATCGTCCTTGTGTTCGGAATCCGTGCTATAGACGACGCATTTACCGCCTTTCTCGAAGCGGTAACCGTAACTGTCGTTGTCGTGATACTGGCGGATCAGCTGTACCGAATGCCCGGCGACTTCGTAGGTCTCTCCCGGCGTAAGCGGGTGAAAATTTATCTTTGCCGCCATGAAGTCGAAGGGGACCGGAAAAGAAATGGTTTCCTGTTGGCGGCGGAGCGCCTTCTCCATGTCCGCGTGGCCGCCGTAGAAATTGATTTCTGTCTCCGGATCATATGCGGGTCCGCAGAACGGAAAACCCATGATGTGATCCCAGTGCAAATGCGACATGAAGATGTTGAAGCGTTTCGGACGTCCTTCGCCGATCCGCCGGAACGCGTCGATACCGAACGCCCGGAAACCCGAACCCATATCGCAGACGATGAAGTCGCCGGCGCCGGGATCGACCTCGACACAGGAACTCGAACCGCCATAGGTCGCGCGGCCGGCGAAGCTGAGTTCCTGTTCCGTGAAGGCACGCGCCTCCGTCGCATCGGCGAACGTCCGGCCGCTCGCAGCGAGCAATGCGTTGACGGTTTTCTCCTGAACGTCGCCAGCGGTTATCGATGTCGGGATGGATACGCGTGTGCCCCAGAATCTGACTTGCACGTTGTCTTCTCCTTGCCGCGGTCCTAGGCCGAAAGCGCCGCGTCGACGTTGTCGTGGATCGGGAAGATCTTGTCGAAGCGGCTTATCTTGAAAATCTCCGCCATGGTCTCGTTAAGTCCGGCCAAATGTATATCGACTTTGGCTGTCCGCGCCTCTTTTGAGGCCCGCATCAAGACCCGAAGGCCGACACTCGACATGTATTCGACACCGGATAGATCGAAGACCATCCGGCTACCTTCGGCCGCCCCGCCGAGCGCCGCGCCGACAGCGGTCTGAAAATCGTCCGCCGTATTATGATCGATCGCCCCCTTCGGCGCCGCAACGGCCGCGCCGTCCCGGTCTTCCAAATGCCACTCAAACATCTTCGATACGTCTCTCGCCTTCCCCCAAGAATGCGCGCCAAGATATCCGCGAACAGGCGAAAGCGAAACCCGGAACTTCGGACCTGGGTACCGCACAGCGTATAGAGCGGCTTTGTCGATTGTGATTCGTCCGAACGGCTGCACCCAAAAGCCACGGTGTCATCCGAACTTTCGGCGTGGCGTTCCGGGTGCTCGCACCTATCCTCTCTCATATCAAAACACACGCGGAGACGGCTCGATGACCAATTGCATTCACGATCATGCGCGCTGGGGGGCAGGGGATCAGTTGGGGGCGGCGAACCTATTGACGCCGGAGCGAACCTTGGCGGCGCTTTCGAGCGTCGAGCAGGGCAAGACCTACGACCTTAGCCAGGTGATCGAGATGGGCGCGCCCCGCATTCAGCCGGTGCAGTCACCCTATGTCATCCATTCGGGAGCGACGGCGGCCAACGGCATCAAACGCCGACGCGACATGGGCGCGGAGAACGAGGCGGGCTCGAACCTCGAGCGGATCGAGATGACCGTGCATGTCGGCACCCACATCGACGCGCTCGGTCATTTCACCAAGGGCGACCAAATGTATGGCGGGCGCAGCGCTGCGGATGAGGTCGGCGATTTCGGGCTGAATAATCTCGGCATCGAACACGCCCCGCCGATGATCACACGGGGCGTCTGCATTGATGTCGCCGGCCTCGATGGCGGCGCGTATTTGGAAGCGGGGCGCGCCGTGACCCGCGACGACCTGGAACGCGCGCTGGACGCGGCCGACGTTGGTTTGGAGACGGGCGACGCCGTTTGTATTCATACTGGTTGGGGCCGCTTCTTCATGGCGGACAACGACAAATACGTGGCCGGGGAACCCGGGATCGAGCTGGGTGCGGCGGAGTGGTTGACCGGCCAGGACGTCCTTGCCATTGCCTGTGACAACATGGCCGTCGAAGTTCTGCCCGGCACCGACCACCCAAAAACCATGATGCCCGTGCATCAGCATGCGTTGGTCGAAGCCGGCGTCTATCTGATCGAGAACTTGGTGACGGAGAACTTAGTTGCAGACGGCGTCTCGACGTTCTGCTTCATCTTGCTGCCGGTAAAGTTCAAAGGTGCCACGGGATCGCCTGTCATGCCGGTCGCCGTTGTGTAAGAGGGGCAGCCCGACTGACTTTCGTCAAAACCGCTCTACCTCGTTTTCAACGGATGACGGGATAGGAGAGACGCATATGCGGAACATGCGGACGTTGACGGAGGCGCAGCGCATTCAGTGGGAGACCGATGGCTACATCGTGCTCGAAGGCGCCTTGAACCCGGACGAAGTGGAATTCTTCAGCAATGAGCTCGACGAAGTGCGCAAGAAGCCGGGCTACGAGCCGCGCCCGGGCGAACTGCCGCGCGGGCACTACGGTTGGGTCGATCATGCGGATGATCTTAACCCGGACGGTTTTATGGATCGGCGCGACTTGCTGCCCTATCACAAAGCCTTCCGCGATTTGATTGATAAGCCCGAGGTTTTCGATCTCGTGGTCGATATCATGGGCCCCTATATCCTGTTCAGCATGTCGCAGGCCATTGTGCGGCGTCGACGGATACGTTCCCCGGCTATACCCACACCGACGGCGGCGAGGGATTGCGCCGCATCCGCGTTTCCGAGACGAGCCGTCCGCTCGCGATGAAAGCGATGTATCTGCTGAGCGATGTGGAGGGGCAGGAAGCCGGCAACTTTACGGTCTTTCCCGGCAGCCATCTGCGCCGCTTTCCCGAAGACAATTCCGAACTGACGCCGCACACGCCGGGGGCCGTCCAGCTCGAGGGCAAGGCGGGGGATTGCTATCTGTTCAGCCATTCGCTTTGGCATGGCCCTGCGCCCAATCATTCGGGCAAGGGTCGCAAGACGATGCTCTATAACTACTGCCAGATGTTCGTGCGTAGTTACGATCTGGGCCAGGTGCCGGATTTGGCTAAGGACTGCACGCTGCGCCAACGCCGGCTGCTCGGCGACCTCGGCTACGACTTCCGGCCGGGTTCTTATTTCTATGTTCCAGAAGACCAGGAAGAGGTTATCTACGGAACGGCTGCCTAGCGGCGCGGGGAAGGGGGAGAGAGATGTTCGATTTACTGATCAAGAACGCTGAGATCTACGACGGGACCGGCGGCGATCCGGTTAGAGGAAATATTTGGATCGAGGACGGCAAGGTCGCCGGTATGGGCAGCGACGCACCCGCGGCGCGCGAGACCGTCGATGCGGACGGCCTTGCGGTGATGCCTGGATTTGTCGATCTGCACACCCATTACGACGCGCAGGTCACATGGGACCCGACCTGTTCGCCTTCGCCCTCGCTTGGCGTCACCACTTGCGTGATGGGAAATTGCGGTTTCGGTATCGTGCCGAGCCCACCCAAAATCCGCGATACAATCATGAAAAACCTCTCCGTCGTAGAGGGGATGGACCTTGATGCGTTGCGTGCCGGGATCGACTGGCAGTTCGAAAGTTTCTCGGATTATATGGATGCGTTGGAGCGGATCGGCCCTTATCCGAATCTTGCGGTGTTGGCCGGTCATTCCGCGGTGCGGACGGCGACGATGGGCGAAGATGCTTGGGTCCGCGAAACACCGACCGACGATGAACTTGCCGAGATGCGACGCCTGATCGACAAGGCGTTGGACCAGGGCGCGGTCGGGTTCGCGTCATCCTTCTCGATCAACCATGTGGGTCATGGCGGCATTCCGATGCCGTCCACCATCGCGACGGTTGATGAGTTCAGCCACTTGGCGGAAGCGGTCGGCGCGGCGGGCAAGGGCATCGTACAGATGTCGGCCGGCGGGCGAGGTACCGTCGAGGCGATGGAGCCGGTCGTCGAGAAGATCGGCCGGCGGATGTTCCTCACCACCGGGGCCGCGATGTACAATGCGAGCGACCCGGAGCGCGGCAAGAGCTGGTTCGCCGATTGTGCGGCGGCGAAGGAACGGGGCAACGAGCTCTACATTCAGATTCCTTGTCAGCCGCTCTCCTTCGACTTCACGATGGCGAACGCCTATCCGTTCTTTAGCCACTCGGCCTTTGACGATATCAAGGCCTATTCGCCGGAACAGTTGATACCGGTCTTCCAGGATTCGGCTTTCCGCGACCGGTTCCGCGAGAACCTTAAGAACCCAGTCGTCGGCACCATCTTCAAGGGGACCTGGGAGCAGGTCTTCATCGGGGCCGTGGCGAAAGATGCGAATAAGCCTCTCCAAAACCGGACCGTGGCCGACGTGGCGGCGGAACAATCCGCCGACCCGATGGACGTCATGTTCGACTTGGCGTTGGACGAGAATCTAGAGACGGCCTTCCTCGGTAAATTCCTCAACGTCGGCGACGAGGGTGTTGGCGAACTGCTCAAACACGAACACGGCGTGGTCTCGCTTTCGGACGCGGGTGCGCATCTCATTTATATGTGCGATGCCGGCTACGGCCTCCACTTGCTTGGGAAGTGGGTACGGGAGCTCGGCGTTTTCTCACTGCAGGAGGGCGTACGGCGGCTGACCAGCCATCCGGCCGATCTATACGGGATTCAAGGGCGTGGGCGACTCACGCCGGGTTCGCATGCGGATATGGTGATGTTCGATCCGGCGGCGATCGATATAGGTGATCCGGAACGGGTGCCGGACCTGCCAGGCGGCGGGCCGCGGACGATCCGAAAACCGCGCGGTATTCACGGTGTCTGGATCAACGGTGCCCATGTCTTCGACGGCGAAGACTACGTCAAACACGCTAAGGGACCGGGCCACGTGCTGCGCGACTTTGCGGCGTAGGGTTAGCCCAGATATCGAGTCAGGCTTTGGCAGAGCGCGTCACCGCTCGCCGTATCCACGTCCAAATGCGTGACGACGCGAATGCGCCGTTCGCCGAAGGCACCGATAATGATGCCGTCGTCGAGGAGTTGCTTCTCCAGGTCGGGGGCGCTTGGCGCCTCAGCCTTGAGATCGAAGATTACGATGTTCGTCTCCGCCGGCAGGACATTGGCGACACCGGCAAGTTCTGACAGATGCGATGCGATGCGCGCTGCCAAAGCGTGGTCGTCGGCGAGGCGGTCGACGTGATGGTCGAGGGCGTAGAGACCCATCGCTGCCAGCACGCCGGATTGTCGAAGCGCGCCGCCGATGCGTTGCTTCACGCGCCATGCCTGTTGGGTAAATCCTTCGGAGCCGGCGAGCACGGCGCCCACCGGCGCACCGAGACCCTTTGAGAAGTCGAGCCAGCACGAATCGTATCCCGCGGTAAACTGCTTCGCGTCGATGCCGGATTTTACAGCAGCGTTCAGCAGGCGCGCACCGTCCATATGCGTCGCGAGGCCGGCTTCTTTCGCGACTTCAGCCACAGCGTTCAATTTCTCGAGTGGCCATACCGTACCGCCGCCCATATTGGCGGTTTGCTCGACCGCGACAAGGCGGCTTTCCGGCGCGTAGCGGGACGGCGGGCGGATCGCTTCGCGAAGTTGGTCCGGCTCGTAGATACCGAAGGCACCGTCGATCGGGAACGTCATAACGCCACTGATGGCGGCTGGTCCGCCGGTCTCGAAATTGATCAGATGGCAGGAGCGCTCGCAGATCACTTCGTCGCCGGGCTTCGTGTGAACCTGGATCGCGATTTCGTTGCACATTGTGCCCGACGGTAGAAAGACGGCCGCCTCCTTGCCGAGTATCTCGGCGACCCGGCGGCACAACTCCATCGTCGTTGGGTCTTCGTTCTTTTGCTCGTCCCCGAACTCGGCCGCCAAGACCGATTCCAACATACCCCGCGTCGGCTTGGTTTTCGTATCCGAGTAAAAGTCGTGCATCTGTGTTGTCTTTCCCGATGGATCTAAATGGCCAGGTCTTTGGTGTGGTAATTCTTAATAACCCGCTCGAAGGTTTCGTCGTTGAAGCGGAAGTCATCCTGAAGATCGCTAAAGGGTTTATAGTCGAATCGCGGCTCGTCGGGACGGTCTTGATAGCGGGCGTCGATCGCCACTTGAACGACGGCTGAGCGTTCGAAGACGCGTTGTTCGTCGTAGGTGACGTTATCGTCTTCCATGGCGAGCGCCGCCTTTGCGCCCAAGACCGACTGACGGCGATGAAATCCGAAGGTCAGCGAAATGCGCAAATCGGGCGACGAGTTGGCGAAGGAACCGTGGAGCATCTGTCGGTTGACGATGGTGACGTCGCCGGCTTCGCAGACGAGGGGCACGGCGTCGGGCAATTGTTCGCTGCCGCCGTTCGCCGCGACGCGGGCTTTGATATCGATCCGGCCAAGTTTGTGCGAGCCCGGCACGACCCAAAGGCAGTTGCCGAGAGTGGCGGGATAGAGCTGAACCTGGAAGTTGAAACCGTGAATGCCCGGATCCCAATCCGGCGAGTCCCAATGCGTAACGCCGTCCTGATGCCAGGAGACGGAGCCGCCAAGGCCTGGTTGTTTGACAAAAATCGCATCGTTGAAGGGTACGAAGTCCGTGCCGTTGATCGACTCGGCGACCGTCAAGAGGCCGGGATGCCCGTAGAGCCGTAAACCGGCCGGCATCGATTGGCACATGGAGTACATGATGAAGACGACGTCTTCCGGTGCATCCGCTTCGGGCTTGGGTTGCGTCATTTGTGTGGGGTGCCGCCCTCCGAGTTGCGCTGTACCGCCCCAGGGGTCGGCGAGCGGCTTGGTGTAGCGATAGGGCAGGCGGGCATAATCGATCCCGAGGGCGGGTTGGCCTTGTGCGTCGACTTTGGCGTCGCGGTTCACGGGCGCGCGCTCCAACATGACGTTGGCGTCATGGCGCAACGCCGCGATTTCGTCCGCATCGATCACGCCTTCGAAAATATAGAATCCCTGCGTATGGAACGCCTCGAGGATGTCGGGATGCAGTTTGCCGTCGTCGCCAAGCCGCAGCGGACCGCGGTTTCCGATGGCTTGCTCTCGTTTTTGGCCGGCTTCTCGATAGGCGCGCAAACCCTCGGCATGCGCTTCCTTTGTCAGCGGTTCGCCGGACCTTTCCGAAATTTCGTTCATGCGCCCCTCCGTCGGGTATGATCCACCTTCACTGTTACATAGCAATCTTCGCGGGAGAGTAAATGCGGATTATACGGCGGGCCGCGTAATGGCGTTGCGCCGGTAGCTGGCGGGTGGTGTATCGAAATGGCGTTTGAAGACCCGCCCGAATGCCGCTTCCGAGCGGTAGCCGCTGCGCTCGGCGATCTCGATGATCGCCAAACGCGAATCGATCAGCAGGCGCCGCGCCAATTGCATGCGCCATGCGGTCATATAAGCGAGCGGCGTTTGTGTCAGCAGTTCATGAAACCGAGTCGAGAAGGCCGTTCGGGATAGGCCGGCAATCTGCGCCAGTTCCGCGACCGTCCATGGATGCTCTGGCGATGTATGAATGGTTTGTAAAACCCGTGAGATGTGAGGATCGGTAAAGCCCGCCAAACCTTTTCGTGCGCGGCCTTGATTCGACATAAAAGCCCGGATGGCTTGCGTGTAAATGATCTCCGACAGTTTCAACGCGATGAGATCGCTGCCCATGGTTTCGGTTCCCGCTTCGCCGCCAATGATCTTCAACGTATCGTTCAGCCAGTCGGGCGTGGATTTTCCGTAGTCGCGGAGGCAGATATGGTCGGGAAGCGAATCCAGCAGAATATGGCGTGCTTCCGGATCGAAGGTGAAATGCCCGCAGACAAGCTGTGTCTCATGTCCCGACGTCTCGCCGCCGTAAACAAGTGTCCCTTCACCGGTGAATCCGGACGCTTCGACCACCCGGTCGACGCTTTCGGCGGCGGCATCGACGGGGTCCGAAATCCGGTGACCGGCGCCCCGCGTCACGATGATGAGATCGCCTTGGTTCAAGAGAACAGGGGCGGTCTCGTCGCCGACATGCACGAAACACCGGCCTCGATGCGCATAGTGAAACCGGGACACGTTTTGGAAGGGCGGCACGTCGACACCCCAGGGCGCCGTAAAGGATGTCCGAAAATAGAGCGTTCCAGACAATTGCATTGTCCGGAGTATGTCGCTGAGCAAATCCATAGTGGTGCTTTCTGCTTTTTGCGAAGAATAACTGTTCCAGCGGCTTTAGAACACAACTTGGAACGATTGATCAAAAATTCTGAACTATAGATCATTCATCGTTCTGTTCATTTCCCTTATCTGTAACGACGCTCCGGCGTTGCGATGGTCGCTTCGCCCGGTTTTCAGTGCAAAGGAGATGAAAGTGAACTTAAAAACCCTCATTGTTGCGGGTGTCTTTGCCGTTATCGGCATGACCGGCTGCACTACAGCGATGGCTGGCGGCGCGGCAAAATCGCCCGCAGACCTCAACGACCTTCAAATCGCGCATGTCGCGTATACCGCTGACAATATCGACATCCGCTACGCACATCTGGCGTTGGCGATTTCGACCAATCCGAAAATTCACGAGTTCGCGCGGACCATGATCCGAGACCATATGGCGGTCAACGAACAGGCCTTGGCCCTGTTGCAAAAGCTGAACGCGGCGCCTCAAGACAACTTCCTCAGCCGCCAGCTGATCGAGAATTCCGAGAAATTGGTCGACGAGATGAGCAAGCTTCGGGGGGCGGCCTTCGATCGGCGATATGCGGAGAACGAACTCGCCTACCATAAGGCGGTCAATGGCATCGTCGCCAACGACTTCATCCCCAACATCGAGAATGCTGACGTAAAGGCGTTGTTCGAAGCCGGTCTGCAGATCTTCCGCGCACATGAGAAACATGCGGAAATGATGGTTCAAAGCGTACGGTAACGGCGACCGTTATGAATCGCAGAGGTTTCCTTATTGGGATGGCCGCCGCATCGACGGCGGCCGTCTCGGTTGCGAACGCCCGGGGCCGGTCCGAGAACGGATACCAAATTCATGAAATTCGGATATCGGCTTCAGCCTTCGTGCCGGCGGTCTTCGATGCGGCGCCCGGCGATATCATACGTTGGACCAACTATGATCTCGTGCCCCACACGGCGACCGCGATCGACGGCAGTTGGGACACCGGCCATCTCGGTCGCGGCGGGACCAGCGGCATTATACTCAGGCCCGGTATGCAGCAGGAATATTACTGCCGCTATCATCCGTCCATGAAAGGCCGCATTTCCCTTCGGGTCATCGAAGGATAGTCCGACGCTTTTGGTTGCGACGACGGCCGGTCGGCCTATTGTCAATTCTGCCCGAAGGAGAACCGTCATGTCCGTCTTAGCGAGACGCCGCGCCGATTATAACGAAGGTCATCCGGCGACCTTGCCGATCGCGGACGATCTTCCGATTCCCGATCCGACTCCGTTCCAGGATCCGGTTTACTTCACCCGTGCGCCTGATTTGAACGATGATGAAATCGCCCATTTCAAGCGAGAGGGCTTCATCGTCAAACGCGGCCTGATCGACGATCCCGCCCTTTTCGCCGAAGTTGTGGACTTGATCTGGTCGAAGGTGCCGCGCGATCTGATGCGGCGGCATGATTCCGAAACTTGGGTCAGCCCTGCCGATCGCGAATGGACGGAAGCGGATTCGCTGAAGGTTGGCATGCTGGCACGGGATAATTGGAAAATTCGCTCCAAAGGACCTTCGGGCATCGGCACTGAAGCGTTATTGGTTGATGGGATCGCCAATCACCCAAACGTACAAAGCGTTGTGGGACGCCTCATCGGCGGGCCGGTAAAACCGGCGCGTCGGGTGCGCGGCGTATACTGTATATTCCCATCCGCGCCTGGCACGGCGAATCGTTACAACGTGCATGTGGACTATATCTCGAGCCACGTCGCCGCCATGGTTCTGGTCGATGAGATCGGTCCGGACTGCGGCGGATTCATGTTTTGGCCGGGCTCTCACGTCACGCTCCACCCTTATTGGCAGACGGTACATGGCAGCGGTATGGACGCGGCACAGGCCGAGCCTTTCCGCGCGGCGAAAGAACGAATCCTCAAGGAAACGTCTTCAATCGAATTCACCGGATCACCCGGCGATGTCATTTTTTGGCATCCGCGCGCGTTGCATTCGGCGGGCATCAATCGCTCCGCGGAGAAAGGCAAGCCGATGGTGCGGCCCATTGTGCCCTGCGACTTTCAGCGCGCCGGTCTGACCTATGCCGACGATCCCGACTTTGGACCGGGCGAAGACTTTCAGTGGTGGATCGACACCCGCAACACCATGGAAGATGTTCCGACGACGACGGACAATATGTGGGACGACTGGGCGATTTAACTAGCGGCGCCCCGTCATGTCGTAGCCCGACAACGCCTTATCGATCAGCCGGTCTGGCGTCTCGAAATCGAAATTCCAGAGGAAGCGCTGTTTCACAATGAAGGGCGCCCCGGCATAGAACTTTTCGTATTGGTCGTGCCGGCCCGCAAATTCCGAACCGACGGCGTCCCAGGCCAGCTTCAAAAGTTTCACCCGGTCTTCCGCGGGTACGTCCGGCGATTGCACGTAACGGCGGATATCTTCACCGGCTTCCGGATTGTCGAAATCGGCAACGCTGGACGGCAGCTGAATCATACCGCCGCCGGCCAAGTCGCGGATCATATTCAGCAGTTCCGGATAGATTTTTGACTGCAGGACCATCGCCGCGTAGTGCGTTTGCGCGTCGGGAATGTAGATGCCGTTGGCGTTTGGCTTGGCGTTGGCGATCTGCGCCTCGAGCAGCCCTTCGTACATTGCGGACTGAACCGCGATCTCCGCGATCGAACCTTGCACGGGCGGGATCGGCCATACGCCATTCATCTCAGTGATGCGCTTGGCAAGGCCCGTCAGGAACTTCAGTTTCGTGACGAAACGAATTTGTGCCTGGTTGTTGCCGAGGATATGCGCCGGCGTCTCGAACCATTGATCGCGGCAGAGCTCGGTGTCCTTGTAAACGAAGATATGCTCCCACGGCACGAATACGTTGTCGTAGACGACGAGCGCGTCGGTCTCATCGAAGCGCGACGCCAGTGGGTAGTCGAAAATGCTGGATGCCGCCCCGGAATAGGAGCGCCGCGAGTGTATCTTCACACCGGGCGCGTTTGCCGGAACGATCAAGGAGACCGCGTGGTTCTCGTCGCCGGGGCGCAGGGGGTGAATGCTGCTCAGGTGAATGTAGTCGGCGAAGACAGCGCCGGTGCCGAGCATTTGGGCACCTTTGATGATGACGCCGTCGTCGCGTTCTTCGACAACGCCGGCATAGAGATCGGGTGGATTTTGCTGGTGTGCCGGTTTCGAGCGGTCGATCTGCGGCGGCACGATCGTATAGGCGATATATACGTCATTGTCGCGTAGGAACTCGTAGATCTTGACCGCGTTATCGGCAAATTTCTCGTTGCCGTCTCGGGCCAAGACTTCCGGGGCGGCCGCGTAGCCGGCAAAGAAGCCGGCAACGTGATCGGGTGTACGGCCCATAAAACCAAAGCTTTCCTCCGCCCAGCGCTGAATGGCACCGCGTCGTTGGCGTAACTCGTCAACCGACGTTGGCAGCTGCCAAATGCGATTCACCGGCTTTCCGGTCGTGGGCGAAGTGTAAGTCATCAAGTCCCGGTTGGCGGGATCGCTCGAGATGTCGAAGAGGGACGCCATGGTTCGCGCTGTCTCGGCGAAGGCGGGATGGGCGGTGACGTCACCGACCTCGTCGCCATCGACGAAGACGCGCCGGCCGTCTTTGGCGATCGCGTCGAGATATTGTTGCCCTGTGCGCAAGCCGCCAGGCAAGCGTTCGTCCGTGTAAGGTTCGCTCATAGTATCGCTCCTCGGTCACTCGAGTCATGGCGGCATTCGTAATAGCGCCGGCCCTGACCAGGCTTCGTCGTTCCTCAAAAATATATAAGAGACATAGCTAT
The DNA here is from genome assembly GCA_002716125.1 of Rhodospirillaceae bacterium. Taxonomy (GTDB): domain Bacteria; phylum Pseudomonadota; class Alphaproteobacteria; order UBA8366; family UBA8366; genus UBA6544. The sequence continues at coordinate 19,541 of PAZH01000078.1, forward strand.
TTTGCTAAACTATATTGCTTGGAGCAGAACGCGAGCGCGGCATGAATTCGAAGACAACCGAAACGACGGTCTCTCTTCCAAACCTATTGGTCGACGGCAGCGACGCCGAATTCCGCGAGCTGATCGCTTTGCTGTACGCGACGTCCGGTCGCCTTCAGGCCATGCGGCGAGAGCTGGCGAAAGCGCTTTCCGTTAGCATCGCGGAGTTCTCCGTCCTCACGGCGTTGATGTATCTGGAGCGGCACGAGACTCGAATCCGCGTGCGTACGGTTGCCGATCACCTGCGTGTCTCGGGTGCCCAGGTCACGGCCATTGTGCGGAAGCTGGAAAGCAACGGATGGATCGATAAGAAAACCGATCCCGATGACAGCCGCGCGGTCTCGCTTTCACTCACCAACGGGGCGCGCAAAAAATTGGCCGCCTTCGCGCCATTCCTGCGTGCCGTAAACGATCGTTGGTTCGACGGCATGACGCGACGCGAATTCGAGGCGGTCGGAAAATTTTTGCAACGCATTGTCCGGCAGTATGATGGGGCGAATGCGAAAGTGCTGGATCTTCAGCACGATCGCGACTGATCCAACCCGGGAGTAAACCATGCCGTATCGGGATTTACGCGACTATATTGCCGAGCTGGATAAGCGGGACCTATTACAGGTCGTCGACGCGCCGGTGTGCAAGGACACGGAGTTGGTCCCGCTCGTGCGATTGCAGTTCCGCGGCCTCCCCGAAGCCGAGCGCCGCGCCTTCTGGTTCAAGCAGGTCACGGACCAGCGGGGTCGAAATTTCGATGCGTCCGTCGTACTGGGCTCGCTTGGCTGCTCGCGCGCGGTCTATGCGGCGGCCCTTGGCGTCGAAGCGGACGGGATCGGGGCGCGCTGGGCGGAAGCGCAGGCCAATCATTTGCCGCCGGAGGCTGTCGCGGCCGCTGATGCGCCCTGCAAGGAGGTTGTCTTCGCTGCACCGGAGCTTGGCGACGGCGTTGATCGCTTCCCGCATCTGGTCTCGACGCCGGGATTCGATCCCGCCCCCTTTATCACTGCCGGCGTCTGGGTGACCCGCGATCCGGAGGATGGCTCCTACAATCTGGGTATCTATCGCGGCATGATCAAAGCGCCCGATCGGATCGGTTGTGCGACCGATGTGCCGACCCAGCATCTGGCAATCCAGTGGGAGAAGGCGCGGCGCATGGGCAAACCGCTTGAAGCGGCGGTCTTTATTGGCGGACCGCCGGCGTTGCTGCTCGCCGCCGCGAGCAAGGTGCCCTACGGTGTCGACGAATACGGCTTGGCGGGGGCGCTCAACGGGGCACCGGTGCCGGTCGTACAGGCAGAGACCTTCGACGCGCTGGTGCCCGCGAACGCCGAGCTCGTCATCGAAGGGGTTATCCGCACCGATACGCTGGAACCGGAAGCGCCCTTCGGCGAGGCGAGTGGCTATCTCGGTCCCCGCAAGATGGAGAAGATTTTCGAGGTCAAAGCCATCACCCACCGGCAGGAACCGATTTATCAAGGCATCATCAGCGAGTTTCCCCCGAGCGAGAGTACGGTGATGCGCAAGGTGGCGTTCGATTCGATCTACCTCAATCACCTCAAGAACAACTGCAATATCCCATCGGTCACCAAGGTCGCGTGTCATGAGATGGCGGGCTGCAACATGATGTTTGTCATCCAGCTCGACCGTCCCGCGATCGGCCAGCCCTGGCAGGCGCTTCGCGCGGCGGCGGCCTTCGATGCCTCGCTCGGCAAGTATTTCATTGCGGTCGACTCGGATATCGACCCGGATTCGCTGGAATCTGTCATCTGGGCGATGGCCTTCTCGACGCAGCCGCACCGTGATGCGGAGATAATCCGTGGCAAGGTCCCGCGCCTCGACCCAAGTGTGCCCTCATCCTCCGATATGGACTATCCAGACGGTCAAGGCGCTTCCGCGATGCTGATCAACGCCTGCCGCGAACACCCCTACCTGCCGGTCTCCCTGCCGCGCCAAGACTTCATGGAGAAAGCGCGCGAGCGCTGGGCTGAACTCGGCTTGCCGGCGCTGAACTTATCGGACCCCTGGCACGGCTATCCGCTCAGCGATTGGACGGAAGAGAATGCAGACGAGGCGGAGAAGGCCGTCACCGGCCGCTATTTCGAGACGGGTGAGAAACTCGTCCAACGGCGCAAGTCCACATCCGACTAATGTAAAGACTGGCAGAGACAGTCGCGCCGCACACATAACTTCACATCGTGTCCCACGGAGTAAAAGATCATGAAAATCGCCGTCCCCGACTTCATCACGAATTCGTATTTTCCGGCCGTTGCCGCGGTTGAGCTCGGCTACTTCAAGGAAGAAGGGATCGATATGGAGTTGGAGCATATCTTTCCGGTCAATAAGGCCTGCGAAGTCATGCGCGACGGCGGCATCGATTTCGTCGCCGGCGCGGCACACGCGCCGCTCGCCGCCTTCAAGAATTGGGAAGGGGCGAAGATTTTGGGGGCGTTGGCGCAAGGCATGTACTGGATGCTTGTGGTGCGCTCGGACCTCGATGCGGAACGGGGCGACATCGACGCGGTGAAAGGTCTCAGCATCGGTGCCGCACCCTTCGTCGAACTCGGCCTGCGCCGGATGCTGACCGAATGGGGCATCGATATCGAGAAGGACAACGTGAAGATCGGGCCGGTGCCGGGGACGGGACCGGACGTTTCCTTCGGCGTGCAGGCGGCCAAGGTTTTGGCGGAAGGCAAGATTGACGGCTTTTGGGCCAACGGGATGGGTTCCGAGACGGCGATCCGCGAAGGTGTCGGTAAGCTCTTGGTCGATATCCGGCGCGGCGACGAGCCGAAGAAGGCCTTCAACTACACGCAGCCGGCGTTGATGACGACGGACGCGTTGATCGAACGCGAGCCGGAGACCGCTGCCGCTGCGGTCCGCGCGCTGGTGAAAACGCAGAAAGCCATCGTCGCCGATGTAAGCCTTACGACGAAAATTGGCGAGAAACTCTTCCCCGGCCGTGACGCGGCGATTATCGCCGATGTGGTGGAACGTGACTTGCCGTATTACGACCCGACCGTAACGCCGGAATTCGTCGTCGGTATGAACGAGTTCATGACGGATCTTGGCTGGCTCGATGGCCCCGTCGCTTACGAGAAGGTCGTCGCAACCCAGTTCAGCGATCTCTGGAAGGGCTAGGCCTTCAGCGCGTCCAGAATACCGCGGCGCAAACTTTCCGCCGTCGGCGGTTTTACGAGGAACCCGTCGATCTTGTGGGTGCGGGCGTGGCGCAAGTTCTTCGGCGTGTCATGCCCCGTTAGCATCAAGACAGGCAGGTCCTTGAAGCGCGGCACGGTGCCGTAACGCAGCATACGTACGAACTCGTAGCCCGACATCTCCGGCATCTCGATGTCGCAGATAATCAGATCGAGGTTGCAATCGGCGTCTTCCAACAGCTTAAGCGCGTCCGCACCGTTCGATGCGGTCGCGACGGACGTTGCACCGATGTTGTTTAGGACTTTGCGGATCGCTTCCAGCGAGAAAGCTTCGTCCTCGACGACCAGGATATGCACCGAACCGAGATTCTCTTCCGACAACGCGCGTACCTTCCTGCCTGCAAGCGTCCTATATTAAGTTACTCTGTATCATAGGGGTGCCCAGGAAAAGATCATGAATGCAATTGGACAGAATTTGGTGCCGGCCTCGCCGGAGACGGCGCAATGGGGATATTTCGACGCCACACGCGAACCGGTGCTCGAAATCAATTCGGGCGAGCAGGTTCGGATCAACACAGTCTCGGGCGTGCCGGCCGTAACACCCGAGACCGGCTACACGGTTCTGCCGGAACATCGCGAAATTCATGAGAAGACCGAGCGTCGCCAGACGCCGGGTCATATCCTCACAGGGCCGGTCTACATCAACGGGGCGGCGCCGGGGGACAGCTTGGAGATCCGCATCCTCGATATCGAGCTTGCCTTTGATTGGGGCTGGAACGCGATCCGGCCGACGGGCGGCACCATTCCGGAAGACTTTCCGGAAGAACGTCTCATGCATATCGGCCTCGATAAGGTGCGCAATGTAGGCCGGATGCCCTGGGGGCAAGAAGTCGAACTAGCGCCCTTCTTCGGCGTGATGGGGGTTGCCCCGCCGAAAGAACGCGGCAGCGTCACCTCGATCATCCCGGGTGATTTCGGCGGCAACCTCGATCTGAAGGAGCTGACCAAGGGGGCGACGTTGTTCCTACCTGTCTTCAACGAGGGCGCGTTGTTCGCCTGCGGCGACGGACACGCAGCGCAGGGCAATGGTGAGGTCTGCATCACGGCGATCGAGACAGGCTTGAACGGCACGTTCGAGATGCATGTCCGCAAGGGTGAGACGCTGACCATGCCTCGAGCCGAGACCGACACGCACTATATCTGCATGGGCATTGATCCGGATTTGGACGAGGCTGCAAAACAGGCACTGCGCGAGATGATCAAGTTCATCACCGAACGCACACCGCTCTCGGCTGCCGATGCTTATTCCCTCTGTTCCATCACCTGCGACATGAACTGTACTCAGCTGGTGAACCAGCACAAAGGTGTGCATGCCATGCTGCCGAAAGAGGTTCTCGCGGGGGCGGGGGGATAATCCGAACCGGCCGCGTTCATCGATAGGCACAGCATGAGGTGTTTTCTATAGCATTGGCCTCACCCTGAGCCCGTCGAAGGGTGCTATCAGATTTCGTCATTCCGAGGCCCGCGTGGCGGGAACCCGGAATTTCTGCCTGAGCTTTTCAGTTTGCCGGCGGTGTCGTAAGCATCGCTCAGATCCAAGTTCCGGGTTCGCTTCGCGCCCCGGAATGACGGGTTATGCGCCGTGTTACCCTCGGTCCGGGTTGTAGACGCGGATCGGATGATAATCCTTGTAGACGTCTTTCTGGTTTTCCCAAAACACACCAGTCGCGGCCCCGCCGTCGACCACGATGGCTTGGCCCGTGACGAAAGTGGATCGGTCGCTGGCGAGATAGAGCGCCATGTTGGCAATGTCTTCCGGGCGGCCGACACGAGGGATCGGCTGCTGGTACTCCATACCTTGGAGGCGTTCCTCAATCTTCTCGTCGGGCCGCCCGACCGTATTGGTCGAGAGCGGCGTCGCGATATAGCCAGGGCAGATTGCGTTGACGCGGATCGAGTGTTCGCCGAGCGACATGGCTGTCACCTTGGAGAGCTGCACCACGGCTGCTTTGCAGACCGAGTAGATCAGAGGCCCGCGCCCGGCGGTAACGGCAGCGATACTGCCGGTGTTGATGATGCTGCCCGAGCCTTGCTGCTTCATGATGGGGATTGCGTGTTTCATGCCGAGGAAAACGCCGCGCACCAGCACGTCGAAACTCATGTCGAACTCTTCGACGGGGATATCCTCGACCGGGCCGAGCACGCCGCCGAACCCGGCATTGTTGAAGATGCAATCGAGGCGGCCCCAATTTTCGACGGCGGTGTCGATCGCGGCTTTTACCTGCTCTTCCTGACGGACTTCGACTGCGACGAAGACCGCGGCGTCGCCAAGCTCGTCCGCCAGGTTCTGTCCGCGTTCCTGCTGCATGTCGGCGATCACGACCTTGGCGCCTTCTTCGACGAATTGGCGGACCGTCGCCTCCCCGATACCGCTTGCCCCGCCGGTGACCACCGCAACTTTGCCGTCTAACTCCGCCATATCACTTTCTCCTGTCTCACGAATCTTCCTTTTCTAGCGAGATGGTGCGATTAAGACGGGAAGCGACCCGTACGCGCGGTCGCGGACCGGAAGGATCGTCATGTCATTCAAGCTTGCCGCCTTCGCCCGGCCGGAAGCGCCGGCCTTTCTCGTGCTGTTCACCTTGGACACCTTGGCGCGCGCGATGATCATGACGGTGGTGCCGTTACAAGCCTACGCCGTTCTGGGCAATGCACAGCAAGTCAGCGTTCTGTATTTCGTGGCGGGTACGATCGGCTTATGCGGCAGCTTGAGTGTCCCCTATCTGGTGACACGAATTCATCGGCGCGGGACGTTCACCCTGGCGTTCGTCGGCTGGATCGTCGCGATGGCGCTCTTGTCGCAACCGTACGCATGGGCCCTCTTTACCGGACTGGCGCTGCAATTGTTCGCCGGCGCTGCGGTCACCATCTGTCTCAATCTCTATGTTCTCGACAATGTCCCGCAAGCACGGCTGACCCGATTCGAGCCGATGCGGATGTTTCTCGCCGGCATTGGTTGGATCACCGGTCCCGTGGCGGGTGTCTATCTTTCGACGCGCCTGGCGTCTTGGGCACCGTTCCTGTTGAGCGCCGGTTTCTTTCTAGCGATGTATGTCTATTTCCGCTGGCTCCGCGTGCCGCGTGCGCGCAGCAACCCGTCGGCGTCTCGACCACAGGCCAATCCGGTGAATTTCGTACGGCGGTTTTTTCAACAGCCGCGCTTGGCACTTGCCTGGATTCTGTCGGTCGGCCGCTCCGCTTGGTGGAACGCATTCTATATCTATACGCCGATCTTCGCCGTCGCGAGTGGCCTCGGCGAGGAAGCGGGCGGGTTGATTTCCTCGTTCGGCTCACTCGGCCTCTTTACCGTGACGTTCTGGGGCTGGGTCGGCCGCCGAAAAGGTATTCGCTGGTTGCTCGTATTCGGCTACGCGGTAACTGGCCTGATATCGATTCTCGTCGGTATTTTGATGTCTTCGCCTTTGATCGGTGCCGTGCTTTTGGTCGTCTCCGCATTCGGCGCCAGTATCACGGACGGCCCAGGGAACGTGCCATTCCTGCGTTCCGTGCGCCCACACGAGCGCGCGGCCATGACCAGTGTCTATTCGACGTATCGCGAGATGTCCCGGCTTAGCATGCCGGGTATCTATTCGCTGATCCTTTTGATCTTCCCGCTGCCCGCCGTGTTTGTGGCGAGCGGCAGCATGATGCTGGGATTGGCCGGTCTGTCGCGCTACATCCCGCGCCGCTTTGGACTCGATCGAGGTCGTTGACCAGAGGCTATTCCAACGTTTCGAACAACCGGACCCAGAGTTTCGTCATCGGTTCGATCGACGAGAAATAGATCGTCTCGTCTAGCGTGTGCGCACCGTGACCGTCGGCGCCGAGACCGTCTAAGGTCGGAACGCCGACAGCGGCGGTGAAATTTCCGTCGCTGCCGCCGCCGGTCGCCGTGTCCTGCAGATCGAAACCGATCTCCGCCGCGAGACCGCGTGCATGTTCGTAAAGCGCGGTGATCCCTTCGTCCTTCTTATAGGGCGGTCGGTTGAGGCCGCCGGTGACCTCCAGCTCGACGTCCGGATTATACGCTTTGAGGTTCAGGATCTTGTCCACGTATTCCTCGGCGAGTGCCGGCGTCGGCATGCGGAGGTCGACGCCGATGACGCATTCCCCCGGTACCACGTTGACGCCCGTGCCGCCCTGAATTTCGCCGACATTGAGGGTGATGCCCTTCTCGTAGTCGGTCATCGCTTCGATATCGACGATCTGGCGCGCCATCTCCAGGATGGCGCTGCGGCCGTCTTGGTGGCGCAGCCCGCTATGCGCTTGCCGGCCGGTGGTTCGGATTTCGAACCGGGCGGCCCCCTTGCGCTCGGTCACACATTTATTGCCGTCGCGTGCCGGTTCCGTGACCAACACGTATTTGTGCTTTTTCGCCTCGTCCTCGATCATCGCTTGCGATGTCGGACTGCCGACCTCCTCTTCCGGCACGTAGAGGAAGGTGATGGGAAGTTTCGACGTCTTGCCTTGGCGCACGAGGTGTTGATACGCGTAATAGGCCATATGGGCGCCGGCCTTCATATCGTAGATACCAGGGCCTTGGACATGGTCGCCCTCGCGTTTCCACGGCAGCGGGTCGTCGATGATCCCCATCGGGTGCACGGTGTCGAGGTGGGAGAGGACGAGAATGCCTTTTTCCTCGTTCGGATGCCCCCAGCTCGTTCTGGCTTTCAGGATATCGCCATAGCCGTCGCGGCCCGGTACGCGGACGATTTCGGCGCCGAGCGCCTGGATCGATTTCTCGACGACATCGACCAGTTTATTGACTTCTTCACCAAGATGGCTCGGCGTCTCGATATCGACCCAGGTCTTAATGCCTTCCAGAATTTCTTCGGGATCGATGACCGGCTGGTTAGATGCCTTTTCGTCCATTTCCAATCTCTCTCTACGTGCTACATGTTATCTCGGTCGTCGTCGGCCCTGGGCCGTGTGCGCGACTTTCTGGGCCGCAGATTTGGCAATGCCGGGACGGTTCTGTCAAATTGTGCGGGTCAGCGGTTGCCTGGAGGGTACTGCAAGGAATTCAACAACGGTCGCTACGCACGGCCTCGGGAGAAAGAAATATGGATTTCGAATATTCGGAACGCACTATGAAGCTTCGGCGCGAGATCGAAGAGTTCATGGATGCCTATATCTATCCGAACGAAGATTTGTACTATCAGCAATTGGACGAGGGCGACACCCGGTGGGACACACCACCGATTCTCGAAGAGCTGAAGGCCAAGGCGAAATCCGCCGGCCTCTGGAATCTGTTCCTGCCGGAAAGCGAGCGCGGCGCTGGGCTCACCAATATGGAATACACGCCGCTTTGCGAGATTATGGGTAAGGTCCATTTTGCCGGCGAAGTCTTCAATTGCTCGGCGCCCGATACCGGCAATATGGAGACGATCGAGCGCTACGGAACGGAAGAGCACAAAAAACAATGGCTCGAGCCGCTGCTTGCGGGCGAAATTCGCTCGGCCTTTGCGATGACGGAGCCGGCGGTCGCCTCCTCCGATGCGATGAATATCGAATCACGGATCGAGCGCGACGGTGACGAATATGTGCTGAACGGCCGTAAATGGTGGACCTCCGGGATCGGCGACCCGCGCTGTAAGATCATCATCTTCATGGCGAAGAACGATCCGAACGCCGAGCCGTACAAACAACAATCGATGATCCTGGTGCCGGCCGACACACCTGGTATCAAGGTGCATCGCATGCTGACGGTGATGGGGTATGACGACGCGCCGCACGGTCACGGCGAGGTCGAGTTCGACAATGTCCGCGTGCCGGCTTCGAACATGCTGCTCGGTGAAGGCCGCGGTTTCGAAATTGCCCAAGGCCGCCTCGGCCCGGGCCGCATCCATCACTGCATGCGCTTGATCGGTGTCGCCGAACGCGCGCTCGAGCTGATGTGCAAGCGGGCGACGGAGCGCACGACCTGGGGCAAGACCCTGGCCGAACGCGGCGTCACGCAAGAGCGGATCGCCCAAGCCCGTATCGATATCGAGATGCACCGCCTGCTGGTTCTCAAGGCGGCGTACATGATGGATACGGTCGGCAACAAGGCGGCACGCCAGGAGATCGCGATGATCAAGGTGGCCGCACCGAATATGGCGCTCAACATCATCGACAACGCCATGCAGCTGCACGGCGGCGGCGCGATGAGCCAGGAGTTCCCGCTGGCCTATATGTGGGCTCGGGCCCGCGCCCTCCGCTTTGCCGATGGGCCGGACGAGGTGCATCGTCAGCAGATCGCGCGGCTCGAATTGCGGGCGCAACAGAACTGGACGCCGCGGGGCAAAGACGTCGACTAAGTCGAATAAATTTTGCTAATGCGAACGAGACAATAACTCGTTTGTACTCGAACGCGTTTAGGTCCATCTATCGGGCAAGACATTAACAACTCTTGCCCGATAGGAGGCCTGCAATGATTCACTATTTCGACAATACCGCTCAAAGACAGCAATTCAGTGCCGCTTTGAAAGAAGAACGGGCGGAACTTTATCGCCGCGCCGGTACGGCCATTAAGAAGCAGTTCGTCCGGACGGGCAGCGATCGCCGTTAACCGATAAACAACCCATAAACCGGGCCGAAGAGGCCCACCCGAACGCCATTCCGGGGAAGACCCTCCCCTCAGCCTCGGAATGGCGTTTTTTTATGCCACTGCGCCTTATGAGTCCGGCAAGTCCATGAGCGTGTCGACCAGGGCCGTATCCAAATACGCCGTGCCCTCCACGACCTTGCCGTCCTTGAACGTCATCGCCCAGCTGTAGCGGTTGTGGTAAGGCGTGCCGTCCGCCATTTTACCGCTGCCATCCCAGCGAAAGACGAGCTTATCGCCCTCGGTTAGGATATCGACGATCTCGGGCATCACCATGCCGTCGACCCGTTTGCCGATTTTTCGCACCGCGCCGTCGATAAACGCTTGCCGGCTGGTATAGGTGCCGGAGACCGCCGTCGATCCGATGACGGTCCAGTTCACGTTCTCGTCGAGAATTTCGTAAAAGGCTTCCGGATTGCCGGTGCGCCATTCGGCGACGGCGTCTTCGACGATCTTTTTGTTTTGCGCTGCGCTCACGATATTGCCCTTCGATTGGTTCGCGTCAGTTTACGATATGGGCGCCCAACGACGATTGAGAAAGGGATGGATTATGCGCGCAGTCGGATTGATGACACATGGCGGACCGGAGGTCCTCGACGTCGTGGATGTGCCGGAGACGCATGCGGGGCCGGGGCAGGTTCGGATTAAGATCTTTGCCGCCGCGGTGAACCCGACGGATACAATGGCCCGCAACGGATCGCGTGCCGAGCAGCAGAAAGCTGACCCCCCGCCTTATATTCCCGGTATGGACGCGGCAGGGATTGTCGACGAGGTCAGCGAAGATGTGGCGACCGGCGTGAAGGTCGGCGACCGGGTGATGGCCATGGTCTGCCCGCAAGCACAACACGGCGCATATCGCGAGCAAATCGTCCTGGAAGCGCGCGCGGTCGTCCCTGCGCCGGCCGGGACCACGCATGTCGCAGCTTGTACCTTGCCGATGAACGGCCTGACGGCACGGCAGTCCCTCGATCTCTTGGACCTGAAACCGGGACAGGTTCTCGCCGTCACGGGCGCGGCGGGCGCGTATGGCGGATATGTCATACAGCTTGCGAAGGCGGAGGGCCTGACGGTCATCGCCGACGCAGCTGAGAAGGATCGCGCCCTCGTCGAATCACTCGGTGCCGATATCGTCGTGGCCCGGGGCGACGACGTAGCGGACCGGATCCGCGAACACTTTCCCGATGGCGTCGACGGCCTCGCCGACGGCGCGGTCTTGAACGAGAAAGCGATCCCGGCCGTCAAGGACGGGGGCGCTTTCACCGCCGTGCGTTGGTTCATCGGCGAACCGCAGCGCAATATCGCGTTTACGGCGACGGCGGTTCGGAACTACGACGGCGAGTACGAAAAGCTCGATAAA